>NZ_JBFTMN010000024.1:0-68987 GCF_056397005.1 Pseudomonas sp. 05N431
TCCGGTGTCCATCAGGGGGCATCGCCTACGGTCTGCTGCGCGACGACCTCCTCTCGATGTGTCCGGCTGCGCCGTACGGCGCTGCGCGCCCACCCCCTGATGAACACCTCCACTCGGCCTCCCGAAGGGGCGGGTGGATCAAGATCAACAGCGGCAGGCGAGCTAACGCTCGGCCTGTTGAGTGGTTAGGGCGCCGCTGGTGATCTTCTTCGGAGCTGCCGCAGGCTGCGATCTTTTTGTTCAGCGGTGCGTAGCAATCCAGATCAGCAGTCCCGCCTGGAACACCGAAAACGCCACCAGACAGGTGATGGTGAAGCGTAGCCCGGTGTCCTCGCGTTTGTATTTGCTGACTTTCTCTTCCTGCTTTTGCAGTTTGACTTCCTGCTCCGCCAGATTCTGCTCGGCTTGCTGCAGCATCTGCGCGGCTTCGAGGATTTCCACGAACTGCAGTTTTTCGGAGTTCCAGTCGCCGAGCAGATCGCCGACTTTTACCTCTTTGACGCTGCCCTTCAAATGCTGGGCGTCGGCGTAGACCACGTCAAAGCCGTGCACGCGCAGGAAGTGGTCGCGGCGCAGGCGGGTGTCTTCGTTGAGGGCGTCCTTGTTGTTCAGGTCCGCACCGTCGACGGTGTAGCTCGACCACTTTTTCTTCGCCCACGTAATGCCTTGAGCCGCCAGAAAACGGCCAATGCCACGGTTCAGCGGTTCAATCTGCAGACCGCTGTCGGGGCCGAAGTGCACGCGACGGGTCTCGTGATCGACCCAGACATCCAGGTGGTTCTGTTCTTTGCGCACCCGTTGGCCAGGTAGCGAAATGCTCATGCGCAGCAGGCTGCGTTCTTTGCTGTTGCGCTCGGCATAGCCAAACTCGACAAAGCGCAATGGCCGGCCACCGGTCGCTCGATCGGTTTTCAGCGGCGCCAGGCGAAGCATCTTGTGGTGCTCGGCCTGGACGTCCGACCACGGCAGGTCGACCACTTCAGTGGCGGCGGCTTCTGGCGCGGTGTCGGGTGAATTCTGGGTATCAGTCATAACGGCGAGATCCTGTCCAAGCCCTGCTTGGCGGTAGCCAAATGGGCTGCCGACACAGGCTTATCGGCCGTTTTTTCCAGGACTGGAGGGTAAAATCGGCTTAACTGGGGCGAAGTCCGTCAATAAAGCTCAAGATCTGAGTCCCGAGCTCGACGGCGAGGGGCAGTTGCGGGTCTTTGTAGGAGGCCAATTGACGCTTGATGTCATTGGGTACGATGCGCATCACGTGGTTCATGCCTTCGATCAGCGCCAGTTGGGCATCCGGTTTCGCCGCTTTGAGCATCCGTGCGTCACCGACGCCGACCTGCATGTCGTTACTGCCCTGGATGATCAGCGCCGGCATTTTCAACTTGGCGAAGGCCGCTGCCGGGTCCTGGCGAAACAGGGTGATCAGGTATGGTTGCACGCTGGGACGGAAGATCACCTGCAACGGCGTCGGAACATGTTCATCGACATGCCCGGCCTTGAGGCTGTCCAGCAGCTCATTGCTGCGCAGCAGCAGATCGGGTGGCATTCGATTGCTCAATTGTTGACGCAAGACCTGGTCTACCGGTCGGGCGCTGCCGGACACGGAAATCACTGCGGCGGCATCGACTTGCGGGGCGGCGAGCGTGGCCACCAGCGCACCTTCACTGTGCCCGAGCAGAATCAGCGGCCCCATACGCGGGTCGGACTTGAGCTTTTGCCCCCAGGCCACCGCGTCGGCAACGTACGCTTCAAGGGTCAGATTGCGTTCATCCGGGGTCGCCGCGAGGCTGGCTGCTACGCCGCGCTTGTCGTAACGCACGCTGGCGATGTTGTGTTTGGCCAACACCCAGGCCAGGCGCTTGAGGCTGTCGTTGTTGCCGCCCTCCGGGTTATTGCCGTTGCGATCCGTGGGACCCGAGCCTGAAATGATCAGCACAACCGGCACCGGGCTCTCGGACTTTGGCAGCAACATCGAGCCGAAAAGCTCGCCGCTGCCGGTATCCAGACTGACCGGACGTTGCAGAACGGAGGCCTGAACCATATTGGCAAGCAGGCCGGTAAACAGGGTAAGGCTCAAGGCAATAACTCGCAGCATCATCACGCCATCATTCAGAAGGTGTCGGTTGGACTCGAAGGCACCAATAAGGTTCGAGGATGAACTAGTTGGATAGCCTGCGTATACTCGCCGACATTACATTTTCAGGTTGAGTCACTCAGCGAATTCACGGAGCGTCCTGCATGTCCGGCAATACCTACGGCAAGCTGTTCACTGTCACCACCGCGGGCGAAAGCCATGGTCCGGCGTTGGTCGCCATTGTCGACGGCTGCCCGCCGGGCCTTGAGCTGTCCCTGGAAGACTTGCAGCGTGATCTGGATCGCCGCAAGCCCGGTACCAGCCGCCACACCACCCAGCGCCAGGAAGCCGACGAAGTCGAAATCCTCTCCGGCGTGTTCGAGGGCCGCACCACCGGTTGCGCGATTGGTCTGCTGATCCGCAATACCGACCAGAAGTCCAAGGACTACTCGGCGATCAAGGACCTGTTCCGCCCGGCCCATGCCGACTACACCTATCACCACAAATACGGCGAGCGCGATTACCGTGGCGGTGGCCGCAGCTCGGCGCGGGAAACCGCCATGCGTGTGGCCGCGGGGGCGATCGCGAAAAAGTACCTGGCCACCCAGGGCATCGTCATTCGCGGCTACATGAGCCAGCTTGGCCCTATCGAAATCCCGTTCAAGACCTGGGACTCGGTCGAGCAAAACGCCTTCTTCAGCCCCGACCCGGACAAAGTGCCAGAGCTTGAGGCCTACATGGATCAGTTGCGCCGTGACCAGGATTCGGTCGGCGCGAAGATCACCGTGGTCGCCGAAGGTGTGAAACCGGGTCTCGGCGAGCCGATCTTCGACCGCCTCGACGCCGAGCTGGCCCATGCGCTGATGAGCATCAACGCGGTCAAAGGCGTGGAAATCGGTGCCGGTTTCGCCAGTGTCGCCCAGCGCGGCACCGAGCACCGTGACGAAATGACCCCCGAAGGTTTCCTCAGCAACAACGCGGGCGGGATTCTGGGCGGCATCTCTTCGGGGCAACCAATCGTTGCGCACCTGGCACTCAAGCCAACGTCGAGCATCACCACGCCGGGCCGTTCGATCGATATCCACGGCAACCCGGTGGACGTCGTTACCAAGGGCCGTCATGACCCGTGCGTTGGCATCCGTGCCACGCCGATTGCCGAAGCGATGATGGCCATCGTGTTGATGGATCACCTGCTGCGCAATCGCGGGCAAAACGCCGACGTACGCGTCAGCACCCCGGTGCTGGGCCAGCTGTGAAGCCGTGCCCTGACGTCGCCGCGGTCTGACGGCCGTGGCGGCGCTTCCATACTGGCGGTTGTCCAGCTTCTATCTGTTCTATTTCGCCTTGCTCGGTTCGACCGCGCCATTCCTGGCGCTGTACTTCGATCACCTGGGGTTTTCCAGCGCGCGCATTGGCGAACTGGTGGCGATCCCGATGCTGATGCGCTGCGTCGCGCCGAATATCTGGGGCTGGCTGGGTGACTACACCGGCCGGCGCCTGGCCATCGTGCGCTTCGGCGCGATCTGTACGCTGCTGACCTTTTCGCTGATCTTCGTCAGCAAAAGCTACGCCTGGCTGGCGATGGTCATGGCGTTGCATGCGTTCTTCTGGCACGCGGTATTGCCGCAGTTCGAGGTCATCACCCTCGCACATTTGCAGGGCCAGGCTTCGCGCTACAGCCAGATCCGCTTGTGGGGGTCGATCGGCTTCATCATCACCGTGGTCGCCTTGGGGCGGTTGTTCGAATGGTTGAGCCTGGACATCTACCCGGTGACGCTGGTGGTGATCATGGGCGGAATAGTCATCAGCAGCCTCTGGGTGCCGAACGCCCAGCCGGCGCAAGGCAATCGGCTGACGGGCGAGGGCTTTCTCAATCAACTGCGCAGCCCCGGTGTGTTGGCGTTTTACGCCTGTGTGGCACTGATGCAGATGAGCCATGGGCCGTATTACACTTTTCTGACCCTGCACCTTGAGCGGCTGGGTTATAGCCGCGGTGTGATCGGCATGCTCTGGGCGTTGGGAGTAGTGGCCGAAGTCCTGATGTTTTTGTTCATGAGCAAGATCCTTGCGCGCCTCTCGGTGCGCCGGGTGCTGATGGCGAGTTTCCTGCTGGCGGCGTTACGCTGGCTGCTGCTCGGCTCGTTCGCCGAATTCCTGTGGGTGCTGCTGTTTGCGCAGATTCTGCATGCAGCAACTTTCGGCAGCTTTCACGCCGCTGCCATCCATTTCGTGCAACGTAGCTTCGGCGCACGCCAGCAAGGGCAGGGGCAGGCGTTGTACGCAGCACTGGCCGGCACCGGCGGTGCGTTGGGCGCGTTGTATTCCGGTTACAGCTGGAATGCCCTGGGCGCTACATTGACCTTTAGTATTGCCAGCCTCGCAGCGTTCGCTGCAGCCGTTATCATTGCCACACGTATGCAAGAGGACAGGCCATGAGCCTTACCCGTGAACAGCTCGCCCAGCAAATCATCGACGCCGGGCGTTTTTTGTATGGCCGAGGCTGGTCGCCCGCTACCAGCAGCAACTATTCGACACGACTGTCGGCCACCGAAGCCCTGTTGACCGTTTCCGGTAAACACAAAGGGCAGTTGGGAATTGATGACGTGCTGGCCACGGATATGTCGGGCAACAGCCTGGAGCCTGGCAAGAAGCCGTCCGCTGAAACCCTGCTGCACACCCAGCTATATAATTGGCGGGCCGACATCGGTGCGGTGTTGCACACCCATTCGGTCAATGCCACGGTGTTGTCGCGGCTGCTGCAGAGTCCGGTCATTACGTTTGAAGACTACGAGCTGCAAAAAGCCTTCAGCGGGATCTCGACCCATGAATCCAGGGTGCGGGTACCGATCTTCGACAACGATCAGGACATCGGGCGCCTGGCGTCCAAAGTCCAGCCATGGCTCGACGACCATCCCGAGTGTGTCGGTTACCTGATTCGCGGTCATGGCCTCTACACGTGGGGCCCGAAGATGAGCGATGCGTTGCGGCAGATCGAAGCGTTTGAGTTCCTGTTTGAATGCGAGCTGAAAATGCGCGCGTTGATTAACCGCTAAGGCTTACTTCACCTGAAGTCGCCAACCGTCTGATGAAACGCGTTGCCTGACCGGCCTGTAAAAGCCGGACGGCAGCGCCGCTAACGAGGAATTGCCAACATGAGCAGCCTGTCCGTTTACCACGTTTCAAGCCCGGACCTGCCGAACAAGGTCCTGACCCACTTCGACGATATCGCCTCGACCCTGGCCGAAAAAGGTGTGCGCTTCGACCGTTGGCAAGCCGCGGCGAAGATCCAGCCAGGTGCCAGTCAGGAAGAAGTGATTGCCGCTTATCAGGTGCAGATCGACCAGTTGATGACCGAGCGCGGTTACATCACTGTCGACGTGGTCAGCCTCAACAGCGATCACCCGCAAAAAGCCGAATTGCGCGCCAAGTTTCTGGAAGAGCATCGCCATGGAGAAGACGAAGTACGATTTTTCGTCGCGGGCCGTGGCCTGTTTACTTTGCATATCGACGACTACGTGTACGCCGTGCTCTGCGAGAAAAACGACCTGATTTCGGTACCCGCCGGCACTGCACACTGGTTCGACATGGGCGAGCACCCGCACTTCGTGGCGATCCGGCTGTTCAACAACCCCGAAGGCTGGGTGGCCAACTTCACCGGCGACGATATCGCCAGTCGCTTCCCGCGTCTCGAGGACTGATGGCATGACGATCAAAGCCATTCTCACCGACATCGAAGGCACCACCAGCGCGGTGAGTTTTGTGTTCGAGGTGCTGTTCCCCTACGCCGCCAGACATTTGCCGGACTTTGTCCGTCAGCAGGCGCAACGGGCCGACGTTGCCCGGCAGATCGACGCGGTTCGCCAGGACAGCGCCGAACCTGGCGCCGACGTTGAACGGGTGATTGAAATCCTGCTGGGCTGGATTGCCGAAGACCGCAAGGCCACGCCACTCAAGGCGTTGCAAGGGATGGTCTGGGAGCAGGGTTATCAGGCCGGGCAGTTGAAGGGGCATGTTTACCCGGACGCGGTCGATGCGCTGAAACGCTGGCATCAGGCCGGTTATCAACTGTTCGTTTACTCGTCCGGTTCGATCCAGGCCCAGAAGCTGATCTTCGGTTGTTCCGAGGCCGGTGATTTGACGCGGCTGTTCAGTGGCTACTTCGACACCACGTCAGGGCCCAAGCGTGAGGCGCAGTCCTATCAGCGCATTACTCAAGCCATTGGTTGCGAGTCTGCGCAGATCCTGTTTCTCTCCGACATCGTTCAGGAACTGGATGCCGCCCGTGAGGCCGGTATGGCTACTTGCGGACTGGTACGCGAAGGCGGCGAACTCGCCGGGCATCTGAACGTCAGCAGTTTTTCAAAGATCGATCCAGCCACGTTCTGAGTGGCTACGGCTGACTGCAACTCACGTGGTCAGCCGGCTTTCCATCACGGACTAACATCACGGCCAACGCACGTCTGTAGGACGTGTAGGAAGTTGCCTGTTGATAAGTCGGCCATGCCTGTTTGTGGTTTTCCTTACTTGTTTAATCTTTTCCTTGTGTAACTCTTCGGCCCTTAAGTTTGTTCGCTTATCCAGGCACTATTTTGCGCTTGGCAATGGTGCGGACTCCTGGTGAGAGGGCTAAGGATGAAAACACCAAAGCGGGCCGGCACTCCCGTGTTGAAAACACCAAAGCGACAGCGTCCGGATCCGGCAGGCAAACCGCTGAGCAAAAAGGAACTGGAGATTCTGTATTGGGCCAAGGCCGGGAAAACGGTGTGGGAAATCAGCGTGATTCGGGATATTTCCGAGGCGACGGTGAAGTATCACCTGAGCAATATCTACTCCAAGCTCGAAGTCACCAACCGTGCCCAAGCAGTCGGCGAGGCGGTTAATCGTGGCTTGTTGAGCTGAGCTCAAAACGCACTCAGGCCGTGCAGCGCAAGGCTTGCACGACCTGAAAGGTGTGAGCGGTTGGTACTTATCTCGAGTGATAGGTCGGCAAGGCGAAACGCTGCTGGCTTTGCAGCATCGAAATCTGCGGCAGTTCGCTGGCCTGTTCGGCCAAGTCACGGCGAATGGCACTGATTACCCAGGACAGTTGATCGCCGGCATGCAATTGAGCGTATGAAATCGAGCGTTTGAACACTCGGCCATCGCTGCTATTGAGCGTCAGCAGAATACCGCCGTCAGGGCGTGCTTGCGTGGTGACGTCGAAGTTGGAGAACAGGGACGAAAATTTTTCCTGGATCAGGCTCATGTCGATCAGCTCCGTATGCACTTGAATGGCAAGCATGGAGTGATAGGTGCACTGATTGTGCCAGTATGAGTGTTTAAAAAAATCCTTATAAATCAATATTATATAAAGCGTGAATTTTTTCGGCATCGTGCATTCTGCATGAATGGCCATCGTGCATCCTGCATTTTGCGCGCTCGCGGCAGTATCGACCCGGATACAAAACATTTCAAAAACCGCGTGTACAGCGACACAAGTGCGGGCGTACTTTTTGGCCTGCATCAACTCTTCTGGCTCTTTTATTGAATCTCTAGCGAGAGGTTATCTGCCGTCCCTCATTCAGGAATGAAGTTGCCTGAACACCTGCGACCAAATGTTCGCCCGACAATAACAAAACAGGCCTGACATCAAGGACCGAACGGGAGCAACCATGAGTCTCGCGTCAAACGACATGATCACCTGGGGCATGATGCTCCGTAAGTTGCCGTCTATTGCCAAAGCCCTGCCACGGGTGGTCAGGGGGCTTAAAGTCGCCAATGTCAAACAGCCGGATCAACCTTGCGGCCTTGGTTGGAGCTTCGAGCAAGCGACGCATCGCAATCCCAATGGCCCGGCGCTGCTGCAAGGTGAGGTCAAACTCAGTTATGCACAGGTCAATCAGTGGGCCAACCGCATTGCTCACTACCTGATTGCCCAGGGTATTGGCAAAGGTGATGTGGTCGGGATCTTCATCGAAAACCGTCCGGAACTGCTGGTCACCGTGCTGGCAGTGGCCAAGGTTGGCGCGATCAGCGCCATGCTCAATACCTCGCAAACCCAACAGGCGCTGGTGCACAGCGTGAATCTGGTGGCTCCGGCGGCAATCGTGGTGGGCGAGGAGTTGGTCGAGGCGTATTCGACGATCCGCGAACAGGTTGCCATCGATACCGCGAGAACCTGGTGGGTGGCCGATCAGGACACCTCCCGTGATCCCGGCTCGGTGCCCGCAGGCTTCATCAATCTGATGCACGCCAGCACCGATTGCCCGAGCGACAACCCGCTCAGCAGCCAGCAGGTGTACCTCAACGACCCTTGCTTCTATATCTACACCTCCGGCACGACCGGATTGCCCAAGGCCGGAGTGTTCAAGCATGGCCGCTGGATGAAGACATCCACTGTTTTTGGCTTGGTCGCCCTGGATATGCGCCCCGACGATGTCGTCTATTGCACCTTGCCGCTGTACCACGCCACGGGATTATGCGTGTGCTGGGGCTCGGCAATTTGTGGGGCGTCGGGCTTTGCCATTCGGCGCAAATTCAGCGCCAGCCAGTTCTGGAACGACGCACGCAAATACCAGGCGACCACCATCGGCTACGTCGGTGAGTTGTGCCGTTACCTGATCGATCAACCGCCGAGCGCCGCCGACCGTGATAACGCGGTGGTGAAGATGATCGGCAACGGCTTGCGCCCCGGCGTCTGGAGCGAGTTCAAACGGCGCTTCGGGGTCAAGCATATCTGTGAGCTGTACGCCGCCAGTGACGGCAATATCGGTTTCAGCAACATCCTCAACTTTGACAACACCATCGGCTTCTCGCTGATGTCCTGGGCGTTGGTCGAGTACGCCCACGACAGCTGTACGCCGATCCGCAACAGCAAGGGTTTCATGCAGAAAGTCGGCAAAGGCCGGCAAGGCCTGTTGCTGGCAAAGATCGATGACAAGGCGCCGCTCGATGGCTACACCGACCCGCAGAAGACCGAACAAGTCGTGCTCCACGACGTCTTCGAGAAGGGCGATCGCTACTTCAATACTGGCGACTTGTTGCGCAGCATCGGTTTTGGTCACGCTCAGTTCGTCGATCGCCTTGGCGATACTTACCGCTGGAAGGGCGAGAACGTGTCGACCACCGAGGTCGAGAACATCCTCTTGAAGCACCCCCATATTGCCGAGGCGGTGGCCTATGGCGTCGAGATCAACAACACCAATGGCCGCGCTGGCATGGCTGCGATTACCCCGGCTGAATCCCTGGCGACCCTGGACTTCCGTGAGTTGCTGAGCTTCGCTCGCCAACACCTGCCGGCCTATGCGGTGCCGTTGTTTTTGCGGGTGAAAGTGAAAATGGAGACCACCGGGACCTTCAAGTACCAGAAGACCCGCCTCAAGGATGAAGCCTTCGATCCGCGCAAAACCGGCAACGATCCGGTCTACGCCTGGCTACCGGGCTCGGACACTTACGTGCAGGTCACCGAACAGGTACTGGCGGATATCCACGCTGGTAAGTTCCGTTATTGATTCTGGCTATGGCCGGACGAGAGAAAAAAGGAGTGACAGGGGTAAGGGCGCTTAAGGAAACTAACGGCTTTGCGATTGACCGAATGTGGAGTCCCCAATGACAGACAAATCCCGCCAGATGACCCCGGAAGAAGCCGCGGAGTTTGCCGAGCAGGTGTTCAACAAGGCTCGCGATGGCGACGCGGCGATGCTCGCCGCACTGCTGAGCAAAGGCCTGCCGCCGAACCTGCGTAACCATAAGGGCGACACCTTGCTGATGCTGGCCGCCTATCACGGCCACGTCGATGCAGTGAAAGTGCTGCTTGAGCACAAGGCTGATCCAGAGATTCGCAACGAAAATGGCCAAAGCCCGATTGCTGGCGCGGCGTTCAAAGGCGATCTGGCAGTAGTGACCGCCCTGGTTGAAGGTGGCGCCGAGGTTGAAGGTTCGTCCTTTGATGGACGCACTGCATTGATGATGGCTGCGATGTTCAATCGCAGCGCAATCGTCGACTACCTGATCAGCAAAGGCGCTGATCCCAAGGCCAAGGATGCCAACGGTATCAACGCTCTTGACGCGGCCAGGACCATGGGTGCGGCAGACACCACGGCACAGTTGCAGAAGCTGCTCGGCTGATCCGTGGCGAGGAGCGCGCCGCATGACCTGTAGCAGCTGCCGAGCCTGCGAGGCTGCGTTCGGCCGCGTAGCGGTCGTGAAATCAGGTAACGCGTTCCTCCAGGCAGACCGCATTGCATGACTTTACGACCGCTGCGCGCTCGAACGCAGCCTCGCAGGCTCGGCAGCTGCTACGGATGACGTACGAGCGTGATTGCGCTTCCTTGTCACAAGTCTGCGTTCCGACTCCTGGGCTCGGTATCCATTCGCGAATGCGCTATCCTTCGCGCCCTCAAAACCCCTCGCTACAGGATCTGCCCATGAAAGCCGCACTCATCGAACTCATCAGCAAAATCAGCTCCGGCTGCATGAGCGAGGCGGAAATTGTGCAGATCGCCGATGAAGCCGCCCAGGCCTATGCCGATCCCGAGGCGTTCCTGGCGGCCAACCCGGACATCAACTACGACGACACTTTCCCGATCCCGCTGGGTGAGTGGGTGGTGGTCGGCAGCCTGCCGGAAACCGTGCTGTTCCAGGCCGACACCTACATGGACCTGTTCGCGCAGATCGTTGCGTCTTTCGGCCCGGGCGTGGCGTTCAACATCAAGCCCAAGCAACTGGCCAAGACCGAAGCGTTGACTGCACTCAACCGCATCCAAGTCCAGATGGGCAGCATGAACCCGGAAAACGGCGGTTACACGCTGATGAACTTCAGCCAACTGCTCGATGACGAGATTCAGACTGTGCTGGTCTATGGCAACGATGTTCCACGGGTGCTGGAGTTGTGTGCGCACATCGGGATTGCCGCGGCGCCGTCCCTGGAAGCGCTGAAAGTGGCGATTCACGTTTAAGGCTATTACGGCGCTAACCGTAATAAAACGGAGCCATCATCAGGCCCGACTATCCTAAGGGGGAATTTCTTCTTCTGGGAGCGACACCATGGGTGCCACCTTCAATGGCCTGGTTGGCCTGATCATCCTCGCGCTGGATATCTGGGCGATCATCAACGTGCTTAAAAGCGGTGCAGAAACCGGGATGAAAATCATCTGGGTGCTGCTGATTCTCCTGCTTCCGGTGCTGGGCCTGGTTATTTGGGCAATTGCGGGGCCCCGGGGCAACGTGCGGTTCTGACACTGCCCTCAATACCAACACATCACCCTGTGGGAGCGAGCTTGCTCGCGATTGCGGTCTGTCTGCCACATTGGTGCTGGATGGGCCGCCGTCATCGCGAGCAAGCTCGCTCCCACAGGGGTTCACTGTGTACTCGAATGATCTTTGGTTCGACGAAGGTTCGACCTGTCATGTTCGGCGACGTAGAATGCGCGCCTTTCCTTGGACAATCGCCTGCCCAGCGTCTGCGATTGTCCATCATGGGCGGGTAACCGTCCGTTGCCACCAGCATTCACCGGGGGACTTCCCATGAGCACCACCAACACCTGCGAATACCTGGAAACCCTCTACGAAGGCTACGGCCAGCGTTTTCGCATGGAAAAACTGCTGCACGAAGTGCGCACCGAGCACCAGCACCTGGTGATTTTCGAGAACCCGCGCATGGGCCGGGTCATGGCGCTGGACGGTGTGATCCAGACCACCGAAGCCGACGAGTTCATCTACCACGAGATGCTCACTCACGTGCCGATCCTGGCTCACGGCTCCGCCAAGCGCGTATTGATCATCGGCGGTGGCGACGGCGGCATGCTGCGTGAAGTGGCCAAGCACCGCAGCGTCGAACACATCACCATGGTCGAAATCGACGGCACCGTGGTCGACATGTGCAAGGAGTTCCTGCCGAACCACTCCAAGGGCGCGTTCGATGACCCACGCCTGAACCTGGTGATCGACGACGGCATGCGTTTCGTCGCCACCACCCAGGAAAAATTCGACGTGATCATCTCGGACTCCACCGACCCGATCGGTCCGGGTGAAGTGCTGTTCTCGGAGAACTTCTATCAGGCCTGTCGCCGTTGCTTGAACGAAGGCGGCATTCTGGTGACCCAGAACGGCACGCCGTTCATGCAGATCGAAGAAGTGAAGACCACCGCTGGCCGCTTGCGCAGTCTGTTCCCTGACTGGCACTTCTATCAGGCCGCGGTGCCGACTTACATCGGCGGTGCCATGACGTTTGCCTGGGGCGCGACCAACACGGCGTACCGCAAGCTGTCGCGCGAAACCCTGAGTCAGCGTTTTGCCGGCAGCGGCATTATCACGCGCTACTACAATCCGGAAATCCATATTGGCGCATTCGCTCTTCCGCAGTACGTGCTGCAAGCGGTGAACAAGCCAGGTAATGATTAAGCGGTATTGACTGAAAAGGGCCGCGAGGCCCTTTTTTGTGTTTCCAGATATGCGTTGTACGAAATTTTCACAAACGCTCCAAGACAATTCACCCATGCCGATTTAACACTCACCCTACTGTGACTCTTGATCCAGAGCCCTGGAAGCCAGGCTTTGGGGGTTGCTTGCCAGTTATGAATGGCAATGCTGTGAGTGATCGTGCAACATTTGCGCATCGCGCAAGCTCCCGGCCACTTCCTGCAAGTAACCGCAATGAGAGGGCGGAGCGCTCCAACATCTTTGAAACTTCAACTTCCAATGAGTCCTATAAACGACATGGCTAACCCGGACGCCCTGAGTCAGCAGCGAGCTTCGAATCGCTTGCTGCAACCGACCGTCAAATCGCATATGGCGTATACGCTGCTCTGCGCCCTGGTCATGATGGTGATGCTTTCCCTGCTGCGTCTTGCGCTGCTGGTTTACAACCGAGAGATGATCCTTAACACCCCAGCCTCGACCTTCCTCGAAGCTTTCGCCAACGGCTTGCGTTTCGACCTGCGCCTGGTGGTCTACTTCAGCATTCCGCTATTGCTGGCGCTGTTCAGTGTCCGGGCGATGGCGGCCCGTGGTCTGTTCCGGTTCTGGCTGACCATTGCCTCGAGTATCGCGCTGTTCCTTGGCCTGATGGAAATGGACTTCTACCGTGAGTTCCACCAGCGCCTCAACGGCCTGGTCTTCCAGTATGTGAAGGAAGACCCGAAAACCGTCATGAGCATGCTCTGGTACGGCTTCCCGGTCGTCCGTTATCTGTTGGCCTGGGCCGTTGGCACCTGGTTGCTGAGCCTGGCGTTCAAGGGCGCTGACCGTGCAACCCGCCCACGCGGCCCGTTCAGCGGTGGCGCCATCGGCACCCGTCAAGTCGCCCCGTGGTACGCGCGCATTGTAGTGTTCGTGGTTTGCCTGCTGATCTGCGTCGTGGCTGCCCGTGGCACGCTGCGTCAGGGACCACCGCTGCGTTGGGGTGACGTTTACACCACCGACTCGAACTTCGCCAACCAGCTGGGCCTGAACGGCACGCTGCAGCTGGTTGCTGCCGCGAAGAGCCGCATGTCCGAAGAGCGCGACAATATCTGGAAGCCGACCATGGAGCAGTCTGAGGCCCAGAAAATTGTCCGCGATATGCTGGTGATGCCGGACGACAAGCTGGTTGATGCCGATATCGCTGCGGTACGCCGCGATTACACGCCACCGGCCGACAAGACCCTGCCGATCAAGAACGTCGTTGTGATCCTGATGGAAAGCATGGCCGGTCACTCGGTAGGTGCCTTGGGCGCGCCTGGCAACATCACGCCCAACCTCGACAAATTGTCGAAAGAAGGCCTGTTGTTCGACCGCTTCTTCTCTAACGGTACTCATACCCACCAGGGCATGTTCGCCACCATGGCCTGCTTCCCGAACCTGCCGGGTTTCGAATACCTGATGCAGACCCCGGAAGGCAGCCATAAGCTGTCCGGCCTGCCACAGTTGCTCAGCGCCCGTAACTATGACGACGTGTATGTCTACAACGGCGATTTTGCCTGGGACAACCAGTCGGGCTTCTTCAGCAACCAGGGCATGACCAACTTCATCGGGCGTAACGACTACGTCAACCCGGTGTTCTCCGACCCGACGTGGGGCGTGTCCGACCAGGACATGTTCGACCGTGGTTTGCAGGAACTCAAGGCACGCGAAGGCAAGCCGTTCTACGCACTGCTGCAAACACTGTCCAACCACACCCCCTATGCCTTGCCGACGCCATTGCCGGTCGAAAAAGTCACTGATCGTGGCAGCCTGAACGAGCATTTGACCGCCATGCGCTATGCCGACTGGGCGTTGGGGCAGTTCTTTGAAAAGGCGCGTAAAGAGCCGTACTTCAAGGAAACCCTGTTTGTCATCGTGGGCGACCATGGTTTTGGCAACGAGCGTCAAATCACCGAAATGGACCTGGGCCGCTTCAACGTGCCGATGCTGATGATTGCACCGGGTATCCAGGAAAAGTTCGGTCAGCGTGACCACACCGTGGGCACTCAGATCGATATCGTGCCGACCATCATGGGTCGCCTCGGTGGTGAAGTGCGTCAACAGTGCTGGGGACGAGACCTGCTCAACCTGCCGCAAGGCGACACCGGTTTTGGCGTGATCAAGCCATCGGGTACTGAGCAGACCACGGCCATCGTCACGGCTGACCAGATCCTGATTCTGCCCAAGGAAAAGGAAATGGACCCGAAGATGTACCAGTACCAGTTGGGTGCCAACCCGCATGCCGAAGTCATCCCGAATGCACCGCGCACCGCTGAGCTGAAGCTCAAGCTGGAAGCGTTTCTGCAAACCGCGACCAAGAGCTTGCTGGATAACACCGCAGGTGTAACCGAAAGTATGCAGACCAAGTAATACGCCAATAAAAAAAGAGGCCCGCGAGGGCCTCTTTTTTTTTGTCTGCCAAACCTGTCGGCGGGCGGTTCAACCCTGCCGAAAACCCGGCCGGCTCGACGCAATTCCGTGCCATGCAGCCGCTGCGGTTTGCCTGGGGTATTCAGCAGTTTGATGGTCATGGGTGTAGGAAAATCCTTCGCTACACTGCGAGCATCTTCCCCGGAACATCAAGGCAACTCCCTATGCAAAATCGCATGATGATCACTGGTGCCGGGTCCGGCCTGGGTCGCGAAATCGCTCTGCGCTGGGCTCGTGAAGGTTGGCAGTTGGCCTTGTCCGATGTCAGCGAGCCGGGCTTGCAAGAAACCCTGAAACAGGTCCGCGAGGTGGGTGGTGACGGTTTCATTCAGCGTTGCGATGTACGCGACTACAGCCAGCTGACCGCCTTCGCACAAGCCTGTGAACAGAAGCTGGGCGGCATCGATGTGATCGTCAATAACGCTGGCGTCGCCTCAGGCGGTTTCTTCAGTGAGCTGTCGCTGGAAGACTGGGATTGGCAGATTGCGATCAACCTGATGGGGGTGGTCAAAGGCTGCAAGGCGTTCTTGCCGCTACTGGAAAAGAGCAAAGGCACGATCATCAACATCGCCTCGATGGCTGCATTGATGCAAGGTCCGGCCATGAGCAACTACAACGTGGCCAAGGCCGGTGTGGTGGCGCTGTCCGAGAGCTTGCTGATTGAACTGGCACAGCAGGAAATCGCTGTGCATGTGGTCTGCCCGTCGTTCTTCCAGACCAACCTGCTGGACTCCTTCCGTGGCCCGACCCCGGCCATGAAAGCCCAGGTCGGCAAGTTGCTGGAAAGCTCGCCGATTACCGCTGCTGATATCGCTGACTATATCTACCAGCATGTTGCCGCCGGTGAGTTCATGATCCTGCCCCATGAGCAGGGCCGTATGGCCTGGGCACTCAAACAGAAGAACCCGCAGTTGCTCTACAACGAGATGACCGTGATGGCCGACAAGATGCGCGCCAAGGCCACCAGCAGAACTTGCGAGTAGCGGGCTGCGTCGTTAGGGTTGCCGCTTCTGGCCGCCCTGACGAGATGTGTGCATGCTCAATTACCTGTGGTTTTTCCTCGCGGCGCTGTTCGAAATCGCCGGCTGTTTCGCTTTCTGGATGTGGTTGCGGCAGGGTAAAAGCGCCTGGTGGGTGGTACCGGCGCTGCTCAGCCTGACGCTGTTCGCCCTTGTGCTGACCAAAGTCGAATCGGCCTACGCCGGCCGCGCTTATGCAGCCTACGGCGGCATCTACATCATTGCGTCCATCGGCTGGCTTGGCGTGGTCGAGCGGATTCGACCGCTGGGCTCGGATTGGCTGGGCGTTGCGTTGTGCGTATTAGGCGCGAGCATCATTCTGTTTGGCCCACGCTTCACTACACCTTGAGTCATTGATGTTGCCGTGAAAGGGAAGTCTGTAAGAGGAGTCGCTTTGCCGTGTAGGGAGGGACTGTTTTGCCGCCGTTGCATTGTAGACCCGGCGTCAGCCGGTCATCTTCAAGGCCCGGTAACCTCAAGGACTAGAGCCATGCTCGTACTCAGCCGCGTTGTGGGCGAATTGATCTCCATTGGCGACAACATCACTGTGCGTATCCTCGCCGTGAACGGAAGCAACGTTCGCTTCGGTGTCGAAGCCCCGCAAAACATCAATGTGCATCGCGCCGAAGTCTACGAGCGCATTCAGGCCAAACGGGTACACGGCAAACGCAGCTGAAGCCCTCGGTCAAATGGCTGCTCAATCAAACAGGTGCTTGGGCACATCGTGCTTGAGCATCAGTTGGCATTGCTGGCTTTCAGGATCGAACACAATCAGCGCCTGACCTTTGCTCAACGCATGGCGGACCCGCAACACGCGGGTTTCCAGCGGGGTTTCGTCACCATTGTCGGTACCGTCACGGGTGACGAAGTCTTCGATCAGGCGGGTCAGGGTGTCGACTTCAAGTTGGTCGTGGGGAATCAGCATAGGCACCTCGGGTCATCAATCCGGCGATCCTACGGCGCTTCACGCCGCAGGACCAGCCTGCTCGCCTTGATCCCATCATCACGAACCGCGAATCAGCTTGCGCAAGGCAAACCGGTTGGGATGGCAGGCCTCGGCAACGCTTCTGGGCAGTGGCAGCGGTTCGTTGTCCAGCCACGCCGCCAACAACTCGCCGGACAGCGGCGCGGTGATCAGTCCGCGTGAGCCGTGCCCGCTGTTGACGTACAACCCGTCGAGCCATGGGCATGCGATGTCCGGCACTTGTCGGGCATCCTTGCTCAGCGCGGTGTAGGCCTGGGCGAACGCCTGGCTGTCAGCCAATGGGCCGACGATTGGCAGGTAGTCGGGGCTGGTGCAGCGGAATGCGGCGCGACCTTGCAGGTGTTCCGGGTCCAGCTGTCTGGCGTGCAGTCGAGTGACCAGATCACTGGAGATTTCCTCGAGCAGCTCCAGGTTGCCGAGGTGTTCGGCAGTCGTCGGGGTCAGGTCGTCGCTCTTGAAGTCGAAGCTGGCGCCCAGGGTGTGTTCACCCAAGCGTGCGGGTGCGACGTAACCTTCAGCGCAAACCACCGTCGCCAGACACTGGCTCTCCGCGGTTTGCGCCAAGCGGGTGATTTGCCCGCGAATGCGTTTGAGCGGCAGCTCGGCACTGTGCGCGAAGCGTTTGATTTCCGCCGCGCCGGCCAGTACCACCACAGGCGCACTGGCAAGCAGGGTTTCGCCGTCCCAGGCTTGCCACTGATCATCGACTTTGCGCAGTTCCAGCACATCGCAGTGCGTCAGCAGTTGGACATTGGGGGGCGATGCTTGCCACTGGCACAAGGCCGGCGGATGAACCCAACCACCTTCTGGATAGAACAGCCCGCCATGGGCCAGTTCGATTCCGGCCTGGGCCTGCGCGTGCGGCAGGTCCAGCGGGTGCAACAGATCGGCGGGGAAGGCCGCCGCCAGTTGCGCCTGACGCTCGGCTTCCTTGGCATTGAATGCCAGTTGCAGCACTCCGCAATCGTCCCAGTCGACGCCGCGCTGCAAGTGTTCAAGCAGGCGCCGGGTGTGCCCGAAACCGCTGATGATCAATTGCGAAAGTGCGGTGCCGTGGGCCGAGAGTTTCAGGTACAGCACGCCTTGCGGGTTACCCGAGGCTTCTTGCGCCAGGTCGGCATGCCGTTCCAGCAGGCTGACCTGCCAACCGCGCGCGGCGAGGCTGGCGGCGCTGGCGCAACCGGCCAGCCCGGCGCCGATCACCAGCGCACGGCGTTCGCCGCTCAGCTGATTCGGGCGAGCAAACCAGGGTTTGGCGGTTGCCGGCGTCGGTGTTTCCTGCGGCCAGCCGACGAACTCTCCCCGCAGGATTTCCCATTTGTGGCCGATGCCCGGTGTGCGGCGCATTTTGAAACCCGCCGCATTGAGCAGGCGGCGGACCCAGCCGGTGCTGGTGAAGGTGCTGATGGTCGAACCGGGCGCCGACAGACGCGCCAGTTCGGCAAACAGTTCGGCGGTCCACATGTCGGGGTTTTTCGACGGAGCGAAACCGTCGAGAAACCACGCGTCGATCTGCGCGTCCAGCTGTGGCAGTTGTTCCAGCACGTCACCGATCAACAGCGTCAGGGTCACGCGGCCATTGTCCAGCACCAGCCGCTGAAAGCCCTGGTGGATGGCGACGTACTGCGCCAACAACTGATCGGCAAATGGTTTGAGGTCAGGCCAGAGTGTCAGGGCCCGGCGCATATCTGCCGGGCTCAGCGGGTATTTCTCGACGCTGATGAAATGCAGCCGTGCGCCAGCCACAGCCTGTTGCTCGAACAGCTGCCAGGCGCAGAGAAAATTCAGTCCGGTGCCGAAACCGGTCTCGCCAATCACCAGCCTTCCACCGGCCGGCAGTTCGGCAAAACGTTCGCTCAGGCGGTTTTGCTCGATGAACACATAACGGGTTTCATCAAGGCCCGACTGGTCGGAGAAATACACGTCGTCAAACACCCGCGAGCGCGGGCGACCTTGGTCGTCCCAGTCGAGCTGGGCATGCGGTACGGGGTTCGGCAGTGTTTCAGGATTCATGGTCGGCTCAGGCGAGGCTAGGTGGCCATTCTAGCCGATCGCGACAAAGCCGATTGATCCATGGCAACCCGAATGGCATTGCACAGACAAGTGCTCAATCAATCCGCTAGTCTTGCTCAATCCGGGAAGGGAGCTGCTCATGTTCGAATCTGCCGAAATCGGTCATGCGATTGATAAAGAAACCTACGAAGCTGAAGTGCCGGCGCTGCGTGAGGCTTTGCTTGAAGCTCAGTTCGACCTCCAGCAGCAGGCGCGATTTCCGGTGATCGTGCTGATCAACGGGATTGAAGGCGCGGGCAAGGGCGAGACGGTCAAGTTGCTCAACGAATGGATGGACCCGCGACTGATCGAAGTGCGCACCTTCGATCAGCAAACCGATGAAGAGCTGGCGCGACCACCGGCCTGGCGCTATTGGCGGATGCTCCCGGCCAAGGGGCGGATGGGGGTGTTTTTCGGCAACTGGTACAGCCAGATGCTGCAAGGACGGGTCCATGGTTTGTTCAAGGATGCGGTGCTCGATCAAGCGATCAACCAGACCGAGCGCCTGGAGAAAATGCTCTGCGATGAAGGCGCATTGATCTTCAAGTTCTGGTTTCACCTGTCCAAGGAACAAATGAAGGCACGCCTCAAGGCCTTGCGGGATGACCCGTTGCACAGTTGGCGCATCAGCCCGCTGGACTGGCAGCAATCGAAAACCTACGACAAGTTCGTGCAGTACGGTGAGCGCGTGATTCGCCGCACCAGCCGTGACTACGCACCCTGGCATGTGATCGAAGGTGTGGATGCCCATTATCGCAGTCTGACCGTGGGCAAGATCCTGCTCGACGGTCTGCAAAACGCCCTCAAGCGGCCCAGGATCAACCCGGACAAAGTCAGCGCTGCGCCGCTGTCGGCCAGTGTCGATCAGTTGAGTCTGCTCGGTAGCCTGGACATGAGCCAGCGGCTGGAGAAGGACGATTACGAGGAGCAACTGATTACCGAGCAGGCACGGTTATCCGGCCTGATGCGTGACAAACGCATGCGTCGACACGCACTGATCGCAGTATTCGAGGGCAATGACGCGGCAGGCAAGGGTGGGGCGATTCGTCGTGTGGCCGCCGCACTCGACCCGCGCCAGTACAGCATCGTGCCGATTGCCGCGCCGACCGAGGACGAGCGCGCCCAACCGTATTTGTGGCGCTTCTGGCGACAGATCCCGGCACGGGGGAAATTCACCATCTTCGACCGTTCCTGGTATGGCCGGGTGCTGGTGGAACGCGTCGAAGGCTTTTGCAGCCAGGCCGACTGGCTGCGCGCCTATGGCGAAATCAACGACTTCGAAGAGCAGATCAGCGCCTCCGGGGTGATTGTTGTGAAGTTCTGGCTGGCCATCGACAAACAGACTCAGCTGGAGCGTTTCCAGGAGCGCGAAACAATTCCCTTCAAGCGCTTCAAGATCACCGAAGACGACTGGCGCAACCGCGAGAAGTGGGACGACTACCGGACGGCTGTCGGCGATATGGTCGACCGCACCAGCACCGAGGTTTCGCCCTGGACCCTGGTGGAGGCCAACGACAAGCGCTGGGCCCGGGTCAAAGTATTGCGCACCCTCAACCGCGCGCTGGAAGACGCCTTCGAGAAATCTGACAAGCGCGAGAAGAAGCTGAAGCAGGACAAGAAGTAACCCGATGGGTTTGCATACGCAGGGTGAATGATTGTCGCGGTCGGCCGGGAGCTGGATTTATGCTCGATCCACTTCCTGAACGACAACAATAATGAGGTATGCCATGCGTGAAGTAGTGATCGTCGATAGCGTGCGAACCGGCCTGGCCAAATCCTTTCGCGGCAAGTTCAACCAGACGCGTCCGGACGACATGGCAGCCCATTGCGTCAACGCGCTGCTGGAGCGCAATAACATCGACCCGGCCAGCGTCGAGGATTGCATCGTTGGCGCCGGCTCCAACGAAGGCGCTCAGGGTTTCAATATCGGTCGCAACGTGGCGGTGCTTTCGCATCTGGGCATCGGCACTGGCGGCATGACCCTCAACCGCTTCTGCTCTTCGGGTTTACAGGCGATTGCCATCGCGGCCAACCAGATTGCTTCGGGTTGCAGCGAGATCATTGTTGCGGGTGGCGTCGAGTCGATCAGCCTGACCATGAAAAGCGTCAACACCGACAACCTGATCAACCCGTTGCTCAAGGAGCAGGTGCCGGGCATCTACTTCCCGATGGGCCAGACTGCAGAAATCGTTGCCCGTCGCTACAACGTCAGCCGCGAAGAGCAGGACCGCTACGCCCTGCAAAGCCAGCTGCGTACCGCTCAGGCGCAGGCTGGCGGATTGTTCAACGATGAAATCGTGCCGATGGCGGTGAAGTACAGGGTCGAGGACAAAAACACCGGCCAGGTGCAGATCCTGGAAGGCATTGTCGATCGCGATGACTGCAATCGCCCGGACACCACTTACGAAAGCCTGGCGGGATTGAAACCGGTGTTTGCCGAAGACGGTTCGGTCACTGCTGGCAACTCCTCGCAACTGTCTGACGGCGCTTCGATGACCCTGGTGATGAGCCTGGAAAAAGCACTACAGCTCGGTCTCAAGCCGAAGGCCTTCTTCCGTGGTTTCACCGTTGCCGGTTGCGCGCCGGACGAAATGGGCATCGGTCCGGTGTTCTCGGTGCCAAAACTGCTCAAGGCCAAGGGCTTGCAGGTGGCGGATATCGACCTGTGGGAGCTCAACGAAGCCTTTGCTTCGCAGTGCCTGTACAGCCGCAATCGCCTGGAAATCGACAATGAAAAATACAACGTCAACGGCGGTTCGATCTCCATCGGCCACCCGTTCGGCATGACCGGCTCGCGTCAGGTCGGTCATCTGGTACGTGAGCTGCAACGGCGCAACTTGCGTTACGGCATCGTGACCATGTGCGTGGGCGGCGGGATGGGCGCTACGGGGTTGTTTGAGGCGGTGCGGTAATAAGCCCGGAATGTGTAGCGCTTGTTAAATCGCCATCGCGAGCAAGCTCGCTCCCACAAGGACCGCACAAAACCTGTGGGAGCGAGCTTGCTCGCGATGAAGGCACCGCAGATATTCAGCTGATACGTTCGCGGCTCAAAAACTTCATCCGCTCGATGTACGCGCGAATCTCCCGCTCGGCCGCTTCATGGTTGCTGAACGGTCCTTCCTGGGTGTTCTCCCGGGTATTGAAATACAAATCACCGTTCACCCGACACAACCGTTCACTGCGAAAGTGCGTGGCAGGGGCAGTGTCGTGGGCGCGCATGCCGTACATGACGGTCTCCATGAGCGGATCCGGGGGGAGGACAAAATCAGCTTATGTCTGAATGACATGGCGCGCCTGGTCAACTGATCAGCGGTCAACCGTCAATTTATCGGTGCGACCGATACAGTCTCATTTACGGCTTGTCGCCAACTGTCCCTGTGTGATGCCTCGAGGGCAGCCTAGAATGGCTTTTCTCGTCGTTAGCTTTTGGGGTTTCCATGCACATTTCGTCCGGTCGCTGGGTTTATGGTCTGTTCCTCGCCCTGCTGACCGCGTTTTTGTGGGGAATCCTGCCGATCAAGCTCAAGCAAGTGCTGCTGGTGATGGACCCGGTCACGGTGACCTGGTTTCGACTGATTGTGTCGGGCAGCTTTCTGTTCCTTTATCTGGCGGCGACCAAGCGTCTGCCGAGCCGACGAGTGCTCGGGCCCAAAGGTGGCTGGCTGGTGCTGATGGCGGTACTTGGGCTGGTGGGCAATTACGTGTTGTACCTGATGGGCCTGAACCTGCTGAGCCCGGGGACCGCGCAACTGGTTGTACAGATGGGGCCGATCCTGTTGCTGATCGCCAGCCTGTTTGTGTTCAAGGAGCGTTTCAGCGTGGGGCAGGGGATTGGCCTGCTGGTGCTGTTGTTGGGCTTCGGTTTGTTTTTCAATCAGCGGCTGAGCGAGTTGCTGACGTCTTTGAGTGATTACACCGCAGGCGTGTTGCTGGTACTGGCAGCGTCGACCGTCTGGACCTTCTATGCGCTGGGCCAGAAACAACTGCTGACGGTGTGGAATTCGTTGCAGGTGATGATGGTGATCTACCTGTTTTGCGCCTTGTTGCTGACGCCGTGGGTGCATCCGCTGGAAGCCTTGCAACTGAGCCCGCTGCAAGGCTGGTTGCTGCTTGGATGCTGCCTGAACACGCTGATCGCTTACGGTGCTTTTGCCGAGGCGCTGGCCCATTGGGAGGCGTCGAGGGTCAGTGCGACGCTCGCTATCACACCGTTGGTGACGTTCGCGGCCGTGGCGCTGGCCGCCTGGTTATGGCCCGATTATGTACAGGCTGAACAGATCAACCGTCTGGCGTACGGCGGTGCGGTGCTGGTGGTGCTGGGGTCGGCACTGGTCGCGTTGGGGCCGTCGCTGATCGCCGGGCTCAAGGCCCGGCGGATGCGGGCAGCGGTCACTCGATAACTGCGTCATCGTTCATCGCGAGCAAGCTCGCTCCCACAGTGGTTTTGCATACACCACAAATCCAATGTGGGAGCGAGCTTGCTCGCGATGACTGACTGCCAGGCGCTAAATAACGTTCAGATTCACCCCTGCTTCCCAGCCTCCAGCATGTTCTCCGGCCGCACCCAGGCATCGAACTGCTCATCCGTCAGATAACCGAGCTGCAACGCCGCCTCGCGCAGGGTCAGTCCTTCGGCATAGGCTTTCTTGGCGATTTCGGCGGACTTGTCGTAGCCGATGTGCGGGTTCAGCGCCGTCACCAGCATCAAGCCGCGTTCCAGGTGAGCGGCCATCTGTTCGGCATCCGGCTCAAGGCCTGCAATGCAATGCTGCTGGAAGTTACTGCAGCCATCGCCGAGCAAGCGGATCGATTGCAGCAGGTTGTGAATGATCACCGGCTTGAACACGTTCAGTTGCAGGTGGCCCTGGCTGGCGGCGAAGCCAATCGCTACGTCGTTGCCCAGCACCTGGCAGGCGAGCATCGACAGCGCTTCGCACTGAGTCGGGTTGACCTTGCCGGGCATGATCGAACTGCCGGGCTCGTTGGCGGGCAGCTTGACCTCGGCGAAACCGGCCCGCGGCCCGGAACCCAGCAAGCGCAGGTCGTTGGCGATTTTCATCAGGGTCACGGCGAGGGTTTTCAACGCGCCAGACAGGGTAGTTAACGGCTCATGCCCGGCCAGCGCGGCAAACTTGTTCGGCGCGGTGATAAACGGCAGGCCGGAAAGAGCCGCGAGCTCGGAGGCAATCGCTTCGCCAAAGCCATGGGGCGAATTGAGACCGGTCCCGACCGCAGTACCGCCCTGAGCCAGCTCGCAGACGGCCGGCAAGGCGCTGCGGATCGCACGTTCGGCGTAATCGAGCTGTGCGATGAACGCCGAAAGCTCCTGGCCGAAGGTGATCGGCGTGGCATCCATCATGTGCGTGCGACCGGTCTTCACCAGTTTCATGTGCCGTGCGGCCTGCTCGGCCAGACCGGCGGAGAGTTCAGCGATGGCCGGCAACAGATGCTGTTGCACGGCCTGCACCGTGGCGATATGCATGGCGGTGGGGAAGCTGTCGTTGGAGCTTTGCGAGCGGTTGACGTGGTCGTTGGGGTGCACCGGGACCTTGCCGCCACGGGGGTTGCCGGCCAGTTCATTGGCGCGGCCGGCGATTACTTCGTTGACGTTCATGTTGCTTTGGGTGCCACTGCCGGTCTGCCAGACCACCAGTGGAAACTGGTCGTCATGCTGGCCGTCGAGCACTTCGTCGGCGGCCTGTTCGATCAGCCGGGCGATGTCGGCCGGCAGATCGCCGTTGCGACTATTGACCCGTGCCGCGGCTTTCTTGATCAGGGCCAGGGCATGCAGTACGGCCAGCGGCATGCGTTCGTTGCCAATGGCAAAGTTAATCAGCGAGCGCTGCGTCTGAGCGCCCCAGTAGGCTTCATCCGGGACTTCCACTGGGCCAAGGCTGTCGGTTTCGATACGGCTCATCGGTTACATTCCTGTAGGTCTGATAGCGAAGTTTAGGTCGTGATTGGCGCTTGGGGTTCCATCAGTCGATTTTTTAACCGTTCGGTCCTGAAAATCAGGCCTGGCAAGGGGGAGGGGTTGAGCGCATGAGTTTTTTAGGCGCAGAATGGCCCCCCTTGGGGTTTTACCTCGCCTGCTAGAAAAGGAAACTCGATGACTCGTCTTCGTGCCATCTGTACCGCGGTTGCTCTGGTCTGTGCCAGCGGCCAGGTTTTCGCCGATACCGCCAGCCACAACGCCAGTGCCGAAGCTTTCCTGACCCTGGCGCATGCTGACAAACTGGGCACACCGGTGTACATGCAAGTGCAGCAAATGTTCGCCCAGCGCTTCGAGCAAACTAAAGCGCCGGAATCGAAAAAAGCCCTGCTGGAAACCTACCAGGCCAAGGCCAACGCGGCTCTGAATGCGGCCATTGGTTGGGACAAGCTGAAGCCGGACATGGTCAAGCTCTACACCACCAACTTCAGTGAATCCGAGCTCAAGGACCTGGTTGCGTTCTACCAGTCGCCACTGGGCAAGAAAGTCCTGGAGAAAATGCCTCA
This sequence comes from Pseudomonas sp. 05N431, assembly GCF_056397005.1. Lineage (NCBI taxonomy): Bacteria > Pseudomonadati > Pseudomonadota > Gammaproteobacteria > Pseudomonadales > Pseudomonadaceae > Pseudomonas > Pseudomonas sp. 05N431. Next base: position 25,478 of record NZ_JBFTMN010000024.1, read on the forward strand.
GCTGACTCAGCAATCGGCCCAGATGACTCAAGCCAAACTGGAAAGCGCGGTGCCTGTGGTCAACAAGCTGCTGTCTGACATGACTGCCGAGCTGACGCCGAAAGACGCTGCCGCTCCAGCCAAGAAAAAGCCTTGAGCGGAGCCCCGCAATGACCATGCAACAACGTATTGAATCGGCACTGAGCGCGTTGCAACCTGCGCATCTGGATGTGCTGGACGAAAGTCATATGCACAGCCGTGGGCTGCAAACCCACTTCAAGGCCGTGGTGGTCAGCGAGCAATTTGCCGGGCTCAACAGCGTCAAGCGTCACCAGAAGGTCTACGCCACGCTGGGTGAGCTGATGGGCGAATTCCATGCGTTGGCGCTGCATACCTATACGCCAGAGGAATGGGCAAAGACCGGTGCGGCACCTGCCTCGCCGACCTGTGCTGGCGGCAGCAAGCATTAAGCTTCGGTTTTTTGTTAGAATCCGCAACGCGCCGCTTAGCCGGCGCGTTTTTTTTCGCATCCGGTTCACCCCTTACGCGGGTAGCCACCTGGAGAATCACCCATGACACAACAGATTGTCGTGGCGGCACTGTATAAGTTCGTCACCCTCGAAGATTACGTCGCCCTGCGCGAGCCACTGTTGCAGGCGATGGTCGACAACGGCATCAAAGGCACTTTGCTGATTGCCGAAGAAGGCATCAACGGCACGGTTTCCGGTAGCCGCGAAGGCATCGACGGGCTGATGGCCTGGCTCAAGAACGATCCGCGCATGGACGACATCGACCACAAAGAGTCGTACTGCGACGAGCAGCCGTTCTATCGCACCAAGGTCAAGCTCAAGAAAGAGATCGTCACCCTGGGTGTTGAAGGCGTTGACCCGAACAAGAAGGTCGGCACCTACGTTGATCCGCAGGACTGGAACGCGTTGATCAGCGACCCTGAAGTGCTGCTGATCGATACCCGCAACGACTACGAAGTGTCGATCGGCACCTTCGAAGGCGCGATCGATCCGAAAACCACCAGTTTTCGCGAATTCCCCGACTACATCAAAGCCAACTTCGACCCGGCCAAGCACAAGAAAGTCGCGATGTTCTGCACCGGCGGCATTCGCTGTGAAAAGGCTTCGAGCTACATGCTCGGCCAGGGCTTCGATGAAGTCTTCCACCTCAAGGGTGGAATCCTCAAGTACCTCGAAGAGGTGCCGCAGGAAGAAACCAAATGGCAGGGCGACTGCTTTGTGTTCGATAACCGCGTCACCGTTCGCCACGACTTGAGCGAAGGCGACTACGATCAATGTCATGCCTGTCGTACGCCGGTGAGCGTGGAAGACCGCGCATCCGAGCACTACGTCGCCGGCATCAGCTGCCCGCATTGCTGGGATAAGCTGAGTGAGAAGACCCGTCGCAGTGCGATCGACCGGCAGAAACAGATCGAACTGGCCAAGGCCCGTAATCAGCCGCACCCGATTGGTTACAACTACAAGCAATCCAACACCGAGGCCTGAACCATGTCCGCACGCCTGCTCTATGTAATGGACCCGATGTGCTCCTGGTGCTGGGGCTTTGCTCCGGTGGCCGAGGCCCTGGTCGAGCAGGCGCAGGCCACGGGCGTTGACGTGCATTTGGTTGTCGGCGGTTTGCGCACCGGCAGTGGTGCGGCACTGGAGCCCACCACGCGGCGCTACATTCTCGAACACTGGCAGGCGGTCGCTGAAGCCACCGGCCAGCCGTTCAAGTTCGAAGGCGCGCTGCCCGACGGTTTTGTCTACGACACTGAACCGGCTTGCCGCGCGCTGGTGACGGCGCGCAGTCTGGCACCGGATTGCGCCTGGAAACTGCTGAAGCTTATCCAGCAGGCTTTTTATGCCGAGGGTCGTGACGTTACCCGCGCGAGCGTGTTGGTGGAGTTGGCCGAACAAGCCGGTTTGCCACGTATCGAGTTCGCGGCAGCGTTCGACCGTGCCGATCAGCACGCGGCGACAGCGGCCGACTTCACCTGGGTTCAGGATCTGGGCATCGCCGGTTTCCCGACCATGCTGGCCGAACGCAATGGTCAATTGGCGTTGTTGACCAATGGCTACCAACCGCTCAGCGCACTGTCACCGTTGCTCGGCCGTTGGCTGGAGCGCGCTGCCTGTGTATGAGCAACCCGATGATGCACCACAACCCACGCGGGTCGATCGGCTGAGTTGGGCGGAAATCCGTCGTCTGGCGCTTCAGCATAAAAAATCCTTGTGGATCGCCAACGGCGTCGCCGTATTGGCAACCCTGTGCAGTGTGCCGATCCCTTTACTGCTGCCATTGCTGGTAGACGAAGTGCTGCTGGGGCATGGCGACGCTGCACTGAAAGTCATGAACCACGTGCTGCCCTCCGGTTGGCAACGTGCTGCCGGTTACATTGGCTTGATGTTGCTGGTGACCTTGACCCTGCGTTGCGGTGCATTGATGTTCAACGTCTTGCAGGCGCGTCTGTTTGCAGGTCTGGCCAAGGACATCGTCTATCGTATCCGCATCCGGCTGATCGAGCGGCTCAAGCGTATTTCCCTTGGCGAATACGAAAGCCTGGGCAGCGGCACGGTGACCACGCACCTGGTCACGGACCTGGACACTGTCGACAAATTCGTCGGCGAAACCCTTAGCCGTTTTCTGGTGGCGATGCTCACGCTGGTCGGTACGGCGGGAATTCTGGTGTGGATGCACTGGAAGCTGGCGCTGCTGATCCTGTTGTTCAACCCGCTGGTGATCTACGCCACCGTGCAGTTGGGTAAACGGGTCAAACACCTGAAAAAACTCGAGAACGACAGCACTTCCCGGTTCACCCAGGCGCTGACCGAAACCCTGGATGCGATACAGGAAATCCGCGCTGGCAATCGTCAGGGTTTTTTCCTCGGGCGGCTCGGATTGCGGGCGCAGGAAGTGCGCAACTATGCCGTCAACTCACAGTGGAAAAGCGATGCCTCGAGCCGTGCCAGCGGATTGCTGTTCCAGTTCGGCATCGATATTTTTCGCGCCGCCGCCATGCTCACTGTGTTGTTTTCTGACCTGTCCATCGGACAGATGCTGGCGGTGTTCAGCTACCTCTGGTTCATGATCGGGCCGGTCGAGCAACTGCTGAACCTGCAATATGCCTATTACGCGGCGGGTGGTGCACTGACGCGAATCAACGAGCTGTTATCGCGTGCCGACGAGCCGCAGTACCCAGGTGGCGTCGATCCGTTCAAGGGGCGTGAGACGGTAGGCATCGAGGTCCAGGGCTTGAGTTTCGGCTACGGCGGTGAGCTGGTGCTGGATCAGATGAACCTGTCCATCGCACCCGGCGAAAAAGTCGCAATCGTGGGCGCCAGCGGTGGCGGTAAAAGCACGCTGGTGCAATTGCTGTTGGGGCTCTATACGCCGCAATCGGGCAGCATCCGTTTTGGTGGCGTCACTCAACAGGACATCGGCCTGGAAACCGTGCGCGAGAATGTCGCCGTGGTGTTGCAGCATCCGGCACTGTTCAACGACACCATACGGGCTAACCTCGCCATGGGCCGCGAGCGCAGTGACGAAGCCTGCTGGCAGGCACTGGCAATCGCCCAGCTCGAGGCGACAGTCAAGGCGTTGCCACAAGGCCTGGATAGTGTGGTTGGCCGTTCCGGTGTGCGCTTGTCCGGCGGGCAGCGCCAGCGCCTGGCGATTGCGCGCATGGTGCTGGCCGAACCCAAGGTCGTGGTCCTCGATGAGGCGACTTCGGCGCTGGACGCCGCCACCGAATACAACCTCCATCAGGCGCTCGCGCGGTTTCTCAGCGGTCGCACAACACTGATCATTGCTCACCGGTTGTCGGCGGTAAAACAGGCGGACCGTGTGCTGGTGTTCGATGGCGGGCAAATTGCCGAGGATGGCGACCACCAGCAGCTGATTGCTGAGGGTGGGTTGTATGCCAAGTTGTATGGGCATTTGCAGCAGCATTAGCAATCTTGAGTTTTGCCCGGATTTCTGTACTTATTGATCAGCCATCCTTTTTTGGGAATCGGCCTTGTGGAACCTTTGATTGTTGCGTTGTCCCTAAATCGAGCTTGATCGAAGCCAGATGTCTTCGAAAAATCGAAAATTAGCCTAGTCTGTGCTTCTAGGAGCGGAATTCTCTCGGGTGTTCATCAGGCAGCGCTTGTGCAAGGGACCTCATGAAGCAAAAGCGGACTCTCGGAACGCCACGGTTGTTGGGCATCGTCTGGCCATTTATCGCCGTCGTGTTGTTTCAGGCCTTGTTGGGTGGCGTCAGCCTGTACGTTTTGTCGGCGGTTCGCGGCTACGTTGCCGGAGAAAGCCTGTGGTCCAAGGGCCAGAAAGACGCTATCTATTACCTCAATCTGTACGCTGACAGTCGCGACGAGTCGATTTTCCTCAAGTATCAGACGGCGATTTCAGTGCCCCAGGGCGGGCATGAGCTGCGGGTCGCGCTGGATAATCAACCGCCTGATCTCGAGGCCGCGAAGCGGGGTATCCTCAAGGGTGGTAACCATCCCGATGATGTTTCAAGCCTGATTTGGCTGTACCTGAACTTCCGGCATTTCAGTTACCTGGAAACCGCTATCGATCGCTGGACCGTGGGTGATGCCTACCTGATGCAGCTCGATAACGTCGCCCTTGAAATGCATCAGCGCATTGCCAACGACCAGGCGAGCGACGCCGACATTCAGCGCTGGAAAGCCCGGATATTTGCCATCAACGAAGCGGTGACACCCGCTGCCAAAGCATTCAGTGATGCATTGGGCGAGGGCTCGCGGCTGATTCTGCGGTTGTTGCTGTTCACTAACCTGGCCACGGCGTTGGGGTTGATTGCCCTGGCACTCTTGCGCACTCATAAGCTACTGGCTCAGCGCCACGCGTTTGCCAATGCCTTGCAGCTGGAAAAGGAACGCGCGCAAATCACCTTGCAGTCCATTGGCGATGGCGTGATCACCACCGACGTTGACGGCGCCATTGCTTACATGAACCCGGCAGCCGAGGAGTTGACCCACTGGAAGGCTGAGCAGGCAATCGGGCTGCCGCTGGCAGCCTTGTTCAATCTGCTGGATGAAAATGCCCAGGCGGATGGCTTCACGCTGATCGAGCATATTCTCAGCGGTCAGCTCAGCGGCGGCAGTGAACACTCCAAGCTGATCCAGAGGCTGGATGGCAGCACGGTTTCAGTCACGCTGGTGGGTTCGCCGATTCGCAATGCGGGTAAAGTCAGTGGCACGGTGCTGGTTCTGCATGACATGACCCAAGAGCGGCAGTACATCGCCAATCTTTCCTGGCAGGCCACTCACGACGCGCTAACCGGGCTGGCCAACCGCCGCGAATTCGAATATCGCCTGGAGCAGGCGTTGCACAACCTGACGCGCCAGCCGGCCCGGCATGCCTTGATGTTCCTCGATCTGGATCAATTCAAACTGGTCAACGACACCTGCGGGCATGCGGCGGGTGATGAGTTGCTGCGGCATATCTGCGCGCTGTTGCAGTCGGGTTTGCGCGAAGGTGACACCCTGGCCCGATTGGGTGGTGACGAGTTCGGCATTCTGTTGGAAAACTGCTCGCCGGAAGCCTCGGAAAAAATCGCCGAGGGCCTGCGCCAGACGGTGCAAAACCTGCACTTCGTCTGGAAAGGCCGGCCATTCGTGACCACCGTCAGCGTCGGTCTGGTGCACATCATTCAAGCTCCGGCCACTCTTGAGGCTTCATTGCGTGCTGCCGACATGGCCTGCTACATGGCCAAGGAGAAGGGGCGCAATCGGGTGCAGGTCTATCATGCTGACGACTCCGAGTTGTCCCTGCGCTTTGGCGAGATGGCCTGGGTCCAGCGCCTGCACATGGCGCTCGAGGAGAACCGCTTCTGCCTGTACTCACAGGAAATCGCTGCGCTGGGGCATACGGAACGGGGCGGTGGGCATATCGAAATCCTGCTGCGTCTGCACGACGAAGCCGGGCGGATGATTCTGCCGGACAGCTTTATTCCTGCTGCCGAGCGTTACGGACTGATGACGTCCCTGGATCGTTGGGTGGTCGAGAATGTTTTCAGGATTATTGCGCAGGGCATCGCGCAAGAGCGTAATGGGCCGTTGGCCATGTGTGCGATAAATCTGTCAGGCATTACCATCGGGGATGAGGCTTTTCTGCACTTCCTGCGTGAAAAGTTCATTGCCTATGCCATCCCGCCTGAAATGATTTGTTTTGAAATCACTGAAACCAGCGCGATTTCCAATTTGGGTAGCGCAATCAGATTTATTAATGAACTCAAAGGGTTAGGATGCCATTTTTCGCTGGATGACTTTTGCGCCGGTATGTCCTCATTCGCGTATCTGAAACATTTACCTGTAGACTTCTTGAAGATCGACGGGAGTTTCGTAAAGGATATGCTGGACGACCCGATTAACCGTGCAATGGTCGAAGTGATCAATCACATCGGTCATGTCATGGGTAAGCGCACCATTGCCGAGTTTGTTGAAACGCCCCAGATCGAGCAGGCATTGCTGGAGATCGGGGTGGATTATGCTCAAGGGTATGTTATCGAACGCCCGCAAATGTTTACCTGTGACAGCCTGCATTGTCGGCCCACCAGGCCGCAGCCTCTGTTATTCAAGGCGCCTGGCACGTTCCGTTGAAGTCTCTTGCTGATCCGTACAATCACAATCAAAAGGAGTGCGACAGTGATCGATACATTCAACAGATCCGGCCCGCTTATGGAAGCCGCAAGTTACCCTGCCTGGGCTCAGCAACTGATCCGGGATTGCAGCGAGAGCAAGCGTCGGGTTGTCGAACATGAACTGTATCAGCGGATGCGTGACAACAAACTCAGTGCAAGGACCATGCGTCAGTACCTGATAGGTGGCTGGCCGGTCGTTGAGCAGTTCGCGTTGTATATGGCGCAAAACCTGACGAAGACTCGCTTTGCCCGCCATCCCGGCGAGGACATGGCGCGTCGCTGGTTGATGCGCAACATTCGGGTTGAGCTCAATCATGCCGATTATTGGGTGCACTGGAGTCGCGCACATGGCGTGAGTCTGGAGGATCTGCAGGCACAGCAGGTTGCACCTGAACTTCATGCATTGAGTCATTGGTGCTGGCATACCAGCTCGGCGGATTCGCTGATCGTGGCCATTGCAGCGACCAACTATGCCATTGAAGGGGCGACCGGGGAATGGTCGGCGCTGGTGTGTTCCAGTGGGGTCTACGCGTCAGCGTTCCCTGAGGACGACCGCAAGCGCGCGATGAAGTGGCTGAAAATGCATGCTCAATACGATGATGCCCATCCGTGGGAAGCCCTGGAAATCATCTGCACGCTGGCGGGCCTGAACCCCACCAGATCCTTGCAAGCCGAACTGCGTCAGGCGATCTGCAAGAGCTACGACTACATGTACCTGTTCCTGGAACGTTGCATGCAACTGGAACACTCGGAAAGGGTTCCGGTCGCCCGTGAACGGATGGCGCTGGTCGAAAGCTGATCCGAAGGCAACACAAAACCATTGTGGGAGCGAGCTTGCTCGCGATGCAGGCAACCCGGTTTAACAGGACAGCCGAGTTATCGTTCATCGCGAGCAAGCTCGCTCCCACATTTTGTTAGTGTTGTTGCTGGCTATTTAGCCCGCCATCGCCAACCGGTTACGCCCCTCGCGTTTGGCCACATACAGCGCACTGTCGGCGCGTCGCAACAAGCTGTCTGCGGACTCGCCCGGTAGCAGCGTCGAGCAGCCGAGGCTGACGGTTAAACCAATCAGTGTCCCATCCGCCGAATACTCCCCGGCTTGCGCGGCATAGCGCAGGCGTTCGCCTACCATCGCTGCGGCTTCGCGGCTGGTGTTGGACAGCAGAATCAGAAACTCTTCTCCGCCAAAGCGAAAGACCATGTCGACGTTGCGCAACTGATCTTTGATCGAGGTTGCGACAGCCTTCAGCACGTCATCGCCGGCACTGTGACCGTAGTTGTCATTGATCTGTTTGAAGTGATCGATATCGAGCATCAACAACGACAGCGGCTGCATGTGCCGCCGGGCCATGTCGATCTCCCGTTGCAGGGTCTGATCCATGGCAATTCGGTTGCCGGTACCTGTCAGTGGGTCGCGCAGTGCACTTTGGGTGGCCGCTCGATAGAGCAGGGCGTTACGCATCGGGAAGAGCAAGGTGGAAAGCAGGGATTCAAGGTTGCCCTGATCTTTTTCACTGAAGCGCTGATTGCGACGGAACACCAGATCGCCCAGGTGTGTGCCTTCGTGGCTCAGGCTATAGCTCACCGAGTGATGCCCGCGCTGACCGAATTCCAGGCGCAGATCGCTGGTCTTGTGCTGATAGTTCAAGGCGTCCAGTGGCACAAGGCGCTGAACTTCGCGGAAAAACAGTCCCAGAATGCGCTGCGGCTCAAGGCTGGTTTGCAGTTGCAGGCCCATTTGCTGGCGCAATTGACCGAGGCTGGCAGGACGCTCCAGAAGGGGTGGCAACTGGCCAAAGCCCAGTCGCTGCATTTTGGCGCTATCGAAGTCAATTGCGTTGGTCTGGGTTGGAGATTTCATATGGCGTGAGCCCCTAAGCAGGAATGCTGTCTTACAGGCTGGGTGAGAGCGGCTTTGGGCTGCGCGTCATACTGGTCCATCAGTCCCGTAGGACATGTGGCCAGATTTTAGTCCGCTTTGTCGAGCAAAAGTAAGCTCGGCATGGCGCTGCCCGATCGCTAACACGCTGCGTGTTTCAACAGGGTTAGAGCGAAAGTCATGCCATTCGGTTCAAATGAATAAAACTCGTTTTAAATCAGATTGTTGGCTTGTGTATCGGTTTCTGTTAGCCGATTCGGCGGCATTTGTTTGACTTCAAGCAGGCGCTTGAAGGGGGGGGCGGCGCGTGCCGCGACAGTATGCCGTCGCGGCAGCGAGGGCTTACTGAGCGTTGAACGCCTGACCGTTGATGCCGGTGCTGTCCGGCCCCATCAGGTACAGGTAAACCGGCATGATCTCTTCGGGCGTAGGATTGTTGGCCGGATTTTCGCCCGGGTACGCTTGAGCGCGCATGCTGGTGCGGGTAGCGCCTGGGTTGATGCTGTTGGAGCGAACCGGCGCGACGTTGTCGACTTCGTCAGCCAGGGTTTGCATCAGGCCTTCGGTGGCGAACTTCGACACACCATAAGCGCCCCAGTACGCGCGACCTTTGCGGCCGACGCTGCTGGAGGTGAAGATCACCGAGGCGTCCTGAGACAGCTTGAGCAGTGGCAGCAGGGTGCTGGTCAGCATGAACATGGCGTTGACGTTGACGTGCATTACGCGCATGAAGTTTTCGCCGGAGAGTTGCTCCAGTGGTGTGCGCGGGCCAATGATCGAGGCGTTGTGCAGCAAGCCATCAAGGTGGCCGAATTCGGTTTCGATCATGGCCGCCAGTTCGTCGTACTGGTGCGGCAGGGCGGTTTCCAGGTTGAATGGAATCACTGCAGGCTGTGGATAACCGGCCGCTTCGATTTCGTCGTAAACCTGAGTCAGATTGGCCTCGGTCTTGCCCAGCAGCAGTACGGTAGCGCCGTGAGCGGCATAGGTTTTTGCCGCGGCAGCACCGATACCACGACCGGCGCCGGTGACCAGGATGACCCGATCTTTGAGCAGTTCAGGGCGGGCGGAATAATCAAACATAAAAAACCTCTACACAATTCAACAAACAATGCCGGCCGCCACAGCAGCCTCCAGGGAGGCTGCTCAGCAGCTGCACAATGCGCCATCCAGAACCTTGCGCAACTCCGAAGGGTGGTCCACCACCACGTCGGCCCCCCAGTTACGTGGATTGTCATCGGGGTGAATGTAGCCGAAGGTCACCGCGGCGGTTCGGGTGCCGGCATCGCGACCCGACTCGATATCGCGCAGGTCATCGCCTACAAACAGCACGCTGGCCGGGTCCAGGTCGAGCATTTTGCACGCGAGGATCAACGGCTCCGGGTCCGGCTTGCTGTTGGTCACGTGGTCTGGACAAATCAGCAGCGCCGAGCGTTCGGCCAGTCCCAGTTGTTGCATGATCGGCTCGGCGAAGCGCAGCGGTTTGTTGGTCACCACACCCCAGATCAGATTGGATTTCTCGATGTCGGCCAACAGCTCCGCCATGCCATCGAAGAGTTTGCTGTGGACCGCGCAACCCTTGAGATAGCGCTCCAGGAACTCCAGTCGCAACGCCTCGAAGCCCGGCGATTCCGGGTCCATCGAGAAGGTTACCGCCACCATGGCTTTCGCCCCGCCGGAGATCTCGTCGCGGATGTGTTTGTCCGGCATGGGTGGCAAGCCGCGATCGGCGCGCATGCTCTGGCAGATCGCGATGAAGTCCGGCGCGGTGTCGAGCAGGGTGCCGTCCATGTCAAAAAGAACTGCTCTGATGGCCATCGACTTATTCCTCGCGCAGGGTCTGAATCATGTAGTTGACGTCAACGTCGGAGGCCAGCTTGTAGTGCTTGGTCAGCGGGTTGTACGTCAGACCGATGATGTCCTTGACGCTCAGGCCGGCCTGGCGGCTCCAGGCACCCAGTTCGGAAGGGCGGATGAATTTCTTGAAGTCATGCGTGCCGCGCGGCAGCAGCTTCATGATGTATTCGGCGCCGACGATGGCGAACAGGTAAGCCTTCGGGTTGCGGTTGATGGTCGAGAAGAACACTTGGCCACCCGGTTTTACCATACGGAAGCAGGCACGAATGACCGACGATGGGTCGGGCACGTGCTCGAGCATTTCCAGGCAGGTGACCACGTCGAATTGCTCGGGCATTTCTTCCGCCAGGGCTTCGGCGGTGATCTGCCGGTACTCGACGCTGACGCCGGATTCCAGTTGATGCAGTTGTGCGACCGCCAACGGCGCTTCGCCCATGTCGATGCCCATCACAGTGGCGCCGCGTTGTGCCATGGATTCGCTGAGGATGCCGCCACCGCAACCGACGTCCAGCACCTTCTTGCCGGCCAGTTTGACGCGTTCGTCAATCCAGTTGACCCGTAGCGGGTTGATGTCGTGCAGCGGCTTGAACTCGCTTTCGCGGTCCCACCAGCGATGAGCCAGGGCTTCGAATTTGGCGATTTCAGCGTGGTCGACGTTGCTCATGGGTAGTCCTCTAAATCTGAAAAATTCTGCTGTCAGCCTTGAAGTTCGGTTCAAGGGTTCGTTCTATTCGGTGTGTCCGCTGATGCGCTGGCCCCAAGCGGTAGCCGTGGCGCATAGCTGTTGTTCATCAAGGCGCGTCAGGCGCCGGTCGTCGAGCAATTGCTTGCCGGCAACCCAAAGGTGTTTCACACAGTCCCGGCCGGTGGCATAGATCAGCTGCGAAACCGGGTCATAAACCGGCTGCTGGGCCAGGCCGGACAGGTCGAAGGCCACCAGGTCCGCGGCCTTGCCGACTTCCAGCGAGCCCACTTCGGCTTCCAGCCCCAGCGCACGGGCACCGTTGAGGGTCGCCATGCGCAAGGCGCGATGAGCGTCCAGTGCCGTGGCCGAGCCGGCAACAGCCTTGGCCAGCAGGGCGGCGGTGCGGGTTTCACCCAACAGGTCGAGGTCATTATTGCTGGCTGAGCCATCGGTGCCGACTGCGACATTGACTCCAGCCTGCCACAAGCGCTCCACCGGGCAAAAGCCGCTGGCCAGTTTCAGGTTCGATTCCGGGCAATGAATCACGCTGGTATTGCTTTCTACCAGTAACGCCAGGTCTTCATCGCTGATTTGCGTCATGTGAACGGCCTGGAAGCGCGGTCCGAGCAAGCCCAGGCGACCGAGGCGGGCCAATGGCCGCTCGCCGCGCTGTTCGACCGACTGCTGGACTTCGAAGGCTGTTTCATGGACGTGCATGTGAATCGCTGCGTCCAGTTCCTCGGCGATTACTCGGATTTTTTCGAGGTTTTCGTCGCCGACGGTGTAGGGTGCATGAGGGCCGAAGGTGATTTTGATGCGCGGGTGATGCTTGAGGTCGCTGAACAGCTCGACGCCCTGGCGGATGGCTTCATCTGCATCGCTGGCGCCAGGAGTCGGGAAATCGAGGATCGGGATGGCGATTTGCGCGCGAATACCGCTGTTGTGCACGCGTTCGCTGGCAACTTTCGGGTAAAAATACATGTCCGAGAAGCAGGTGATGCCACCTTTGATCTGCTCGGCAATGGCCAGGTCGGTGCCGTCGCGAACGAAGGCCTCATCGACCCATTTGGCCTCGGCTGGCCAGATGTGCTGTTCGAGCCAGGTCATCAGCGGCAAATCATCGGCCAGGCCACGAAAGAGTGTCATCGCTGCATGTCCGTGGGCGTTGATCAGCCCGGGGCTGAGCAGCATGCCCGGCAGTTCGCGGACCTCGTTGGCCTTGAGCTTCAAGGCTTCGCTGCACGGGCCGATAAAGGCAATGCGCCCGTCGCGGATGCCCAGGCCATGCTCCTTGAGGACTACGCCAGCGGGTTCGACAGGTACTAACCAGGTCGGCAGCAAGAGTAAGTCGAGCGCAGCGGCAGGATTCGGCATCGAGGGTTCGGTCCAGTGCTTTTATAAAGGATGGCGAAGTATACCCGAGCGTCTTCGCGGGGGGATCGCTATAATCGGCGGCTTTTGTTCATGAGTGCGGGGTGAGGGATGCGCGATCGACTGTTGGCTGCGGAGAAGGTGAAGGCCATCGATTGGCGGGACGGCGCCCTGTACCTGCTGGATCAGCGCATTCTGCCATTCGAAGAAACCTGGATTGCCTATACCAGTGCAGCGGGTGTGGCTGAGGCTATTCGCTCGATGGTGGTGCGTGGTGCGCCGGCAATCGGTATCAGCGCCGCCTATGGCGTGGTGCTGGCGGCGCGTGCGCGGTTTGCTGCGGGTGGCGACTGGCAGGCGGCGCTGGAAGAGGATTTTGCCCTGCTCGCGGATTCACGGCCGACCGCCGTCAACCTGTTCTGGGCGCTGGGTCGCATGCGCGAACGACTGGAGCGGCTCAAAGATCACCCCAATCTATTGGAAGTGCTTGAGGCCGAGGCCTTGGCAATCCATGAAAGTGATCGCGAAGCCAACCTGACCATGGCGCAATTGGGGGTCGACCTGATTCGCAAGCATCAGGGCAATGCCCAGGCTGTTTTGACCCACTGTAATACGGGGGCGTTGGCGACTGGCGGTTTCGGTACTGCGCTCGGAGTGATTCGTGGCGCGTTCCTGGAGGGCATGATCGAGCGGGTTTACGCCGACGAAACCCGGCCTTGGCTGCAAGGCTCGCGCTTGACCGCCTGGGAACTGGCCAACGAAGGCATTCCGGTGACCCTGAATGCCGACTCGGCCGCAGCGCACATCATGAAGACCAAGGGCGTGACCTGGGTGATCGTCGGCGCTGACCGAATTACCGCCAACGGTGACGTGGCGAACAAGATCGGCACTTACCAGTTGGCGGTCAACGCCATGCACCACGGCGTGCGCTTCATGGTGGTGGCGCCGAGTTCGACCATCGACATGAATCTGGCCAGCGGCGACGACATCCCGATCGAAGAGCGTGATGGCAGCGAGTTGCTGGACGTCGGCGGCAAGCGGGTGGGGGCCGATGTTGATGCCTTTAATCCGGTGTTCGACGTTACGCCGGCGGACCTGATCGACGTCATCGTCACCGAAAAAGGCATCGTCGAGCGGCCGGATACCGCGAAGATGGCGCAACTCATGTGCCGCAAGCGGTTGCATTGACGATCTCGGGCGTCTGATATATCCCCATCGCGAGCAAGCTCGCTCCCACACTCGACCGTATCTAACTGAAGAACACGGACAAATGTGGGAGCGAGCTTGCTCGCGATGGGGCCTCAAGGCCAACAAATCAGCCTGAGTCGGACCTGTGATTTGCCTCAGAGCCTCTCTCGTCGCCTTTACGCCTGTCACCGGTCAACTAACTATGCTCCATGCGCATCTGGGGGATAGGTGCGTGGCGGCTCTTGTGATAACATCCGGCGGTTTCCAAGGCAGCCCGATGTGGTTGCCTTTACTGCGCAGATCCATGGCATAACTCGTTGATTTGTCGTAAGTCGGTGCTGGCACTCAGCCTGCAGCGGCGAGCTTCGTTCGTCCCATATGGATGTGACGAAGTTTCACCAGAAAAAGGAATCAGGCTTCTCATGGGCGAACTGGCCAAAGAAATCCTCCCGGTCAATATCGAAGACGAGCTGAAACAGTCCTACCTCGACTACGCAATGAGCGTAATTGTCGGGCGGGCACTGCCTGATGCGCGCGATGGCTTGAAGCCCGTGCATCGGCGTGTGCTGTTCGCGATGAGCGAGCTGGGTAACGACTTCAACAAGCCGTACAAGAAATCTGCCCGTGTTGTCGGTGACGTGATCGGTAAGTATCACCCGCACGGTGATACCGCGGTGTACGACACCATCGTTCGTATGGCGCAGCCATTCTCGCTGCGTTACCTGCTGGTAGACGGTCAGGGCAACTTCGGTTCGGTCGACGGCGACAACGCCGCTGCGATGCGATACACCGAAGTGCGCATGACCAAGCTGGCACACGAGCTGCTGGCTGACCTGCATAAAGAAACCGTGGACTGGGTGCCGAACTACGACGGCACCGAAATGATCCCGGCGGTCATGCCGACCCGCATTCCCAACCTGCTGGTCAACGGCTCCAGCGGTATCGCCGTGGGCATGGCGACCAACATTCCGCCGCACAACCTCGGTGAAGTCATCGACGGTTGCCTGGCACTCATCGACAACCCTGAGTTGACCGTCGATGAGCTGATGCAATATATCCCCGGTCCGGACTTCCCGACCGCTGCGATCATCAACGGTCGCGCCGGCATCATCGAAGCCTACCGTACCGGTCGCGGCCGTATTTACATGCGTGCCCGCTCGATCATCGAAGACATCGACAAGGTCGGTGGCCGTCAGCAGATCGTCATCACCGAACTGCCTTACCAGTTGAACAAGGCGCGTCTGATCGAGAAGATCGCCGAGCTGGTCAAAGAGAAGAAGCTGGAAGGCATCACCGAGCTGCGAGACGAGTCCGACAAAGACGGTATGCGCGTGGTGATCGAGCTGCGTCGCGGTGAAGTGCCTGAGGTGATCCTCAACAACCTCTACGCCCAGACCCAGTTGCAAGCGGTGTTCGGTATCAACATCGTTGCGTTGATCGACGGCCGTCCGCGGATCCTGAACCTCAAGGACCTGCTGGAAGCCTTCGTGCGTCACCGCCGCGAAGTGGTAACCCGCCGTACCGTGTTCGAGCTGCGTAAAGCCCGCGAGCGTGGTCACATCCTTGAAGGTCAGGCAGTTGCGCTGTCGAACATCGACCCGGTCATCGCGCTGATCAAAGCCTCGCCAACGCCGTCGGAAGCCAAGGAAGCGCTGATCAGCACACCTTGGGAATCCACCGCGGTGGTGGCGATGGTCGAGCGTGCCGGTGCAGATTCCTGCCGTCCGGAAAACCTCGATCCGCAATACGGTCTGCGCGACGGCAAGTACTTCCTGTCGCCAGAGCAGGCGCAAGCCATTCTGGAGCTGCGTCTGCACCGTCTGACCGGCCTGGAACACGAAAAACTGCTGGCCGAGTATCAAGAGATCCTCAACCAGATCGGCGAGCTGATCCGCATCCTCAACAGCGCCACGCGCCTGATGGAAGTGATCCGCGAAGAGCTGGAAGTGATTCGTGCCGAGTACGGCGATGTGCGTCGCACCGAAATTCTCGATGCGCGTCTGGACCTGACCCTGGGTGACATGATCCCGGAAGAAGAGCGCGTCGTGACTATTTCCCACGGTGGCTACGCCAAGACCCAGCCATTGGCTGCGTACCAGGCCCAGCGTCGTGGCGGTAAAGGCAAATCGGCGACCGGCGTCAAGGATGAGGACTACATCGCTCACCTGCTGGTCGCCAACAGCCACACCACGCTGTTGCTGTTCTCCAGCAAGGGCAAGGTTTACTGGCTGAAAACCTACGAAATTCCTGAAGCGTCCCGCGCCGCCCGTGGTCGTCCGCTGGTCAACCTGTTGCCGCTGGACGATGGTGAATACATCACCACCATGCTGCCGGTCGAGGAATACACCGAAGGTCACTACATCTTCATGGCTACCGCCAACGGCACCGTGAAGAAGACCCCGCTGGAATCCTTCAGCCGTCAGCGCAGTGTTGGCTTGATCGCGCTGGAGCTGGACGAAGGCGATGTATTGATCTCCGCTGCCATCACCGATGGCGAGCGTGAAGTCATGCTGTTCTCCGATGGCGGCAAGGTTACCCGCTTCAAAGAGTCCGACGTTCGCGCCATGGGCCGTACCGCTCGCGGTGTCCGTGGCATGCGTCTGCCGGAAGGTCAGAAGCTGATTTCCATGCTGATCCCGGAAGAAGGCAGCCAGATCCTCACCGCTTCGGCGCGTGGTTTCGGCAAGCGTACCGCCATCACCGAGTTCCCTGAGTACAAGCGTGGCGGTCAGGGCGTTATCGCCATGGTCAGCAACGAGCGTAACGGCCGTTTGGTCGGTGCAGTCCAGGTGCTCGACGGCGAGGAAATCATGCTGATTTCCGACCAGGGCACCCTGGTGCGTACTCGTGTTGATGAAGTATCCAGTCTGGGTCGTAACACCCAGGGCGTGACCCTGATCAAGCTGGCCAACGATGAAACGCTGGTCGGTCTGGAGCGGGTTCAGGAGCCATCGGAAGTCGAAGGCGAAGAGCTGGAAGGCGAAGAGGGTGCCGAGCTTGAAGGCGTCGTGCTAGAGGCCGGCATCGAGCCGGACGATACTGTCGAAAGTCAGCAGGCTGAATCCGCTGACGAAGAAGAGCCGCAAGACTAACCAAATCGTAGCAGGGCAGAGTGTTTGCTCTGTCCGCTACCGTGAATGCATAGCGAGAGTGGATGTGAGCAAACGAGCCTATAACTTCTGCGCAGGTCCTGCTGCGCTGCCTGAAGCTGTCCTGTTGCGTGCCCAGTCGGAGTTGCTCGACTGGCATGGCAAGGGTCTCTCGGTCATGGAAATGAGCCATCGCAGCGATGAGTTCGTGTCCATTGCGACCAAGGCCGAGCAGGATCTGCGTGATCTGCTGAATATCCCCTCGAACTATAAAGTACTGTTTCTGCAAGGCGGCGCCAGCCAGCAATTTGCTCAGATTCCTCTGAACCTGTTGCCGGAAAATGGCAAGGCCGACTATATCGATACCGGTATCTGGTCGCAGAAAGCCATTGAAGAAGCGCAGCGCTACGGCCACGTCAATGTTGCCGCTACCGCCAAGCCTTACGACTATTTCGCAATTCCCGGCCAGAACGAATGGAAGCTGTCGCAAGACGCGGCCTACGTGCACTACGCGCCGAACGAAACCATCGGTGGTCTGGAATTCCAGTGGATCCCGGAAACCGGTGATGTTCCGCTGGTCGCCGACATGTCGTCGGACATTCTTTCGCGCCCTGTGGATATCTCGCGTTTCGGCATGATCTACGCCGGCGCCCAGAAAAACATCGGCCCAAGCGGTATCGTCGTCAATATCGTGCGTGAAGACCTGCTGGGGCGTGCCCGTTCGTTCTGCCCGACCATGCTCGACTACAAGATCGCGGCCGACAATGGCTCGATGTACAACACCCCGCCGACCCTGGCCTGGTACTTGTCCGGTCTTGTGTTCGAATGGCTGAAAGAGCAGGGTGGTGTTGAGGCCATTGGCAAGCTCAATGAAGTCAAGCAGCGCACGCTGTACAACTTCATCGATGCTAGCGGCTTGTACAGCAACCCGATCAACAAGGCTGACCGCTCGTGGATGAACGTGCCGTTCCGTCTGGCTGACGATCGCCTCGACAAGCCGTTCCTGGTCGGTGCCGAGGCGCGCGGCCTGCTGAACCTCAAGGGTCACCGTTCGGTAGGCGGCATGCGTGCCTCTATCTACAACGCCGTCGACATCAACGCAGTCAATGCGCTGGTGGCGTACATGGCAGAGTTCGAGAAGGAACACGGCTAATGTCTGAGCAAGAACTCAAGGCACTGCGCCTGCGCATTGATGCTCTGGACGAAAAGATCCTCGAGCTGATCAGTGAGCGTGCGCGCTGCGCCCAGGAAGTCGCGCGAGTAAAGATGGCCACGCTGGCCGAAGGCGAAGTGCCGGTGTTCTATCGTCCTGAGCGTGAAGCTCAGGTGCTCAAGCGCGTAATGGAGCGCAACCAAGGGCCGCTGGGTAACGAAGAGATGGCGCGGTTGTTCCGTGAAATCATGTCCTCGTGCCTGGCGCTCGAGCAGCCGCTGAAAGTGGCCTACCTCGGCCCTGAGGGCACCTTCACTCAAGCGGCGGCCATGAAGCACTTTGGCCATGCGGTGATCAGCAAGCCAATGGCGGCGATCGACGAAGTGTTCCGTGAAGTGGCTGCCGGTGCGGTGAACTTTGGCGTGGTGCCTGTGGAAAACTCCACCGAGGGCGCGGTCAACCACACCCTCGACAGCTTCCTCGAGCACGACATGGTTATCTGTGGCGAAGTCGAGCTGCGCATTCACCACCACTTGCTGGTGGGTGAAAACACCAAGACCGACAGCATCAGCCGCATTTATTCCCATGCCCAATCTCTGGCGCAGTGCCGTAAATGGCTGGACGCTCACTACCCGAACGTCGAGCGCGTGGCGGTATCGAGCAATGCCGAAGCGGCCAAGCGGGTCAAGGGTGAGTGGAACTCGGCAGCGATTGCCGGCGACATGGCGGCAGGCTTGTACGGGTTGACCCGTCTGGCCGAAAAAATCGAGGATCGCCCGGACAACTCCACGCGATTCCTGATGATCGGCAGCCAGGAAGTGCCACCGACCGGCGACGACAAAACGTCGATCATCGTCTCGATGAGCAACAAGCCCGGCGCGCTTCACGAGTTGCTGGTGCCGTTCCATGACAATGGCATCGACCTGACGCGAATCGAAACCCGTCCATCGCGCAGCGGCAAGTGGACCTACGTGTTCTTCATCGATTTCGTCGGCCACCACCGCGACCCGCTGATAAAAGCTGTGCTGGAGAAAATCAGTCAGGAAGCGGTAGCACTTAAAGTGTTGGGTTCCTACCCGAAAGCAGTTCTCTAAAGGCATTGATAATGAGTGGCGACTTCCTCGCTCTGGCACAGCCGGGCGTGCAACAACTTTCGCCTTACGTTCCGGGAAAGCCCGTGGACGAACTGGCTCGCGAGCTGGACATCGATCCGGCAAAAATCGTCAAGCTGGCGAGCAACGAAAACCCGCTGGGTGCCAGCCCCAAGGCGCTGGCGGCGATTCGCGAAGAGCTGGCCGAGCTGACCCGTTATCCGGACGGCAACGGTTTTGCGCTGAAAACCCTGCTGGCTGAGCAGTGCCGGGTCGAACTCAATCAGGTGACGTTGGGCAACGGCTCCAACGACATCCTTGAGCTGGTCGCGCGTGCCTATCTGGCGCCAGGTCTGAATGCGGTGTTCAGTGAGCATGCGTTTGCGGTCTATCCGATCGTCACTCAGGCTGTGGGTGCCGAGGCGCGAGTGATTCCAGCCAAAGACTGGGGTCATGACCTGCCGGCCATGCTCGAAGCCATCGACAGCAATACCCGTGTGGTGTTCATCGCCAATCCGAACAACCCGACCGGGACCTGGTTCGGTGCCGAGGCGCTGGATGAGTTCCTGCAGGACGTGCCTGCGCACGTGCTGGTAGTGCTGGATGAGGCGTACATCGAGTACGCCGAAGGCTGCGATCTGCCGGATGGCCTGGATTTCCTTGCGGCGTACCCGAACCTGCTGGTTTCCCGGACCTTCTCCAAGGCCTACGGTCTGGCCGCGTTGCGCGTGGGTTATGGCTTGTCGACCGCGGTGGTCGCCGATGTGTTGAACCGTGTGCGTCAGCCATTCAACGTCAACAGCCTGGCCCTGGCTGCGGCCTGTGCGGCGTTGCAGGACGATGAATACCTGGCTGAAAGCCGTCGCCTGAACGAGTCCGGCATGCAGCAGCTCGAAGCGGGTTTCCGTGAGTTGGGGCTGAGCTGGATTCCTTCTAAAGGCAACTTCATCTGCGTGGATCTGGGGCGTGTTGCGGCGCCGGTTTTCCAGGGCTTGCTGCATGAAGGCGTGATCGTGCGTCCGGTGGCCAATTACGGTATGCCGAATCACTTGCGCATCACCATCGGTCTGCCGGCTGAAAACAGTCGCTTCCTCGAGGCGCTGGCCAAGGTTCTGGCCCGTGGTTGATGTCATCGCCGTGCAACCTGCTGTGCCTATGATCGGTCGCCTGGTGGTGGTCGGTCTGGGGCTGATCGGAGGTTCGTTCGCCAAGGGGCTGCGGGAAAGCGGGTTGTGCCGCGAAGTGGTCGGCGTTGATCTAGATCCGCAATCGCGAAAGCTGGCGGTCGAGCTGGGGGTGGTGGATCGTTGCGAAGACGACCTCGCTGTCGCGTGCCGCGGTGCGGACGTGATTCAGTTGGCGGTGCCGATCCTTGCAATGGAAAAACTGCTGGCGTTGTTGGCCGGCATGGACCTGGGTGCGGCGATTCTGACCGATGTCGGCAGTGCCAAAGGCAATGTGGTCCGTGCAGCGACCGAAGCCTTTGGTGGCATGCCGGCGCGCTTCGTTCCAGGGCATCCGATTGCCGGTTCCGAGCAGAGCGGGGTCGAGGCTTCCAATGCTCAGCTGTTCCGTCGACACAAAGTGATTCTGACGCCGCTTGAACAAACCGATCCGGCTGCCTTGGCAGTTGTCGATCGGCTTTGGCGCGAGTTGGGTGCCTCTGTCGAGCACATGCAGGTCGAGCGTCACGACGAAGTGTTGGCGGCAACCAGCCATTTGCCGCACTTGCTGGCGTTCGGATTGGTCGATTCATTGGCCAAACGCAGTGAAAATCTGGAAATCTTCCGTTACGCTGCGGGCGGTTTCCGCGATTTCACGAGAATCGCCGGCAGTGACCCGGTCATGTGGCACGACATCTTCCTCGCCAATCGCGAAGCTGTCCTGCGCACACTCGATACATTTCGCAGCGATCTCGACGCCTTGCGCGACGCGGTCGATGCAGGGGACGGGCACCAACTGTTGGGCGTCTTTACGCGCGCCCGGGTTGCCCGCGAGCATTTCAGTAAAATCCTGGCCCGTCGGGCCTATGTGGACGCTATGAACTCCAACGATCTGATTTTCCTGGCAAATCCTGGTGGCCGCCTGAGTGGGCGGATTCGTGTACCAGGCGACAAATCGATTTCCCACCGTTCGATCATGCTCGGCTCCCTCGCGGAAGGCGTTACCGAAGTCGAAGGTTTCCTTGAGGGTGAAGACGCCCTGGCGACCTTGCAGGCCTTCCGTGACATGGGCGTCGTGATCGAAGGTCCGCACCATGGTCGCGTGACCATTCACGGTGTCGGCCTGCATGGCTTGAAACCGGCTCCTGGCCCGATTTATCTGGGCAACTCGGGTACGTCGATGCGCCTGCTGTCCGGCTTGCTGGCCGCGCAGGACTTCGACAGTACCTTGACGGGCGATGCGTCGCTGTCCAAGCGTCCGATGAATCGTGTGGCCAGCCCGCTGCGCGAAATGGGTGCGGTGATCGAGACGGCTGCCGAAGGTCGTCCGCCGATGACCATTCGTGGCGGCAACAAGCTCAAGGGCCTGACTTACACCATGCCGATGGCCAGCGCCCAGGTTAAATCCTGCCTGTTGTTGGCGGGGATGTACGCCGAAGGCAAGACTACCGTCACTGAACCTGCGCCAACCCGCGACCATACCGAGCGTATGCTGCGTGGCTTCGGCTACCCGGTTACTGTCAACGGCGCCACCGCTTCGGTTGAATCCGGCCACAAGTTGACCGCGACGCACATTGAAGTGCCGGGCGATATCTCCTCGTCGGCATTCTTCCTGGTGGCGGCGTCGATTGCCGAAGGTTCGGAGCTGGTGCTCGAGCACGTGGGTATCAACCCGACCCGTACCGGTGTGATCGACATCCTGCGTCTGATGGGCGCTGATATCACTCTGGAAAACCAGCGTGAAGTCGGTGGCGAGCCAGTGGCTGATTTGCGCGTGCGGGCAGCTAAGCTTAAGGGTATCGAAATTCCTGAGGCGCTGGTTCCGCTGGCCATTGACGAGTTCCCGGTACTGTTCGTGGCTGCGGCCTGTGCAGAAGGTCGGACCATTCTGCGTGGTGCGGAAGAGTTGCGGGTCAAGGAATCGGATCGTATCCAGGTGATGGCGGATGGTTTGCTGGCGCTGGGCGTCAAGTGCGAGCCAACCCCGGACGGCATCATCATCGACGGCAGCCAGATTGGCGGCGGCGAAGTGCATGGCCACGGCGATCACCGGATTGCCATGGCGTTCAGCGTTGCGTCATTGCGCGCCAATGCGCCGATCCGCATCCATGACTGCGCCAACGTTGCGACCTCGTTCCCGAACTTCCTCGCCTTGTGCGCGCAAGTCGGTATTCGTGTTGCTCAAGAGGCTCAGTCGTGACCAGCCATGCTCCGGTAATCACCATCGATGGGCCGAGTGGCTCGGGCAAGGGCACTATCGCCGGGATCCTCGCCAAGCGCCTGGGTTGGTGCTTGCTGGATTCCGGTGCGTTGTACCGTTTGCTGGCATTTGCTGCGCGCAATCATGGTGTCGACCTGACCAATGAAGAGTCGCTGAAGCTGTTGGCCGCTCACCTCGATGTGCAGTTCGTCGGAGCGACCGAAGGTCATCCGCAGCGCATCATCCTTGAAGGTGATGATGTCACTGATGATTTGCGCAATGAACAAGTCGGTGCCTGGGCCTCGCAAGTGGCGGCACTGCCTGCGGTACGTGACGCTTTGCTGCAGCGCCAGCGGGCGTTTCAGGAGGCGCCGGGGTTGGTGGCCGATGGTCGCGACATGGGTACCGTTGTATTTCCCGATGCGCCGCTGAAGATTTTTCTGACCGCCAGCGCCGAGGAACGGGCGCGCCGTCGTTATTTGCAGTTGAAGGGCAAAGTCGAGGGTGTTAGTCTGTCGAGTCTGCTAGATGAGATCCGTGTGCGCGATGAGCGCGACACCCAGCGAGCGGTAGCCCCGCTCAAGCCGGCGGTCGATGCCATACAGCTGGATTCCACGGAGTTGTCCATCGAGCAGGTGCTGGAACGCATCATGAGCGAGATCGCCATTCGCGATATCGCCGGGTGACCAAGAAACACGGCAGGGGACCAGTCATAGTCCTGCGGCGTTTCTTTTATATAAACGTAACCCACATTGTCTGGGATGTGGCAGATGGGCGTATTCTTCGCCCTTATCAACAGGAATTAAAATGAGCGAAAGCTTTGCGGAACTCTTTGAAGAAAGCCTAAAAACCCTGAACCTTCAGGCAGGCTCCATCATCACCGGTGTTATCGTTGATATCGATTACCAAGCTCGCTGGGTAACCGTTCACGCTGGCCTGAAGTCTGAAGCACTCATCCCGCTTGAGCAGTTCTACAACGACGCTGGCGAACTGAATATCAACGTCGGTGACGAAGTTCACGTTGCGCTGGATTCGGTTGAAGACGGCTTTGGTGAAACCAAGCTGTCCCGTGAAAAAGCCAAGCGCGCTGAATGCTGGATCGTTCTGGAAGCAGCCTTCGCAGCCGAAGAAGTGGTCAAGGGCGTTATCAACGGTAAGGTTAAAGGCGGCTTCACTGTCGACGTTAACGGCATCCGTGCGTTCCTGCCAGGTTCTCTGGTTGACGTCCGTCCAGTGCGCGACACCACGCACCTGGAAGGCAAAGAGCTGGAATTCAAGGTCATCAAACTCGACCAGAAACGCAACAACGTTGTCGTTTCCCGTCGTAGCGTCCTCGAAGCCGAGAACTCCGCTGAGCGTGAAGCTCTGCTGGAATCCCTGCAGGAAGGTCAACAAGTCAAAGGTATCGTCAAAAACCTCACCGATTACGGCGCATTCGTCGATCTGGGTGGCGTCGATGGCCTGCTGCACATTACCGACATGGCTTGGAAGCGTATCAAGCATCCTTCCGAAATCGTCAACGTTGGCGACGAGATCGATGTCAAGGTTCTGAAGTACGATCGCGAGCGCAATCGTGTTTCCCTGGGCCTCAAGCAACTGGGCGAAGATCCATGGGTTGCTATCAAAGCCCGTTACCCAGAAAGCACTCGCGTAACCGCTCGTGTAACCAACCTGACCGACTACGGCTGCTTCGCTGAGCTGGAAGAAGGCGTTGAAGGTCTGGTACACGTTTCCGAAATGGACTGGACCAACAAGAACATCCACCCTTCGAAAGTCGTACAAGTCGGCGACGAAGTGGAAGTTATGGTTCTGGACATCGACGAAGAGCGTCGTCGTATCTCCCTGGGCATCAAGCAGTGCAAATCTAACCCATGGGAAGATTTCTCTGGCCAGTTCAACAAGGGCGATAAAATCTCCGGCACCATCAAGTCGATCACCGATTTCGGTATCTTCATTGGTCTGGACGGCGGCATCGACGGTCTGGTTCACCTGTCCGACATCTCCTGGAACGAAGTGGGCGAAGAAGCCGTACGTCGCTTCAAGAAGGGCGACGAGCTGGACACTGTTATCCTGTCGGTTGACCCAGAGCGCGAGCGTATCTCCCTGGGTATCAAGCAACTGGAAAGCGATCCGTTCTCCGAGTACGTTCAAGAGAACGACAAAGGCGCAATCGTTAAAGGCATCGTGAAAGAAGTTGACGCTAAAGGCGCCATCATCACTTTGGCTACCGATATCGAAGCTACTCTGAAAGCCTCCGAAATCAGCCGTGACCGCATCGAAGATGCGCGCAACGTTCTGAAAGAAGGCGAAGAAGTTGAAGCCAAGATCATCAGCGTTGACCGCAAGAGCCGTGTAATCCAGCTCTCGATCAAGTCGAAAGACGTTGAAGACGAGAAAGAAGCCATCCAGAGCCTGCGCGACAAGCCAGCTGCTTCGGATGCTCCAGTTGACACCACTCTTGGTGCTCTGCTGCGTGCACAGATGGAAAAACAGAACTAAGTTCTGTCAGGCCATAGAAAAAGGGCGACTTCGGTCGCCCTTTTTTGTGCCTGAAATTTGAGGTTGTCGGGCGCAGGGGGGGAAACCATGCGGGCGTAAGGTGGTCTGTTGTTCAGGCGTGTCAATTGTCTATTCGGAGCTAGGCTTTAGCTTGAGCCAGGTATTGATTGGGTGCGATGCCTGGCATAAGGAGGGGAATGAACAAGCTCATTGTCACATTGGCAGCGCTGGTCTTGGTGGGGTGTGCAACAAACGCCAAAACTCATGTGGTGCGTGGCGTCAGTGGTATCGAGATCGATTGTTCGGGGCTCGGTTCAGGTTGGGAGAAGTGTTACAAGCGTGCTGCAAGAGAGTGTGGGGTGCAGGGGTACAAGGTCATCGGCAAGTCCAGTGATGCTAAAGAAGAGGGGGAGGACTATCCATTTGGATGGAACCCGGCTGGATACCTAACTCGCGTCATGTTGGTCATTTGCAGGTGATGGTTTGGAGCGTTTCTGTGGTGGAGGGGTGGAGTACAGGCTCTCCGGGAGGCGAGCTTCGCGGTGTCTGTCAGGGAATGCAGATAAGCCAATATATAGGCTGTTCAAAACCCTTCGAGCATGCTAAAACCTTTGAAGCGCTGATCTAGCTGCTTGAAAAAGAAGGGAAAAATATGACGAAGTCGGAGTTGATCGAACGAATTGTCACCCATCAAGGGCTACTCTCATCCAAGGATGTGGAGTTGGCCATCAAGACCATGCTTGAGCAAATGTCCCAGTGCCTGGCTACTGGTGATCGAATCGAAATCCGTGGCTTTGGCAGCTTTTCTTTGCACTATCGCGCGCCGCGCGTCGGTCGTAATCCAAAGACCGGTCAGTCCGTTAGCCTCGACGGCAAGTTCGTTCCTCATTTCAAGCCGGGCAAAGAGCTCCGGGATCGGGTGAATGAGGATGAGGAGGAGGGGCTTTGACAGTCGTCATTTTTGGAGTGATTCATGCGTAATCTCAAGCGCGTACTGTTAGTTGTGTTCGTCCTGTTAATTGTTCTGGCGATACTGACGTTTGTTCTTGAGAATCAGCAATCGGTTTCCCTGTTGTTCATGGGGGTGGTGGGGCCGCAGCTGCCTGTATCGCTGTTGATGGTTATTGCGCTGCTGATTGGCATGGTAATCGGCCCGATTCTGGGCTGGTTTCTGGGGCGTACGTCCAGAGCTTCGCGCAAGCGTCTTGTCTGATTGCAGCAAACACAAGGCGCGCGTTGAATTTGCGGCACAGCTTGTCTATATCCATTAGTAAAAGCTTCATTAAGCTGTAAAATGTTCCGCTTGTCCGAATGGTGGCACATTCCCCGTTCGGTTCAGACTGACTCTGTCAGAAGCCTCCGCTAAACCGACGGCTTCTGTATTCATGGATTAGACAGCGCTCGGTAGGCAGCCCTGTCAGCAGCTCAAGGGTATGGTTTCGCGTGAAAATTTTAGTAACAGGCGGTGCCGGATTTATCGGCTCGGCAGTCATTCGTCACATCATATCCAATACTACAGACTCCGTAGTAAACGTGGACAAGCTGACCTACGCTGGCAACCTTGAGTCGTTGGCTGAAGTGGACCAGAGCTCACGCTATGTGTTCGAGCGCATCGACATCTGTGACCGTGGTCAGGTCGACCGCGTTCTTCATGATCATCAGCCCGATGTCATCATGCACCTGGCTGCAGAGTCTCATGTGGACCGCTCCATTTTTGGCCCATCTGAATTTATCCAGACCAATATCGTCGGTACTTATACCCTGTTGGAGGCAGCACGCTATTACTGGGCTGCCTTGGATGATGTGCGCAAAACCAAATTCCGCTTCCACCATATATCGACTGACGAGGTCTATGGAGACCTTGAAGGTCCAGAAGATCTCTTCACCGAAACCACGCCTTACCAGCCAAGCTCGCCGTACTCGGCCAGCAAGGCCAGCTCGGATCATCTGGTCCGCGCTTGGGGTCGTACTTACGGCCTACCAACTGTGGTCACTAACTGCTCTAACAACTACGGCCCGTACCACTTCCCCGAGAAGCTGATCCCACTGATAATTCTCAACGCACTGGAAGGAAAGCCTTTGCCGGTTTACGGTAAAGGTGATCAGGTTCGTGATTGGCTTTACGTTGAAGACCATGCCCGTGCCCTGTACAAGGTCGTGACTGAAGGTGTCATCGGTGAGACTTACAACATTGGCGGTCACAACGAAAAGAAAAATATCGAAGTCGTGCATACCCTCTGTACTTTGCTTGATGAAATGTGCCCGGATTCACCGCATCGCCCTCATGCCAGCTTGATTACCCATGTTCAAGATCGTCCAGGTCACGATCAGCGCTACGCGATTGATGCCAGTAAAATTCAGCGCGAATTGGGTTGGCTTCCTGAGGAAACCTTTGATACCGGGATACGGAAGACTGTCAAGTGGTACCTCGAAAATACAGAATGGATTGGTCACGTGAAAAGTGGTAGCTATCAACAGTGGATTGATAAGAACTACAGTTCCATGTCGGTAAAAGGTTGAAGCTAATCACGTAATAGAGTCCTCTCCTGAAAATTGTTGGTTAGAGCGGAACCTGGGGACAATGTGTGTCGTCCAATTCAAGTAAACCAGGGGCTTGTTCAAAAAAGGAGAGGCTCTCTTGGCGGTTGTTGATGAGTCAAGCCATTTTGGCTCTCTTTCAAGAGGCTTAATTTACAACTCATCGTGATCAGCTAGTCTTTGCAAGGTTCGTTTCAGGTGCGTGAAAGGTCTATGTTGATTGCAAACAAGAAAACTCATGCATCTTGTGAAAGCCTATCAGTTGTTATGCGGAGATAGTGCAATCATTTTTAATGATTTGAGAGGGTTAATGCTTATGCAGAATAATTCAACTACCTCCCCAAGTGCCGCCGAGGTCGACTTGAGGGTGTTGATATCTGCCCTTTGGCATCAGCGAGTTGTCATCGTAGCAAGCGTGGTCGTGGTAACAATATTTGCAGCAGCCTATGCATTTTTAAGCACGCCTATATATGAAGCCAAAGCCATTGTTATACCTCCTACTCAAAATGATATAGCGAACTTTAATTACGGTCGAACATCCGATAATGAGTTGACCCCTTTTACAGTTAAGGATGTTTACAGTATTTTTTTGCGAAATTTGCAGGCTGAATCACTTCGGCACGACTTTTTCAGTGATGTTTATCTGCCGGCTTTGCCAGAAGCAGAACGAAAAAAAATGCAGGGGACGCTATATAGTGACTTTTCAAAGAAGCTTACAGTTTCTGTTGTAGGAAAAGACTCGCCAGATCGTTATGCGGTGATAGTAGACAGCGAACAACCTGAGCAAGCAGTGGCGTGGATTAACGAGTACATTAATCGGGCCAGCGAACTGGCAAAAAAAGAAATGATTAAAGATATCTCCGGCGAATCCGGAGTGCTCGCCAGAAATATTTATCAGCAAATTACCTCGGTTCGAGAAGTCGGGCTAAAAGTGCGTGAAGACACAATAACCAGGTTGCGCGAGGCGTTGGTCGTAGCAGAGGCTATTGGCTTGGAAAGCCCACCAATCATCACCGGTAATTCGGCAGAAGAAGTCGCCGGAAGTCTTGAAGGGTTGCCTACTTATATGCGCGGTACCAAGGCCTTAAAGGCCGAAATTTCTAATCTTGAAAATCGAAAGTCGGAAGATCCGTTTATAAATAGGCTGCGAATATTGCAAGCTAAATATAGCTTCTATACAGAACTTGAAGCGAATATTTTGAACGTTGCTGTGTTTCGAATGGATGGTGTAGTTGAACTTCCTGATAGTCCTGTGAAGCCGCAGAAGGCACTTATGTTATTGTTGGGGTTGGCGTTGGGCCTGGCATTGGGCGTAGTCATTGCGCTGATTCGTATTTTTTTGGCAAATCAAAGGAAAGAATCTCAAGGCGTACAGTGTCAGTAATGTGGTTTGCGCCAAATCCAAACCTGAAGTGACTAACTCCAGTGAGTCGAGGTTTTTTCAGTGAAGTGTTCTGGCTGGGTGGTGTCTGAACTAAAGCGTGAGGATGCAAGGTTGCTTCAGGTGTTCCGGTTATAGAGTGGATGTATTAGGTTTTGCGGGTTGAGGTGCTGGCTCTATTGGTGAGGGCTGTTAAGTCGTTAATGGTATGGCTGTTCACACTGAGCTCCGTACCTCTCCTGCAGTAAAAAGTCGATGGTAGGGGCTGCTCGATTTTAGCGAGGCTAAGCGTAAACATCGATTACAAACAGATGTACAATTGCTTCGGTGCAGCCGTTTGCTGAACTGAGAGTAGTTGAGTAAAAAACTTAGATTTGGGCATAAGGATACAACATGAAGGGCATCATTTTGGCTGGTGGTTCAGGGACCCGGTTATATCCAATTACCAAGGGGGTCTCGAAGCAACTGTTGCCGGTCTACGATAAACCGATGATTTTTTACCCACTTTCAGTGCTGATGCTAGCAGGAATTCGCGAAATTCTGATCATTACCACTGCTGAGGACGTTAGTGGGTTCCAGCGGTTGCTCGGTGACGGTAGCCAAATTGGTGTCACGTTGAATTATGCTATTCAGGAAAAGCCGGATGGCTTGGCGCAAGCATTTCTCATTGGCGAAGAATTTATTGGCAAGGATCGCGTGTGTCTGGTCCTTGGCGATAATATTTTTTATGGTCAGGGCTTCACTCCAATGCTTCGGGCCGCGGTCGATCGTGCTCAGGGAGCTACTGTATTCGGTTATCAGGTCAAGGATCCCGAGCGGTTTGGCGTGGTTCAGTTTGACGAGAACAAGCGCGCAGTTACTATTGAAGAGAAGCCGATCAAACCTAAATCCAACTTCGCGGTGACCGGTCTTTATTTTTACGACAATGATGTCATCGAAATTGCGAAGCAGGTAAAACCTTCCGAGCGCGGTGAGCTGGAGATTACCAGCATTAATCAAGCGTACCTGGAGCGTGGTGACCTGCATGTTGAGCTATTGCGGCGAGGCTTTGCCTGGCTGGATACGGGGACTCACGAAAGCCTTCTGGAGGCTGCTCATTTCGTAGAAACCATTGAAAAGAGACAAGGCTATAAGGTCGCGTGTCTCGAAGAAATAGCATTTAATAATGGGTGGTTAACAGCAGATCAGCTACTGCAAATAGGCACTGAATTGAGTAAAAATAGTTATGGTCAATACTTAATCAGTATCGCTAAAGAGTCTAATGCTACCGCATAGATTGGCGGTTAATAACTTTATATTATAATGCTTATTTTTTTTGGTGAGTAGATGGCCTACTTGACAGACTTTCAGCTTAAAGAAGCTGGTTTCAAAAAGTTGGGTAAAGAAGTAAAGATTAGCGATAAAGCCAGCATTTATAATGCTGATCAAATCGAAATAGGTGATTATTCTCGAATTGATGACTTTTGCGTTATATCCGGACGGGTGACAATTGGTCGGTATAATCACATTACACCAATGTGTTTAGTTGCCGGAGGATCACCAGGTATTATTTTCGACGACTTTTGTACTCTGGCTTATGGAGTGAAGGTTTTTTCGCAATCCGACGATTATAGTGGCGCAACATTGACGAATTCGTTGGTGCCCAAAAAATTTAAAAATGAAAAATTCGCATCAGTGTATTTACAGCGCCATGTAATCGTCGGGGCGGGGTCGATAATATTTCCAGGTGTCAATATCGCCGAAGGATGTTCCATTGGAGCTATGGCACTGGTGACAAAAAGTACTGAGTCATGGGGCATATACACCGGGGTTCCGGCTAAACGGGTTAAAGATAGAAAGAAAGATCTCCTTGAGTTGGAAAAAAAATTTCTGGATGAGCAAAAATCATGATTCCTTTTAACAAGCCCCCTTATACAGGTCATGAAGACCAGTTCGTCACAGCTGCTATGCGTAGCGCCAAAATGTCGGGCGACGGTGATTTCACAATTCGCTGTCAGGCTTGGTTCGAAAGTAAGTTGGCCTGTAAAAAAGCGTTATTAACGCCGTCGTGCACTCAAGCACTGGAAATGGCTGCTTTACTGATCGATATCAAGCCCGGCGATGAAGTGATCATGCCGAGTTACACATTTGTCAGTACCGCAAATGCTTTCGTCCTGAGAGGCGCGAAGATCGTATTTGTCGATATTCGGCCTGATACGATGAATATCGATGAAACGCTTATTGAAGCGGCTATTACAAAAAATACTAAAGCTATTGTACCTGTCCATTATGCAGGCGTTGCATGCGAAATGGATGTGATCATGGATATAGCGACTCGACATAAGCTTTATGTTATTGAGGACGCCGCGCAGGGCATGATGTCCACCTATAAGGGAAAAGCGCTCGGAACGATAGGGCACTTTGGTGCTTATAGCTTTCATGAAACAAAGAATTATACAAGTGGTGGTGAGGGTGGTCTGCTACTGATTAATGATGAATCATTTATAAGCAGGGCTGAGATAATTAGAGAGAAAGGCACTAATAGAAGCCAGTTTTGGCGAGGCATGGTCGATAAGTATACGTGGGTTGATGTAGGCAGTAGTTACCTCCCGTCCGAATTGCAGGCGGCCTATTTGTATGGGCAACTTACGGTTGCAGAAGATATAAACAAAGACCGTCTAGATACCTGGAATGAGTATAATCGCTGTTTCTCTGGTTTGAGTGATAGGTTAGTGCTGCCGTTCGTTCCTCAAGACTGTCAGCACAATGCCCATATGTATTATTTGAAGCTGAATGACCTGGCGTGCCGTACTAAATTCATTGAAGAAATGAAGAAAGAAAATGTCATGACAGTCTTTCATTATGTGCCTTTACATTCCTCTCCTTGCGGTAAGGTTTTTGGTGAGATGGCGACGGCCGACAAATTCACTACCAAGGAAAGTGAGCGATTGGTTCGCTTGCCTATTTGGTATGGCATGCAGGCTCTGGAGCGCCAGCGTGTGATCGAGTCCGTTTCAAGTGTGTTGGAAAGAATGTAAGAGCAAATGAATTTACTCAATGGCGCCATTTTAACCAGCTGTGCCCATCTATCCAGAATAGTGATGGGCTTCATCCTTATTAAAATAATAGCTTACTATCTTGGCGCCGAAGGTATGGGGGCATTGGGGCACTTTATGAGTGTCTCAACAATGGTCTACATGATTGCAGGAGGAGGGGTAATTAATGCAGTCATAAAATACTCTGCGGAATATGCCGGGCAACCTAGACAGTTGCTGAGATTTATTTCCGTGTCTGCGACATACTCAGCGATATTTTGTTTAATCGTTATGTGTTTTGGGGTGGTATTTTCGAAAGAAATTGCAAGTTTGGTCTTCAAAAATTCAGGTATGTATTGGGTCATAATAATACTGGCTGCTGCTCAGGTGCTGTTTGCATTTGTAAATCTGGTGGTGGGTGTCAGTAATGGTTTAATGCAAACTAAAGTCTATTCCAAGATACAGATATTTGGAAGCTTGTGCGCTTTACCTATCATATGGGGATTGATCTCTCAGTATGGAAGTGTTGGGGCGGCGCTGTCGATCATCGTCATGTATGCAATTACTTTTGTCCCGGCGCTTTATTATTTCTGGAAGTCTAACTTCAGGAGTAAAGTGTTTCTGGTGAAATTGAAAAAAATCGAATTTATTCGATTGTCATCCTATACCCTGATGCTAATGACGAGCGCAGTGACATTTCCGGTGGTTGAGATTATTATTCGTCAAATGTTGATTGACTCGGCAGGTTATAGTGCGGCAGGTATATGGCAGGGGGCGGTCAAATTATCCAGTGCTTATCTCGGTTTCTTTTCAATATTCCTCGCTTACTATTTTATGCCGATGGTTTCGCGAATTGAAATTAAACGCGATATAGGCTTTCTGACGCTAAAGTTTGTTATGTTGATGATGGTTGTTTTCTGCGTTGGGGCGGGAGTGCTGTATGTTTGGCGTGCTTTTTTTATCCCTCTTATTCTGTCGTCTAGTTTTAGTTCACTTGATGATGTCATAATCTATCAGTTGATCGGTGACTTGTTTAAAATTCTTTCGTATGTGATAGGGTTTGTTGCAGTAGCAAAGGCGGCGACAAAAATCTACATTACTGCTGAGCTCGTACAGAATGCGTTATTTCTTTTGTTTTCGGTGTTAATGCTAAAAATATACCCAGATACCAAGGGTGTTATGATTGGCTACGCAATCTCGTATGTTGTTTATTTTTTTGTTGTTATTGTGGCCTTCGCTATTTATTTGAAGTCCATTTCTTTGGGCGGGAGGTCCGATGCTGTTCGTTGCTAATGTTTTAGAACTCAATGGTGGTACGACATTCATTTTAAGGCTGGCGCGAGAGTTTAAGAAGCGGAATAAGCGCCTTGGTGTCTTGGTGCTATTTGATATTGTTGATAAAGGCCTAGAGGATAAAATTCGCCAATACGCAGACATTTTTTATCTGAAGAATATTGCGTACGGGATTTCTGGTCCAGCGTTCCGGTCCCAACTTGGAGGCTTTGTCCCTGTTGATTTCTCGAAAGTAAATGAGCTTTTGCAAAAATATAACTTTCATGTTCATGTCATGGGGGTTTTTGGGCTTCTTTTTGTGAAACGCTATTTAAAGAGTATCGAACAGAGTTTTAAACTATCGTTTGGTGTATATCATCAAAATGAGATAATGTTTGATGACGTGGATTATTACTTTGCGATCAAGGCAAAGAAGTTGTTTTCGCTGTTGCCGGCGGAAAGCGTTGTATTTTTTAACGAGAAGAATCGAGAGTCATATGAGCTTTACTTTGAGAGGAGTTATTCGGGATCAACGCTAGTTCCAATAGGCGTGGATATTCCGAGTGAAAACATCGGAGTAATCGGTGATGCTGAATCGGATCGTATAGTGTCAATTGGCAACTTGCATGTCTTTAAATCTTACAATCGACATGTGATTAGTCTTCTGCCTGAGCTAAAAAAAGTACGACCTAATCTTGTTTATGAAATTTATGGAAGTGGGTCTTACGAGCCAGAACTTTTGAAGTTGGTGTCCTCATTGGGTCTAGAGTCCTCTGTCAAGTTCAAGGGGGTTATAGCCTATGAGGAGATTCCCAATGTGCTCAGGGGGGCTCTGGCTTTTGTCGGGAGTGGTACAGCTATTATTGAAGCCTCGGCTTTAGGTGTGCCTTCGGTTATCGGAATCGAATCTACAATCGACCCAATTACATATGGCTTTTTGAGCGATATTGAGGGTTTTTCATACAATGAATTAAGCGTCAATCAAGAATCTTGTTTGATAAAGGACAAACTGCTTTCCATTATTCAGAATGGTGATGTGTGGCAGGCCGCTGCGCTTTCATGTAAAGCGAAAGCCCAAACGTTTTCTATTGTGAATACAGCAAATGGGTTTGTTGAGATAGAAAATAAAAATATCGATCTTGGTCTATTTAAAGCTGAAAATTATCATAACTTCATTGCGGCCGCGTCTTTTGTGAAGTGTGCTATCAAATATAAGTTTGGCTGGGATAGAGAGTTCGTAAATAGAAGGGATCAAGGTACTTTGGCGTGAGTCAGGTGCTGTTTGGGAGGGGTACGCTGTGCTGTCAAGAGAACTGCTGATGTTTAGAGCGTTATGAAAGTTTCTTCGATAAAGTTGCAGGCATTTCTATGGGCGATTCCATTATTTTTTGGAAGTCTTGTAGTTTTTCCTTATTGCGTATTGGGGGACCAGGAGTTCTATCGGAATTTTTATTCCGGGGTTGTAGGGTTGCCCATTGCGGAAGCTTTTCAGTTCTATAAGGATTCCCTTGGGACTAGTGAGCCTGGATATTTTTTCTTTTCCTACACGTTTGCGCCACTTGTCCATAAGGACCTGTTGTTTTCTGTTGTGAATTTTCTGTTTTTCTATCACGTTTTTTTGTGGATGCTTAGAAATGATGTGAGCCGCATATTGTTTCCTGTATTTTATTTTAATTTTTATCTGTTGGTTCTCGCATTCTCTGCGGAAAGATTGAAACTGTCTTTATTTGTTTTTTTGGTGGGGTATGGTTTAACAGGCTTTTTTCGATATTGTTTCTATGCTGTTTCGATTCTTGCTCATGTGCAGACGTTGATGTTGCTTGTTGCTACTGAAACTAGAAGGGTGTTATTTATTTTGCACAGGCTGTCTCTAGGTCGAGTAGGTTATGGTTTCTTGTCTTTATCTTTTTTGATAGTGGGAATGGCTCTGGTTTTGGTGGTGTTGAGAGAGCATATTGCATCGAAAATTGGTTTTTATACTGAAGCATGGGGCGGATGGGGGGCTATTTTAAAGCCTCTCGTATTCATGTTTCTGTCTATTTATTATGCGCGAGCCAGATGGGTTGAGGCTTTACTTGCTTCATTGCCGATGGTATTGGCTGCCTATTTTGTAGGTGCCGAGCGAGTCGTTATTTTTTCTTAMTTTGTTTTCATGTTTTATGGTCTTCAAAGTAAGAGAGGGCTAAATGTTGCGGTTGTACTGACTTCTTTGTATTTTTCTTATAAAGGGGTTGATTTCTTAATTAAAGCAATATCGTTTGGGGATGGTTTCGCAGGCGCGTATTGATCATTGAATTCTAAGGAGGAGCCGCCGGTGGTGCTTAGGAAGCGCTGGAGAGCTGTCTCGGCGATGTGAAAACTGGCTCGTTTCGGCCTATTTTGGTGTGGTAGCGGGTTGTTGTCCAAAAAACCAGAATGGCTATGGTATAATTCCGCATATTTTTTGGGAAGGTTAAGCGTGGAAAATTTCTCTAACAAGGTATTGCTTATCAGTGGTGGCACCGGTTCCTTCGGGAACGCCGTTCTCAAGCGTTTTCTTAGCAGTGATATTGCAGAGATTCGCATTTTCAGCCGTGATGAAAAAAAGCAAGATGACATGCGCAAGCGCTATGCCAACTCTAAGCTTAAGTTCTATATTGGCGATGTGAGAGACTATCAAAGTATTTTAACCGCTACCCGTGGTGTGGACTACATATTTCACGCTGCTGCGCTCAAGCAAGTTCCATCTTGCGAGTTCCATCCGATGGAGGCCGTCAAGACCAACGTGATCGGTACGGACAATGTACTTGAAGCTGCTATACACAATGGTGTGAAGCGTGTGGTCTGCTTAAGTACTGACAAGGCCGTCTATCCAATCAATGCCATGGGTATTTCCAAGGCCATGATGGAAAAAGTCATGGTTGCCAAATCCCGAAACGTCGATGAACGGAAGACCGTAATTTGCGGCACTCGTTATGGAAATGTAATGGCTTCCAGGGGGTCTGTGATCCCTCTGTTCATTGAGCAGATACGTGAAGGAAAGTCACTGTCCATTACTGATCCGAACATGACTCGCTTCATGATGACGCTGGCGGATGCTGTTGATTTGGTTCTGTACGCTTTTGAACATGGCAACAACGGTGATCTTTTTGTTCAGAAGGCACCTGCAGCAACGGTAGAAACCCTTGCCCGCGCGCTGACGTCGATGTTGGGGAAACCGGAGCACCCAATCCAGATCATTGGAACTCGTCATGGCGAGAAACTGTATGAGGCGCTCTTGAGCCGAGAAGAAATGGCCTGCGCAGAAGATATGGGTGATTACTTCCGCGTGCCGCCGGATCTACGTGATTTGAATTATAGTAAATTTGTTGAGCAGGGCGAAGAAAAGATCTCCACGATGGAGGATTATAACTCGCATAACACCGAGCGTCTGGACGTTGAGGGCATGCAGAAGTTGCTGCTAAAACTTGATTTTATGCGTGCGATTCAGCGCGGCGAACACGCAACACCTGAGGAATAAGGCATGAAAGTATTGATCACCGGTGCCAACGGATTTCTCGGTAAAAACCTTGTTGCTCACTTGCAGGAGCGCAAAGACATCGAGTTGCTGCGATACTGCCGTGAAGAGGATATTACCAGTCTGCATTCGCTTGTATCCAAGGTGGACTTTATTTTCCACTTGGCCGGTGTCAATCGTCCTCAAAATGTCGAAGAGTTCAATTCGGGCAACACCAATTTGACGCAAATGTTGTGCGACGCAGTCGCTGCCAGTGGTCGTAATATTCCCTTGCTTTATACGTCGTCTATACAAGCGGAACTGGACAACGCTTACGGTACCAGTAAGCGCAATGCTGAAGATGCCCTGTTGAATCTTTCGACTCAACAGGGTGTTGACGTACATCTATACCGATTACCCAATGTGTTTGGGAAGTGGGCTCGACCTAATTACAATTCGGCCGTAGCGACGTTTTGCCATAACATTGCACGTGGTTTGCCCATCACTATAAATGACCCCGATGCCAGTATTTCGCTGGTTTATATTGATGACGTCATAAAAAGCTTTGTTGCTGTTATGGATGGAAAGCAACTTGGCAATCCGTTCGTTGTGGTTGAACCACATTTCGCTACTACGGTAGGTGAACTCTCGGCTCAACTGTATGCCTTCAAAGAAAGTCGGCAGTCAATGATTACAGAGCGTGTAGGCACCGGTCTTGTACGCGCGCTGTACTCTACCTATCTCAGTTACCTACCACCTGAAAAATTCACTTACGAAGTTCCGAAATACGGAGATGCCCGCGGCGTTTTCGTTGAGATGCTCAAGACCAAGGATTCAGGCCAGTTTTCGTATTTTACAGCGCATCCAGGGATCACTCGAGGCGGCCATTATCATCATACGAAAACAGAAAAATTTCTGGTTATCAAAGGCAAGGCCTGTTTCCGATTCCGTCACATAGTGTCGGGTGACTTCTATGAATTGTTTACAGACGGTGAGTTACCGGAAGTCGTAGAGACGGTACCAGGGTGGAGCCATGACATCACCAACGTTGGTGAAGACGAAATGATCGTCATGCTGTGGGCCAACGAGATTTTTGATCGTGAGTTTCCGGATACTTACACTATGGCTGTGGGCACACAAGCCTGATCGCATTAGGAATGAGCATTGCAATGAAAAAGTTGAAAGTCGTTACCGTCGTAGGTACTCGTCCCGAAATCATTCGCTTGTCGCGAGTCATGGCTGCGCTGGACCAGCATTGTGATCATGTACTTGTGCACACCGGGCAAAATTACGATTACGAACTGAACGAAATTTTCTTTCAGGATCTGGGCATCCGCAAGCCTGACCATTTCCTGAATGCGGCCGGCTCTACAGGCGCAGAAACCATCGGTAACGTGATCATTAGTGTGGATCGTGTACTGGCGGAGGTCCAGCCTGAGGCCCTGCTAGTGCTGGGTGACACCAATAGTTGCATGGCGGTTATTCCTGCCAAACGCCGCAAGATCCCAACTTTTCATATGGAAGCTGGTAATCGTTGTTTCGATATGAGAGTGCCGGAAGAGATCAATCGTCGGATCGTGGATCACACGGCAGACATCAATCTCACCTATAGCACTATCGCTCGGGATTATCTGCTGCGTGAAGGTCTGTCGCCTGACATGGTGATCAAGACCGGGAGCCCAATGTTTGAAGTCCTCAACTACTATCGTGAGGGTATTGAGGCGTCTGATGTGCTTGAACGATTGGGGCTTGAATCAGGTAAGTTCTTTGTCGTCAGCGCCCACCGCGAAGAAAACATTGATTCTGATCAGAATTTCCTGAAGCTGGTAGATGTTCTTAATCAAACAGCAGAAACCTACGGCATGCCGGTTATTGTATCTACGCACCCTCGGACGCAGAAACGTGTGGATGCAATGGGCGTGCAGTTTCACGAGAATGTGCGCTTGCTCAAGCCGTTGGGTTTTAAAGACTACAATAAGCTTCAGCTTGAGTCCAAGGCAGTTCTTTCCGATAGCGGCACGATCAATGAAGAGTCCTCGATTCTTAACTTCCCGGCATTGAATATTCGGGAAGCACACGAACGTCCAGAGGGCATGGAAGAGGCAGCAGTCATGATGGTTGGCCTTGAGGTCGAGCGAGTGATGCAAGGTTTGCAACTCTTGGAGACGCAAAGCCGTGGAGAGGAAAGGACTCTGCGATTAGTTCAGGATTACAGCATGCCGAACGTTGCGGAAAAGGTAGTTAGAATTATTCATAGCTACCGTGATTATGTTATGCGCGTCGTTTGGAAAAGGTTCTAAGTAAAATGGCAGTTCGCGTATTATTGCTTACCCAATGGTTTGACCCTGAGCCGACTTTCAAAGGTCTTGTTTTCGCGCGGGAGCTTGTTAGGCAAGGGTTTGAGGTCGAGGTGATTACGGGGTTTCCCAACTATCCCGGTGGCAAGATTTATCCTGGCTTTAAAATGCGATTGATTCAGCGCGAATTGATCGATGGTGTAAGCGTAACGCGACTGCCTCTCTATCCAAGCCACGGTCAAAGTGGAGTTGGACGTATAGCCAATTATGTCAGTTTTGCTGCAACAAGCCTTTTTTACGGGTTGTTCTTCAGTAAACGCGCTGATGTGATATATGCCTATCACCCTCCTTTGACGGTAGGTATTGTAGCGACGATTATCCGTTTCTTTCGACGTGTGCCTGTTGTTTACGATATACAGGATCTATGGCCTGACACTTTGCGTGCAACAGGGATGTTCGCTAATGAAAAGGCGCTCAATCTGGTGTCGAAGGTCTGCGCCTACGTCTATAGAAATGTCGATCAACTGGTAGTGCTGTCACCCGGTTTCAAGCGTCTGCTGGTTGAGCGTGGTGTGCCGGAAAGCAAGATTGAGATCATCTATAACTGGTGCGCAGAGGATCTTTTGATCTCCTCTGATAATCAGCAGCCCGCCAACTTTCCAGATGCCTCAAGATTTCGCGTTTTGTTTGCCGGAAATATGGGCAAGGCGCAAGCTCTGGACTCGGTACTTGAAGCCGCGAATCTTCTTCAGGAACGGAATATCGAACTGGTGTTCATCTTCCTGGGTGGTGGGGTTGAAGTTGAGCGCTTGAAGCAAAGGGCTGAAGACAGTGGTTTGCGTAATGTCGTGTTTTTACCGCCTGTCCCTATGAGTGATGTGGGCAGTTATCTTGCGAATGCCGATGCGCTGCTGGTCCATCTCAAGAAAGATCCACTGTTTACGGTGACCATACCTTCTAAAACGCAAGCATATATGGCTGTTGGTAAACCTTTATTAATGGCCGTCGATGGCGATGCCGCTGATTTGGTAAGGGTGAGTGGCTGCGGACTAGTTGCTGAGTCGGAAGATCCTGAGTCGTTGGCTGCTGCTGCGCAATCCCTGCACTTGGCGGGTACTCAGAGTCGAAATGAGATGGCTGAAAATGGTCGGACTTATTATCGGGATAATCTCTCGCTTAGCGAAGGTGTACGACGATTTGCCGACATATTTAAACGGCTTTCAAAGCGCAAATAACATTATGTTTCAGGCTGAAATTGAAGCTCGCCTTGATATTGAATTTAGGAACATAAAATGTTGAAACGGCTTTTTGATATTCTGGCTTCTTTTTTTGGCATGCTATTGTTAGCTCCCGTTATTTTGTTTGTAGCTTTTCAAGTTCGCCGCAAACTCGGAGGGCCCGTTTTGTTTCGTCAGGTGCGGCCAGGTCTCCATGGCAAGCCTTTTGAGATGGTTAAATTTCGCACGATGAAGGACGCTTGTGACTCAAAAGGCGTTCCGCTTCCAGATGCTGAGCGCATGACACCATTTGGTGCTTTTTTGCGCTCCAGTAGTTTGGATGAGTTGCCCGAGTTGTGGAATGTTTTGAAGGGGGAAATGAGTCTTGTGGGGCCGCGTCCGCTGTTGATGGAGTATCTCCCTCTTTATAGTCCAGAGCAATTTCGACGTCATGAAGCGCGCCCTGGAGTGACTGGATGGGCGCAAGTCAATGGGCGTAATGCATTGAGTTGGAATGAGAAGTTTAATCTGGATGTCTGGTACGTTGATAATCAGTCATTAAAGCTTGATATAAAGATTATTCTATTGACCCTCAAGAAAGTTGTGGTTCGCGAAGGAATCAGCGCCGACGGGGAAGTCACCATGTCGAAATTCACTGGTAACAAACCATGAAGAGGTTGGCCATTCTCGGGGCCGGCGGGCACGGCAAGGTGGTCGCCGATACAGCTGAATGCTGTGGATGGGAGCGTGTAGATTTTTTCGCGGACAGTTGGCCCGAACAGACAACGAACGGTAGCTGGAGCGTCGTCGGGGACACCTCGTTGTTGATGGAACAGCTCTCGGCCTATGATGGGGTAATTGTCGCAATAGGGCACAATTCAATCCGCAAATCCAAGCTGGATGAGCTTGCTGGGGCGGGGGGGGCTTTGGTTTCGCTGGTTCATCCGGCGGCCACCGTCAGTCGACGAGCATCTATCGGCATTGGGTCGGTGGTCTTCGCAGGGGTTGTGGTGAATGCTGACGCGGTGATAGGTCCAGGAGCGATCCTGAACACCGGATGCAGCGTCGATCACGATTGTGTTTTGGGTGAGTGCGTCCATATCAGCCCCGGTGCTAGACTGGCAGGCGGTGTTCAGGTAGGCAATCTGAGTTGGATTGGCATTGGCGCAAGTGTCAGGCAATTGATTCGGATAGGCGCTGGGGTGACCGTCGGTGCAGGGGCAGTTGCCGTGAGCGATGTCGAAGACTCGGTTACGGTGCTGGGTATTCCGGCAAAGGTGTTTTTCAGGACTTGACCTGCGTCGTACAGCGCGATCATTGCGCTTGATAGGGCGTATTTGAATGGATGCTTTGCAAGATCCTTTATTTTTAATCTACGGGTACTGGCTGTGTTGAATACACCATTTTCTCCTTGGCCCTCTTTCACTGTTGATGAGGCTGATGCAGTTCGCGATGTGATTCTCTCCAATAAAGTCAACTATTGGACGGGGCAAGAGTGTCGGGAGTTTGAAAAGGAATTTGCTGTCTGGGCAGATACGAAGCATGCAATCGCCCTGGCCAACGGAACGGTCGCTTTAGACCTCGCATTGCAGGCGTTGGGAATTGGCGCAGGTGATGAAGTCATTGTTACCCCTCGTACTTTCCTGGCCTCTGTATCCAGTATTGTCAACGCAGGTGCTATTCCAGTATTTGCCGAAGTTGATCCAGACTCCCAGAACTTCACTGCCGATACCATCCGTGCCGTGCTGACTGAGCGTACTCGAGCATTGATTTGTGTGCATCTCGCAGGATGGCCCTGTGACATGGACCCGATCATGTCGCTGGCTGCCGAGCGCGATTTGAAGGTTATTGAAGATTGTGCCCAGGCACACGGCGCACTCTATAAAGGACGCCCGGTCGGTTCCATTGGTCATGTCGGGGCTTGGTCGTTCTGCCAGGACAAGATCATGACCACCGGCGGCGAAGGCGGTATGGTCACCACAAATGACCGTGATCTCTGGTTGAAAATGTGGTCTATCAAAGACCATGGCAAGAGCTGGGAAGCCATCTATGAGCGTGAGCATGCGCCAGGCTTTCGCTGGTTGCATGAAAGTTTTGGTACCAATTGGCGAATGCTGGAAGTGCAGGCAGTTATTGGACGTATCCAGTTGCGTCGAATGCCCCAGTGGCAAGCAAGCCGGCTTGAGCATGCGGAGCGCATCTGGTCTTGCGCTCGTCAGTTGGGCGGGTTGCGCGTCCCAGCCATTCCCGAGTATTGCACTCACGCGGCCTACAAGTGTTATGTCTTTGTCGAGCCGCAGTTGCTGAAAGCGGAATGGAGTCGTGATCGCATCATTTCCGAAATTACTGCCCGTGGTGTTCCGTGCTACTCCGGTTCTTGCTCTGAGGTCTACCTTGAGAAAGCCTTTGATAATACCGGTTGGAGGCCCGAAGAGCGCTTCGCTGTGGCGCAGAGCCTTGGGGAAACAAGCTTGATGTTCCTCGTGCATCCGACGTTGACACAGGCCGAAATAGACAAGACCTGTACGGTTCTTGGCGAAGTAATGCAGTTGGCATATCAAGCTCAAGCTTGATCTGACGGGGCATCCCGCGGTCAAAAAATCTACTTGGCGTACATTCCTGGCTGTCGATTTGCTCAGGATGTACGTCAGTAGTCGGATGTTCTGTTTGCCACGGTGAAGTTGGCGATTTTGAGTGCGGGAGCTGTGAGGTGTTCGAAGGGTTTATGGATAAGTTGCGAACCTTGTTGTTGGGAATGCCGCGCCGTCATAAAAGGCTGATTCAGATTCTCGCGGATGTCATGTTGGTCTGGGGCGCACTGTGGTTGGCGTTTATCGTACGCCTGGGTCTCGACGAGGTGGTTAATCCCCTTACAGATCATCTCTGGCTTTTTTTGGCGGCCCCTATAGTTTCTGTACCTCTTTTCATCCGCTTTGGCATGTACCGGGCAGTGCTGCGCTACTTCGGCAATGATGCCCTGATTGCGATTATCAAGGCTGTCAGCCTTTCGGCGCTGATTCTTGGGGTGGTGGTGTACTGGTATAGCAACCATCAGAACGTCGTTCCTCGCTCGATCATTTTTAACTACTGGTGGTTAAGCCTGATCATGGTGGGTGGGCTGCGCTTGGCCATGCGCCAGTATTTTCTGGGGGACTGGTTTACTGCGGCGCAGCACGTTCCCTTTACCAATCGTGACAATGGATTGCCCCGCGTTGCCATCTACGGTGCGGGTGCGGCCGGTAATCAATTGGTTGCCGCCTTGCGCATGGGCCGGGTCATGCGCCCGGTGGCATTTATCGATGATGATAAAAGCATTGTGGATCGGGTGATCTCCGGGTTGCAGGTGTACAAGCCCAAGCACATCCAACGCATGATCGAAGAAACCGGCGCTCAGGAAATCCTGCTGGCGGTTCCTTCGGCCAATCGCGGGCGTCGCCGCGAGATTCTGGGCTTTCTGGAAGGTTTTCCGTTACACGTTCGAAGTGT
>NZ_JBFTMN010000025.1:0-61351 GCF_056397005.1 Pseudomonas sp. 05N431
GGCTGCGTTCGGCTGCGAAGCAGTCGTGAGTCCGGCTGCCATGGTGTACCTGACACACCGCGATTGCTGAATTTACGGCTGCTTCGCAGCCGAACGCAGCCTTCGGCAGCTGCTACAGATCGCATTACGGCTTAAATGAACAGCATTACACTCATTGAGTGGCGTTTTTCTGTATTTGGAGCGGGATACGAGACTCGCATCTAGCGTCCGACCCATTGAAATCTATGGGGCTTCTTCTATTCCTGAAGCAGGAATGAACTTGATTCTGGACTTGTTTATCCTGCGGCCTGGGGCAGGAAGGGTCTTGTTGCGGCGGCTGAAGTGTCCTTCGGCGTAAAACGTCGATTGAAGGTCAAACCGCCGATAAAGCGCTCAGTGATCCGTAAGGAAGTGACGGACATCATCCTCGCCGCTCAGCGTTCCGTGAAAATGGACGATCTTCGCGTCAGGGGTGAAGGACTCGATCATGCCCTCCAGATCCCAGGTCTCAAACAACCAGTTAACACGATTGACGTAATCCACTGCGCTGGCGCGCATTTGCGCATCAATCTCGCCAACTGCGATTACTTTGGGGAAGAAACTCATCTTTGCCTCCTGTGCTAGACGGCACCGGGCACTCGGTTTCGAATGCGACACTACTCAGCGTCGAACGCCAAGTCGCAAGCGACCGAAGGCCCTGCTGATGGTTCGAACACGCACTCGCGACGTTGAATCAGGAGCATAGTTCTGGTGCCGCTGAAAGGCTATTTGCAGATCCGGAAAGCTCATGACCATTGCACCTGCCTAAGCGGGCTCGTTAACGGGTGCGAAACGTTGTGCGTACTCCTTTGGGCTCACTCCCATGCGTCGCACGAAGGCTTTTCTGAGCACATCGACACTGTGGTAGCCGCACCGGCGCGCAATCTCTTCCATCGACCGCCTTCCCAGCTCGATTTGCCGACAGGCCGCTTCGACCCGGACGTCCTCGACGTACTTCGCAGGCGTTGTCTTGAATTCGCGCTGAAACATGCGAATCAAGGTCCTCACACTGGTGGCGAGCCTGTCTGCAAGTATCTCGACCGTAAGCTCCGTATGTAGATGCTCACTGATCCATACGCATAACTCATCCAGGCTCGAACCTGTCGCATGCTGCGACTGGAGTGCGACGCTGAACTGTGCTTGACCGCCTGGACGTCGCAGAAACAGGACCAGATTTTTCGCGATCTCCAAAGCGATGTCGTCACCCAGGTCTTCGCTGACCAAGGCGAGCGCAAGATCGATTCCCGCCGATATGCCTGCCGAGGTGTACAGGTTGCCGTCTTTGATCCAAATCGGGTTGGGATCCACCCGCACGTTGGGATAGCGATCGGCCAGGCTGCGTGCCATCCGCCAGTGGGTGGTTGCCTTTCG
The DNA here is from genome assembly GCF_056397005.1 of Pseudomonas sp. 05N431. NCBI lineage: Bacteria > Pseudomonadati > Pseudomonadota > Gammaproteobacteria > Pseudomonadales > Pseudomonadaceae > Pseudomonas > Pseudomonas sp. 05N431. Next base: position 1,390 of record NZ_JBFTMN010000025.1, read on the forward strand.
ACCATCCAGAAGCCCTGATTCGGCCAAGGCGAACGCCCCGACACAGATCGAGCACACGCGCCTGACAGTCCTGGCTCGCGTGCGGATCCACTCGATGGCGGTCTGATCCAGCTGATCCATGGCTTTCCAGCCCGACGTCACGATCAACGTGTCGATGGCCTTGTTTTCAAGACGCTCCTGTTCAAGCGTCTTGTGCGCCAGAAGTGCGATGCCGGTGCTGCTCTCCAGGTGTTCATTGGCACCCGCACAAACGAGTTCGAGTGCGTAGGGAGCAGAGTCACCGCGGTACAGATTGTTGGCATAGGCAAACACCTCTGCCGGGCCGATCACATCAAGCGAATCCACGGGCGGCAAACCCAGAATCACCACTCGTTTTTGCGCCACACCGATAAAGGAATGATTTGATTTCGTCGTAACTCTCACCGCGATCTCCCGCATTGACCCGACACGCACATTGGCACAAATCATCTGAAAATAGTCAATTTGGCCAGTCACGCCTATTTAGAATGAACCGCAAGCCAACTTCATCCCCCGGAAGCAAACATGAGTACACCTGTCATTATTGGCGGCTTCAGCGCTCCAGGCTCCGAGCTCGCTCGCAAGGCCTCCTTCCTCGTCGAACGCGTTCACTCGACAGTGCTCCTGCACCATGTGCATCGCACGTGGTGGTTTGCTGAATTCCTCGGTCAGCAGCGAGGCCTGAAATACGACCGTGAGGCAGTCTATCTCGCCGCCCTGCTGCACGATCTGGGTCTGACGTACGAATTTGCAGCCGACCAGCGTTTTGAGGTCGACGGCGCCGACGCTGCCAGCCGCTTCCTGGTGGAAAACGGTTACCCGGAATCGAAAGCCGAGCTGGTTTGGGATGCGATCGCACTTCACTCCAGCGCCGGCATCGCCGACCGCAAACAGCCAGAGATCGCCCTGATCTACATGGGCGCCCATGTCGACGTGATGGGATTACGGCTGGAAGAAATCACGCCATCGCTGGTCGAGGATACGCTGGCCCTCTACCCCCGTATTGGAATGAAAGCCGCGTTTACCCAAGCGGTCGCCGAAGTGGCGAGGAAGAAACCTCACACGGCGATTGGCACCGGGCTCGCTGATGTCGGACGTCGTCACGTGCACGGGTTCAATTGCCCGAATGTGTGCGACCTGATTGATCACGCGCCTTTCGATAGCTGACTGCGGTGCCGCCAGATGGCACTACTGCGCAACATTCGTGAATTGGTAACGCCTGATACGTGATATCGGCGCGAGCAATGTGTGTTCCTTTACTTTGGAGTATTCACCATGCAGCAACGTAAATACCTCATCACCGGCGCTACTGGAAAAACTGGCGTCTACACCATTCGCCACCTTCTCAGCGCAGGTCATGCGGTTCGGGCTTTTGTGCATCAGGAGGACGAGCGCAGCGCAGCGCTCCGGAACGAGGGCGCCGAAATAGTTGTTGGCGACCTCCTTGAACATGACGACATCGTTCGTGCGATGGAAGGGGTCACAGGCGCCTACCTGTGCTATCCCGTGCGTCCTGGCTACATTCAGGCGACTGCCTATTTTGCAGATGCCGCCCGGCGAGCCGGCGTCGAGGTTGTGGTGGAAATGTCGCAGATTTCCGCTCGTGAAGATTCATTGAGTCACGCCGCGCGCGACCACTGGATCGCGGAGCGCGTACTCGACTGGTCTGGAGTGCCCACCGTCCATATCCGCCCGACGTTCTTTTCCGAGTGGTTGATCTTTCCGTGGGTGCTTGATCAGATCGTGAAGGAGAACAAGATCACGCTGCCATACGGTAGCGGACGACATGCGCCCATCGCCGCTGAAGACCAGGCGCGACTGATCGCCGCCGTTCTCACACAGCCGTCTGGCCATATCGGGAAGACCTATCCGCTGTACGGCCCTGTCGAGCTGAGCCATCAGGAGATTGCCGACGAAATCAGCGGTATCACAGGCCGCACCATCACCTACAGCCCTTCGACCCTGGAAGAGTATCGCCAGCATCTGGAGACCTACGATCTGCCGGAGTTTGTGATCCAGCACTTTCTCGCAGTCGCGCTCGATTACCAGAAAGGAATCTTTAGCGGTGAGGACGGGGTTATCGGCGAAATCACCGGACAAGCGCCTCAAACGGTGGCTGACTTCGTACGCGCAAACCGGCAAGCGTTCGAGAGGTGAGCATTCGGGGCGTATGCGCTTGGTCTTGAAGACATACGCATACGCCGCGTCTAAATTGGTATTCACTCAATGCCGATGTTTCCAGGGAGTGCCTGATGAACCCCAAAATAGAGCTGTATGGCGCGCATACCGGCAACAGTCTGAGGGCTGCAATAGCCTTGGAAGAAGCAGGTATCCCCTACGCCGCGCGGAAACTGAATTTGCAAGCGAATGAGCAACGCGACTTGTCGTACCTGGCGCTCAATCCGGCAGGAAAGGTCCCGACCCTGGTCGACCATACCTCGACACCCCCGCTGATCATTAACCAATCAAACGCAATCATTCAGTTCGCTGATGCAAAAGCTCCCGGTCGGCTCGCACCCGCGCACAGTGGACCACAGCGCGACCGGGTGTTTGATCGCTACTTCTTTTTCGTAACGGACGTCATCGGGCCCAGCCACGCGGCATTTTTCCTGCGCCAAGCGGGATTCATTGATGCGGCCACAGTCATCGATCTGCGCGTCATTGAGCAACTTGTTTATGCAGAACGGTTTCTTACCGACGACTTTATGGCCGGAGATCAATTCTCCATGGCAGACATCTCTGCTTTCACCATTGCGGCATCACTTCGTGACCGGCTGGATTGGGCTGTACTTGCGCGCTTATCACGCTGGTTCGACGCGATCGAAGCCAGGCCCGCAGTACAGCGGGGATTGAAAGCGTTCCAGGATCACTAAGCGCTACCCCGCAGACCTTATTGTGTGCGCTAGTTCGGTGAGGTACGCCCCCGGCCTCTCAACCTGAGCGCCTTACGTCATTTAAAACACAGTAACGACACAGGCTCCTGGACAAATATCCAAACAAAACTCAATGGAAACCCAAGGCGTCGGCAAAGCATTCGGTCCGGCTGGCAAGCAAAATGCCTGCATCGATCGCCCTTATGCCGTTCATGTCACCGCCAACGAAAAAGCCTGCCAGTGAACGTACCCCCCTCTTGAAAGGTACCTACTGCACGATGCTGTACAACCTGGGCAAAGGGACCTCTCGCCCCTTGATGTTTTCAATCAACGTAGTGAGCGTGGTCGCCCCGCTGTGCATGATGTCGCTGACGGCGACGTTCCTCTACCAGGGAGGCTATCAACACTGGGAATCGACCACAGAGTTTGTACGCAGCCTGAGCGCGCTAGCAGCAATCACCTTGCTGGCACTACGTAGCCAATACGCCGAAGAAGCGCTGCTCCGCGCCCAGGCCCAATTGGCCCATGTCACACGCGTGAAGTCCTTGGGCGAACTGGCAGCCTCCATCGCCCATGAAGTGAGTCAACCCCTCACGGCGATCATCAGCAGTGGTGAAGCCTGCCGCCATTGGCTCGATCGCCCGGTCCCGGACCTGGGCGAAGTACGCCAATCACTCGAGCGGATCATCACCTGTTCCAACCGGGCGAGTGAGATCACCCATCGGGTCCGGGCGTTGTCTCGCCAATGCGATCCGCTACGCCAGGAAGAGTCGCTCAATGACATCGTTCAACAGACGCTGGACCTGCTCCAATGCGAATTGGCACAGCGCAAAGTCTTTCCGAAAGTCGATCTCACAACCGTCACTGACCTGATCAGCGCCGATCGCGTGCAGCTGCAACAAGTCATCATCAATCTGATCCTAAACGCTTGCCATGCAATGGACGCGGTCGAGGTCGGTGAACGAACCCTCTGCATTCGGACTTGGGTAAAAGACAACGAGGCCGTACTGGAAGTGGCCGACCAGGGCTCGGGGATACCTGTCGATATCCTTCCTCATGTGTTCACAGCGTTCTTTACCACTAAAGAAAACGGTTTGGGCCTGGGACTTTCCATCTGCCGATCGATCATCGATTTTCACAATGGGCGTATCTGGGCAACCGCCGCAACGGGCAAGGGCAGCGCCTTCCGGTTTGCATTACCGGTGCTGGTCCCCCGCGAAACGAGCCAACAATGAACGCAGCCTCCCCCACTGACCAAACCACTGACAGCGAGCCATTCGTCTTCATCGTGGACGATGACGCGCCACTACGCGAATCGCTCGGAAGCCTGTTGCGCTCACTCGGTTTGCGGGTCGAACTGTTCCATTCAGTTGCAGAGTTCCTGCACTACAACCGCCCGGACGCTACCAGTTGCCTGGTGCTGGATGTGCGGCTGCAAGGCAGCAGTGGCCTGGATCTTCAGAACGACCTGGCCATGGCCGGCATCAACCTGCCGATCGTGTTTATAACCGGGCACGGAGATATCGCCATGACCGTGCGAGCAATGAAGGCCGGAGCGGTGGACTTCCTGACCAAGCCTTTTCGTGAACAAGACCTGATCGATGCGGTTTACGCCGCCCATGCACGGGACCGGCGGCATCGAGAGGCCGAGCGTCAGACCGATCATTTGCGTCAGCGCTACGCGACACTGACAGCCCGTGAACAAACAGTCATGGCGTTGGCCGTTTCAGGCTTGATGAACAAACAGACAGCCGGGGAAATAGGCTTGAGCGAAATCACGGTCAAGATACATCGAGGCCAGGCCATGCGAAAAATGGGGGCACGCTCATTTGCCGATCTGGTGCGGATGGCTGCAGCTATTTCAGTTCACCCTCCCACCCGGTAACAGGCGTCATTCAATACCTTGGTATACAGACGTCATACTTCGTCATGCCTCGACTGCCCCTATGTAGAAGTGCTCCAGACCGTGCGCGTGGATAACATCCCCCGAAGTCCAAGCGAACACAAACAGGAGCAACTTAATGAAAAAGCAGATATTGATTATTGGCGCAGGGTTCGGTGGAGTATGGAGCGCCTTGAGCGCTGCCCGTTTGCTGGACAAGCACAATCGTCATGACGTCGATATCACCGTTCTCGCGCCTCAGGCCGAGCTGCGGATCCGCCCACGCTTTTACGAGGCCAACGTGCATACCATGACGGCGCCCCTGAACGACTTGTTCGACGCCGTGGGGGTGAAATTCGTGCGGGGCTCGGCCAACGTCATCGACGAGAAAAACCAACAGGTCAGCTACAGCGACACACTGGGCCAGAAAGGTCAGTTGAGTTATGACCGGCTGGTGCTTGCCACGGGTAGCCATGTCACTCGCCCTGCCGCCGAAGGCATGACCAAACATGTGTTCGATGTCGACCAGATCGAAGAAGCCACTCGCCTGGAAGACCACATCAACTCGCTGAAGGATTTGCCCGCCAGCGTCGCCCGCAACACGGTAGTGGTCGCAGGTGGCGGTCTGACCGGCATCGAAACGGCGACCGAAATGCCTGCGCGTCTGCGCGCGGCCCTGGGCAATGACACCGATATCCGAGTGATCGTCGTGGACCGCAGCCCGAAAATTGCCGCCGCCATGGGCAAAGAGCTGAGCCCCTTCATTGCCGAGGCGTCAGAGCATCTGGGGATCGAATGGGTGCTCAATGCAACCGTCGCCTCGGTCGATGCCAATGGCGTAACCCTGGCCAATGGTCAGCGCATCGAATCCAACACCGTGATCTGGACCGTTGGCTTGCGTGCCAGTCACTTGACCGAACACGTGGACGGTACGCGTGATCATCAAGGCAGGCTGCATGTCGATCAGCACTTGAAGGTACGCAGTCAAACGGCGGTGTACGCCGCTGGAGACGTTGCCTATGCCTCGACCGACGCGGTGGGCAACTTCGCGGTGATGTCCTGTCAGCATGCCATCTCCCTGGGCCGCTACGCTGGCAACAACGCGGCCGCGGACCTGCTCGGCGTGGAGCCGATTCCTTACAGCCAACCCAAGTACGTCACTTGCGTCGACCTGGGCACTTGGGGCGCGGTGTTCACCGAGGGTTGGGATCGGCAGGTAAAACTCATCAAGCACGAGGCAAAGGAATTCAAGACTCAAATCAACACGGTGTGGATTTATCCGCCCGCTGCTGATCGTGCCTCGGCGCTTGCCGCCGCCGACCCGCTGATCCCGGTGGCCTGACGCGCAAAAACGCCTGTCAGGCATTCCTGTCCCGGCCAGCGCTCTCCTTGCTGGGCCGGGCATTTTCCGAGCGCCCGCCCACGTTTTCCGGCGGGCGTTTTTTTCTCAAGCAAGCCGTTTCAGCGTCTTTGCAACAGCCAGTGCAACAATCCGCTTTTCTTGGTCTGTGCAGGTTTTTGCATGACGATGGCCTGACGGATCCCCTGGCGCTGATCCTGAAGGTTGCTCAGGGCAGACTTCAAATCGCCGGGGTGTTTCAACTGATTGTCGAGCACCGCTTTTTCAATCCGGAAATACCGGCCACTGGTGATACTGCGAAACTCTCCTCGCGATGGGCTTTCGGCGAGCACCCCCTCTTCGCCCATAACCTCCCCCGGCCCGATACGCATGGCCTCAAGCAGTTTTTCACCGTCGTGAATCGAGACCGAAACCACCCCGGTACTGATAATCATCAGGCCATCGGCAACCTCGTCGAAAGCCAGGAGCACCTCATTGGCCTGATAGTCCACCGGAGTCATTTCGCCGGCGAGACGATCACGCTCATCGTTACTCAGTGAGCGGAAAATACGCACGTCCTCCAGCAACTGGCGTTGACGGTTCCAGGGCTGGCTGTCCTGATCGGTGTCCCAGGAAACACCTGTGGCTTCGAGATGACGATGGGCGAGATCGAACATCAGATTGCACACTTCGGTCTTGTCTTGTTCCAACGCTATATAGCCCTTGAGTTCGTACTCGGTGTACTCAAGATGGGAACTCTTTATCGAGACTTTAGTGGAAAACTCCGGTAACAACGCCTGAGTCCCGCGCAAGGTTTTTTCCAGGGCATCGATCACACGACGCGGACGTACGCTGCTGGGGACCGTAATGGTCACACTGACCCCCTGTACGTCCCCGGGACGGCTGAAATTGATAATGCGTGCTTTCGCTGCCACGGAGTTGGGCACCACCGCAATGGCGCCCATATCCGTGATCAGATGCGTCGAACGCCAGTCGATCTCGACCACTTTGCCCTGGGTGGCATCAATGGAAACCTGGTCCCCCAGTTGGTAAGGCTTGGTGGTGTTGATCACGATGCCTGAAAACAAATCGCTCAATGTGCTCTGCACCGCCAGGGCGATCACGATAGCCATCGCCCCGGAAGTCGCCAGCAAGCCCTTGACCGGCAACTGCAAGACATAGGCCGCGGCGCCGATAATGCCGATCAGGAATATCACCGCCCCCATCAGATCGTAGAGCAACCGGGCGTTGCGACCGGCGCGAGACATCAGGCCATTGCCCAGGATCACCGTCAGTACTCTGGCCGCAAACAGCCACCAGCCGATGCCCAACACCGTGGCCATCAGGTTCAGTACCGGATCCTCCGGCCAGAGGGGGGGTTGCAAGGGGCTGATGCCGACAGACAGCATGACCCAGCAGAACAACACAAAAATACCGACGCGCACGCACATTCGCAGGTTACGCCGTGAGGGACCAATCAACTGCCAGAGCGCCAGTTCAATCAGAATCAGGGTGATAGCGCTGATCAGCGGGTGAGCCTGCAGGAGTGTGAACATGAGTGACTTCTCCAGAACCCTGTATGCCGTGCACGGATTCAGTGAACAGGTGACGATCTGCGCGCGCTCCTCTCCATCAATAGACAGATTAGCGTTCAGGGGAGAAAAGCCGCGACAGCCGTTGGAAGCGTTGGACGGATGGACCTGAGCGGCCGTTTTTACCCATCCAGCTGACAACGCACTTTAAGTCGCACACCCGCACCAGGCACTCCTACTTCAGTGCTAGCGACTCATACCCTGGTATGAAGGGCCTGGCCCGCCTATGTGTTGGCGCAACCCATTTATTCCGGCAGCCCCGCTTTGCGCAGACCATCCACCAGTGTGGCGAGATTTTCCGGCCGGTGGATCGCTAGCCATTCAGTGAGATTGGACACCGTGTCTAGTCCTGAAATAGGTTTACACCTGTTTCACCCCAACGCCCGGTGCATCTGCGCGGAACTAACCCTTCAGCCTTTGAGCAGGTGCCGAATACGTACAGGCTTTCCAGCGATTTGAAAGCGCCGGGCGGCTGATTCGATTTTCAACTCGGCGCGAGTGACTCGACTGTGATGGCGTAGATGATCGTGCCAGGACTCGTCAAAAAACAGCTCTATCCACCGTTGCGGATTTTCGGTGTCCTGCATCAATTGCCAGGAAAAAGAACCATTGCGCTGGCGCATTCTGCGCACCTCTTCCATGGCCTCTTTGAAGGCATCGGCGTGCGCCGTGTCAATCTCGTACTCGACCGTGATCATGACTGGCCCACGTTCACCATCGGCATCGACACTCAGCAACGGTTGAGGCCAATGCAGCGAAGGAGCGAGGTCTTCTGCGCTCAGCGCGGGCAGTTTGAACCACCGGCCCAGCGCTACTCCCGCCACCATGATGACGGCGGCAAAACTCAGCGATATCGAGATCGAAAGCCAGCTGGCGATCAGCCCCCATACCACACCGCCCATGGCCATGCTGCCAAAGAACGTCAGAATGTAGACCGCCAACGCCCTGGCCCTGACCCACGCCGGTACCGATGTTTGCGCAGACACCTGAAGGCTGGACAATACCGCGATCCAGGCAGCACCACTGATGAGCATCACCGGGATAAGCAGATAGAAATCCCGAACCCATGCCAAAGCCAGCAAGACTGCCGCATAGATAAGGCTGGCCGATGCCACCAGCAAATTGACCGCAATATGACGACGAATCAGGGGCAGAAACATTGCGCCCGCGACCGCCCCGATCCCGACGCAACCGAGCAAGATCCCGAATTGCTCAGCGCTGCCCTTCAACTCACCTCGCACAATCAGTGGAAGCAACGACATGCCGGCGCTTGCGCCGAGAAAGAACGCCAGGGCACGCACCATGACTCGCTGCAGTTCGCGTGAGCTACGGGCATAGCGCCAACCCACACGGATAGCGCCAAACAGCCGTTCTGCCGGCAATACGGACGGTTGTGGCGTACGACGCCACAAGGCGAGCACCGCGATAACGCCAAAGAAAGACAGGGCGTTGACGGCAAATGTCGCCCATGGCCCTACCAGGCTGATGATGATGCCAGCGATGGCCGGTCCGAGTGCGCGGGCAACGTTAACCCCCACACTACTAAGCGATATCGCGGCGGGCAGATCACTCGCTGGAACCAACTCGGGTGTCAACGCTGACCATGCTGGCATGGTCAGCGCTGTTCCAACCCCCATGGCCAGCGTAAACAGGAGTAAAAGCGGCGCGCTCATCAGGTTCGCAAAGGTGATCAAGGCGAGCGCAAGTGCAATGACGGCCATCCCTGTCTGGACAGCCAACAGGTAACGCCGTTTGTCGATGATGTCGGCCAACGCGCCAGCGGGTAGCGCTAGAAGGAACATGGGAGCGGCACCCGCTACCTGCACCAGAGACACCATGAAAGGACTGGCCGACAAGGAGGTCATCAGCCAGCCAGCACCCACTTCATGCATCCACGTCCCTATGCTGGAGGCAATGCTGGCGAGCCACAGACTGCGAAACAATCCATGACGAAGCGGCTGCCAGGCCGACGTTGTCGGTGGCTGCTCATTGGTCATCGTACTCACCCGTCTCTCCTTACAGTTTGCTCAGGAGTGGCCAGCGATGCGACAGACTCGTACCCACTGCCAATTTTCCAGACCCGCCGACAAGAATCGTCGAGAAGATGATCAGCAGCAGCCAGGCGAACTGGCCCTCGGCCAGGCTCCACTCGGGATGAACCCAGAGAACCGAGACAACCAGCAAAAAGAGCACAGGCAGTGTCGCAAGGCGCGTCAGAAGTCCGGCTGCGATGAATATCGGACACAACACTTCCGCGAAAATTGCCAGAGACAAAGTCAACCGAGCCCCCATGCCAAACGGGTCTTCGATCAACGTCAGTTCGTGCTCAAAATTGAAAAGCTTAGGCAATCCGTGCACCAGCAACAGCATCAGTACACCGGTGATGCGTAGCCAAAACAGCGCCGCGTCCGCTGCAGTCGTCGTATTCATATCAGATGTGGACATGTTCCATTGCTCCCCACCGCTCGCCTGAGTACGCCTCTTCCCTTATGAAGGAAGAGGCGCAATTCAGATCAGTGACCTTCCGATGCGTTAAACATGGTTTTGGCATAAATCAAACCAAGACCATAAGCGCCGCCGTGAGCGATAGAGGTTTTCACCGTTTCGTTATAGGTGTCGCTGCGAGCCCAGTCACGTTGCAGTTCAAGGAGGTACTGGAGAGAGGTCATCGGACGCGCACCGGCTTGAATCATGCGCTCGATAGCGCGCTCATGAGCCTCATCCGAAACGTCACCGCACGCATCGCAAATGATGTAGACCTCGAAGCCTTGTTCAAGCGCCGAGATTGCAGGGCCGACAATGCAGACCGAAGTCCAGAGACCGGCAAGAACGATTCGGTCGCGACCGATCTTGTTCACGGCGACGGCAATTCGCTCGTCTTCCCAGGTGTTCATGCTGGTGCGGTCAATCAGTTCCTGACCGGCAAAAACCGAGGTGATTTCTTCAAACATCGGGCCCGAAAAGCTTTTTTCGGCGACGGTGGTAAGAATGGAAGGAACGCCAAACTCCTTCGCTGCCTTGGAGATCAGTGCAGCGTTATTGCGGAGTGAAACAGCGTCGATGGATTTGGTCGCAAATGACATCTGCGACTGAAAGTCGATCAGGATCAGAGCGTGGTTGCTCGGATTGATCAGACCTTTACCTGGTGCTGCTTTTGCGGTTGCCATAACACTTCTCCGGATATGTTTGAGAGGGGCTATTTTCGGCTTCGCTGTAGCAGAGCGATTGTATGGATGTGCGAATCTGGAAAAGTTTGTGCTGAGAAAATTCTTTCGCCAAGCATCCGGAGGCTGCTGTATTTACAGCCCGTCCTCGGTCCGATCCAGCCGTTCACGCAAGAACTCGATCAGCGCCTGCACCGGTCGCGAGCCCTGGCGATGCTGCGGATAGACCGCCGATAACGTCAACGGCTCGGGGCGGAAGCTGTCCAGCACCGGCACCAGTCGCCCGTCCTTCAAGGCCGAGCCGACAATGAAGGTCGGCAAATAAGTAATGCCCATACCGGCGATGGCCGCGTCCTTGAGCAATTCTCCGTTGTTGACCCGCATCCTTCCGGTGACGTTCACGGTCAATGGTTTGCCCTGTCCTTCGAACCGCCATTGCACCTGGCGACCGTGGCCGTAAGGCAGGCAGTCATGGCTGTGCAAGTCTTCGGGGTGAACCGGCGTACCGCGCTCGGCCAGGTAGGCCGGGCTCGCGCAGTACACCCGCTGGATGGCGGCGAGGCGTCGGGCGATCAGCGTCGAGTCTTCCAGCACGCCGATGCGCAATGCCAGGTCGTAGCCTTCGCCAAGCAAGTCCACCGGACGATCACTCAAGTCCACTTCCACCGTGACGTCACGATAGCGCTGCAAAAACACCGGCAGCAGGCACCCCAAGTGCGCCACTGCGAACGACAGCGGCGCGCTCAAGCGAATGGTGCCGCGTGGCTCGGCGGTCTGCCCGGCGATGCCCTGCTCCACGTGTTCGACTTCGCTGAGCAGACGCAGGGCCGACTCGTAATAACTCTGCCCCAAGGGCGTGACGTCCAGCCGCCGGGTCGAGCGGTTGAGCAGGCGCACGCCGAGGCGCTCCTCCAATTGCATCAGCCGGCGGCTGACGAACTGCTTGGACAGGCCCAACTGATCGGCCGCCGCCGTGAAGCTGCCGGAGTCCATGACCTGGCAAAAAATACGCATGTCTTCGAACGGGTTCATTGTCACTTCCTGGTTGACAGTTAAACGCTTTATAGCCGCTTTTTCACTTTCAGGCACCTCATTAATCTGTGCTCACGGTGTTGCTGAGGCCAGAACCCCAGCGCCACAGCAGCCCGATCCCAAGGCATAAAAAACTCAAACGATTGAAAAAGGAATTGACCATGAGCCTCAAGAAAACCCTCACCGCATCCCTCCTCGCCCTGTCCATCGGCAACGCTTTTGCCGCTGGCAGCCCCGGTGTCGAACACAACACCCAGGCGTTCCTCGATGCCCTCGCCGCCGGCGGTGGCAAACCGCTGGAACAACTGAGCCCGAAAGACGCCCGCGCGGTGCTGACCGGTGCCCAGGCCTCGGTGAAGGTCGATCTGTCCGGTGTTGAAGTCAGCGACAAGGCGATCAAGGTCGACGGCCAGACGATCAACCTGAAAGTGGTGCGTCCGGCCAAGGTCAAAGGCGAGTTGCCGGTGTTCATGTTCTTCCACGGTGGCGGTTGGGTACTGGGCGACTTCCCGACCCACCAACGCTTGATCCGTGATCTGGTGGTGGGCTCCGGGGCAGTAGCCGTGTACGTCGATTACACCCCGTCGCCGGAAGCCCACTACCCGACTGCGATCAACCAGGCCTACGCCGCTACGAAATGGGTGGCCGAGCACGGCAAAGACATCGGTGTCGACGGCAAGCGTCTGGCGGTGGCCGGCAACAGCGTCGGCGGCAACATGGCGGCGGTGGTCGCGTTGATGGCCAAGGAACAGAACACCCCGGCCCTGCGCTTCCAGTTGCTGATGTGGCCGGTGACCAACGCCGGGTTCGATAACGGCTCGTACCAGCAGTTTGCCGAAGGCCACTTCCTGACCAAAGGCATGATGCAGTGGTTCTGGGACAACTACACCACCAGCCCGGTCGAACGCGCGCAGATCCATGCCTCGCCACTGAATGCCAGCGCCGAACAGCTCAAGGGCCTGCCCGCTGCGCTGGTGCAGACCGCCGAATTCGACGTGCTGCGTGACGAAGGCGAAGGCTACGCCCGCCACCTCGATGCGGCCGGCGTGCCGGTGACCTCGGTGCGCTACAACGGGATGATTCATGACTTCGGCCTGCTCAATCCGCTGAGTCAGATACCTGAAGTGAAGGCTGCAGTGCGACAAGCGGCGGCTGAGCTCAAGACCCATCTGAACTAAGCCAGGGCCCTTCCCCCACAGCGATGTGGGGCGAAGGGCTTTTTTGTTGGAGCGAGCCTGCTCGCGATGGCGTCCTGTCAGCCGCTGCACTATTGACTGATAGACCGCCATCGCGAGCAAGCTCGCTCCCACACAATCCGGTGCGAGCCACTCACTCTTTTCCGGCGGAGCTATTCCATGACTTTCATGTTTACCCACCTGCTGTCCTGGAGCGCCTTGCTTTTGGTGCTCGACGCTCTGCTCTGGCACCTCGCCCCGTTCAAACACCGCGCCCCGCGGGTCGGCGTGCGTCTGGCGTTGTTTCTGGCGTTCAGTGCGCTGGTCATCAACGCCGGCGTCAGCCCGTTGCAGGCGCCGTTGTTCGCCGATGATCATGTTGCGCAACTGGGCGCCACGGCACTGGGGATTCTCTGGTGGCTGTACGCCGCGCGGGTGCTGACCGAAGTGATCGGTCTGGCCCTGATGCGCCGCATCGGTCACAGCGGTCGGTTGTTGCAGGACGTGATCGGTGCGCTGGTGTTCCTGGCCGCCATTGTCGCTGCCGCCGGGTATGTGCTGGAGCTGCCGGTCAAAGGCCTGCTCGCGACCTCCGGGGTGGTCGCTATCGTGGTCGGTCTGGCGTTGCAGAGTACGTTGAGCGACGTGTTCTCCGGCATCGTGCTCAACACCACCAAGCCCTATCAGGTGGACGATTTCGTGATGATCGACGGCGTCGAAGGCAAAGTGCTCGATATTGACTGGAGCGCCACCCATCTGCTGACCAGCGCTGGCACCCTGGCCGTGGTGCCGAACTCCGTGGCGGCCAAGGCCAAGATCGTCAACCTCAGCCGCCCGACCAACCTGCACGGCGTGTCGATCAGCATCATGGTGCCGAACCACATCCGTCCGCGCCGGGTGCTCGATGCCCTCGAGCGTACTCTGCAAGGCAGCAGCAGTCTGTTGCTCGATCCGGCGCCGAAAGCGCTGCTCAAAGAGGCCGGTGAAGAAATGTCCGAATACGTGGCCAGCGGTTTCATCGCCGAACTGGGCAAGAAAGGCGACGTGCGCAATCAACTGTTCGACCTCGCCCATCGGCACCTTGAAGCGGCGGGCATTTCGCGGCATCCGGACGGTGTGATCGAACCCTCGAGCCGCGCCCGCGCACTGCTCGATGAAGTGAAGATTTTCCGCTCGCTTAGCCATGAAGAACGTGACCGCCTCGCCGAATCGATGGTGCCGCAGCAGTACACCACCGGCCAGGTGGTGCTGGACCTGGACGAAGTGCCGGACAGCCTGTTTGTGATTGCCACCGGTGTCGTCAGCGCCAGCGTGTCCGACGGCAATGGCCTGGCCGAGGCAGGCCGCATGGGGCCGAGCGAAGTCATGGGCGAACAGAGCATCCTTGCCGATACACCGTCCCAGGCGACGTTCACCGCGCTGACATCCTCCATCATCTACCGTCTCGACAAGAACCTGACTCGCCAGTGCATGGAGCAGCGCAGCGAAGTGGGCCAGGCGTTGAACAAGCTGCAGGCGGTACGGCAACAGAACAGTCGGTTGGCGTTGATGGCCAAGCCTGTGCCGGTCAGAAAAGGTGGATTTCTGGGGTGGTTGCAAAAACGTTGAGCAAAAAAATGCCCGCACATCGGCGGGCATTTTTTTCAGCGGATTACTTGGCAGTGAACTTGGTATAGCTATTGATCAGATTGCGATAGTTCGGCAGGCGCTGCGACAGCAGGTTCGCCAGACCTTCCATGTCATTGCGCCAGTCGACTTGCAGCTCGCAGGCCACCGCGAACCAGTTCATCAGATGCGCACCGGCGGCCGACATCCGCGCCCACGCCGCTTGTTGCACAGTGGTGTTGAAGGTGCCGGAAGAATCGGTGACCACGAACACCTCAAAACCTTCAGCAATCGCCGACAGGGTCGGGAACGCCACGCACACGTCAGTCACTACGCCGGCGATGATCAGTTGCTTGCGGCCCGTGGCCTTGACGGCTTTGACGAAGTCTGCGTTGTCCCAGGCGTTGATCTGGCCAGGGCGGGCAATGAACGGCGCGTCAGGGAATTGCTCTTTGAGTTCCGGCACGATCGGACCGTTCGGGCCGCTGTCGAAACTGGTGGTAAGGATGGTCGGCAGGTTGAAGAACTTGGCGATGTCACCCAGTGCCAGGACGTTGTTCTTGAACTCGTTCGGGCTGAAATCCTGCACCAGCGAGATCAGACCGGTCTGGTGGTCGACCAACAGCACAACGGCATCGTCTTTGTTCAGACGCGAGTAAGGAACGTTGCTCATGTGAAACTCCTCGATGGATGGTTGTTGCGGGGGAGCGCCGGTCACGAAGGCCGGCGCTTTGTTTCTGAATCAGAAGGCGAAGCAGGAACAGCCGAACGCGCCCCAGAAACCGGCGAAATCGCTGACCGGCGCATTCGAATAGCGCGCCTTTTCATGGCTGTGCGTATGCACCGCGCACGGGCCGCTGCAAAGGTGGACCTGAGCCTGCATCGGCGAATTCGGGCGCCAGTGGCCGGGGACTTTCATCACCGGCGACCAGTCCGGCAGTACCGGCACGCTGGCCGGACCGAGCTTTTCGAAGTCGCCGGCGGCGTACACAACCTTGCCACCGACTACCGTCAGTACCGACTCGATCCACTTGATCGCTTCTTCCTCGACGCTGAAGAAGTCCGCGCTCAACGCTGCCACGTCCGCCAGTTGCCCGACCTTGATCTGGCCCTTCTTGCCCTGTTCGGACGAGAACCAGGCGCTACCGTGGGTGAACAGTTCCAGCGCAGTGGTGCGCGGCAAGCCTTCCTCGTACAACGCCAGACCACCGACGGTGCGGCCGCTGACCATCCAGTACAGCGAGGTCCACGGGTTGTAGCTGGAAACGCGTGTGGCGTCGGTGCCCGCGCCGACCGGCACGCCCTCGGCGAGCATGCGTTTGATCGGCGGGGTGTGCTCGGCGGCTTTGCTGCCGTAACGGTCGACGAAGTATTCCCCCTGGAACGCCATGCGGTCCTGAATCGCGATGCCGCCACCCAGCGCCTTCACCCGCTCGATGTTCTGCGGGGTGATGGTTTCGGCGTGGTCGAAGAACCACGGCAAACCGTTGAACGGGATGTCGCGATTGACCTTCTCGAACACATCGAGCATGCGGCTGATGGATTCGTTGTAGGTGGCGTGCAGGCGGAACGGCCAGCGTTGCTCGACCAAGTGGCGAACCACCGGTTCCAGTTCCTGTTCCATGGTCTGCGGCAAGTCCGGACGCGGTTCGAGGAAGTCCTCGAAATCCGCCGCCGAAAACACCAGCATTTCACCGGCGCCGTTGTGGCGCAGGTAATCGTCGCCCTGATGCAGGGTGACGCTACTGGTCCAGTTCTTGAAGTCGGTCAGCTCTTCCTTGGGTTTCTGGGTGAACAGGTTATAAGCAATGCGAACCGTCAGTTGCTGGTCCTTGGCCAACTGCTCGATCACCGCGTAATCGTCCGGGTAATTCTGGAAACCACCACCGGCATCGATGGCGCTGGTCAGGCCCAGACGATTGAGTTCACGCATGAACTGACGGGTCGAGTTGACCTGATATTCCAGCGGCAACTTCGGCCCTTTGGCCAAGGTCGAGTAAAGAATCATCGCGTTCGGGCGGGCCACCAACATGCCGGTCGGCTCACCGTTGGCGTCGCGCACAATCTCGCCACCCGGTGGGTTCGGCGTGTTGCGCGTGTAACCGACAACCTTGAGCGCTGCGCGGTTGAGCAAGGCGCGGTCGTACAAGTGCAAAACGAACACCGGTGTATCCGGCGCAGCCTGGTTGAGTTCTTCAATCGTCGGCATGCGCTTTTCGGCAAACTGGAATTCGTTCCAGCCACCGACCACCCGCACCCATTGCGGCGTCGGCGTGCGATCGGCCTGGTCCTTGAGCATGCGCAGGGCATCGGCCAGGGACGGCACGCCTTCCCAGCGCAGTTCGAGATTGTAGTTCAAGCCACCCCGAATCAAGTGCAAGTGCGAGTCGTTGAGGCCTGGGATAACGCAGCGGCCCTTGAGGTCAATGACCTGGGTGCCCGAACCGCGCAGGGCCATGGCTTGCGCATCGGTGCCAACCGCGACGAAGCGACCGTCGGTGATCGCCACCGCACTGGCAAGAGGGTTTTCACGGTCAACGGTATGAAATTGGCCATTGAATAGAATCAGATCGGCGTTCATCGCGTTTCCTCACGCAGAGTGGAATGGGACTGGTCGGCTGTCAGCCAGGGGGCGAATAGTCGGGTCGCCATGGGCATGAACAGGTACACCACCGAAAGCACGATGGTCAGGGTGATCAGGAAGGTGGCGATCACGTAATTGGAGAGCAAAGCGTTGAGCTGCAGCACTGGCCCCCAGATCAACGGCACCAGCAGGGTGTGCGGCAGAATCACCATCAATGTCAGCACCGCCTGCTTCCAGCGCGGAGGTGGTGATGCGGCATCGGCCAGCGGTGAAAACCAGAATTCATTGATCGGCTGGACCTCGGTCTGGTCACCGTCCGCCAGCATCGGTGCGGCTTCGTTGACCAACTCCAGCCGTTGCGGCGAATCGAGCCAGCGCTGCATCGCCTCGGTGGAGCAGAAGCGCAGCACGCAAGTGAACATGTCGAGACCGGCATTCTTGCCGCGAATCACGTCCACGCCCAAATGTCCCTCGCTCTGCCCGGCGATACCGACAATGCGCCGCAACCAGGCTTCATAGGGTGCTTCAAAACCAGCCTTGATCCGGTGTTTGACGATCAAGGTCACGACCTCATCGAAACCCGGCCGCGCGGTTGCAGTGTCGAGGCGATTGGAATCAGGCATAACCGAAAGCTCCGGCAAAACGATCATTGAGCATAGCCCAGTTGAAAAACACCGACGTTGGTGCGCCGATAACTGATTCGATAGTGCCAATGCCAGGGCACAAAAAATTGAATGCACGTGCTCTCTTTGCGACCCGGCTTTTAGTACTGCCTAGGGGGGTGTGATGTTCAAGGGTTCAGACATGTACTGACTGATCCGCGAACGTAACCAGCGCTCTGCCGGATCGTTGTCGTGAACGCCACTCCAGGCCATCGACAGTTGCGCCGCATCGATGGGAAACGGCGGGTCTTCGGCTCTCAAGGCACATCCTTCAACCAGCGCACACGCCGCGTAGTCGGGCACGGTGGCGATCATTTCGGTACCGGCGAGCATCGCCCGCAAACCACTGAATTGCGGAACCCCCAGCACCACTCGCCGGGTACGACCGACCTTGGCCAGATCGAGGTCGATATTGCCGCTCAGGTCGCCAGAGAACGACACCATCGCATGGGGTCGCTGGCAATATTCATCGAGCGTCAGCTCACCGGGCCGGTTGTCACCGCGCAACACTTTGCAGGCGATATCACGCAGCCTCTTGCGCTTGGCGTTGGCCGGCAATTCGGTGGTGTAACTGACCCCCACCGAAATCTCCCCCGATGCCAGCAAAGCCGGCATCAACAGATAATTGGCCCGGCGCACTACCACCACAATTCCCGGTGCCTCCTGCTGCAGCTGACGCAACAACGGCGGGAACAAACCAAATTCGGCATCGTCCGAAAGACCAATGCGAAACAC
Organism: Pseudomonas sp. 05N431; assembly: GCF_056397005.1. Classification (NCBI taxonomy): domain Bacteria; kingdom Pseudomonadati; phylum Pseudomonadota; class Gammaproteobacteria; order Pseudomonadales; family Pseudomonadaceae; genus Pseudomonas; species Pseudomonas sp. 05N431. Next base: position 20,051 of record NZ_JBFTMN010000025.1, read on the forward strand.
ATCGCAGCTCGTTGCCGGATCGAACTCCTTGGCCCGGCTGACGGCACCCGAGATGGTGTCCATCGCCGGTTGCAGCTCTTTAAGAATCGCCAAGGCTCGCGCCGTTGGCTCCATCCCGCGACCGTTGCGCAACAGTAGCGGATCGTCGAACAAATCCCGTAGGCGGCCCAGCGCAGCACTCACCGCTGGCTGTCCCATGAACAATTTTTCAGCCACACGGGTCAGGTTCTTTTCGAACATCAGGGCCTCGAAAATCACCAACAGATTCATGTCTACACGGCGCAGATCGTTACGGTTCACAGGCACAGTCCCATTGTGTTTTCAACCAGGTACGAGTCAGTCGGACTTCACTCGATCATCGGCACTTTTGCCGCCCGCTTGTAAGGCCCGTATTCGATAGGCACCCACTGAAAATGCCTGTCCACCGTGGTGATGTGGCCGACACCCGGAAACGGCAGGTGCGCCGCGGTCACCCAAATCTTGCTCGTTGCCGCGTCAGTGAAAACTTTGTCCCGGCTCTTGATCGCCTGCTGACTGTCGACGTCGAAGCGGATCGACACTTCGGGATGCTCGAACTGCACCGCCAGGTTATGCACCAGATCACCCATGAACAGAATGCTCTGGCCCTGAGAGGTGAAGCGGTACGTGGTGCTGCCCGGCGTGTGCCCCGCTTCGAGTTCGGCATCGACGATACCCGGCACCGGTGACTGACCGGCGTCGAAGGTCTTGAAGCGCCCCGCGGCAACGTAAGGCGCGGTTGAATCCTGGGCGATCCTGAAAAACTCCTTGGCACCGGCGGGTGCTTTGGCCATGGTCTGAGGATCGAGCCAATAATCGGCTTCCGCCTTCGCCGCGTAGACCGTGGCGTTGGCGAACACCGGTTGCTGCTTGTCGTCCACCAGCCCGCAAACATGGTCCAGATGCAGGTGCGTGAGCAGGATGGTGTCGACCTGTTCCGGCTGATAACCGGACGCTTTCATGTTCGCTGCGAGCATGCCGGCGGTGGCTCCGATGCACTGCCCCGCTCCGGTGTCCACCAGGATCAGCTGCTTGCCGGTATTGATCAGAAAGGCGTTGAACGCCGTCTGCACCCCCGGTGTTTCAATCGAACGACGGGCCAGTAATGCACGGATCTGGCTCTGGGTCAGGCCATTGAGCAGATTCGGCGACAGATCGTTGTAGCCATCGAACAGCGCCGTCACTTCGTAATCGCCCACTGCCAGCCGGTAGTAACCAGGTACCTGAGTAGCCATCTGGGTCGGTGCCTGAGCCAGTGCGCCAACCGATGTCAGCGCCAATGCCAGGCCGAATCCGCCCAGCGTGCAAACCAGAGAATGCTTCATGCGTTCACCTTTGATCGAGTCAGAAAAGCGGCCATCCACACGCCCGCCAGATGAGCTCAATCATGCACTCGTCCCACGCCTCGAAAATTGCAGCCATGTGCTGAGTCAGTGCAGTTGTTCGCTGCCGCACGCGGACGGAATTAACAACGTTTAACTCGCAAGCCAGCGCCCCGCGACCAAGAATGAAGCCCTCTGTGCAGACCTGTTTTCTAAAGCGGGAAGCTGCTGACCCACGGCGCAGTGTGCCAGCGCATTCCCATCGACACGGATATTTGTCATGGCCCACCTTCAGCACAACGCCGCCCGCGCATCAGCCACTGAAACGCGAAAAGCCACCACCGGAGGCCTCTCTCCCTGGCGGGAAAGCCTGGTCAAAAAACTGATCCTCGACGGTCTGGGTGAAACTCTGGAAGTCACCGAACTCGCTCGGGCCTGCGCCCTGTCCCGCAGTCACTTCTCCCGTGCCTTCAAGTGCAGCACCGGCCTGTCGCCCCAGGACTGGATTCGTTGCCAGCGCATCGCCCGGGCCAAGCAATTGATCCAGAACACCGACCTGACCCTGACGAAAATCAGCCTGGAATGTGGCTTTTGCGATCAGGCACACTTCTGCCACATTTTCACCCGTAGCGAAGGCATCAATCCGTTTGCCTGGCGGTGTCGAGTACTGCGCGCCGGCCCCAGCCTCAATCAGGCGAGCGCATAGCGCCGCGGCACGCTCGATGGCCATCAATGAAAACGCCGAGGGGCAAAACCCCTCGGCGTTTTTTTCATGGTCAGGAAACAGGATGCCGAACGACTCAGCCTTCGACGAACGCCAGCATATCGGCGTTGAGCTGATCCTTGTGGGTGTCGGTCAGACCATGAGGTGCGCCTGGATAGATCAGCAGCTTCGAACCTTTGACGAGTTTGGCCGAGGCAATGCCGGCAGCTTCGATCGGCACGATCTGGTCGGCGTCACCGTGCACCACCAGAGTCGGTACGTCGAACTTTTTCAGGTCTTCGGTGAAGTCGGTTTCGGAGAAGGCCTTGATGCAGTCATAGGCGCTCTTGTGGCCGGAGGTCATGCCCTGCATCCAGAACCAGTCAATCATCCCCTGGGAAGGCTTGGCACCAGGCTGGTTGAAGCCAAAGAACGGCCCGCTGGCGACGTCTTTATACAGCTGTGAACGGTCCGCCAGGGACGCCTGGCGCAAACCGTCGAACACTTGCATCGGCAGGCCGCCTGGATTGGCTTCGGTCTTGAGCATCAGCGGCGGCACTGCGGAAATCAGCCCGGCCTTCGCGACTCGTCCAGTGCCATGACGACCGATGTAACGCGCCACTTCGCCACCGCCAGTGGAGAAACCGAACAGCACGGCGTTTTGCAGATCCAGCAGCTCGATCAACTGCGCGAGGTCGTCGGCGTAGGTGTCCATTTCATTGCCAAACCAGGGCTGGCTGGAGCGGCCGTGACCACGGCGGTCATGGGCGATGACCCGGTAGCCCTTGGACGCCAGGAAGATCATCTGCGATTCCCAGCTGTCGGCATTCAGCGGCCAGCCATGGCTGAAAACGATGGGTTGGCCAGTGCCCCAGTCCTTGTAATAGATCTCGGTACCGTCGCGGGTAGTGAATGTACTCATGGCATTTGCTCCTTCAGGGGGTTGGGTGACTCAAATCGATGGATAGCCCATGCGCTCGGCCAGGCGCGCCACCCGCTCGCCCAAGTGCGCGGCGGTGCGGCGATCTTCAACAGGTGGCGCTTGCTCGGGAGACTGTTCGACATTCGACTGGGCCATGGCGCCCAGGGAGCTGCCCAGGCGATTCAATTGCCCATCGAACACCCCGGTGCTGGAACGCGCCGGCAGCAGGTCGAGACCGACCCAGATCATCGAATGCTGGGCAGCGAAGACCGCCATCTGCAATAAGGTGTTGAGCTTGTCGCCACACAGGCAACCGGAATTGGTGAAGCCGGCGGCGAGCTTGTCGCGCCAGGGCTGGGCCAGATAGAACGACGCGGTGGCCTCCATAAAGCTCTTGAAGGACGCCGAGGCGCTGCCCATGTAGGTCGGGGCGCCGAAGATGATGGCGTCGGCCTGGTGCAGGCGCTCCCACTGGTCGTGCACGTCCTCGACCGGAATCAGCCGACAGGCGCTGCCCAGATGCCGCTCCACACCCTGGGCCACGGCCTCGGCCATAACCCGGGTATGGCCATAGCCACTGTGATAGACCACCACCACATTGCTCATTCCGGCATCCTCCCCACGTGTTCATCCCTTTTGCTGCCCACAGCACGCACAACCATCCCTTCGGTTGGCGCACTTGGAGGATTGGAGTTTTGAGCGTAGACCGGACGCAGGGCGAGTTAAACGTTGTTAATTTTCCATGGCACAGGCAAACACCCGAACCACTCGTCGCCAATGTCGCAGCCAATAAATACGGCACTCGACGCTGGCAAGGAGATTGCTGTGGTTAACACACTCGATGCACGCGCGTCCGAGCCACGTTGCGTTGATCAAGAAACCTGAGGAATATGCTCGAAAACCGCGTGACAGAAGACTGCAACCTTCGTCCGCCCTCCCCGTACAAGTGCAACGGGGCGGATTAAAAGAACAGCAGCAGGAGTGAGCCGTTGACCCTTCCCCCCGAACAGGCTGTGCATTTCGGCCCCTACCGGATCTACCCCGGACAACGTCTGATTCTGGAGGCCGATCGGCCCTTGCGCCTCGGCCGACGTTCCATGGACATTCTGTTGATCCTCCTGGAGCACGCCGGACATGTGGTCAGCAAACAGCAACTGATCGCGCGGGTCTGGCCGAAAAGCGTCGTCGAAGACACCAATCTGCGCGTGCACATGACGGCGCTGCGCAAGGCCCTGGGCGACGGTCAGGCCGGCCAGCGCTATATCATCACCGTGGCCCAGCGTGGCTACAGCTTCGTCGCCCCCTTCTCCCTGGAGCCCATCGAGCATAGCCCCGAAGGCGATACAACCGAACCGAGGGGCCATAACCTGCCGGTGCGGCGCACCCGCATGATCGGACGCCAGGGCTTGGTGGACAGTGTGATGACGCAACTTGCACACCAGCGTTTCATCACCCTGGTCGGCCCCGGCGGCATCGGCAAGACCACCGCAGCCCTGCGGGTAGCCGAACAACTGATCGGCCACTACCGGGACGGTATCCGGCTGTTGGACCTGGCCCCGGTCAATGACCCGCTGATGATCACCAGTCACCTGGCGACACTCCTCGACCTGGCGCTGCACGACGGCGAACCGATGGGCAACCTGGCGAGCTTCCTGCGCGAGCGGCAGATGCTGCTGGTGATCGACAACTGCGAGCACTTGCTCGACGCCATTGCGCCGCTCTGCGAAAGCATCCTGCGCGCCGCGCCACACGTGCATATCCTGGCCACCAGCCGTGAGAGCCTGCGGGCCGAAGGCGAATTCGTGCAACGCCTGGAATCGCTGGACTGCCCACCACCCATCGCCGTGCTGGACCGCACCCAGGCCCTGACCTTTTCGGCCCTGCAATTGTTCGTCGAGCGGGCGATGGCCAGCCACGACAGCTTTGAACTGAGTCATGACGAACTGCCCTTGGCGATAGAAATCTGCCGACGCCTGGACGGCATTCCCCTGGCGCTCGAACTCGCGGCCGCGCAGGTCGGCAACCTGGGCCTCAGTGGGTTGCTGAGCCAGCTGCAAGGCAGTTTTCGGCTGCTGACCCACGGCAGCCAGATAACGCCGGGCCGTCATCAGACCCTGCGCGCCACACTGGATTGGAGCTTCGAACTGCTCAATGCCTGCGAGCAGGCCTGTCTGCGTCGGCTGGGCATCTTCAGGGGGGGCTTCACCCTGCAATCGGCAGCGGCGGTGATCGTCGGCGAACACATCGAACCCGACGTGGTTTTTACCTCGATCACGCAACTGGTGGCCAAGTCCTTGCTGAACGTGGAAGTCGGCGACGAGGAAGTGTTTTATCGCCTGCTGGACACCACCCGCAGCTATGCCCTGGAAAAACTCGACCAGGCCGACGAGCTGCCGATTACGCGCAAGCGTCACGCCGAACGTTGCCTGGCCTTGATGCATCAGGCCCAGGAGGACTGGGAGCAGACCCCGTCGGCCCTATGGATCGAGCGTCACGCCCGCAGCCTGGAAGATATCCGCGCGGCGCTCGACTGGGGCTTGAATAGCCAAGGCCCACAGATGCTGGCGATCCGTCTGGCCGCGGCCTCCGCACCACTGTGGCAGGAGCTGTCACTGCTCAAGGAGCACGGCGTGTATGTGCGCAAGGCGCTGGCCCTGCTTCACGCGGCAGCCGAGCCCTGCCCTCGCTTGACCCTGGCCCTCAAGCTCGCCCTCGGCAGCTCCTGCTACCACACCCAAGGCAGCAGCGCCGAAGCGATCGATGCCTTCGTGGCGGCCAGAACCCTGGCCGAAAGTAGCGACGATGTGGCAGCTCAACTCAAGGCAGTGTCCGGGCACACGGCGGTCAATCTGAGTTGCGGTCACTACCAACTGGCCCTGGAACAAAGCCGTCAGTTCGACGACCTGGCGCTACGCAGTACCGGCCGGGCCGTGATATCCCTCAGCACCCAGCGCCTGCAGGTACTGGCTCTACACTTTGCCGGCGATCAGCCGCAAGCCCGGGACAAAGCCGAGCAAGTCTTCCAGCTCATGACCCAGAGCGGACATCTCAGCCGGTTCACCTGTGGCTTTGGCGTGCAGTACGACCAGAGCGTCGCCTCGCTGACGATCCTGGCGCGGATCCTCTGGTTGCAGGGCCATCCGGAAAAGGCCTGGAGCACCGCGCGTCAGGCTCTGGACATCGCGCTCCAGATCGACCATGGCACGTCCATCTGCTACACGCTGGCACTGTCCGGCTGCCTGATTGCCCACTACAACGGCGACACTCAAACTGCCCGCGACCTCTTGCGCCTGCTGCTCGAACAAGCACAAAAACATTCGGTGCTGCTGTTCTACAACTGGGCCCGGCACTATGCGCAGGTAATCGATGGCGATGGTGCACATCCGAACCCGCAACCCGGCACCGGGCTGATCAAGGAAATCATGGTCACCCTGGATAGCGGCTTCGTCGATGACGCATTGCTGGCACGGGCCGAAAACGGCGCTGCGGGTTGGAGCACGGCGGAAATCCTTCGGGCCAGAGCGAATGCTCTGCTTGCAGAAAACAGCCAGACTGCAGCCGAGACCGTGCTGCTCAAAGCGCTGGGAGTGGCAAAAGCCCAAGGGGCTCTAACATGGGAACTGCGCACTGCCACCTCACTGGCTGAGCTTTGGCAGCGGCAAGGCCACCTCCAACAAGCCCACGACCTGCTGGCGCCGGTCTACAACCGCTTCACCGAAGGCTTTGCCACACCAGACCTAAGCAAAGTCCGCCGTTTGCTCGACGAGTTGCAACGACACCGGCCGTCCTGACCCCCAGCGTGCCCGACTGATGTAGCGGGCATAACGCATTTCAAACACTCGCAGCAGTCCGCTCAGTTCAAGCTTTTCCAGTACGTAAGTGCGGGTAGTGTTGAGAAGCCGATAACGTGTCATGCCATTGCCCTGCTCAACCGACAACAGCGATTTCAGCACCAGCCGTTCTATCACCTCTGCCAGACTGGTGGGCCGCAGCACCGCACAACTGATGACGCCGATGGCTGCATTCAAAGTAAAAGCTATTTTGAATACCGCCAGCCCCTGCAGTACGGTCTGCTCCAGCGGGCTCAACCGCTGATAGCTCCAGTCCAGCGCGGCCTTGAGCGTCTGATGCCGTGGCACCGCGGTGCGCCGGCCTTGGGTCAGCAGTTGAAAACAGTTGTCCAGTTGTGCTCGCAGCCCAACCAGTGCCAGCGCATCGATCTGCGCCGCGGCCAGTTCGATGGCCAAGGGCAGACCGTCGAGGCGCCGACAGATTTCCCGGACAGCCTTGAGGTCCTGTTCACGCAGGGCAAACCCTTGTTGGCGGGCACGGGCACGGCTGACAAACAGTTGCACCGCTGAATAGCTCATAACCTCGCCGACACTCTGCAGCGCCGACATCGGCGGCACCGCCAGGGCTGGCAATCGCTGGACCGTTTCCGTCGCCGCCCGCAGCGGTTCGCGGCTGGTGACCAGGATCGATAACCGTGGCGCCGAAACCAATAGGCCCTCCACCAGCGATCGGCAACGTTCGAGCAGGTGCTCGCAATTGTCGAGTACCAGCAATGCATGCCGTGGCGCCAGTGCATCCACGCCAACATCCAGTTCCAGGGTCTGGCTCAGATAATCGACGAGCCGCGCAGGGTCATCGATTGCCGCCAGATCAACGATCCAGACGCCATCGCTATAGTGCTGCAACAGCAGTTCGGCCACGCGCAAGGCCACCGTGGTCTTGCCAATTCCGCCGGGGCCGACCAGGGTCATGAAACGGCAAACCGGCAACAGCCGGACCACGCTACCAACGACCGAATCTCGGCCGGTCACTGGCGTGATCCGAGTAGGCAAGTTGTGCTGGTGCTTTTGAACGGTCTCGACCGAGAAAAGTGCACCTTCCAACTCACACTGCACTGGGGCGATGAAGCTATAACCGCGCCGGGGAATATTGGCGATGTAGCGCTGCCCGTTCTGGCCATCGCCGAGAGCCCGACGCAGGGCAGCGATGTGCACGCGCAGGTTGATTTCCTCGACCACCGAAGTCGGCCAGACGTGGGCGATCAGTTCGTCCTTGCTGACCACGTTGCCCGCGCGCTCGACCAGTACCTGGAGGATATCCAGGGCCCGTCCGCCCATACGCAGCGGCCGATCACCTTCCAGGATCAGCCGTTGACGAGTGTGAAACACGTACGGGCCAAACCGCAGCACCGCACTGCTATTTAAATCTCTGAGTCTGTTCATGCACATCCACGTGCTGAAAACCTGGCCCGGCTCAAGGTACTGCCTCATCCATTGTGCGAGTTCGCCCAGGCTCCCGCATCTCCGCTGCCAAGAGTCCACGAGTATCTTGGCAGGCATGAGTGACGGTACAACGGCGATGGAGGGAGCGTCACGGCCATTGCGGTGCGCAGGACGGACAAGAACGCTCTAACTGAACTGTTCGCGGTACTGGGCGGGGGTCAGACCCAGTTTTTCACTGAACAGAAAACGCATGTGCCGCACGCTGCCGAAGCCGCTCTTGTAGGCGACGGTCTTGAGCGGCAGGTCACTGGTTTCCAGCAGGTTCCTGGCGCAATCGATGCGCGCGCTTTGCAAAAACTCCATGGGCGTAATATTCACTTCACGGGCGAACACCCGAGCGAAATGTCGCGCACTCATGTTCGCCAGGCTGGCCATGCGTTCGACACTGAAGGCTTCATCAAGGTGTTCGAGCACATGATTCTGCACCCGGGTCACCGGCGTTTCCTGTGGCGCCACCGCACTCATCAATGGGCTGAACTGCGCCTGTCCGCCCTGGCGTTTCATCACCACCAGCAACACCTTGGCCACGTCCTGGGCGATTTTCTTGCCGTGATCCTGAGCGACCACCGCCAGTGCCAGGTCGATGCCGGCGGTGACCCCGCCAGAGCTGATCAGGTTGCGGTCCTCGACGTAAATCTGATCGGTCTTCACCGTCGCCTCGGGGAAGGCTCGAATCAACCGCTCCGTGTAATGCCAGTGAGTCGTCACCCGATAACCGTCCAGCAATCCGGCATGCCCCAATATGAACGCCCCCGTGCAGATCGAGCCATAAACGGCCGACCGACTGACGGCGCCCCGCAGCCAGTCGAGCAACGGTGGATGTCTTTCGTTGTAAGCCCCCGGACCGCCCGGCACCAGCAGCAAGTCATAGCTGTCGCAGGCCTGGTCTATGTGCACATCGGTCTGAACGCTGACGCCGTTGGATGCGCGCAACGTGCCATGCTCGGTGCCGATCGTCGACAGCTGATAACGGGCGTCCGGCTCCAGATAACGGTTGGCGATGGAAAACACCTCCATGGGCCCGGCCATATCAAGCAGGAGAAAGTCTGGAAACAGCACCATTGCCACGGTTTTCATGGGTTGGAAATCACTGATATCAAAGAAATGGGAAACGTAGTGTCAGCACTGAACATTATGGCCATTTGTAACAACAAGAATACATGAACCCGCTCACATAACTGTCAACCTGATCGAGACAGTATTTCAATTTCCATCTACTTATTGCACTCACCGGTAAACATTAACCTTCTCCTCACTCGGACGAACTCTCGTCCCAAACAGGAGATTTCATCATGCTGACCCTTCGCAAAGCCTCTGATCGCGGTGCGGCCAATCACGGTTGGTTGAAGTCGTTCCATACCTTTTCCTTTGCCAACTACCGCAATCCGCGGGAGCAGGGTTTTTCTGACCTGCTGGTGATCAACGATGACCGCGTGGCAGCCGGTAAAGGCTTTGGCCAGCACCCGCACCGGGACATGGAGATCTTCTCCTATGTGCTCGAGGGTGCCCTGGAACACAAGGACACTTTAGGCACAGGTTCGGTGATCCGCCCCGGCGACGTGCAATTGATGAGCGCCGGCAGCGGCGTGGCGCACAGCGAGTACAACCACTCGGCGACCCGGCCGGTGCACTTCCTGCAAATCTGGATCGTACCGGACGTCAGCGGTGCCAAACCGCGTTATCAACAAGAGCACTTCAGCACGCAGAAGAAACGCGGTCGCCTGCAACTGATCATCTCCCCCGATGGGGCCAGCGGTTCGCTGCGGGTGCGTCAGGATGCCCGGGTCTATGCCGGCCTGATCGACGGCAAGGAAAGCGCCAGCCTCACGCTCGCCGCCGATCGCTACGCCTATGTGCATGTGGCCCGGGGCAAGGTCGAACTCAACGGCCTGCAATTGCAGGAAGGCGATGGTGTACGGGTTCGCGATGAACAGGTGCTGACCTTGAGCAACGGTGTGGATGCCGAAGTGCTGGTGTTCGATTTGCGTCCTCAAGAACTGCCGGAAATGCCTTGACCGCAACGTGCCTGGGGGCCTGCGCCCCCGGGCTTGATTGGCAGGCGAAAACTTCGACAGACAGGGCCCCGCAAACGCTTGAAGCGATGTCGGCGAAACATATCCACTATCGACACCGATGATTTCCGCCGCGCGGGTGCTGACTCCCAAAATCCAATCCTCCTATCCATTTCCACACCCGTAAATCATCAAGGACTCCGCCCATGTCAGCGCCTACGACTGCGACACTCCCCATGCGCAATGAAGTCTGGCTGCATATTTTCGCTGGCTTGTGCGCCAGCCTGGTCAGTATCGGGCTGGCGCGCTTTGCCTATACACCGCTTATCCCGCAACTGATCCAGGCCCACTGGTTCGTACAGGCGGATGTGGTCTATCTGGGCGCCGCGAATCTCGCGGGGTACCTCATCGGAGCGCTGGTCGGGCATCCCCTGGGCAAGCGCCTTTCCAATCCGTTCGTGCTGCGGCTGATGCTGGTGGTCGCCACGTTGTCATTCTTCGCCTGTGCCTGGGCCTTGTCCTTCGGCTGGTTCTTCGCCTGGCGCCTGCTGTCGGGAATCGCCGGTGGCGCCATCATGGTGCTGGTGGCGTCCACTGTCTTGCCACACGTGCCGGCGGCGCGTAGAGGCGCGGCCAGCGGCGCAATCTTTCTCGGCATCGGCCTTGGCATTGCAGGCTCCGGTACGCTGGTGCCAGCCCTGCTCGAATGGGGCCTGCGCGATACCTGGATAGGCCTGGGGTTGGTCGCTGCGGTGCTGACCGCTGCCAGTTGGTTCGGCTGGCCGCAGAGCCAGCCCGAGCCCGTTGTCGACGTCAGGACCAGTGAGCCGGCAAGCCATGAGGATCAAGCATCCGGCAGTGGTTTGCGTCTGCTGTTCGCCCAGTACGCGTTGATGGCCACGGGGCTGGTACCCGCCATGGTCTTTCTGGTGGATTACGTGGCCCGCGGTCTTGATGCGGGTACCCATGTGGCGACGCTGGTCTGGGTGATGTATGGCGTCGGAGCGATCTTTGGCCCGATGGTCTATGGCATGCTCGCCGATCACCTTGGGGCACGCCGCAGCATCCTCTCGGTGCTGATCGTGCAGGCGCTGGCGGTGGGTGCCTTGAGCATTACCAGTCAGCCGTGGGTGCTGTGCGGGCTCGCTGTATTGATAGGTTCGTTTCCGCCCGGCATCGTGCCCTTGGCCCTGGCCCGCGTGCACGAACTGAAGAAGCACGCCCATGCCCAGCAGGTCGCCTGGAGCCGCGCGACCGTGGCCTTTGCCAGCTTCCAGGCGTTGGCCGGGGCTGCCTATTCGTTGATCTTCAACGCCAGCGGCGGGCATCATCAGTTGCTGTTCGTGATCGCTGGCATGGCGCTGCTGCTGGCTATCGTGTTGGATATCGCTGCACGCCGGCTACGCTAATGCACTTCGCGCACCGCTGCGGCGGTGGGCCACTTGAACCTCAGGTGCCGCCGCGTCCCGCAACACACGAGCCAGCAATGCGCTGGGTTGGGTACCCGATACCAGGGTGTCGCCGATACGAAGGACCGGCAGCACCCCACCTGACCAACCCGCGGCGTCACGCTTGTGGCGCTGCACCGCCGCCACTCCTTCACCGCTGCGCAGATAGTCGAGCAACCGGTCCTGCTGGACCTTGCTGTCCCCACCCAACTGCGCGAGTACCCGCACATCCCCGATATCGCGGCCCTCACAGAAATAGGCTCGGAAGATACGCCTGAACAGACCGGCACAGTCACCACCTCGCGCGGCCCGCTCCAGCATCAAACTGTGCGCCGGGTCGGTATCGACCAGACGCTCGATTCGGTCAAAGGCAAAACGCAAACCCAGCGCCTGGCCGGCCTGGGTGATTTGCGCTTCGAACATCCGGCTGCGCGACAGGCTGCCGAACTTGCGCCTGGCATACTCACCTTGTTCGATACGGCTGGCGGGAAGGTCGAAAGCAGATCGGCACGGTACATAGATGATCGGCTGTGGCCGATTCGATGCCGCCATCGCCTTGCGCAGGTTCAGTTCACCGATCCAGCACCAGGGATTGATGAAGTCGTACGCCAGATGAATGACGTTATCCATAGCGACCACCTTACTTCGACAAATGATGGCCAGACTCTAGGCCTGCATCTGCCGGGCGAGTAGCCACATGGCGCGCAACGCTGTTTTGTCGAATACCCAAGTAGTGTTCAGGAAGCGAGGATTTCCTCGAGGAACTCAATGAACACATTGATGCGACTGGAGCCGCGGTGGTTGGGCAGATAGAGCGCGTTGATGCAGGTGCTGGCGGTGCCGGGATTGACTTCATACTGCTCCAGCACGCGGGTCAGACGGCCCCGGCCGACATCGTCACGCACCAGCCAGTCGGCCAGTAGCGCCACTCCGCCACCGGCCAGCGCCGCCTCGCGCAGGATGTCGGCGTTGTTGCTCTGCAATCGCCCCTGCACACTCAGGCGCAGGGTGTCCTCGTCGCCCTGGAATGTCCAGTCGTGGTGCGCCGCGCCATAGTCAAAACGCAGGCACTGATGTTTCAGCAGGTCACTCGGGTGGCGTGGCAGACCGGTACGAGTCAGGTACTCGGGACTGGCCACGACCCAACGCTGAAAGTCACCGATCTTCTTGCTGACGATGTCATCGCTGACCACCGAAGAACCGAGACGCACAGACACATCGATTCGCTCGCTGATCAGGTCACTGACCTGGTCGCTCAACGACAGGCTGATCTCCAGGCCCGGATGGCGCTCAAGCAGGCGCCCCAGGTGAGGCGCAATGATCCGCCGGCCGAACTCCACCGGAACGCTGGCACGCAGATGTCCCTGGACCTCGGTGCCACGGTCGGCGACGGTGGCATCGGCTTCGTCGACGGCCTCGAGAATCGCCACGGCCTTCTCGAAATAAGCCTGCCCTGCAACCGTGACACTGGTGTTGCGCGTGGTGCGATTAAGCAGGCTGGCACCCAATTCACTTTCCAGGCCCGCCACCTGCCGCGTCACCGAAGACGTAGAGAGGCCGAGCTTGCGCGCCGCTGATGAATAGCCGCCACAGCGTACGGTTTCAACGAACATCTTCAGCGCCAGCAACTTGTCCATCAGCCAATCCCGACAGCGAAAAATCAAGCGAACTACTATGCCTGACCGCGAATGAGGTGTCTTGCACGGTTGTGCTCAAACACGGGCGCAACATTCAGAACACCATCAACAGGACGCTGATACCCAAGGACAACCATGACCTTGCGGCGACTCTTCTTTCTCTTCGACTTCGGCCTCAATAGCTCGCGACGGTGCTCACCCCTGGCGGTACTGACGACTTAGAAACATCACCAGTGCCAAGCCAGGAAACGCTGCAATCGAGGCTGCCGACAGGCTCCATCCAACCAGCTCATAAAGGGGGCTGGCCACCAGCGATCCCAGGGCTCCTCCGACAAAGATGCTGGTCATGTACACGGCATTCAAGCGTGCCCGGCTGTGCGGATCGATGGCGTATACCTCACGCTGTCCGAGCACCATGTTGAGTTGCACCGCAAAATCCAGCAGCACCGCGCACGCCACCAGCCAAAGGTAGCCACTGCCTGGCAGAGCACCTATCAGCAAGGAAACAGGCGCCAATATCAACGCAACCAGAGTGCCGCGCTGGCCATGCCCCGCGTCGGCCAGCCGGCCGGCAATCGGGGCCGCGATCGCACCAACGGCCCCCACCAGGGCAAACACCGCAACCTGCGCCTGGCTGAAACCATGCTGGCGAATCAACTCTATAGGAACGATGGTCCAGAACAGGCTGAAGCTGGCAAACAACAACCCTTGATACAAGGAGCGCTCACGCAGGCTCGGATGGCGTCGCGCGAGCGCAAATACCGAGCGGATCAACTCACCATAAGAGGACTGATGTGTTGGCATGCGCCGTGGCAGGGCAACGGCCATGATGCAGGCGATCAATGCCATCAGGCCCGCGGCGCTGAAGAATACTCCGCGCCAACCGAAAGCCTCCGACAACAGGCTCGACAGCGGGCGCGACAACAGAATGCCCAGCAGCAGGCCGCTCATGATGTTTCCTACCACCCGCCCGCGGGTTTCTTCAGGTGCCATGTGCGCAGCCAACGGCACGAGAATCTGTACGGCCACGGAAGTGAGGCCGATGAGTAATGACAGTGCCAGGAACAGCGAAGGCGACTGAGTGAAGCCGGCGCCAACCAGGCAAAGGCTCACAGCGAGCGTGAAACCCACTACCAGACGGCGGTTTTCCATCAGGTCGGCCAGCGGCACCAACAGGAGCAAACCCGCGGCGTAGCCAAACTGGGTCAGCGAAACAATGAGGCTGGCATGGGCGTTCGATAGACCGATTTGCGGAGCGATCAGCTCGACGATCGGCTGGGCATAGTAAAGGTTGGCGACAACGGCGCCACAACAGAAGGCCAACAAAGCCACCAGGGCGCCAGAGATTGACGCGGGCCGTTCACCCTTCACCGTCGTACTTGCCGTTATTGCAACGTTGCCGATGGGCATGATGAAACCTCATTTGCTTGGAGAAAGTTTCGGCAAGGCTAGACGCGACGTTCGCCAAGGAGAATCCACCGCTGGGGCAATTGAGCGATGCGTATGGCGCAACGACCCCAGCGTTGCCGTTGGCGCAAAACGCCATTGCGCGGTTTGCTAATACCGCCGCCCGTCCCCCTTCTCTACCCTCGGCGAGATGAGTCCCTCGCGGGGTCCACGGACGAATGAAGGGTGACGTCATGAAAGCCAGGCAGCTGTGGGTGGGCGCTGTGGTTCTAGCTTCGCTAGGCGGGATATGCGCTGCGTTGCTGATGTGGCGCCCGGCGATCGCGCCGGCCAAACCGCCACAGCATTTCGATTCCGCTCAGGTAAAACAGGGTGCGCGGGTAGCCGAAGCCGGCGACTGCGCGGTCTGCCATACGCGTCCCGGCGGTCAACACCTGGCCGGTGGATTGGCGCTGGTGACACCGTTCGGCACGCTCTACAGCACCAATATCACTCCGGACGCCGAGACCGGTATTGGCCAATGGTCATTGCCGGCCTTTGAGCGGGCAATGCGCGAAGGAGTCTCGCGCGATGGGCACTTGCTGTATCCCGCCTTCCCTTACGTGCACTACCGGCGCATGAAGGACGGGGATATCGCGGATGTCTACGCGTATTTGATGAGCGGCCCCGCCGTGCGCTCGCCGGCCGTACAGAACCGGATGAAATTCCCGATGAACATCCGGCCATTGGTGTCGTTCTGGAATCTGCTGTTCCTGCACGCAGAACCCTTGACGCCCGTGGCGCAGCAATCTGCAACCTGGAACCGTGGACGTTATATGGTCGAAGGCCCTGGCCACTGCGCCGGCTGCCATTCTCCGCTCAACTTGCTAGGTGCCGAGAAACCCGCTCAGCACCTAGCAGGAGGGAGGGTCGACGGATGGGAGGCGCCTTCTCTGCTGGGTATGACCAACCGTGACTTTCCCTGGAGCAGCGAGCAGTTGGTGAGCTACTTGCGTGCTGAAGTGGTGGAGGGCCATGGCACCGCTGCGGGGTCGATGCGACCGGTCAGCCTTAGCCTGGCCAACCTGCCCACCAGCGACGCCGAGGCCATTGCCGAATATCTGCTGAGCCTCAAGAACCCTGCGCCCACCCTACCCGCCTCAGCGATCACGCGCCCCACCGAGGTAGCCGGGCAGACGCCTGCCGCCCTGCTGTTCCAGGGTGCGTGCGCGGGCTGCCATGGCCCGGCCGCACCGATGCGAGAGATCGATGGACGTCCCGCTCTGGATCGGACATCAGCGCTGCATGCAGTGAGCGCACGCAACTTCCTCAAGACAGTGCTCGAAGGTGTGCCTGCCACCCCAGGGTTACCCGGACCGGTCATGCCGCCTTTCGCAGCCAGTCTGGATAACGACCAGCTTGCGGCGCTGGCTTCATTTCTCCGCGAGCAGGCCAGGCCTGGCCAGCCGTGGGCAGACCTTTCTTCCACCCTTCACGAGTTACGCCAGGAGGCGCAATGATCCAAATGACCCTCAACGTCAACGGCTCGCCCCATTCGCTGGAGCTGGAGCCCGACATGCTGTTGCTGTATGCGCTGCGCAATCACCTGGGGCTTAACGGCGCCAAGTACGGCTGCGGTTTGGGACAGTGCGGTGCCTGCACTGTGCTGGTGGATGACCAGCCGGTCTTTTCCTGCCTGACACCTTGCACGGGGCTGGAAGGCAAGGACATCCGTACGGTCGAGAGCCTGGGTACGGCGGAGCGTCCAGGTCCGTTGCAAAAAGCCTTTATCGAGACGCAGGCAGCTCAATGCGGTTACTGCATCGCCGGCATGCTGATGCGCGCCCAGGCGTTGCTTGAGCGCACTCCCCATCCGGACGAACACACCATTCGCGAGCATATGGCGAGCAACCTGTGCCGCTGCGGAACTCACTTGCGGATCATCGAAGCCATCAGCCGTGTTGCCAGACAAGACAGGAGCGCCACATGACACTTCAGCATGAAGTCGATCAGGGCCGCCGCGCTTTTCTGCGCGCAGGAGCGCTGGTACTGACATTCACTCTGGTACCGGCAGCGCGTCATGCGCTGGCCGATAGCGAAGTCGATACGCTCGGCACGGTCGTGCTGGCGCCCGATCTCCCTGGAAGCCTGCGTACCAATCCCTATCTCGATGCCTGGATCCGCGTCGATGCCGAAGGCATCACCGTCTACACCGGCAAGGTTGAATTGGGTACGGGGGTGAAAACGGCCCTTCTGCAGATTGCCGCGGAACGCCTGGATATCTCGCCAACCGCGATCCATCTGCTCACCGCGGATACCGCCCTGACACCCAACGAAGGTTATACAGCCGGCAGCCACAGTATTTTCGACAGCGGCACCGCCTTGTTCAACGCAGCGGCTCAGGTTCGGGAGTTGCTGTTGGAGTCGGCGGCACGCAGCTGGAGAGTCGAAGCCGCACTGCTGACCACCCATGAGGGCGTCATCCAGGGCCTGGCTGGACAACGGATGTCATACGCCGAAGCCGTCAAGGGCGTCGACCTGCACCACTATGCGAAGGCCCGATCGCCATCGATGCCGGCGTCCGCTTTCAAGCTGATCGGTCATTCTCTTCCTCGCCTGGATATCCCGGCCAAAGTCAGTGGCGGCGCCGCTTTCGTCCAGGATCTGCGCCTGCCCGGCATGCTGCATGCCCGCGTCATCCGTCCGCCACGTCCTGGTTGCACCCTTGAAGACTTCGATGCCGAGTCGATAAAGGGTCTGCCCGGGGTGGTGCAGGTGGTGCACGACGGCAACTACCTGGCAGTGGTGGCCCGAGATGAGTGGCAAGCCATTAAAGCGATGCGCAGCGGGTATGAGCGGGCCCGCTGGAGCGGCGGACAGGCGATCCCCGAATCTCAGGACATCCACTCGTTGTTGACACGCCTACCCGCACGCCGCTATCCGATCAGCCACGAAGGCAGCCCGGCTGCCGGAGCCAGCGCGAGTTATCGCGCACGGGTCACCAAACAGTACCTCATGCACGGGTCCATTGGTCCGTCCTGCGCCGTGGCCTGGTTCAAGGATGGCACTCTCACTGTCTGGACCCACACGCAGGGTGTCTACCCTCTTCGCACGGGGATCGCCGAGATGGTGGGACTGGCACCTGAGCGGGTGCGCTGCATCCATACCGAGGGGTCCGGGTGTTACGGCCACAACGGCGCGGACGACGCGGCAGCCGATGCCGCGTTGATAGCGATGCGTGTCGCAGGCACGCCTGTGCGCGTGCAATGGATGCGCGAGCAGGAAAACCTCTGGGAGCCCTACAGTTCCGCCATGCTCACCGAGGTCCAGGCCAGCCTCGATGCGCAGGGCAGACTGCAGGACTGGGCCTATGAGCTGTGGACGACGCCGCACAACGAACGCATCGTAAATGCCGGCAGATTGATTCCCGCACGGCTGTTGGCCCGCCCGTTCGTCTCCGCGCCGTCGGTTCCAATCGCCCAACCCGAAGGGGATGGCGATCGAAATGCCGTGCCGCTGTACACCTTGGCATCCACCCGCATCGACATGAACTTCGTGACCACAATGCCGTTTCGCACATCCGCAATGCGTTCGTTGGGGGCACACATCAATATCTTCGCCATCGAAGCCTGCATCGATGAACTGGCCGCTCGGGCCGGCACCGATCCGGTTGCCTTGCGCCTCGCCCATCTGGCAGATCCACGAGCACGTGCGGTGGTCGAACGCGTCCGGGACGCCAGCGGCTGGCCGCACCAAGGCAATGAACCTGGTTCCGGCATTGGCTTCGCGTTTGCCCGCTACAAGAACATCATGGGGTATTGCGCAATAGCCGTCCGTTTGCAGGTGCATCCGCAGACCGGCGAGATTCAGCTCGATCGAGTGATAACAGCAGTGGACGTGGGGCAAATCGTCAACCCCGATGGCCTGCGCAACCAGGTGGAAGGAGGCATCGTGCAGTCCGCCAGCTGGACCTTGTATGAAAAAGTCGGTTACGACCCGGGAGGTGTGCGCAGCTACGATTGGAGCGGTTATCCGATCCTGCGCTTTCCTCAATTACCCAAGCAGGTCGACGTGCATTTGCTCGATCAGCCGGGACAACCATTTCTCGGTGCGGCCGAGATCGTCCAGGGCCCCATGGCCGCCGCCATCGGGAATGCCGTGGCGAACGCTACCGGCCGACGCTGGCTGAATCTCCCCCTGACCCGCTCAGAGCAGCAGGCATAGCCTGAAATCCACCTTCCGTTAAAGCGTTGCGTTTCACGCAATGCAGCGTAGAGCCACGCCTGGATTATCACTCAAGGCCCGGCGGATTAAGTTAGTGCCCAACAGGAGGAAAACACCATGTCCGGCACTGCATCGCAATCGCATCATCGACGCCGCGCCATTGTCGACAGACTCTTGTACACGTCGATCAAACCGGGACCGGGATCATTAACCCAACTGGCGCTGGATCGGAAACTGCGGATACAGGGCACGGAAATCGGCAATCACCTGCTTTTCAACCAGGCACCGTCCGCCTGAGCACTCACGGCATCCCGGTCGATGCCCTCCCAAGGAAATACCCATGACTCAGCACCTGTTTCAACCGATTGCGGTTGGCCCCTACACACTGGCTCATCGCGTGGCCATGGCCCCTCTGACCCGCTCCCGAGCCGGACAGCCGGGCGACCTTCCGACCGCCATGAACGCCGAGTATTACCGGCAACGCGCAAGTGCCGCCTTGATCATTACCGAAGCCACGCAGATTTCCCGTCAAGGTCAGGGCTACGCCTGGACCCCGGGGATTTACAGCGATGAACAGGTGGAAGCCTGGCGCCAGGTGAGTACACAAGTGCACGAAGCGGGAGGACTGATTTTCATGCAGCTGTGGCATGTGGGGCGTGTCTCTCACCCAAGCTTCCAACCCGATAACGCCCTACCGGTTGCCCCCAGCGCACTGCCTGTTCCAGGCAAGACGTTTATCGTCGATGACGATGGCAATGGTGTCTGGGGTGATGTACCCGTCCCACGCGCCCTGGAAACCTCGGAGATTGCGCAAATCATCGGCGACTATCGTCGCGCTGCGCGCAATGCCTTGAAAGCCGGCATGGACGGCGTTGAAATCCACGCGGGCAACGGTTATCTGCTCGACCAATTCATCAATAGCAACAGCAACCAGCGTGAGGACGACTACGGCGGCAGCGTGGAAAATCGCGCTCGCCTGTTGCTGGAAGTCGTAGAGGCTGTTGCCGATGAGGTGGGGGCCGAACGAGTGGGTGTACGGCTTACGCCCATGGGGCGCTTCATGGGAATGGGCGATGTGACACCCGAGGCCACGTTCGGCCACATCGTGCGCTCTATGAACCGCTGGCCCCTGGCCTACCTCCACCTTGTGGAGCCTGCGGTGGTAGGCACCGTCAAGGACGAGAATTTCGATCCCCGCTGGGACGCGATCATCGGTCAACTGCGTACGCAATGGAAAGGCGTGCTGATGGTTGCCGGCGGTTACGATCCGAAAACAGCAGAACAAGCCTTGGCCGCCAACCGTGCCGACATCATTGCCTTTGGAAGGCCGTTTCTGGCCAACCCCGACTTGCCGCGGCGGATCCGTGACGGACTGGCGCTCAACACTTCAGACCCAAGCACCTTCTTTGGTGGTGACCAGCGCGGATACATTGATTATCCCGTTCATCCATAAAGGACGCCGGACACAAAAAATCGAATCAAGGCAGGAGTGAATGCCTCACTCGATGCCTTGATTCGATACCTGACCCTCTGTCTCTACCCACCCTTCACAAGCGCAGGAATCACTTTGCCGCAGCCGCTTGTTCAATCAGTCGGGCGACCGGCTCCGGATTTGAAACCATCACGACATGAGAAGCCCCTTTAACGACTTTCACTGCCTTGGCGTCGGCTCGCTTGGCCATGAACTCCATGGCCTGCGGTGGAATGTTCTTGTCCTTGTCACCATAGATGTACCAGGACGGTATGTGCTTCCAGGCCGGTGTACCTGACTGCTCGTTCAGCGCCGCTTCGGTGACCGGACGCTGAGTCGCCGCCATCAATGCCGCCTGCGCGGCGGGGACATCAGCCGCGAATTGGTCGTGGAACTTATCCTGCTGGATGTACAAATCCTTGCCGCCATCAGCCAGCGCGACAGGCGCCGCAAGGGTTGGGCCGAGGGTACTCCCCGGGAATTTTCCGGCTAGCCCGGCGACGGTTTCGCCCGCCTCGGGCGCGAAGGCGCTGACGTAAACCAGCGCCTTTACATTGGCACGGTCATTGGCCGCTTCACTGATGACGTTGCCGCCGTAGGAGTGACCGACCAATACGACGGGCGACTTGATGCCAGCCAGCAATGCGGAAACAGCAGCGCCGTCACCCTTCACGCTGCGCAACGGATTGGCGGCAGCCACAACGGGGTAGCCATCCTTCTCGAGGATCTTCACCACGCCATTCCAGCTCGACGCATCGGCAAAGGCGCCATGCACGAGAACGACCGTAGGCTTTTCAGTTTGCGCCGATGCGTTGGCACCGATGATCAGGCCTGCGGTGCAGGCCAGAGCAGCCATTACTTTTTTCATTGGAACCTCCTTGGGTGATTGGACTATGGAGCGAATCGGGTGAAGACGAAGTCGTGGTTCTGCACTCGCGCCTGGTGGCAGGCGAAGCAGGTCTGGTGCTGTGCTTCATCGGCGGGTTTGCCGTTGATAAAGCGGCCGAAACCCCAGCCGCCGGTTGATGCATATTTCCGGGAGTCCTTGACCATGACCTGAACGGTAGTGGCCGCGCCGGGAATGGAGGCCGACTCGAACTCCGGGGACTGGACGTGTTTCCAGGCGAGCTTCACCAGCACCGTGCCGTCAGGGAACGGCAGCGTTGAATCCTGATAGGCCTTGATCGCCAGATCATTGCCCAGGACCGCTCGAAGTTCGTCCAGGGGTGCCGCTTCCTGCGCCGGCGCTATCAGCGCCCATTGGCGATAGCCATCGGGAAGCTTCACGCCGTAGATCGGTGAAGCGTCGCCGCTACCGGCGTCGCCCAGGGCTACTCCGGTAGCGATCAACGCAACCGATGCCACGGCAGCGGACAACACGGCCAGATGCTTGAGCTTCATCGCTGCTCTCCCCTTCTGGCCATCAGAGATGATCGGCGTCGATCACTGCCTGGGCGAAGGCTTGTGGGGCCTCCTGCGGCAAGTTGTGGCCGATACCGCCATTGATCAATCGATACTCATATTTGCCGGTGAAGCGCTTGGCATAGGCCTCGGCAGGTGGATGCGGCGCACCGTTGGCATCGCCCTCAAGGGTGATGGTCGGCACGCTGATGGACGGGAAAGCCGCCAGTTTCTTCTCCAGCTTGTCGTATTTTGATTCGCCCTTGATCAGGCCCAGGCGCCAGCGATAGTTGAAGATGGATACGGCGACGTGATCGGGATTTTGCAAAGCGGCGGCGCTTCGGTCATAGGTGGTGTCGTCGAAGTTCCACTTTGGCGACGCCAGTTTCCAGATCAACTTGGCGAAGTCGTGGGTGTTTTTTTCA
The DNA here is from genome assembly GCF_056397005.1 of Pseudomonas sp. 05N431. Taxonomy (NCBI): domain Bacteria; kingdom Pseudomonadati; phylum Pseudomonadota; class Gammaproteobacteria; order Pseudomonadales; family Pseudomonadaceae; genus Pseudomonas; species Pseudomonas sp. 05N431. The sequence continues at coordinate 42,314 of NZ_JBFTMN010000025.1, forward strand.
TAGCCCAGACGGCCGCGCTCTGTCGCAAAGTAGAACTGATACCACCACTGCAACTCGGCGGCAGGTGGCAGCGGTGTCTTGCCTGCCTCTTGGCTGCCGATCAAGTAACCACTCACCGCAACCAGCGCCTTCACCCGCTCCGGCCATAAGGCCGCGACGATGTCGGCCGTGCGCGCACCCCAGTCATACCCGCCGAGCACGGCCTGGTTGATTTTCAGCGCATCCATGAAGTCGATCAGATCGGTTGCAAGTGCAGCAGGCTGGCCATTGCGAAGGGTCTTGGCAGAAAGAAAACGCGTATCGCCATAACCGCGCGCATACGGAATCAGCACTCGATAGCCCTTCTGCGCCAGCGCCGGCGCCACGTCGGCGTAGCTGTGAATATCGTAAGGCCAACCGTGCAGCAGGATGACCACCGGCCCATCGGCAGGGCCGACTTCGGCGTAGGCAACATCCAGCAGACCGGCCTTGACATGCTTCAATGGGCCGAACGAAGTGTTACTTCCCGGCGTAATGGTGCCGATGGTGCTGGCCGGCACATCAGCGGCGTTCGCCTGCGCCGAGGCCACACTCAAAGCGCCCAGCTGCATCAATGCGATCGCCAGAACAGATGGCGCGAGCAGACGCCGATGGCGCGGTGCGGGTTTGTGGTTCAACAGGGTCGTGTCCATGGTGAGTCTCCCTTGCTAGCAGCTGGTTAGCGGTTCCGAGTTTTGGAATCGATTGGAAAGTGTTTACCGGGCGGCCTGAGCGCCGGTGTTTTGCGCAGATGCACGCAACGGACGGAATGCCTCACGCAATTCTTCGCTGAACAATTGAGGCTGCTCCCAGGCAGCGAAGTGGCCGCCCTTGTTGACTTCGCTGAAGTAGGAAAGCGAGGGATAGGCACGCTGTGCCCAGACTTTTGGCGCGCGGTAGATTTCGTGCGGGAACACGGTGATCGCCACCGGGACCTTGATGTCAGCAGTCTTTTGCGCCGCAGCGCTGAAGTTATTGTTGTTGTTCTCCCAATAGAAACGGGAGGACGACGCGCCGGTGTCAGTCAGCCAATACAGGCTGATGTCGTCGAGCATCTCATCGCGACTGAGCACACGTTCAGGCTTGCCGTCACTGTCGGTCCAGGCTGCGAATTTTTCGTACATCCACGCCGCCGTGCCGGAGGGCGAGTCAGCCAGCAGATAACCAATAGTCTGCGGCCGAGTCACCATCATCGCGCCGTAGGCTGCATTGCGACCGAAGAACGAACTCAGCGAGTTGTAGGCCGTGCGTTCCGGATCGGTCAGCCCGGCCGGGGCCGGATCGCCGCTGTTGATCGGCTTCACCAGCTCCGGCGGTACGGTCGCCGGCATATTCAGATGGATGCCAAGTAATCCTGGAGGCGCAAGGCGACCCAGTGCGTCGGAAATCACCGAACCATGATCGCCGCCCTGGGACACGTAATGGGTGTAGCCCAGTCGCTTCATCAGCACATCCCAAGCCTTTGCCACCCGGTCAGGCCCCCAGCCCAATTCAGTCGGTTTGCCGGAAAAACCATAGCCGGGAATCGACGGAATCACCACGTCGAAAGAGTCTTCCGCACGCCCTCCGTAAGCGGTCGGATCGGTCAGCGGGCCGATGGTTTTAAGAAATTCGAATTGCGAACCGGGCCAGCCGTGGGTGAGGATCAACGGCATGGCGTTGGGATTACGCGAGCGCACATGGATGAACTGGATGTCGACACCATCGATGGTGGTCATGAACTCCGGCAAAGCATTGAGCCTGGCCTCGGCCTTGCGCCAGTCGTAACCGTTGCCCCAGTACTTCACCAGTTCCTGCACCTGTGCCCGTTGCACACCTTGGGAAACGTCGTTGACGGTCTCCTTGTCAGGCCAGCGGGTGTCTGCGATGCGTTTGCGCAGGTCGGTCAGGCGCGCTTCATCAATATGAATGCGGTATGGGCGAATGGCCTCCGATGTAGCCGATGTAGCCGATGCAGCGCTGGCAGACGCAGTGTCAGCAGCCGTGGTGGCTGCCCATGCGCCACTGCTGCCAGCCAGCAGTGCGAGACCGAACACGTGAACCCTGGTGGATGAAGCCAGGCAACGGTGCCAGGCGGAAACGGACGAAACTGCAAGCATGATAAATCTCCTTTTTAGTCAGTGGCCTATAGGCGCGGCGATCGTTGCCTGCCCTGCACAACCTTGCATCAACTGCCTTGGCCGCAGTCCTGGGCAAGGGTGCTGTAATCCAGAGACTGGATCTTGCCGAGCGAGTCGAGGTAAGTCATACGAGTCGCCACGACACCACAGCCCGAGGACGGTGCTTCATTGACCGACAGCACTTTGGCGATATCCAGATGATCGCCGTACATGTAGCTGTGGGATTTGACGCTGTCTTGGGCGTTGGCCGCCACGGCGCCAAGGCTGAGTACGGCAAACAATGAAGCGATGCTGAGGTTCTTCCAGTTCATGACGATATCTCCAGCGTTGAGTGATCCAGTGAGACGGCTTGTGCTGTCTCGGTGGAGCTCATTTGACGCCGATCAGGTATCCCGTATGTGTCAGCAACGGCCCACAAAAGAAACAGTCCGTATCGGCATGCGGCCTAGATACACAGAGATACATTTGTGTCAGAAGGAGTGGAGAGCAAATGGCAGTGGTTTCGAGTGAAACCTGCTGGAACGAAAAAAAAGAGGCAAAAGCCCAATGCCAGTCAGTTAAGGCACAAACCTGTGGGAGCGAGCTTGCTCGCGATAGCGGTGGGTCAGTCAACATTGATGTTGAATGTTATGCCGTCATCGCGAGCAAGCTCGCTCCCACATGGATTGCACTTAACTGACAGACATTAGGCAAAAGCCTCTTTTTTTCAATCCGTCTTTTAATGCTTGGAGGGGGAAACGAGACATGCGGTTTTTAGTTCTATTCAGCTTTCATACTCATCTCCGGGCTCAACGTTCCTAACCAAGCGACAAGACACACTATGATGACGGCCATTGAGAACTCAAACGTCATGCTACGCCGCAAAGCCTTGACCGCAACTGAATACTCTCCATGTCGAACTGATCGCTCCAATAGCGGGCTTAGATGAAAACGATTAAGCATGGCCAGTACGATCATTCCGGAAAACAGCAGGACTTTCAGGAACAGCAATACCCCATAAGTGCTCAGCATCACCTCATCGAGGGTTGGACCTACGATAAACAGGTAATTCACTACACCGGTGATACTCAGGATCACTACGATCACCGCGCCAGCCGATTCAAATCCAGTCAGTACCCGTGCAAGAATTCGCGCCTCTTGCTCGCCCTTCAGTGATTTCAAACGCAGCATCAGAGCGAACGCCGCGAGAGCCCCCAACCAACCACCTGCGGCTAACAGATGGAAGATATCGCTGATGAAATGCCAATAACGACGGCTACCTTCATCCATAGCACCATGTCCTGTCCATGCCAGGGTCGCCAGTGCCATGGCTCCACATGCGGTGACGATCCAGAGGCTGAGTGTCGGGAGGCGCTTATTCAATGCGACGCCAATAATTGCCATCACCAGAGCAGCTATTCGGACCATCCAGGTCAATCCGACGTCAGTCCCCATGAGGACCATTTGAAAAATATGGTGATGTAGCTCCATAAACCCCGACACACCGCTCATTGCTTTCGCAAGCAACAACATGGCGGCAAGGGACAGGGCTACACCTGCAACAGAAGTACCATAAAGAAGCGACTCAAAATTCAAAGCCGTGCCCGATACTCTTTCCTTTCCCCTGAGGCTGTACAAGCCAAAAATTGCCAATCCGAATAACAGCATCAGGTCGAAATAAAGAGCAAAGCGAACCACGATGTTTATTGAGTCGCTCATGAATCATTTCACTTTGAAAGAAAAGTTGCCGGTAATCGGGTGAGTGTCCGAAGAGACGGCACGCCATTCGACTTTGTAAGTACCCGTGGTCAATGGCGATGCGGGCGTAATAACCATCGTTTTCGGATCACTGCCACCTGCGACGCCGGCCTTAACGCCCATTGGAGAGTTCGGCATGCCAGGCATATCGGTCATGATCAGTTTTGCACCGGAAAACTGAGTCGTGAGGTTCTCGGAAAAGTGCAGCTCAATTTTCGAAGGGGCCGCCGCATCCGAACTTTCTGCTGGACTAGAGGAAAGAAGTTTTGGATGTGCTTGAGCAACTGCACTCAAAAGTAAACCAGCGGTCAGTACAGCGGCGACGGTGGTGGATTTAAGGAATGACATGCAAGACTCCTCACAGCATGAGCTGTTGGTTCGAGGTTTGGTTGGGGGGAAGATCCAGTTTTTACTGCTTGATTCTTGTTAAAACCACAGACGAATACTCAGTGTATTTCACGTCCCGGTACGTACTGAACACGGGGAACCTGACCAATACTCCAGCGTTATAGTGCGACTACACGATGCCACATGAACGCAGGCCGTGCGATTACATTTCAGTCAGCTTTGGAGTGGCTCTTTGCCCTGAATCTCGGACTGAGTTTGTAATGAATGGGTCCAGCCAGGCAGAAACTGACAGAAAAGTAATCCCAGCTTCAGGTAAATGTCAGCAAGCGCTACTCAAGGTGGCCATATATGCACTATGGGTATAGGCAACATGACGTGAACCTGCACTCTGCTTACCCATAGGTTCAAGAAGGAAGTTGCAACCTGACAAAACGGTAATGCTGACTTAAGGCTTCTGACAGGGGGCGAGTTTTAAAGTTGTATCGAGCCTAACGCTCAGCCCCAAGAAACATCATCCTGATGTGGACTCAACGGGGTAAACAAAACTCATCCGAGAATACCCAAATGAACTCTGTAAAAACCTTGATGATCATCGCTGCCTTGACTGTCTCTTCTCTGGCGATGGCCGAAGGCGGCAGTGATCGCGTATTCGCACGCATGGAAGCTGCCAGACAGAACTCAATGCAAGCGTATCAGGTAGCCCAAACCCAAGGCACCCAACCTCCCGTCGCAGAAAGCAAAACCAAAGAGCTGGACCACAAGAATTGCTGAAGGGTTTGGTGCATTCCAGGCTGACAAAAATGTAATCACTGCGGTGGTTCAAATGTGGCAATTTCCGGGCTCGCTTGCCGTATCAATTTGTCTCTGGCAACGGCGGGCGAAGCTTATCCGGGACTAATACGAACTCCCGAGAAAGTGCCTTCAACCTGTATGAGCAACTCACTGGTTGTTTCGCACAGCCCCCTTTTGATTGATTGGACATAAACGGCATGCACTCCAAAACCTCTAGGCGGACGTTCGTCAAAGGCCTGGCCGCGGGTGGAATTCTTGGCGGCCTTGGCCTGTGGCGCACGCCTGTATGGGCAGTCACCAGCCCGGGCCTGCCGAGCGTACTGAGCGGCAACGAATTTGATCTGTTTATTAGTGAAACACCGGTAAACATCACCGGTTCGCCGCGCACTGCCATAACCATCAATGGCACATTGCCCGGGCCTCTGCTGCGCTGGCGTGAAGGAGAAACGGTCACGCTGCGGGTGAAAAACCGCCTGGACCAGGATACTTCGATCCATTGGCACGGGATCATCCTGCCGGCCAACATGGACGGTGTACCTGGCTTGAGTTTCCATGGCATCGCCCCCGATGGCATGTACGAGTACACATTCAAGGTTCAGCAGAACGGTACGTACTGGTACCACAGCCACTCGGGTTTTCAGGAACAGGTAGGCGTTTACGGTCCAATCGTGATCGACTCGAAAGAGCCCGAGCCTTTTCAATACCACCGCGATTACGTGGTGATGCTGACCGACTGGACCGATGAAGATCCTGGTCGTGTCATGGCCAAGCTCAAGAAGCAATCTGACTACTACAACCACCACAAACGGACAGTTGGCGACTTCATCGACGATGTCAGCAAGCAAGGCTGGTCCGCGGCGGTGGCCGATCGGAAGATGTGGGCTGAAATGAAAATGAACCCCACCGATCTTGCAGACGTCAGTGGGGACACTTACACCTATCTCATGAATGGCCAGGGCCCCAACGGCAACTGGACCGGCATTTTCAAACCGGGTGAGAAGCTGCGCCTGCGCTTCATCAACGGCTCGGCCATGAGCTATTTCGACGTCCGTATCCCGGGTTTGAAAATGACTGTTGTGGCTGCCGACGGCCAACACGTCAACCCGGTCAGCGTCGATGAATTTCGCATCGCCACTGCAGAAACCTATGACGTGATCGTGGAGCCTGCTAGCCAAGAGGCTTACACCATCTTCGCCCAATCCATGGATCGAACCGGTTATGCACGCGGAACCCTGGCGGTACGCGAAGGGTTGAAGGCTCCAGTACCGGCGATCGATCCCCGCCCTCTTTTGACCATGGATGACATGGGGATGGGCGGTATGGCCGGCATGGACCATGGCAGCATGGACGGCGGCGATATGGCTGGCATGGACCACAGCAAGATGACCGGGATGGACCAGGGCGACATGACCGGCATGGACAGCGGCGACATGCCTAACATGGCCAGCATGGATCACAGCAAAATGGCCGGGATGGACCATGGAGATATGTCGGGAATGGCTGGCATGGGTGGAGAAATGCAGACTCACCCGGCCTCCGAAACCAACAACCCCTTGGTTGACATGCAAGCCATGAGCGCAACGCCGAAGCTCAACGATCCTGGCATTGGCTTACGCAATAATGGCCGTCGTGTGCTCACCTATTCTGACCTGAAAAGTACCTTCCAGGATCCTGACGGCCGCGAACCCAATCGCACCATTGAGCTGCATCTGACCGGTCACATGGAGAAATTCTCGTGGTCGTTCAACGGCATCAAGTTCTCCGATGCCGAACCGTTGCGCCTCAAGTATGGCGAGCGTCTGCGCATCACGCTGGTAAACGACACCATGATGACTCACCCCATTCACCTCCACGGCATGTGGAGTGACCTTGAGGATGAGAACGGCAAATTCATGGTACGCAAACACACGATCGACATGCCACCCGGAACCAAACGCAGCTACCGAGTCACCGCCGATGCCCTGGGTCGCTGGGCTTATCACTGCCACCTGCTATTCCATATGGAAATGGGCATGTTCCGTGAAGTACGGGTTGATGAGTAAAGGAGACGGGGTATGAGCAAAAATCCAGAAAGGCAGCTTGAGATCATGACCAGTAAGCTTTTACGCCCAGCTCTGATTGCACTGGCGGTCTGCGTCAGTCCTGCTTTCTTTACCGTGGCCAACGCTGCTGAAGAGATGGCTCACGGTTCGATGGGAACCATGGATCACAGCAAGATGAACATGGACCTGAGCCAAATGGACGGTATGGAGAGTATGGACTCAGGAGCGACCACCACGAGTCGTACTCCCATTCCCGTACTGACCGACGCTGATCGTGCAGCTGCCTTTCCACCGGTGGCTGGTCATGGCGTCCACGACAAGAAACTCAACTCCTTCATCCTGCTTGATAAGTTCGAATACCAGGATGCTGACAACGGCAGTGCACTGAGCTGGGATGCAAAGGGATGGATTGGTGGAGACGTCGATCGCCTGTGGTTGCGTTCGGAAGGTGAACGTACCAACGGCGTAACCGAGAGCGCCGAACTCCAGGCGCTTTGGGGGCACTCGATCGGTCCATGGTGGGATGTCGTCACCGGTGTACGCCAGGACTTCAAACCCGGATCAGCGCAGACATGGGGGGCTCTTGGTATTCAGGGGATGGCCCTTTACAACTTCGAAACCGAAGCGACTGCTTACATCGGCGAGAACGGCCAGACTGCTGCTCGGTTCGAAGGTGACTACGACATTCTGCTCACCAATCGCCTGATCTTGCAGCCGACCGCCGAGGCGAATCTCTACGGGAAAAACGACCCTCAGCGCGGCATTGGCTCAGGCTTGGCGAACACCGAAGTGGGCTTGCGTTTGCGCTATGAAATTGTCCGTGAGTTTGCCCCCTATATCGGGGTGTCCTGGAATCGCTCCTACGGCAAGACCGCCGACCTGGCCGAAGATGAAGGACAAAAGACCAATGAGGCTCGATTTGTAGCCGGTATCCGGATGTGGTTCTGAGGCATTTGCCTGAGCAACACCCTCCACGTCACTCTCCTCCGTTGCAGGACTCGGGTGAGGCCGGAAACGTAACGGCAGCAGCCACTTCTTCGGACGACCCGCCCTGCCAACCGGGAGGGTGATTGGGTGCTGAATGCCCTCGCAGAGTGCTGATACCAGGCGTAGGATCGATACGATGACTGCTAATCACGTGTCGTTGGAAGGTGACTTCCAACCAATCTGCATTCACGCGCAAACGCAAGACATATACCGCCGCACTGTAAGGCCGCGCGACCCTTCGCAGTACAAGGGCCGTGTTCTCACAATGACAAAAGCGAGGTGAAATCATGTCTGGTAATCGTGGTGTCGTGTATCTCGGCGCAGGCAAGGTCGAGGTGCAGACCATCCCCTATCCGAAAATGCAAGACCCGCGCGGCAAGCGCATTGACCATGGCGTGATCCTACGCGTGGTTTCGACCAATATCTGCGGCTCCGACCAGCATATGGTGCGTGGCCGGACCACGGCCCAGGTCGGGCTGGTGCTTGGCCATGAGATCACCGGCGAGGTAATCGAGAGGGGCCGTGACGTGGAAAACGTGCAGATCGGTGACCTGGTATCGGTGCCGTTCAACGTCGCCTGCGGCCGTTGTCGCAGTTGCAAGGAACAGCACACTGGCGTCTGCCTGACGGTCAACCCAGCGCGCCCCGGCGGTGCCTATGGCTATGTGGACATGGGTGACTGGGTTGGCGGCCAGGCCGAATACGTGCTGGTGCCGTATGCCGACTTCAACCTGCTGAAGCTGCCCGATCGCGACAAGGCAATGGAGAAAATCCGCGATCTGACCTGCCTCTCCGATATCCTGCCGACCGGCTACCATGGCGCGGTGACCGCCGGTGTCGGCCCTGGCAGCACGGTGTATATCGCCGGTGCCGGCCCGGTTGGACTGGCTGCTGCCGCCTCCGCTCGTCTACTGGGTGCGGCGGTGGTGATAGTCGGCGACATCAATCCGCTGCGTCTGGCGCATGCCAAGGCCCAAGGCTTCGAGATCGCCGACCTGACCCTGGACACTCCGCTGCACGAGCAAATCGCCAACCTGCTCGGTGAGCCGGAAGTCGATTGTGCGGTCGATGCGGTCGGCTTCGAAGCCCGTGGCCACGGCCATGACGGCGCGCAACACGAGGCCCCGGCCGATGTGCTCAACGCGCTGATGGGTGTGGTGCGGGTCGCCGGCAATATCGGTATCCCCGGTCTGTATGTCACCGAAGACCCGGGCGCGGTCAACAAAGCCGCCAAGCATGGCAGCCTGAACATCCGTTTCGGCCTCGGCTGGGCCAAGTCCCACAGCTTCCACACCGGCCAGACCCCGACGATGAAGTACAACCGTCAGCTGATGCAAGCGATCATGTGGGACCGGATCAACATTGCCGAGGTCGTCGGCGTGCAGGTGATCAGCCTGGACGACGCGCCGCGTGGTTACCACGAGTTCGATGCCGGGGCGCCGAAGAAATTCGTCATGGATCCGCACAAGCTGTTTACCGCGGCCTAAGGAGCAGGTTGGGAAAAGGGCAGCTTTGAGCTGCCCTTTGTTATGGCCGAACACTTCACAACCTAATGCGCACTGAGCCAGAAGTGTCCGTAAAGGTTGGTCGAGACCATTTATTCGATATCTTGCGAGATCGGCGCGAACTGGTTCCCCGCAGACGGGCCTATCACAAAACGACAGACAGCCATCATCGCTTTCGCCGGTATCCAAATCTGCTCAAAGATGGGCCGATTCAGGTAGTCGCCAAGGCGCCAGAGCAAGTATGGGTTGCGGAAATCACCTACTTGCCGACACAAACGGGTGTCGCTTACCTGAGCTTGATCACCGATGTGTACTCCCGAAAAAATCGTGGGGCACCATGTCCATGAACGCTTGCACATCGAATCGGTGATCCAGGGGTCCAATACTGCTCCGAGCTTTATCAGCGACTGCATGCCAAATACGGCATCACCTGCTCAATGACCGATGGCTACGACTGCTACCAAAATGCGTTGGCTGAGCGTGTGAATGGGATTTTGAAAAACGAGTTATTGCTACATCAACCCAAAGATTTTGTAGAGGCCACTCGGATGGTGGACGAGTCGGCGCAAATCTATAACAACGAGCGGCCTCATTTGTCGCTGAAATACAAAACGTGGCTGGTGGCAGACTCCCGTAGAACTCTCTAGAACAAAAAAAGAGGCCGAAGCCTCTTTTTTCAATGTTGACAACAAAAATAACGCGCAAAAAAAACGCCACTCATTGAGTGGCGTTTTTCTGTATTTGGAGCGGGAAACGAGACTGGAATCCACGCTCTTTCTCCTTGAAAGCGTTGAGGTTTTTCTACCGTCAGCGCTTTCGATGTACTGGATAATGTACACATTCGGCTAGGCTGGAAAGGCCCTATTTTTTACAAATCACTTCAGGGGCATTCGTAGCACCCGTCATCTCTCACACCAAAATGCTCTGGAAGTCTTTTTTGCGTGTTCAGTTTTCGAATGTTCAAGTTCGGCGCGAGTACTCCTCCTGGCTCCCCATAGGTATGCTGGAAGCCGGTTAGCCTCCGTGCCAAAAAAACCGCAACACGATCGCCCGGAGCTGGTGTCATATTAGTAGCGCACGATCAGCATGCGGATCGTCAACTCAGGATCAATTAGGGAACGTCCAATCAGGCTATAGAAATCGGTGAAATGATGGCACCAGTCACTTAGATCAAGGCGCCGATCAAGTTTGCGCAATAGATGAACTCTCGGGATGCGGTCTTCAAGGTTGATTAGGAAAACAGCCGCTCCTGCCCACTCAATAACTGCCACATCATACTCCGCATTCTCCTGCCGACCGATGATGAGATGTGGACTATGGGCAGACCAACATTCCAAGAGAGTAACCAACCTTTATACAATCAAGACACACGGTCTCCAAATTGAATCAATTACACTATCATCAATGGCTTCGCGACTTGTAGGAGCATTCGTCGCGACTCATTGAAATCCCCCACATCAATTCAGATGTGCACCACATAGACTAGAAAACTCAAATTAGCTGCAAGGGCCAAGAAATTCCTGGACCGAGTACTAAATATTACTGCGAACGTGAAATCTACCGATCGGGATCAGGTCGTTATGTTCGGTGATATGCTGTTTGGCGCCCACAAACCCAAACTCATTTGACAATCTCGGGATCAAACAGACGACCGAGCATCTGAAAGCGTGCCACATACTGTTAGCGGCAATATATTTTAAATATTGGCCATATCGGCGGTGAGCACTTTCCAAACTCACCTTCAGTTCGCGCGATAGATAGCGAGAATCATCTGATTCGCGTTTGTCGTTTGATTTAAAATTGTTTCGGTTACGTCCTGAAAGCTTCTCGGAGAAGTGTAAAGGTAGTAATTCAAGTTCCCTCCGGTTGGCCTGTTTGACCTAAAAGTGTTGAGCGCAGTCCCATCTCCTACTCCAATCTTCAGGATAGCTGACGCGACAAAAACGTTAGCTTGTTTCCAAGCATCCGATTGCCCAACTATCTTTTTACAATCAGAGATAAAGTCTAGAACGGTCGTTTTGTAGGTAGCGTTTCGTTGCGTTTTCAGTTCGAACCATATCGCTGTCCCGCGCGCTGGTGTAAATTTCAGGTCGCACCGCTTCGCCGGGGTCCCCGGCGGAACGTCAAAGCTGGCTTCGCGCTCAAAATTGCATCCAATCCCCAAGTTGCTACACGCAGTGCGTGCAAATTCCACTTGAAGCCATGCTTCCCAGCCTCCCGTCATATTGCTTTTCAAGAAGTATGGAACTACCGGAAGCGGACTTACCGCATCGTTGACGATGACTGACTGTAAATAAGCTACCATTTGTGCTGACGTTGCCACAGGCGTTTCCTCATATCAAAGATGTTGGGAGATGAGTCTGCCGATATTTTTCCAGCTGTTCGACTCATGTGAAGCCCTGCGATAAGCGCTCTCAGCTAGATCGACTCTAAGCTCATCGTCGTAGTACAAAGCCTCAAGAGCTGTATATACTTCTAAGGCATTGACTGTGTGCATATTTGCAGCCTCATAAAACACAAACTCAATACCGGATACCGGCATTAACCAGGCCGCTCCAGACCAGTTTTCTCGAAAGCTGGTGTGATCTGGAACCACCAGGGCACAGCGCGTCATTGCGTGTTCGAAAATTCCGAGCCCCCATCCTTCACCCATTGACGTCGAGAGACCGATGTCACAGGCGTTGTACAGCGCATTAAGTTCGGACTTTCCGAAAATATTAGCGGATGTCGACTCGGGCGTAAGTCGTATTTGAGTTGCAACTCCAGATGCATCGATCATTTTCCGCAATTCCATGTCGTCGTAATCTGATCGTTGGCCGGTATGAAGATGCAGCAAGACATCTGGCTTGCCATCGGCAAACAGCGCAAAACCGCTAATGGTAATATCCAATCTTTTGCGCCAATACGGCTTGTTTGCGTTGAGTATAATGAAGGCTTCCATGGCGGCCGAGTCAGATCCATACAACTCTCGGCGTGCAAGGCGACGTCTGTGCTTTTCATCGAAACTTTCAATTGGAAAAAAACGTGTGGAATCGGCTCCGTGCCCTACGACCGCGAGATCAGGAGTTTTATATTCAGGTCGCCCCCGTATTGCGCGATCACACATCGCCTTAACATCCTTCCTGGCCGACTCCGTATACAGAATACATAAGTCTACCTGCTCAATAATCGGCGCAAATTCTTCATTTGCTAGTGAACCTTCGATCGGCAAATACAACACAATCCTGGTGTTGTTCCTCCAAGGTTGCAATTGTTGCAACAATAACTTCCCAACATAGCCAGGTGAGATCAACAACACCGTGTCAGGTGGAGTATCTCCAAATCGCTTGTCGAGCCATCGGGGATCAACCCAAAAGTGCCGAAACGGTGAATACTGAATGTGGACGCTGCAGTTGCGCAGCGTCACATCCTCGTGTCCTACTCTGTCGGAGGGCCCAAAACCGAGGCAGCTCACTTCAAACGTCTTGCTTAGCTCATCTGCGAGCGCTTCCATAACGTTAGTCAGCCCACTGCCTGGCGTATATAGCCCGGCCAACAGAATCTTTTTCTTCATGTTCAGGCGGCTCCAGCTATCACCCCCAAGGACAAAGAATCGGTGCATTATATGCAAGAAGGTTCATAAAATCGTAGGGTTCAGAACTATTAACCTCCATGACATATTGAAGCACACTGTCGGTTAGGAACGGCACGGGAGAATTATTCGAAGCATATGTTTCGATTGGGATCAGTCCGTCGATGTTATTCATGTTAGTCAGCTGATATTGACCGTCAGCGAGTGGCGAACTCGTATTGTTAGCAGTAAATACCATGCGCTTTAAGTAAATTCCGCCGTATACCATATTTGGGTCTGGCAAAGTGCTAGCCGGAGGTGGGTTGTCCATTTGGAAATAATAGGGCCCGAAGTCCAGGGTCGAGGCAGGCTGTATTATATTACCCGCACCGGCATGGGTAATGGTCATAACAGCTTGTTTCACCAGTGAACCTATACCATTCAAATCATCACATAGCACATGCACGACAATTCGACGGGATGAGGAATCGTTTACCGCGAGCGTGGCCAATAGCTCCTCCGCCTTCATGAAGAGGCTTGAGGGTACATAGTACGAAGAACCTGGCCTTGCATCACCTGGCAGGTATTGGACTTGAGGATTTAGATGCATTGATGCATCGATACCGGAGAAGTTTGGAGGCGTACCTGGAGTTGGTACTGAACCCGACACGCCAGCCAGTACAAGTGGCAACATCCATTGGATGAAAGCGCCTTCCTGCTGCACCACTAGCTCTTGGTAATCAATGAACGCTTTTTGAGCCATGTCCGGAGCACTGCTAAAATTATACGCCTCCATCAAGAGGTTGGTAGCACACAGTTGTCCGTAGGTTAGGCGCTTGTAATAATTTTGATATTGCTGTATCGCGTCACGATAGTCTAATACACCACTGCCTACCAGCGGGGCAACCATACTGCACCAAAGTTGCAATGCACCTTGTTGTTGCGCTCCGTCAACAACCAGATTCGAAATGGCGTTAAGCGCTTCCTTTGGACCGTTATCCGAATTCAAAATATCCTGAACAAGGTCGCCAACCAAAGCCGTGGGCGTATTACTATAATCACCCAAGTAAGAAACGTAGTTAGAATAGCATGTATCGATAACGGTTAGGTAACCGCTAAGCACAACATCTACGGACTGCCATGCTTGGTATAACTGCAATTTCGCAACATGCTGTAGCAGCGACTCTACTTTTTTAACATCGACTGCGAGCGTATTGATAGACTGGGAGATCGCACCCAACTGAGCGCCGATATTGACGATCTCTTGTTGCTGCTGCTGAAGCCCTTGGCCCAGAGCTGCTAGCTGCTCAGCAGTACCTGTGAACTCACTAGGGAGACTGGTGATAAGTGCGTTGATATTTTGACCTCCTTGTTCCTGACCATCACCGAACACATAGTTCAATGTCCCCCCAATATCAACTCCGGTCGCGTCACTTAGTGCTTTTTCTGCACACTGAGCCAAATTTTTTCCAATACTGTTAATCGCACTATCGAGAAAACTCATCTTGACACCCCTTAATTAATATTTTTTTGTATCCAACCATCACCAAACAACTTGATAAAGCAGTAGAGCAGTTCAACGCAAAAGTTTCTAAAATCAGGAAGCTCTCAATACCCAGTCAAAATTTAAGCGGATAGCTGAGCTACACCGTCGGATGCTGACGGCGGATTGCCGACAAGCAGTGACAACATGCAGTTCATGTATTCAAAAAAACAGCTTCGACTGCGAGCAAAATCATTTGCAAACGTAAGTCGTAAAAATAGGAGTACATAGGTGGTCATTACTGCCAAGCCCTGCTGGGCTTGGCAGTAATCAAATGTGTACGCGACCAAAACCCCAAGAAAATGTCTTGTTGCGCCCAGATCAAAAATTACATTTTTCTACAGTTCTGTTACTCACCTAGCAAACAAAAAATGCTTGGCCAAGTTCATGATTTGATCGCAGATGTTGATTCTATGAGAAAAACCCATCTCGATTGTCCCTATTGAGAATTCGATGTGGCACTAGGCTATCCGTCGCGCTTAAAGTAATAGCGGCCACTGACGCGAAACGCAAGGAGTAGTATTTATTTAATTTTAAGGCAGGCCTCTATCAGCCTTCAGGACCAAGTGAAAAACCTGCTGAAATCTTGCGCCCCTAACCTCGCAGTACCAGGAAAGAAGCAATTGTAGACAATATTTAGCAGTACGCCGTGCACAAAGCCGGCAGCAATATCTGCGAGCCGATCTTGCCCATCGCTCCATCGCGCTTAGAGGTGACCTCCGAGCAGCCAATTCATGACAAACAGCTTTGCAACGACCTCAGCCTTACCTTGCCGGTGGTTGGAAACACAACTCGCCCAAAAAAATATTTTTCCACCTCTTTCCGCAGC
The DNA here is from genome assembly GCF_056397005.1 of Pseudomonas sp. 05N431. NCBI lineage: Bacteria > Pseudomonadati > Pseudomonadota > Gammaproteobacteria > Pseudomonadales > Pseudomonadaceae > Pseudomonas > Pseudomonas sp. 05N431. The sequence goes on from NZ_JBFTMN010000025.1 coordinate 57,785, forward strand.
ATCAAGCCCTATCGATACCGAGCTTGCCTTCGTCTTCCCACAGTTTTTGTGTCGTGCCACCAAAACGACCGGAAATACGGGTAACAGCCCAAGGCGCGACTTAAAAGTAAATAAAAACAACCGGATCGGATTGCTACCACAGCAATAGACAGGATATTGACCGTAGGCAAAGCCAAAATCCGCCGGCATACCGACGAACAAACAGGTTCCCCTCCAGCAAACCCCGCATGATGGAAATAGATCGAAAAAAACATTCTGACCGGTCGATTTCCAGGCCCCCATTGGCGAGTTTTTTAAACTGTACTACTGTGATTTCGTGCTGGATGCTCGGGATCGTGGACGTTCGATCTCACCCAAGTTCATGGAATGAAGACCCCATTGTGAACACGCAAGTGTTCCAACCGCAGTGCATACGACGTGTACGAGGAGCCAAATTTGGCTCTGGTTCACAGGGAGGTGCTTATGGTGGCTTCAGGTCTACAGTCTCAGCAGCAAATGCTGGGCACTCTCCAATGGATTGAGACGAAACAATCCGCTTTTCACCCCTATCTCCTTTGGTGTCCCGGCCCCCGGCTTCAGCCCGCTCAGTACAAGTGCTGAGCATGCGCATCTTGCATTGCCTGAGTATGTGCTTGGTGCTGTTTCGTGCTGGCATGGTTACGGCTGCCCCTCTACCCCAATTGCCAGCGGCTTGTACCGAGCAAGCCACCGAGAATCTGCTGGGGCTTCCGCCCGTACCAGGAGCCTCGGAGCCCGATCATCAGGCAGAAAAAATCCAGCTTGGCAAAACGCTGTTCTTCGACAAGCGCCTGAGTGCTGACGACTCGATCAGTTGTGCTTCCTGCCATATTCCCGAGCATGGCTTCATCGATGGTTTACCGCGCGCCCAAGGCATCCATCGCCAGCTGGGAACACGCAACACCCCCACCCTATTCAATGCAGTTTTTTCCAAGACCCAGTTCTGGGACGGGCGCCGCGACAGCCTTGAGATGCAGGCAACGGATCCGCTCTTCAATCCGATCGAACACGGTCTGCGTGATGAGGCGCAGTTACTCCACGCCATTCAGCAAGATGACCATTATCGTGCGGCCTTTGAAAAAGCGTTTGCGGCCCCCCCCTGAGACGTTAACGGTCATGAATGTCGCACAAGCCATCGCGGCCTACGAGCGCACGCTGGTAGCTGGTAACTCTGCATTTGATCGCTACCACTACGGACATGACAAAACGGCCTTGGATGCAGCCGCGTTGCGTGGTCTGGAGCTATTTCGTGGTCGTGCCCAGTGCGGGCAATGCCATGTCATCGGCGAGACCAGTGCTTTATTCACCGATCAGCAGTTTCACACGCTGGGTGTGGGGTTCAAGCATCTGGAAGATCGCTTGGTCCCAGAGGCAATTCGGTTTGCAAAACTGACCGCAGCCGAACGTCAAAAACTCGTGACGTCAGATCCCGCCTCGGCCGAGCTGGGCCGCTTCAGTGTCACTCTCAATCCGGCCGATCTAGGTCGTTTTCGCACCCCCAGCCTGCGCAATGTGGCCGAGACGGCGCCCTATATGCACGACGGTAGCGTCGCAACCCTTGAAGAAGCAGTAGATCTGGAAGTGTATTACCGCGGTGTCGAAGCCGGTCATCCGTTGATTCTGACGCCCTCAGAAAAAACCGACCTGGTGGCGTTTCTCAAAGCCCTGACGAGCCCTCATTTCCTGCAAAGGGCTGCATGCGAATCAGCCCTCCCACAACAGAACCGAGGATAAGGATATGTCGCAGCAAGCGTCAGGTTGGAATCGGTTTGTTGTGAAGACGTGGTGGATGCTGGGCATGGTGTTTGCCGCGCAAGCGGGCGCCGCACCAACAGTGACCTTAACAACGCCGGCAAGCGGCGCATCATTTATCGTCCCGGCGACGATCACCTTGACTGCGAACGCCGCGACGAACGCTGGCAGTATTGCCAAAGTGGACTTCTATCAAGGCAGCACATTGCTAAGCACGGTCACCACATCACCGTACGCTTTTAACTGGACCAATGTTCCACCTGGTACCTACAGCCTCACGGCCAAAGCCACTGATACCCAAAACGTCGCAACTACCTCGTCCGCCGTCGGCATCACTATGGGCACTGGCTCCATTGGCTACAGCTACGACCAGGCCGGTCGTCTCGCTGGCGTCACCAACAGCACAGCATCAGCCGAGTATGATTACGATGTCGTTGGCAACATCACGGCTATCAAAGGGTATGCCGCTGGCACTCCCAGCATCCTGGTCTTTTCGCCAGCGCAAGGACCGGCCGGCACAGCGATCACCATTGACGGCAATAATTTCAACAGCACGGCCAGCCAAAACACCGTTCAGTTCAATGGCATAACCGCCAGTTCGGTGACCATCGATCCAAGCTATCCCAACCGCCTGACGGTGGTGGTACCAAGCGGCGCCACCACCGGACCGATCAACGTGACCACGCCGGCGGGCAGTGCCACCTCGACGGTCAATTTCACGATCGCGGCGAGCCAGGCCCCCATCATTACTAACTTGGCGCCAACAATCGGAACGGCCGGCACCGCACTGACGATTTCAGGAAGCAACTTCCAGGCTGATAAATTCAAAGAAAAAACCATTTTTAACACCAGCTCGTTGATCATCAATTCCACAAGTACAAGCAGTATCACCACAAGTGTTCCCACCAATACCATGGGCGGTAAGGTCAGTGTCACGACGGCCTATGGCACTGCAATCAGTACCCAGGATTTGTTTGTCCCGCCCTCTCCGTTGATCGCAACCGACATCCAGTACATGGACCGTATAGCGTTTGGTGCGAGCAAGACGGCCAGCATTACCACCGGCGGTAAAAAGGCGCTGCTACTCTTTGATGCCACACAGAACCAGCGCTTTTATCTCCATGTGACGGGAGCGACTTTTTCAGCCTGTTCTAGCCTGACCATCTACACCCCCAATGGCAGCATCCTCACCACCACCCCGTGCGCCTCCTCCCCCGGCGATATCGACACCACCATATTGCCGGCAGCCGGTACCTACACGATCCTGATCAACCCCAGCAGCAATGCCACGGGAAATGTGACCCTCACACTGAACAATGTGCCGCCAGACTCAACCGGCATCATTAGTATTGACGGTCCGGATGTCACACTACCAACACCTTCCATCGGCCAGAATGGCAGCCTTACTTTCAGCGGCACTGCCGGCCAGCGTATTTACCTCAGCGCACCCAATTCCACATATCCCCGTAGCGAAGCGCTCACCGTCTACAAACCCGATGCCAGCGGTAATGCCAGCACCAGTAATGGCAACATTTATTCCAACCTGTGGTCGACAGGATCCTATACGGACACCCTGACGCTGCCGGCCACAGGCACCTACACCATCTACCTCAACCCGACCAGCAGCGACACCGGCAACATGACATTCCACCTGATCAGCGTCCCGGCGGATGTCACGGGTACCATCAGCATTGATGGCGCCGATGTCACCCTGACCACAACCGCCATCGGCCAGAATGGCAGCCTTACCTTCAGCGGCACAGCCGGCCAGCGTATTTACCTCAGCGCACCCAATTC
>NZ_JBFTMN010000026.1:0-56451 GCF_056397005.1 Pseudomonas sp. 05N431
TGATCCCATCCCGAACTCAGCAGTGAAACGATGCATCGCCGATGGTAGTGTGGGGTTTCCCCATGTGAGAGTAGGTCATCGTCAAGATTAAATTCCGAAACCCCAATTGCGAAAGCAGTTGGGGTTTTGTTTTGCCTGCGAGAAAGTGCCCGAACAACCTGACTAGGTTGCCCGCGCCAGCTTCCACTGCCTGGCCAGATGCACATAGACAATCACGTTGATGAGAAGCACCAGGCAGCCCAGCCCTAGCTGTATCGCCGGTGTCAGTCCGGCCGGGTATATCAACGGCCACACATAGTGCTCGATGAAACTGTCACGGTAACCGTCCTGTCCGGCAGATTGGCGCCAGAGGTTTTCCCAGCGGGTCAGGGGACAGGTCAACTGGAAAACTTCGACGACCACGCCCCACACGGCGGCAGGCAGGTGCCACCAGATCAAGTGCCGCCATTTGAGCGTTAACAGTCCGCCGAAAAGCACGAACAGAATGAACAATAGATGAAACAGTACCAGCCCGTCGGCGGCTATTCGGTAAAGCATGACGACTCCGTCCCCTGATTGTTTTCCATAGCCGCGGAATATGCGGTTTTGCTGAAGTAAGGCTGCTCGCCTTCACCAAAACCACAGATTCACACGGTGATTTTTTGTCCTGTCTCTCGCCACCTATACTCAAAATAGCATGGTTGGAAATGCTGCTCGTTTCGTTCGGACAGCGTAAAGGTTAGCGCTGCCGTGTCATTTCTAGGGGACTGCGATCTTGAATCTGCGTTTCCTGCACGTTGTCTTGTTAGCGGTGTTGGCGGGATGTGCCACAGTACATCGCGCCTCCGAGCCGACTGCGCCGGTGGTGATCTCGCAAGCAACCTGGCAACAGATTGATCAAGACATAGACACCGCTTCATTGGCCTCCAAAGGGGTAGTCAAGCGTTACACGCGTAGCGCCATGGAGCGCTGGAGGGAGCTGGTCTACCAGCGTACTGAAACAGACTTCATCCCGTGGTTTACCAACTATTGGACTCAGCAATGGCTGTCTGCGAAGGTGGGCTGGTACAAGATGAGCAGCGGGGGAGAGGTCGATCCTGTGGTAAACCGGCTAACGGTTTATCTGCAGGAGCAATACCATGAACGCGTGCTGGACCCCGTCGCCAAGGTCACCGATCCCAACGCGATCATGGTTGACGCAATTGCCCTGTATTTACAGACCCTCGACGCGCATCTGGTGGAGATTCAGCAGCACTACAGCGCACCTCAAGATCAATTCGACCGTCGACTCAACGACATTCCGGCAATTGCGCTGGCACCTCCGCCTGCACGCAACGCTTCGCTCTATCAAATTGCTCACGCCGAACCGGTTACCAATCTGCCAGCCTATCAGGCCTTGATCGAACGAGTCCGCAGCGCTAACAGCGGTGCGGGAGCCGGGTTATCGGACGCCGGTATATCGTCGGTGGCCAAGCGAGCCGGTGAAAAACTCGAAGCCCAGATCGCCACCCGTAGTGCCGCGGGTGCTGTTGCGGCGGCCGTTGGCCGAGTGGCGGGGGCCGTAATTTCTGTGGTGACGGCGAGTATTGGTGCCGTCTCGAACGAGAATGATCGAGCGGAGACCGAAGTACAGCTACGCAAAAGCCTGGGCGACGCGTTCGACAAAGCGTGGCTTGGGTTGATAGAAAACGAGGCCAATGGGGTAATGGCGGGGGTCTACTACATTTCGGGACAGATAGAAGGCAGCCTCGCCAAAAGCCTGCCGGTCGTGCCCGAGCCTGCACCGCTAGAGTCTCCTCTGCAAGGCGGTCAGGCTCTTCAGTAGGAAAATAGCCCACCTCTGCTACTCAACAGGTGGACATCCACTGAGGGGCGCGCTGGCCATTTTACTGATCAGGCCGGCCAGTCGTTTTACGTTGTTTTGATGAGCCGCCACCAGATCATCAATGGTCGACCCCGCCGGTGTTTGCAACGTTGTGCGGCAGGTCAGCGGTGCGCTGTTTGCATCAGCTCCCGCAGTCCTCAGGCGCCATTTCACATCGACGAGCGCGTACTGACCGGGGACTGAATCAAAGCGCTGCACATCGACCCGTAGCGATGCAGTGCGTTGAGACGTTGTGCCGGACAGCTGATCGACCAAGGCACTTTTCAACTCGTCGGACAGGCTGGCCCCCCACCATTCGGTATCCAGAATTGCCAGGCCGCTGTCGCCCTGGCGAACGACGATTTGCGGGCGATCGACCTGAGGCGGCACGGTGACTCGCTCAATCTGGATATCTGCGCCGCTCCGCGAGCCTGTGGCTGGCTGGGCGGGAGTCAAGGTGTGGTAATGAATCGGATCACTGCGGCACGCAGCGAGCAACACCGCCAGGCTGAGCAACGAAACTTTTAGTGACAAAGACATGGACGTGCTCCTCGGTCAGTTGCTCGAAGACGGTTTCAGGTTCAGTACGGGAAGACCTGTGGGCCGCCCGCGCAGCAAGGATTCCGGGTGCTGGGTCAGATAGTCCGACAACTCACGCAGCGAGCGTGATACACGCCCGAGTTCGTCCAGGGTTTCGCGCAGTTGTTCACGTTGTGGCGAGTCTTCGGCGAGGGTCGAGCTGGCCGATTGCAGGGTTTTACTCATGTCCTGCAAGGTGTTCTGTACGCCCGGCAATGTCTTGCTGTTGACCTGTTTGAGGCCTTTGCGCAGTTCCGTCAGGTTGTCATCGAGGTTATTGGCGATGCGCTCGATCGGCAGTTTGTTGATCTTGTCGACCATCGCCTGGAGCTGCTCTTGCAGCTGTTCGAGGCTGGCAGGAACGGTAGGTATCCTGAGCGGCCGGGTATTGGGGTCGTAGGCAATTTTTGCGGCTTTGGGGAAGAAGTCCAGCGCAATATACAGCTGCCCGGTCAACAAATTGCCACTACGTGCCTGAGCGCGCAGGCCATTTTCGATAAAGCTGCCCATGAGTCGGTTAACAGCCTGTTCGTCGTCGGGATCGTACTTCAAGACCTTGAGCAACTTGATATGGGCCTGTCCCAGGCGTTGCGGGTAGATCACGATGCCCACGTTGATGGGGAAAGTGTGGGTCTTCTCGTCGAAGTCCAGATTGATCGCGACCACCTTGCCGATTTCCAGTCCCTGGAACTCCACGGGGGCATCGACTTTCAAGCCGCGCAACGCCTGATCAAAACGCAGCGACAGAAATTGCGCCTTGCCATTAGGTGGGGCGAGGGCGGTCTGTTGATTGTCGAACAGCTCGAAATTCTTGTCTTCGGCGGCCGGTTGGTCGTTGGGGCTGTAGTCGGGAGCGCGGAAGGTAATACCACCTACCAGCAAGGCTGACAGTGACTCGGTTTTGAACGCAAAGCCATTGGCGCCGACATCGATGGCGATGCCGCTGACGTTCCAGAAGCGAGTGTTTTCGGTGACGTGGACATCGTTCGGCGCCTTGACGAAGACCTGGATATCTACACCCTTGCCCTCTGAGTCCAGGGCATAGGCGACCACCTGGCCGACCGGAATCTTGCGGTAATAAACAGGAGAGCCAATATCCAGCGAACCGAGATCCTGAGTGTGCAGTGTGAAACGCTTGCCCGGTTCACCAAGGGTGAGGGGCGGCGGGGCCTCCAGGCCGATGAAGGTATTGGCGCGGGCATCGGCGTTGCCGGCGTCGGCACCGACAAAGGCGCCCGAGAGCAAGGTGTCAATTCCAGACACGCCGCCGGCACCAATGCGTGGCCGCACGACCCAGAATTTCGAGTCTTCGCGGGTGAAGGACTCTGCCTGTTTGACGAGTTTTACCGTGGCATTGACGCTCTTCTGATCGTCGCTCAGTTGGACATCGGAGACCTGGCCGATCACTACGTTGCGGTACTTGACCTCGGTCTTGTTGGCCGTCAGACCTTCGCCGGTCTTGAAGTTGAGAGTGATGGTCGGCCCTTGTTGCAGCACGTTATGCACCACCAGGGAAATCCCGACCAGCACCGCGACGATCGGTACGATCCATACCAGCGAAACACTCCAGCGACGGGTCTTGATGTCGGCATGGCCGGGCACTGGTTGCCCCTCAGTGGCTTGCGACTTCATCCATGTCCTCCTCGGATTTTCGGTTTTCCCAAATCAGGCGAGGGTCGAAGCTCATCGCCGACAACATTGTGAACACCACCACCAGGCCAAAGAACAGAATCCCCGGTCGGGGTTCGATATCGCCCAGCGCCTGAAACTTCACCAGTGCCGCGACTAGCGCGACGACTATCACATCGAGCATCGACCAGTAGCCGATCAACTCGACGAAACGGTAGAGTTTTGAGCGCTCTCTACGAGCCCAGAGGCTGCGGCGTTGTGCGGTGATCAGCAGCAGCGAGAGGGCAACGAACTTGATGCCCGGCACCGCGATACTGGCGATGAAAATGATCAGTGCAATGTCCCAGGCACCATGCTCCCAGAACTCCAGCACGCCGCTGATGATGGTGCTGTCGGAGCCACTGCCGAACATGCTGGTGTTCATCACCGGTAACACGTTGGCCGGAACATAGAACACCAGTGCAGCCAGCAGGTAGGCCCAGGTCCGGGTCAATGAGTTGGCTTTGCGCACATGCAGTGGTGCGCCGCAGCGCTCGCACTCGTCGGGATGGTCGGTCATGTCACAGGCGTTGCCGCAGCTGTGGCACAGACAAAGGTTGAGATCGCGGGCCTCGGGCGCGGTGTTCATAGGGTGTCCCAGAGATCACGAACGTCGCGGCCGGCAATCCGGATCAACAGCAGGCTCAGCACCGCGAGGGCAAACAGGCCGATGCCCGGTAATACATCAAGCAGGCCCGCGAGCTTGAACACCGCCACCATCGCCCCCAGCAGGCAGACCTCAAGCATGCTCCAGGGCCTGAGGGTTTCCAGCCAGCGCATGCACAGCTTGAATGCCGGTGAACGCCTGGCCGCAAGGGCGAAACTCAACACCCAGACCAGCAACAGCAGTTGAAAGATCGGCGCAATGATTATGGCGATGGCCGCGACCATGGCCATGAAGGTAATCGGCCCCTGGCTGAGCGCCAGCACCGAGTCCCATAAGGTGGCGCTGTTCTTCAGGCCTTGCAGGCTGATGCTCATCACCGGATAGAAGTTGGCGAAAATCCACAGCACGGCGGCTGTCAGGCTCAAGGCCAGGCGTTGCTCCACCGACATTCCGTTGTAGCGCTGAAGTACCCCGCCACAACGCGTGCACACGGCGGTTTGATGTTTGGCGAGCGCGACTTTTTCATACACGCAATCGCAATGTTCACAGATGATCAAATGATCAGTCCTGGTCATGGTTCGCGCTCAAAAAAAAGTCGAAAGCTGCAGGCAGTTAAATGAATATAGAAGTGCCTCGCGATAGAGCAAATTTAAAGTGCGGGGGGCCTTGAGATGGAGTAGGAGGTTGAGCGGTAGTGGCTTACGGGGGGACACAACGAAAAACTGCGCGCTCTTGCTGATCAAGAGCGCGCAGTCAGTGGATCGGATAGAGGGGCGAGAGAGGCTATTCGCCGCGAATGTACTGCTCCAGCTGCTGGATCAGCTCGGCCTGCTCGGCGATGGCTTCCTTGACGAGGTCGCCGATGGACAACAAGCCCAGCAGTTGACCATTTTCCACCACCGGCAAATGACGCAGGTGCTTGTCGGTCATGATATTCATGCAGGTTTGCACGGATTGATGGGAGTCCACCGTGATTACCGGCGAGTTCATGATGTCGCTGACGGGCGTACCGACCGAGGAGCGACCTTTGAGCACCAGTTTGCGCGCATAGTCACGTTCACTGATCACACCAACAATTCGACCGTCTTCGAGCACCGGCAACGCTCCGACGTTTTTTGCGGCCATCACCATCAGGGCTTCGAGCACCATCTGATGCGAGTTGATGGTATGAACCTGCTGGTTCTGTTCGGCCTTTAACTTGAGCAGTTGCGCGACGGTCTTCATGAGGGCCTCTCCGGTGTTGTACTTATTAGGCGTCGCCAGCGCGCTGACGCCTATACAGAATCATAGACGCACGCCAACAGAGCAAGAGGGTAAAGCGGCATTCAGGGGTTCTAAAGCGTCATGGAGGGGTGTTTGACCGCGCTCCTGGCAGTCGCTGATAACCCGGGCGGGCTATCAGCGTCCTGGCAGACTCGCTTAGCAGTAGCGGTCGATCACGTACACGTCGGACTGGCCCTGTGCACTTTTCCACGCCTGATTCAGCGTCTCAAGAACACGCCCGACAAAGTCTTTGTCGGCGGCGGCTTTCTTGCCAACATAACCCTGGCCGCGACGGTACATCTTCAGTCGGGCACGCAAGTCATGTTTGTTCTTTTCGAACTCATCTTCATGGGCGTGGGGCGACAGGCAGTCGATATGCACCTGGCCAGACTCGGCAATCCACAGGATATGGCTGTCATGGCTGTCCTTGTGTGCTGCGAACATCCGAGCCAGTTCATCAATAGTCGGTTGATTGTTCAGATTCATTTGTAAGCCCCTTGACCAGTGTTTGATCTGTCTAGTTGGTTCGCTAATTCACTTCTCTGCATCGGTAAGTTGATATCTGGTACCGAAACCAGGGCGACAGTGGGTGTCTGCCGAATATCGGCAGGGCCTTGAGCAGGATGCATGTAGTCTTGCCGAGAAACTGCTACGCACGTGCGGCACAGCGGGGAGAAACAGCGATTACCTGGACGTTGTTACCGACATTATTCAGCTCGGCCACAAGCATCTTGAGGATTGATCGCCAGCGTTTCTCGTCCTTGTACTGGACACTCATGCTGGGTCAGCTTCATCAATCTGCCTTGTGGGCAGTACACATCCGGGAGCAGCTCGGCGGTCAGTCGAGCTTTTTCACAACACTTTTGCCAATGCTCCCGATCGGGGAGACGTCCGCATCATGCAAGGGGAAAAACAACTCGTCAACGGTTTTGTAGTGAATATTTTAAATCACTACATAAAACTCTTTGGCGCCTGCAGGGTCGGTCTAGAGCCTTGTCCTACAATCACTTGCGCGGCAAACGCAAAGGCAGCCTTGAGCATCGATGACGCGTAGAATCACCCTGTGGAATAGTCTTCGAGGTTGCAGTGGTGGATTTACAGCAGGGCTTCGTCTTGACCCGGCATTGGCGCGATACCCCGGCCGGCACGCAAGTCGAGTTCTGGTTGGCGACCGATCAAGGTCCAAGGCTTGTCCGGCTGCCGGTTCAGCCGTCGGTGGCGTTCATTCCCGAACAGCAGCGCGAGCAAGCCGAGTTGCTGCTGCGTGGCGAGCAGGGTATCGAGCTTCGCCCGCTGGGGTTGCAGGATTTTCAGCATCGGCCAGTGTTCGGGCTGTATTGCCAGCAGCACCGCCAGTTGATGCACCTCGACACGCTGTTGCGCAGGGCTGGTGTCGATGTGTTTGAGGCGGATATCCGTCCGCCGGAACGCTACCTGATGGAGCGCTTCATCACCGCGCCCGTGTCATTCACTGGAACGGCGGACGACTCCGGCACACTGCTCGACGCTCATCTCAAGCCTGCACCGGACTATCGCCCGCGCCTGAAGCTGGTTTCGCTGGATATCGAAACCAGCGAGCAGGGCGAGCTGTATTCGATTGCACTGGAAGGCTGTGGTCAGCGCCAGGTCTACATGCTCGGGGCGCCAAATGGCGATGACTCGTTGGTGGATTTTGCGCTTGAGTATTGCGACTCGCGAACCCTGTTGCTGAAAAAACTCAACGAGTGGTTTGCGCTCCATGACCCCGACGCAATCATTGGCTGGAACCTGGTGCAATTCGACCTGCGCGTGCTGCACGAGCATGCCCGGCGCCTGGCAGTGCCGCTGCGCCTTGGGCGCGGTGGCGACGAAATGCAGTGGCGCGAACACGGCTCGGGCAACAATCACTTCTTTGCCGCCGCGGCTGGCCGGCTAATCATTGACGGCATCGAGTCGCTGCGCTCGGCAACCTGGAGCTTCCCTTCGTTCAGCCTGGAAAACGTCGCGCAGACGCTGCTGGGCGAAGGCAAGTCGATCGACAATCCGTATCAGCGCATGGACGAAATCAACCGCATGTTCGCCGAGGACAAGCCCGCACTGGCGCGCTACAACCTCAAGGACTGCGAGCTGGTCACGCGGATCTTCCACAAGACCGAACTGCTGACCTTCTTGCTCGAGCGCGCCAGCGTTACCGGTTTACCGGCGGATCGCAGCGGCGGTTCGGTAGCGGCCTTCACTCACCTCTACATGCCGTTGATGCACCGTCAGGGCTTTGTGGCGCCGAACCTCGGCGAGCGTCCTCCGCAGGCCAGTCCCGGCGGGTTCGTCATGGATTCGCAGCCGGGGTTGTATGAGTCGGTGCTGGTGCTCGATTACAAGAGCCTGTACCCGTCGATCATCCGGACCTTTTTGATCGACCCGGTGGGATTGGTGGAGGGCTTGCGCCACCCCGACGACAGCGAGTCGGTACCGGGTTTTCGTGGTGCACGTTTCTCGCGGACCCGGCACTGCCTGCCAGCGATTGTCGCCCGTGTATCGGAAGGCCGGGAAGTTGCCAAGCGTGAGCACAACGCGCCGCTTTCCCAGGCCTTGAAGATCATCATGAACGCGTTCTATGGCGTGCTCGGCTCCAGTGGTTGCCGGTTTTTCGATACGCGTCTGGCGTCATCGATCACCTTGCGCGGGCACGAGATCATGCTCAGGACTCGCCAACTGATCGAGGCCCAAGGGCACGCGGTGATTTATGGCGACACCGACTCGACCTTCGTCTGGCTGCGGCGTGCTCATGGTCAGGAAGAAGCGGCGCAGATCGGTCGCTCTCTGGTCGAATACGTCAACCAGTGGTGGCGCGATCACTTGCTGAAGGAGTTCGGGTTGCACAGCGTGCTCGAACTGCAATTCGAAACGCACTTTCGACGGTTTCTGATGCCGACCATTCGCGGTGCAGAGGAGGGCAGCAAGAAGCGCTATGCCGGGCTGGTGACACGCGCCGACGGCACTGAGGACATGGTCTACAAAGGCCTGGAAACCGTGCGTACCGACTGGTCGCCGCTGGCCCGGCAATTTCAGCAGGAACTCTACCTGCGGATCTTTCACCGTCGGCCTTATCAGGATTACGTTCGCGAGTTTGTCCGTGCGACTTTGGCCGGTGAGCACGATGACCTGCTGATCTATCGCAAGCGCCTGCGCCGGCCGTTGGACGACTATCAACGCAACGTACCGCCCCATGTGCGCGCCGCGCGCCTCGCCGACGAATACAACGATCGGCAGGGCCGGCCACTGCAGTATCAAAGCGGTGGCTGGATCAGTTACGTGATTACGGTGGCGGGTCCCGAACCGCTGGAAACCCGCAGCGCACCGATTGACTATGACCATTACGTCAGTCGCCAGTTGCAGCCGGTGGCTGACGCGATCCTGCCATTTGTCGACGACGATTTCGGCACGCTGATTGGCGGGCAATTGGGTTTGTTCTAAGCCTCAGACCATCGCCAGTCGATGCTTGCGGCTGGGCGCGCGAAACGCTCGATCAAGCGCCTGAAGATCTTCAGCATCGAGCTTCAAATCAGCGGCGGCAGCGTTCAACCGCAGGTGTTCTGGATGTACGGCTTTGGGGATCGCAATCACGCCGTCCTGACGCAGAATCCAGGCCAGTGACACCTGGGCCGCAGTGACGTTATGGCGTGCAGCGATCTGCTTCAGTGCCGGCTCGACCAGAAGGCCCCCGGCCTGGGCAATCGGACAATAAGCCATCAACGGTATGCGCTGTTGCTGGCACCAGGGCAGCAGGTCGAATTCGATGCCGCGCTCCTCGAGGTTGTAGAGCACCTGATTGGTCGCGCAGGCGTCCGAGCCCAATTCGTGCAGGTCCGCTACATCGAAATTGGACACGCCCCAACGGCCAATCTTGCCGTCGTCGCGCAGGCGCTCGAAAGCATCGACGGTCTCTGCGAGTGGAAACTGGCCGCGCCAGTGCAGTAGATACAGATCGATGTAGTCGGTTCCCAAACGGCGCAAACTGCGTTCGCAGGCTTGAGGAATACCGCGTTGGCTGGCGTTGTGCGGGTAGACCTTGCTGACCAGAAACACCCGATCGCGAACACCGGCAATGGCTTCGCCAACCACTTCCTCTGCACCACCTTCGGCATACATTTCTGCGGTGTCGATCAGGGTCATTCCCAGCTCGATGCCGGTGCGCAATGCGGCGATTTCACGGGTTCGTTTTCGTGGGTCTTCACCCATGCGCCAGGTGCCCTGACCAATGACAGGGACGGACACCCCTGCCAGTTCAAGCGTTCGCATCACAACCTCCAGACGAGACTTGATGAATAGAAATTGGGCCGCAGCGAAGCCAAGAGGTTCTATCGCACACTCGACGCCATCCATTGCATATATTTAAAAGGAATAAATATCTAGTTATTTATTCCTTTGTTCCGTGTTCAATCAGGTGCATTTTAAGGTCATGCACAACCGTGCTTTTGTAGCCATTTCGACAGGAAGCCTAGTCATGACCATCAAAGCAATCAACGTCCGCAATCAATTCAAAGGCATCGTCAAGGAAATCCTGGAAGGGCCGGTGGTTTCTGAAGTCGATGTGCAAACCGCTTCCGGTATTGTCACTTCGGTGATTACCACGCGTTCGATTCGCGATCTCGAATTGGTGGTGGGCAGCGAGGTCATCGCGTTCGTCAAATCCACCGAGGTATCGATCGCCAAGCTCTGACGATAGAGGGATAACTGTGAAAAGCAAAAAGGGCGCCCGAGGGCGCCCAAAATCACCTTAACCGAGGAGCCAGGTGAGGCCGTTCGTGTAACTGCGGCGGTGGTAAGGCGCTGCGTGAACGGAATTGCGTGGAACGCCCGGCAAGGGGAGCGCCATTGTTTATTTGCCGAGTTTTACCCGGGTCCAGCCACGGGTCATCACCCGTTGAGTGGTGATGGGCATGTCGGGGATGGCATACAGCGTCGCCATCACTTCTTGCGGCGGATACGAACCCGGGTCATCACGAATCGCTTCGTCTACCAACGGCGTGGCTGCTGCGTTGGCGTTGCTGTAGCCGACGCTGTTGGTGATCTCGGCGATGATGTCCGGGCGCATCAGGAAGTTCATGAACCGGTAGGCGTTCTCGACGTTGGCCGCATCCCGAGGGATGGCGACCATGTCATAGAAGCTGCCGGCGCCTTCTTTCGGGATGCTGTAGTCGATCTTCACCAGGTCGCCGGCTTCCTTGGCACGCGCCTTGGCTTGCAGTACATCGCCGGAGTAACCGACGGCAACGCAGATGTTGCCGTTGGCCAGGTCCGAGATGTATTTGGACGAATGGAAGTAGGTTACCGATGGGCGAATCTTCATGAACAGCGCTTCGGCTTTGGCGATCTGTTGCGTGTCCTGAGAGTTCACCGGGTAGCCCAGGTAGTGCAGGGCGGCCGGGAGCATTTCTGTCGGCGAGTCGAGGAAACTGATGCCGCAGGCTTTCAGCTTTGCCGCGTTTTCCGGTTTGAACAACAAGTCCCAGGAGTTCACCGGAGCGTCCTTGCCCAGCACTTCCTTGACCTTGTCCGGGTTGAAGCCAATACCAATCGAGCCCCACATGTACGGAAACGCGTGAGCGTTATCGGGATCGCTGGCAGATGCGTTTTTCAACAGCACCGGGTTGAGGTTTTTCCAGTTGGGCAGTTTTGACTTGTCCAGTGTCTGGTAGACCCCGGCCTTGATCTGCTTGGCCAGAAAACTGTTGGACGGCACGACGATGTCGTAGCCCGATTTGCCGGCGAGCAGGCGCGCCTCAAGGGTTTCGTTGCTGTCGAACACGTCGTAGGTCACCTGGATGCCGGTCTCGTCTTCGAACTTCTTGACGGTGCCAGGGGCGATGTAATCCGACCAGTTGTAGACGCGTAGCACCTTGTCATTGGCCTGGGCGCCGGTAGCGAAAGCGCCCAATAAGGACAGTGTCAGCAGAGTCCTGCCAAGGGTTTTCATGAGTACAGCTCCATTTCTTGTTGTGCACATTCCGGTTGCGGTGAATCGCGACGGCGTTAAGCCGTCGCACCGATCTGTTGAGTGACAGGTCGCTGTGAAGCCGGTTGCTTCCAGGATTCGCTCGCGGTCTGATCCATGGCTTCCTGGATCGCGCGCTTGCGAGTGGCTTCGGCCTTGCGGCTGAAGTACCAGACCATGAAGGTCACGATCGACACCGCCAGCAGAATCAGGCTCGCCACGGCGTTGATCTCAGGCTTCACACCCAGGCGCACGGCCGAGAACACTTCCATCGGCAGGGTGGTCGAACCTGGGCCAGACACGAAGCTCGCCAGCACCAGATCGTCCAGTGACAGCGCGAACGACATCATGCCGCCCGCGGCCAGCGACGGTGCAATCATCGGAATGGTGATCAGGAAGAACACCTTCAATGGCCGAGCACCGAGGTCCATGGCCGCCTCTTCGATGGACAGGTCCAGCTCACGCAAGCGCGCCGATACGACCACCGCCACATAGGCAGCACAGAACGTGGTGTGGGCGATCCAGATGGTGACGATGCCCCGTTCCTGCGGCCAGCCGATCATCTGCGCCATCGCCACGAACAGCAGCAACAGTGACAGACCGGTGATCACTTCCGGCATCACCAGCGGCGCGGTAACCAGGCCGCCGAACAGCGTGCGACCCTTGAAGCGGGTCACGCGGGTCAGCACAAAAGCCGCCAGCGTGCCCAGTGCTACTGCGGCAACCGCGGTGTAGCAGGCGATTTCCAGCGAGCGCACCACCGAGCCCATCAGTTGGGTGTTGTCCAGCAGGCCGACGTACCATTTCACCGACCAGCCGCCCCAGACTGTCACCAGTTTCGAGGCGTTGAACGAGTAGATCACCAGGATCAGCATCGGCATGTAGATGAACAGCAGGCCGAGCACCAGCATCATTCTTGAAAATCCGAAACGGTTCATGCCCGTCCCTCCATCTCTTTGGCTTGGCTGCGGTTGAACAGGATGATCGGCACAATCAGGATCGCCAGCATCACCACCGCCAAGGCAGACGCCACCGGCCAGTCACGGTTGTTGAAGAACTCCTGCCACAGCACGCGACCGATCATCAGGGTTTCCGGGCCACCGAGCAGTTCCGGAATCACGAACTCACCGACTACCGGAATGAACACCAGCATGCAGCCTGCGATGATGCCGTTCCTGGCCAGCGGGACGGTGATTTTCCAGAAGTTGTTGAAGTTGCTAGAACCCAGGTCCGATGCGGCCTCCAGCAGGCTCCCGTCATGTTTGACGAGGTTGGCGTACAGCGGCAGCACCATGAACGGCAGGTACGCATACACCACGCCGATGTAGACCGCGGTGTTGGTATTGAGGACTTCAATCGGCTGCGAAATCAGCCCGGTCCAGAGCAGGAATGCATTGAGCAAACCGTTGTTGCTGAGGATGCCCATCCACGCATAAACGCGGATCAGGATCGCCGTCCAGGTCGGCATCATGATCAGCAGCAGCAAGACGTTCTGCGCTTCCTTGCTGGCCTTGGAAATCGCGTAGGCCATCGGGAAACCGATCACCAGGCACATGGCCGTGCTGAGGGCGGCCATTTTCAAGGAGCCCAGATAAGCCGAGATGTACAGCTCATCGTCACCCAGCATGGCGTAGTTGCCGAGGTTCAACAGCAGCTGGAATTTCTGTTCAGCGAAGCTGTAGATCTCGGAGTAGGGTGGAATGGCCAGGGCTGCTTCGGAAAAGCTGATCTTCATCACCAGGAAAAACGGCAGCATGAAGAACAGGCACAGCCACAGGAATGGAATACCGATCACGACTTTACGGCCGCTCGGCAAAAACCGCTGAAACTGCTGAGTGAGAGTGTTCATGCGCGCAGTACCACGCCGCTGTCGTCTTCCCACCAGACGTAGACCTGATCGTCCCACGTCGGGCGTGTGCCACGGCGTTCGGCGTTGGCCATGAACGACTGCACGATCTTCCCGCCAGGCAGCTCCACGTAAAACACCGAGTGCCCGCCGAGGTAAGCGATGTCATGCACTTTGCCCTGGGACCAGTTGTAACGGGTATCGGGTTTGAGGGTGCTGACCAGCATTTTTTCCGGGCGGATGGCGTAGGTGATCGACTTGTCCTGCACTGACGTACTCACGCCGTGACCGACGTAGATCTTCTGTTCCAGGTCCGGGCTGTGAATGATCGCGTGACCTTCCAGGTCTTCCACAACGGTGCCGTCGAAGGCGTTCACGTTACCGATGAATTCGCAGACCATGCGACTGACCGGCGCTTCATAGATGTCGACCGGGCTACCGATCTGCGCGATCCAGCCCAGGTGCATGATCGCAATGCGTTGGGCCATGGTCATGGCCTCTTCCTGATCGTGGGTCACCATCACGCAGGTCACGCCGACGCGCTCGATGATTTCCACCAACTCGAGCTGCATCTGCGAACGCAGCTTTTTATCCAGTGCGCCCATCGGCTCATCGAGCAACAGCAGTTTCGGGCGCTTGGCCAGCGAGCGGGCCAGTGCAACACGCTGACGCTGACCACCGGAGAGCTGGTGTGGCTTGCGCTTGGCGTACTGGGTCATGTGCACCAGCCTGAGCATTTCTTCGACGCGGGCTTCGATTTCGCTGGCGGGCAGACGGTCCTGCTTCAAGCCGAAGGCGATGTTCTGCGCCACGGTCATGTGTGGGAACAGCGCGTAGGACTGGAACATCATGTTGATCGGCCGCTCGTACGGCGGCATATCGGTGATGTCTACGCCATCGAGGTAGATCCGCCCTTCGGTCGGTCGCTCAAAGCCTGCCAGCATGCGCAGGAGTGTCGATTTGCCGGAACCCGAACCGCCCAGCATGGCGAAGATTTCGCCTTGGTGGATGTCCAGGGACACATCGTCTACGGCAATGGTTTCGTCAAACTTCTTGGTTACGCGGTCGACTCTCACCAGAACCTTTTTCGGTTGCTGATTACCTTCTAGAGCCTTCCTGTAAATGCTGGAGGCGTTTGCCATGTGAAACTCCCAACAGGTGTCAGTCGTCGGGCCAATACGGCCTGACTTAATAGTTGATTGCGAACCCGCACCGGGTACGGCCTTTGTGGGAGCCGAGCTTGCTCGCGATGAGGCCCTGACAGCCGACATCAATACTGACTGTCAGATCGCCATCGCGAGCAAGCTCGGCTCCCACAAGGGTTGCCCGTACCGGTCGGGCTAATTCGGCGACGCCGTCCTGGCTGCCTGGTCGTACTTGTTGTTATTGCGGTTTGTCGTTTTCGTGAGTCACGGATGCGCAAGGGCGCGCCCGCCCGACTCACGTGGGCAGTAAATGGATTAATCGAGTGTCAGGTCAGCGCGTATTGCGCAGCGCTGCCCGTTGCCGGCACGCGTCGCCAAACGCCTGGAAAATACTCAAGTAGGGAGGGTTGGCCAGGACTTGCCATTCCGGGTGCCATTGCACGCCGAGGGCGAAGGCCTTGCTGTGCTCCACGGAGATCGCCTCGATCAAGCCATCGGGAGCGATGGCCTCGGCGCGCAGGCCAGGGGCAAGTCGGTCGATGCCTTGGCTGTGAATCGAATTGACCTGGAACACCTGAGGCAATTCCAGTGCTTCGAACACACCGCCCGGTTGCACGTTGACCGCATGAGCTGGTGCGTACTGCACCGCCAGATCCGGATGATCCGCTTCCCGGTGATCAAGCATGCCGGGCAGTTCGTGGACCTTCTGATGCAGGCTGCCACCGAATGCCACGTTCATTTCCTGAAATCCGCGACAGATACCGAGCACCGGAACACCGGCGGCAATCGCTGCACGCAATAAGGGAAGGGTGGTGCTGTCCCGGGCAGGATCGTGATCCGTGCCAGGTGCGCTGGCGGGGCCTTGATAGTGGAAGGGTTCCACATTCGACGGCGAGCCGGTCAGCAACAAACCGTCGAGATGCGCGAGCAGCTCATCAATCTCGGTTAGTTCAGCCAGGGAGGGAATGACTACCGGCAGCCCCAAAGCCGCGACGCTGACAGCACGCAAGTACTTGTCGCCGCTGACGTGGTAGGGGTGCAGGCCAATCTGTTTGACGCACGCAGTAACGCCGATCAATGGCTTGAGTGCCATTTTTATCACCTCGAAGTTTCACACTTGAACGAGCTTTTCCGGAGCTTAGCCTCGTTGATTTTAATTAACAACTCTCATGTAAAAAATTCTAAACGCCGTACGTCCGATGTTCAGGATTTTTGCTCGCTGAAAGACTGTTCTGGCACTCATGTGCCCTAAAAAGGCCCGAAAAATAACGCTGAAAGGTCGAGTGTTCGCTATTGACTTCACTTTGCCTTTCGGATTGACTGGGCTCGTGAAAGGGCGGTGAACATAATAATTAACAGCTAATAGGTGCATCATGTCGGTCCCTCTGCGTGCCGTTCAACTCAACGAAGCAAACGCATTCCTTAAGAAATATCCTGAGGTTCTGTACGTTGACCTTCTGATTGCGGATATGAACGGTGTGGTGCGCGGCAAGCGCATCGAGCGCACCAGTCTTCATAAGGTTTACGAAAAAGGCATTAACCTGCCGGCGTCGCTGTTCGCTCTGGACATCAACGGTTCCACGGTGGAAAGCACCGGCCTGGGCCTGGACATCGGCGACTCCGACCGAATCTGCTACCCGATTCCCGGCACCCTGAGCATCGAGCCTTGGCAGAAGCGCCCCACCGCGCAACTGTTGATGACCATGCACGAACTCGAAGGCGAGCCGTTCTTTGCCGACCCGCGTGAAGTGTTGGCCAATGTGGTGCGCAAGTTCGACGACATGGGCCTGACCATCTGCGCCGCGTTCGAACTCGAGTTTTATCTGATCGACCAGGACAACGTGAACGGTCGTCCGCAGTCGCCACGTTCGCCGGTCTCCGGCAAGCGTCCGATGTCGACCCAGGTGTATCTGATCGACGACCTCGACGAATACGTGGATTGCCTGCAAGACATCCTCGAAGGCGCGAAAGAGCAGGGCATCCCAGCCGACGCCATCGTCAAGGAAAGCGCCCCGGCGCAGTTCGAAGTGAACCTGCATCACGTCTCCGACCCGATCAAGGCCTGCGATTACGCGGTGTTGCTCAAGCGTCTGGTGAAGAACATCGCCTACGACCATGAAATGGACACCACCTTCATGGCCAAGCCGTATCCGGGCCAGGCGGGCAACGGTCTGCACGTGCACATTTCGATTCTCGACAAAGAAGGCAACAACATCTTTGCCAGCGAGGATCCCGAGCAGAACGCCGCACTACGTCACGCGATCGGCGGTGTGCTCGAGACCCTGCCAGCGCAGATGGCCTTCCTCTGCCCGAACGTCAATTCGTACCGTCGTTTCGGCGCACAGTTCTACGTGCCGAACTCGCCAAGCTGGGGCATCGACAACCGCACCGTTGCGGTCCGTGTGCCAACCGGTTCCGCAGACGCCGTGCGTATCGAGCACCGCGTGGCTGGTGCCGATGCCAACCCGTACCTGCTGATGGCGTCGGTGCTGGCCGGTATTCACCACGGCCTGACCAACGAAATCGAGCCGGGCCCACCGGTCGAAGGCAACAGCTACGAGCAGAACGAACAAAGCCTGCCGAACAACCTGCGCGATGCACTGCGCGAGCTGGACGACAGCGAAGTCATGGCCAGATACATCGACCCGCTCTACATCGACGTGTTCGTCGCGTGCAAGGAAAGCGAGCTAGCCGAGTTCGAGAACTCCATCTCGGACCTTGAGTACAACTGGTATCTGCATACGGTCTGATGGCCAATTCCCCCGTCCGTTAGGGTGAAAAAAACCTGTGGGATCGGAGGTGTACACAGAGCATGTGTACACCGCCAATCCCCTGTGGGAGCGAGCTTGCTCGCGATGAGGGCGGCACTGTCAACATTGATGTCGTCTGACATACCGCTATCGCGAGCAAGCTCGCTCCCACATGGATTGCGGTTTTCTGATCCTTAATGGGTTGGCCTTGGTCCGACAACTACTTATTCCTCTGCGTTGAGTCACTTCAATGGCAATTACTCGCAGCGACTGGGAGCAACGCTTCCAGTCCTTGACAATCGAAGGTCGGGCATTCATTGACGGCCACTACTGCTCGGCACTCAGCCGCGACACCTTTGAATGCGTGAGCCCGGTGGACGGCCGCTTCCTGGCGAACGTCGCCAGTACCGACGAAGCCGACGCGAATGTGGCGGTGCAGGTTGCACGCCGGGCATTCGAGTCCGGCGTCTGGGCCAAGCTGGCCCCGGCAGAGCGCAAGCGCATCCTGATTCGTTTCGCCGATCTGATTCTGGCGAACCAGGAAGAACTGGCGCTGCTGGAAACCCTCGACATGGGCAAACCGATCAGCGACTCCATGAGCATCGACATTCCAGCGACCGCCAACGCGATCCGCTGGAGTGCCGAGGCGATCGACAAGATCTACGACGAAGTCGCGGCGACGCCGCACGATCAGTTGGGCTTGGTCACCCGTGAACCGTCGGGCGTGGTTGCGGCTATCGTGCCGTGGAACTTCCCGTTGATCATGGCCAGCTGGAAGTTCGCACCGGCCCTGGCGGCGGGTAACTCGTTCATCCTCAAGCCTTCGGAAAAGTCACCACTGACGGCAATTCGAATCGCCCAACTGGCGCTCGACGCCGGCATCCCGAAAGGCGTGTTCAACGTGCTGCCGGGCTTCGGTCACACCGTCGGCAAGGCGCTGGCGCTGCACATGGACGTCGACGTTCTGGCCTTCACCGGCTCGACGGCGATTGCCAAGCAACTGCTGATCTACGCCGGGCAAAGCAACATGAAACGCGTCTGGCTGGAAGCCGGAGGCAAAAGCCCGAACGTGGTATTTGCCGACGCTCCGGATTTGCGCGCGGCAGCTCAAGCTGCGGCCAGTGCGATTGCCTTCAACCAAGGCGAAGTCTGCACCGCTGGTTCGCGTTTGCTGGTGGAGCGTTCGATTCGCGAGCAGTTCATCCCGCTGTTGGTAGAAGCGCTGCAAGCCTGGAAACCGGGGCATGCCCTGGACCCGGCGACCACCGTCGGTGCGGTCGTCGATCAGCGTCAACTGGACAACGTGCTGCGCTACATCCGCATTGGCAAAGAGCAGGGCGCCCAACTGATCGCGGGCGGCAATCGCACCCTTGAAGACACCGGCGGCCAGTATGTGGAGCCGACGATTTTCGACGGTGTGACCAACGCCATGACCATCGCCCGGGAAGAGATCTTCGGCCCGGTGCTGTCGCTGATCACCTTCGACACCGCCGAAGAAGCATTGGCGATTGCCAACGACAGCATCTTTGGTCTGGCCGCCGGGGTCTGGACCAGCAGCCTGAGCAAGGCCCACACGTTCGCTCGCGGTCTGCGTGCCGGCAGCGTCTGGGTCAACCAGTACGACGGCGGCGACATGACCGCGCCGTTCGGTGGGTTCAAGCAGTCGGGTAACGGTCGGGACAAATCGCTGCATGCGTTCGATAAATACACCGAACTCAAAGCGACCTGGATCAAGCTCTAACACTTTTACAACGGCGGCTGCGGGCGTGTGCCGGCGGCCATCGGAGAAATTTATGAAGCAAACTCATGTAAACAGCTACTACGCCGCGACCCGCAACGAGACCATCGATTTTCCGGTGCTCGACGGACTGGTCGAGTGCGATGTCTGCGTCATCGGCGCGGGCTACACCGGTTTGTCCTCGGCCCTGTTCCTCAGTGAGGCGGGCTACAGCGTCACCGTGCTCGAAGCCGCCAAAGTCGGCTACGGCGCCAGCGGTCGCAACGGCGGTCAACTGGTCAATTCCTATAGCCGCGACGTCGATGTCATCGAAGAACGTTACGGCGACAAGACTGCCGAAGTACTGGGCAGCATGATCTTTGAGGGCGCGGACATCATCCGCTCGCGCATCAAGCAGTACGACATCAAGTGCGACTACAAGCCCGGCGGCATTTTCGCGGCGCTGAACAAGAAGCAGCTCAAAGGCCTGGCCGAGCAGAAGCGCAGCTGGGAGCGCTACGGCAACAAAAACCTGAGAATGCTCGACGCGGCTGAGATCAAGCGCGAAGTCGGTTGCGACAACTACGTCGGCGGCCTGCTGGACATGCAGGGCGGCCACATCCACCCGCTGAACCTGGCACTCGGTGAAGCCACGGCGATCATCGGCCTGGGCGGCAAGATCTACGAACAATCGGCGGCGGTAGAAATCACCTACGGCGAGCCGATCACCGTGCGCACCGCCAAAGGCGTGGTGCGGGCCAAATACCTGCTGATCGCCGGTAACGCCTACTTGCCTCAGGACCTCGACAATCGCGTCACCCGCAAGAGCATGCCCTGCGGTTCGCAAATCGTGGTCACCGAGCCGTTGTCGGCCAAAGTCGCCAAGAGCCTGATCAGCAACAACTACTGCGTCGAAGACTGCAACTACCTGCTCGACTACTACCGCCTAACCGCCGACAACCGCTTGCTGTACGGCGGCGGTGTGGTCTACGGCGCCCGCGAGCCGGATGACATCGAGCAACTGATCCGCCCGAAAATCCTCAAGACCTTCCCGCAATTGAAGGACGTGAAGATCGACTACCGCTGGACCGGCAACTTCCTGCTGACCATGTCACGCATGCCGCAATTCGGCCGTATCGAGAAAAACGCCTACTACATGCAGGGCTACAGCGGCCACGGCGTCACCTGCTCGCACCTGGCCGGCAAACTGATCTCGGAAATGATCCGCGGCGACGCCGAACGCTTCGACGCGTTCGCCTCCCTGCCGCACATGCCAATGTTCGGCGGCCGCACCTTCCAGGCCCCACTCACCGCCATGGGCGCCGCGTATTACGCACTGCGTGACCGTTTCGGTATCTAGCGGCGGCGCGCGGCGGTGTACACAGCCTCTGCAAACACCACCGACCAAATGTGGGAGCGAGCTTGCTCGCGATGAGGCCAGCACAGCCAACATTGATGTCGCCTGACACACCGCCATCGCGAGCAAGCTCGGCTCCCACAGGAGATCGATGGCGGACACAACGCCTGTGGACCACCGAGACCAAACTGTGGGAGCGAGCCTGCTCGCGATGAGGCCGGCACAATCAACATTGATGCCGCCTGACACACCACCATCGCGAGCAAGCTCGGCTCCCACAGGAGATTGATGGCGGACACAAAATCTGTGGACCACCGGGACCAAACTGTGGGAGCGAGCTTGCTCGCGATGAGGCCGGCACAATCAACATTGATGCTGCCTGACACACCGCCATCGCGAGCAAGCTCGGCTCCCACAGGAGATCGATGGCGGACACAACGCCTGTGGACCACCGAGACCAAACTGTGGGAGCGAGCCTGCTCGCGATGAGGCCGGCACAGTCAGCATTGATGCCACCTGACACACCACCATCGCGAGCAGGCTCGCTCCCACAATTTGCGCATCTAAACTGAGTGGCATCAGGCTCAACAGCCTTTTTATCCAGCCGTTTATCGAACCTGCTGAGCAACACCAGCAAACGTGATTTAATACCCGACTTTCACGGTTCAGGGACAGGGAAGCGGTGTTCTTCGCGGCCAAAAGTCGCCCGCCATCCACCCCCATTACCCCTTAAGTCGTTCTCACATAAGGCTGTCATGGATACGGGTTCTCGACTCAAACTAGTACGCGAAAGCTACAAACTGTCCCAGCGCGAGCTGGCCCGGCGTAGCGGCGTCACCAATGCCACCATCTCCCTGATCGAACAGAATCGAGTCAGTCCTTCTGTCAGTTCCCTGAAAAAGCTCCTCGAAAGCATTCCCATGTCTTTGGCGGACTTCTTCACCTTCGATCAACCGCCCCAAGAGCACAAATACGTCTTCCGCGCCAACGAGCAGCCCGACCTAGGCCGTGATGGCCTGCGTCTTTTATTGATCGGTGCGTCGGTGCCGAGTAGGCAGATGCGGCTGTTGCGCGAGCAATACGCGCCGGGTGCCAGCTCTGGCGAAGAGCCGATCGTGCATGCGGAAGGGGAGGAGTGTGGGCTCGTAACCCGTGGCACAGTTGAGCTGACCGTGGATGGGCAGATTAGTGTGCTGAATGCTGGCGATGGGTATTACTTTCCGACGACGCTGCCGCATCGGTTTCGGAATATAGGGGCGGATGAGGCAGAGATTATCAGCGCTAACACCCCAGCTAACTTCTGATCTCTAAAATGGACGCTGACCTGTAGCAGCCTTCGGCAGTTGCTACAGGCATTCTTCAATGTAAATGGACTTTACTGCATGACCACGCAACGCATCCGCCCCCTCGCACTCTGCGTCTTCCATCACGATGGAAAGATTCTGGTCAACGAAGCCTACGACCCCATCAAAAAGCAGACCTTCTTCCGCCCGATCGGCGGCGGCATCGAGTTCGGCGAAACAAGTTCCCAAGCCATTGTGCGAGAAGTACAAGAAGAACTCGGTCTACCTATCACAGATGTTCACTTGCTCGGCACCCTTGAAAGCATCTTCACGTACAACGGCACTCCAGGACACGAAATAGTGCAGGTGTACGATGCGAGGTTTGTGGATTCAGGTGTCTACGAATTGCCGCACCTGAACGGTCAAGAGAGCGATGGCGCTGCCTTCACGGCGAAGTGGCATTCTTGCGCAAGCTTCACTGACGAATCGCCGTTGGTGCCTGATGGGCTTTACGAACTGCTGAAGAAAGTCGCGTTGCTGGACTGATGCCCATCGCCCAATAAATTTGGATCAATCAGCGTCAGGCTGTTTCCTGACAAATCATGGAAGTGTGTGATGAGAGTCATTATTGCGTTGTTTTTGATGTTTAGCGGGTATGCCTATGCCGGTTGCTCCAGCATCAAGGACAATGACCAGCGCATACTGTGCGAGGCCAGAACAAACGGTGGTAGCTGCGGCAGTATTAACGACAGGGATCTTCGCTATACCTGCCAAGCGGAAACCGGCCACGGCAGTTGCGGCAGCATCGACAACAATGACCAGCGCAAACTGTGCGAAGCCAGAACAAACGGTGGTAGTTGCGGGAGTATTGATGACAGGGATCTTCGGTATATCTGCAACGCGGAAACGGGTCATGGCAGTTGTGGCAGCATCGACGACGATGACCAGCGCAAACTGTGTGAGGCCAAGACTGGCAATGGTAGTTGTGGGAGTATCGGCAATGCCGACCTGCGTAATCAATGTGAAAGCTATAAGCGCTGATTGAACGATTCGCCAGGCGAACTGGGTAGTCGACAAAAAAGGGCCTATATATGGCCTGACACCAGCCAATCAATTCCTATTGCTTGCCCTTTGGCCGCAAAGAATCAAAAGATCCGATGCCTGAACGGGCATCGGATTTTTTATGCGCGGTGCCCCGGTGTTGGAGCGGACCCACTACATCGCCTCTATCACTCCTTTCAATCAAGGAATGTGCGCAATCAGGCAGCCTTGGTCAGCAGCGCGGCGAATTTACGCTTGGCATCTTCAACGGCATCGGCGATATCGCGGGCGGCGTTGCTCGATTCGGTGCGGTAGGAACCAAAAAGGTGACAGATCTATTTGAGTAAATAGATCTGTCACCTTTGTATAGGGTTAGGCTGCATTGTTAATTGCAGCTTCTAAATGTTTAATCATGTCGTGCTCTCCGAGTGCCGATAGAGCCTGATTAACTATAGTCCAGCTATCACCTAGCTTCCCTGTTATGTGGTACTGGTAAAGATTGTAAATTGAATAATATGCCATTTCCATGTCGGCGCTAAATTTTAGATCTTCGTCTTGTAGGGCTGCAGTAGGTTCTAAGTATCGCTCATTAATATTTAATTCGTCTTTACCATGGATGACTGCTTCTATCGCGTCGTAGGGTAAAGAAAAGTCAATTTTTTGCACTGTTCCTGCAATGGTTTCACGGTATTCAGTGATTCCGTTGTTGCTGGTGTAGTTAAGCCAAAGCTTATAAACCTTTTTGCAAAGATCAATCTGGACCTTTTTTTGTTTCTCTGGGTGTAACTCAGAATATTTTTTCGCTACTGGATGCATACGAAGCCTAATGTTTGGTTTAGGGGAGGGCACGCGGAGTGCAGCTCCGAGTAAGCGACGCGAACGGCCTTGAACCATCTATTAGGCGTCACTGCCGCCAGATAAGTAAATGACCTTGAAAAAGGGGGCATTAACCGATCTCAAGTCAAGGCTAATAGTTCACCCATTTATTGCGCAACAAATACCAACTTTTGGTTGTGAATGATTAATTCCTCTGTTTGTCACAGATATAGAAACTACAAAGCCTGCAACAGGCTGTCCGTGATTATTCCCGAAAAAATCGTCTCGACCGGTCCTGTCAGAAAGACAGGTCCCACGCCATCCCAGTGAACCGTTACAGTCCCGCCATCACATTCCACCTCAACGGAGTTGTCTAGCAAGCCACGACGAATTCCGTTAACAGCGGCGCCACAAGAGCAGGAACCTGAACCAAGCGGAATACCGCCCCAGCGCTCCCAAATGCGCAATCGAATGTGCTTTCGGTCAATGATCTGGACGAAATGTACGTTCGTCCTGAGGGGAAATAGGGGGTTGGTTTCAATTGTCGGTCCAATTGTCGCGATATCAACAGTTGTTAGATCATCCACAAAATAGGTGCAGTGCGGATTTCCCATGCTGCAAGCTGTTGGGCTGCCAGCAAGTGGCAAAACATCAGAGTCCATTTCCAGAGCCAGAGGAATGTCCGACCAGCCGAAAAGCGGCTCTCCCATGTCGACCGAAATTGCGCCGGTTGAGGTTCGTTCGCAAGTCAGGAGACCACGGTTGGTTCGGAGCGCTATCGAAGTAATGTTTGATTCGCGCATCAGCATATCCGCGACACCCCGCGTTGCGCTGCCGCAAACGTCCAGCGTGGAGCCATCTGCATTCCAAAACATCAAGCGCGCATCTGCATCATCGCAATCGAGCACCACTACGAGTTGATTGAATCCGACTCCTTGGTTCCGATCCCCCATCCGCCGCGCCATGTTACTTGTCATTGGATTGGACGAGTTTCGCGAGTCCACGATAACGAAGTCATCACCATTGGCGTGCATCTTATGAAAACTCAGCAGCATTGATAGACCCTGGCGACGAGACATGTGGTGAATTGACGTTTAAAGGCGATCTAGCCCCGTTCGCCCCATTTTTGCAAGCTGTGTGAAAGCTTGAGAGGCAGACGCGTTTGACAATGTGCCCATCGGCTGTCTCTTGGCTAATTATCCCAAGGAGCAACCATTCATGCGGTACAAGCTAACGGCAAATGTTAAAGTGCCATCATTCTCCGTTGACGAAGTACGCCCGCATGGATGCCTCATTTCACCGTTTCAGCTTATTGTCATTACTTGGATTTGCCTTGATTCTTTCCGGGTGCCAAAGCATCGGCTCCGGCACTCAGGACGATCGGTTCGCCAACTTCCGCTGCTGGTACTACCGGGATCAGGATGCCATCACCTGGGAGCAGGTCGAATACATCCGCAAGCGCAGCGAGAACGGCGACCTCCTTTGCAAGACCATGCTCGGCGATTTGTATGAGCATGGCCATGGCGTGCCGCAAGACATACCGAAGGCCAAGGCCCTCTATCAATCCGTGGCCGACGTGGAAGTGTCGGCCAATTACCAACTCGGTCGCATGGAGGAAGAAGGCATCGGCGGGCCGCCTAACTACGTGAAGGCCAGGCAGTTTTACCAGCGTGCCGCCACCAAATCCGAGAGTACCCGCAGTAAGATACAGTTGGCCGGACTCATGGAGGACGGCAAAGGTGGCCCTCAGGATCTTGAGGGAGCGTTGGCGCTTTACTTCAACGCTATCAAGTACATCGGGGATGACGCCTGGAAGGGCGTTCAACGGCTGCGCGCCAAAGGCTTGGCTCTGAATGCCGAACAGGAAAAGCGCTACAACGAAATCTGGCTCAGTAGCGTAAGGGACAGGCTCAGTAGAAAGATAACGGATGCGCAAATAAAATTGTCGAAGGAGTTCAAGCCAGCCCCGGCTATCAAGCCGGTAAAGCTCCAGTTGGAATACGCCCCTGGTTCCGTTATACCCCTGATATCGCCGCTGGAAAGTTCGGGCGATAGCGCCATCGACCAAGCGGTGTTGCAGGTCATGAGCAACTACCGGTTCCCCGACGAGCCGATACTGCACGAGGGCGAGAAGACCTGGAAGGTGATCGCCATCGTCAACCTGGGCTCAGAGTGACACGCCCCAGCATCCTGTGTGTGCAACCCACAGCGAGTAGAAAGTTTCGCGACCTGGATTCCGCTTTTGGAAGCGGTCAGTCGTAATCGACTAACCGCTTCCCGCAGGATAAAAACAGAATGTAAGCAGGCAACAAAAAACCGCAGCAATGCGGTTTTTTTGCGACTAAATGCGGGTCGCTACTCCTTGGGCGTATCAAACCCACGCTGCTCGATCACTGCAAATGGAAAAAGAGGAGGATTTATTTACAGCTATCGTCTAGCCCCTTAAATGAACGCGGGGCAGGCCCTGAGTGCAGTGCCCTCCAATAATCCCCTCCGAGACCTCAACCCATCACTGGGCAATAAAGTCCCGAACCGCCCGAGTAGTCTGTGTCGGCGCCTCTTCCATCAGCCAATGTCCTGCCCCCGGCACCACCACTTCCGTGACCTTGTCCGCCGCGTTGCGCATCACGATCGCTTCATTACTTCCAAAAGACTTTTCACCACCAATGGCCAGCACCGGCATGGTCAGTCGCGTCGCCATCGAGGCTTTGTTGTCCACCTCATCCTGACGAATGCTGCGGAACTGGGCGAAGGCTGCGTGCATGGCGCCGGGGCGGGCATAGAGCTTGGCGTAATGCTGACGGGTTGCTTCATCCACCTTGGTGGGATTGCCCGCGAACTCGTTCCAGAACCGGTCCAGGTAGATGCGCTCACGACCGGCCACCAGACGTTCAGCATCCGGCCCGCCAAAGTCGAAGTGCCAAAGCATCGGTGAGCGGACAATCTCGTTCCAGGGCGGAATGCCCGGCACGGGCGCATCCATCACCACCAGACGATCGGTACGCTGCGGATAACGCGCGGCGTAGGCGTACGCGACCATGGTGCCGATGTCGTGGCCGATGACCACCGAGTGTTCGATACCCAGCGCGGCCAACACTGCACGGATGTCGCCCGCCTGGGTCTTCTTGTCGTAGCCGCTGTCCGGGATCGACGACAAGCCCATGCCGCGAAGGTCCGGCACCACGACCGTGTGATCCCGGGCCAAATCGGCAGCCAGTGGCGCCCACATATCGCCGGTATCGCCAAAGCCATGCAACAGCACCACGGCCGGCCCCTTGCCGCCGACCCGAACATGCAGTGTGACGCCTTCTACAGGGATGTCCTGAATACGAAAGGAGGCAGGAAATGGCGTCACCTGAGCATGTGCCGGGATGCTTAGAGCAAACAGTATAAAAGCGGTCAACAGGACGCGGATCATGATGGTGCCTCCGGATGTGCGTGTGGAAGGGACCCCGAGCCAATGAGTGTGTCGCTTGGGCGGCAGAGTTCACCGCGTAACGTGATGCACAGAGTCGACAT
The DNA here is from genome assembly GCF_056397005.1 of Pseudomonas sp. 05N431. NCBI lineage: Bacteria > Pseudomonadati > Pseudomonadota > Gammaproteobacteria > Pseudomonadales > Pseudomonadaceae > Pseudomonas > Pseudomonas sp. 05N431. The sequence goes on from NZ_JBFTMN010000026.1 coordinate 27,409, forward strand.
GTGCCATTTAGCAGCAAGCCGATAGACCAAAATGGCGAGTCTTCTGAAGCACGATAAGGTCCCGTTCGGATGAGCTTAGATTGTTTGGTTGTGATTGCTGGTCGTCATCCTGACCGGTTGAATCCACAGTCGTTTTCTGCTCGTCGAGAGAGGCAGAAAACGACCCAAAACGGACAGTGGAGGACAAGCTCTGCTGGTGCGCCGAGTGGCGGAAACCTCAGGCCAAATACCCCGTTGCAAGGCACAGGCTTGCTATGTGGAATAAAAAATATGTAGCCTACTCAATCACTTAATGGAGTCTCTGCATGCCAGATAAAAATAAGTCAGATTTACCTGATGGGGATGATGGCAATCAAGACGACGCACTTGTACCCACTCTCACCAATCCCGAGCTTTCGTACGACCCTAGAATTAGGAAGTTGCAGGAGGTCAGGACGAAGCTGCCCAACCTCACAGAGGATAATGCTGATATCGCAGATGAGTTGATCAGGACTGATGTGCCCGTAAGCGAGGTCGTTGAGATAATCAAGGAACGTTCTCGTCGACCAACACCATCTCAGGACGATGGTCTATCTCTGTGAGGCTATGATCGCTAGGCGCCAATTGCAGACGTTGCGATTGGCTAAAGCGGGGTTCTGCATCACGCAGCCCAATCTTCCTCCGATATTGCCCAGCGTTTGATGTGGTTCTCCCAACGGAGATGCCTCCTTTTGAGGAATCCTGCCGGTGTCCCTGCGCAATTACTCAATGGTTTTTTGAGTTGCCGGTAGTGAGGGTATTGACGCGGGACGGCGCGCAAGCTTTTGCGCCCAAAACATTATTAATCAGTTGTAACCTGAGTGCCGCTCAGTAACCGAACCCCTAACACTCTCCTTCGCGCCTCGCCATCCGCCTTCGCTAGCACTGTTGTCTTTGTTGCTTCAAGAGACATGAGCTGTTGAGAGACGAAATCGTCTAGGGCTTTCATGGACTGAGAGCCATTGCAGAACGTAAACGCCTTTCCCCATCCCAAGATGATTTTGTCGATTCGGTAGAGGGCTGATGAATAGGAGTACTTACCGTTACCGTCTTTATACTCTGCGTTGTATCGAAGGGCATGAGCGGCTGTCTTAAATTCGGCCCCCAGCTTCACTTTGAAGCGCTTACGAGTTGCTTCGCTAGGCTGGACTAGCCCTGGAGATACATTGCAGCCTAGGAAGTCGAAGCCCTTGTCTGTGGATCCCCGAGACGCTTTTACTTTATCTGCACGTGGGTCGTAGGCGCTCAAGCCTATTTTGCCTAGCACCTTTAAAGCCCTGTTGAAGGCACGATCTACATCGCTAAGACTTTCTCCAAGAAGCAGGAAGTCATCAATGTAACGAAGGCAGGTGATGCCATCGGCGTTCATGGCTACGTCGAAATCGGCCAGGTAGATATTGGCTAACAACGGGGATAAAGGTGAGCCTTGCGCTACACCTTCGATTCCTATCGGAAATATCTCGTCGAGCCCCTGCCGTCTCAAGTCGTCGATGTTAGCGAGGTCGGTCGTGATCGCTAGGTCAAGGAGTTTGAGCGTTGCATCGCAGTTGATGTGGGAACGTAACAAGTCTTGGACACGGTCTTTATTTATCTTGGTAAAGAAGGCCGGAATGTCCGAACGAATATGGAAGCGGGCACCGTTACGCATAGCATCCCTAGCGTCAGAGATGGCCATAGCAACGCGTTTCGCAGGTATTCCCCCATAGCTCGTTGGAGTGTCGAGCACTTTTCTAACAAGCCGCACACGGCGTTGTAGAACGTCGAGCAAGGCACGTTGAACTACGCGATTGGGGATAGGGGAAAGCACCAAAGGACGAGATTTTCCGCCCGGCTTCTTTTGGGCAACTCCGGTCTGTTGGAGAAACGCGAATGTCTGCTTTGATAGAGATCGCTGAATTTCAATCAATGAGTCAGGCAGTCGACTCTCGAACTCTTCAGCGTCTCGTCTTATTTCGTCGGAGGACGAAAAGAATGCGCTACTTCGCACCTTCCTCCACGCGCCGTAAAGGGTTCGTTGACTACAGATGTCCTTATACAGTCTGCTCACTCAGACGATCCTTGTGTTGTTGGGCATCACCAGTTCTCTCTCACCCAACTGCTACAGGGAATAACTACCTTCGGGAGACCCAGATACCTGAACGGCTATCTTGGTCGCGACCCGCACAGCGCCCTCCGAAGAGATAACGCTGCCGTCTGGCAAACTCGGTTCAACGCCGCGTGGCGGCTCGACCAGCAAGCAGACGAAGCAGAGGGCAGCTACAAAGAGCCTAACTGCCGCACGCGCCACATTGGCACGTTTTTGCATGGACACATATAGGCCTCCTGGGCGCAAGGGGTGCGAAGAATCGTACCTTTTTCGTCCTATCGGTCAACTGCGCCTCACGCAATTTGACGTCGAGCGCCGCACTGAAAACAAAGCTGCCAACCGTCTGGCGCGCCCAATAAAAGGACAGAGTTACGGTTGTTGACGCAGCAGTCGGGCAACACTCACTACCTTCGGGAGACCCAGATACCTGAACGGCTATCTTGGTCGCGACCCGCACAGCGCCCTCCGAAGAGATAACGCTGCCGTCTGGCAAACTCGGTTCAACGCCGCGTGGCGGCTCGACCAGCAAGCAGACGAAGCGGGTCCATAATAGCAAATTAATAGCTTGGGGCTAGTATGGGCAATGGTAGTGAAACAGTCCCTGATCGAACGTCTGCTAATGGCCGGTTGCTGTCTATCATCAAGGGCCGCCTCCGACCTAAAGCGGTCATCTCCGTGTTCCAGTATTATTATGCCGATGCTCGGACTGTTTATAGGTAGGTTGATCTATGGCCAGAAGCGTTAGGCTTCAAAAAAAACTTCATGCACGGCATCTGATGGCGACAGCTGAAGAGGTGGTACTTGATGATAGCCTTGTTGGAAAGCTATGGGCGCTCAACCAAGGTGACAAATTTGAGTTGAATTCAGCCTCCTTCAGTTCTGGAGCTGTTCAAAAGTACCGCTTGGAATACGTGATAACGCGAGGCCCTGTTTCTGGACACTGGCTGTACAAAAAATTTTACCCAGAGGAACTTGTATTATTTTTTACGGCAAAAGACTTTGACGGCATTTGCCATGGCTGGACTCTGTTTGACGAGTGACAACCTCAGTTTTAGCTCTCTGAGAGGCAGCTTTGGGTCGTTTGCTATCCATCGCCATGGGCAGCAATCGGCCAAAAGCGGGCAGTCAGACTAAGATGCTTTTGGCCGAAAGTGTTTGAAAAGCGGGGTTTGTGATAGAAATGAACAGCACTTTGACTCTACAGGTGGTCAACGCCATTCTTCAGGTATCGATAAGGAAACGAATCAAATCTATCGAATCCGCTTGATGCCGCTTTTTAATTAGCCTGACAGAATTTGAGGGAGCCATGTCCAAGAGAAACCAGTTGAATTTTGTCGCTGAGAAAAAATCGCGGGCTGAATACTGGGAATATGCTGGTATGAGTGAGCTTGTCACGTTGCACAACGGCTTCTCGTCGCTCAATTCTCCTGAACCTTATCAAATTTCGCTTCATGTCGTGGCTATCGCTTCCTGTCTTGAAGCTTTTTCCAGGGCATGTTTGAAAATTCTCATCGATGAAGAAAATAGCCCTTATTTGGAAAGAGCTAAGAAATTTAAGGACCTAACATTTGACTTTGAGCTTACTAAGGCATTAAGTCGCAAGGAAATAACTTTTGGTGATCTGGTTAGCCATAATGTTAGCATTAGTAGTGCGGATCAAATAATCAAGCATTTCGACACTCTATTTGATGGTGATGCTGGCTACCGAGACTTTAAAGAAAGCCTATCTGCGGTGCGAGAATTCGTAGAGCCGCCTGAAGAAGCAATCATGGGTGATCCTAACGAATACCCAATAGAGTATGGCGAGATAGTTGTCAACGATGCCAACCAGCTAATTAGTAATATCCAAGACATATTCGCCGCCCGCCATATCGCCGCTCACGAAGCGAATTTTCGCTTGGTCAGTGCAGACCAACTGCGTCGCTGGTTTGAAAGCGCGATGAGCTTCGCAAGAGCAACGTACGAGATTATCGAGCAAAAACTTCGCCCTGGCGCTTCGCGCGGAGCATTTGGAAGTTCGGTTCAAGCCTTGCAAAACTCTGGGATGTTATATTCCACGATAGGCGACATGTGGCAGGAGTTAGTAGCAAAGTGGGAAGTTGAATGGAGCCTTGATGAAGCCGAGGTGAAAAAATTATGGGCGACAATCACTGACTCAGAAAAAGCGTTTGGTGAATATATCGAGAAAGAGATTGCGCTTCACTTTCAGCGTGTAGGAATGATTTCGGGGGACGGATATCGCCATCTTGAAGCGAAAATTCGAAAAATACTTCTCGAATCAAAGTTGGACTACCTTAAGCGCCTGAGAGCCGAAGTTTAAGTGCGCTCGCGAAAGGCCGACTTGGATCGGTTCCGGCCTGTCTCGACCGCAATAAAACGACAAAAAGCAGATGCTTGATTATGAAGCAGTTAAATCCAGAATATTTACTAAAAGAAAATGCACATGAAGAAGCTAAGTAATGATTTCAGTGGAGCACTCCGAACGTTTGCGTACTTCATGGCAAGTGGAAGCCACTACATGCTTGAAAACGTGGAGTACCTCGACATTTATGGCTCTGAGCCGAGTGCAATTGAGATGGTCTTCGCGATATTCGCGAACGTAATAGAGATGGACAGTGAAGGCAACGTGCTCAATTTCACCTGCGCCCAAAGGAGAGCGACTGACTACTTAAGGTCATACTGCGACCCATCTTTCAAAGTAACGCCGCCTCTTGAAGACTGGGAAACTGAGCTCTATGGGCCGCCCTCACTCGGACGCTAAGAAATGGCTTTAGCTCGCAGACACGAGGGACCGGAATAGGTCGAAAGTATCCAGCCAAGTGACCGCTCCTGGCCGGAAGTGGTCAGTCGTAATCGACTAACCGCTGCTCGCATAATAAAAACGGAATGTAAGCAAGTAACAAAAACCGCAGCAATGCGGTTTTTTTGCGACTGAAATTTGCTCACTGCCCTTTGGGCGTATCAAACCCACGCTGCTCAATCACCCCAAATACATCAGCAACATCCTGGACCATGATCCGAGCAATATTGGTGACGGTGTTGATGTCGTTCTCGGCGTAGTCGGGCAGGCTGGTGCAGGCCATGAGGTTCAGGTATTTGAGGACGGCGTTGAGGCGTTCGCTGACGCAGTTGTGGAGTTCGCGTAGCGGGACGTCGCTGTCAATGTGCAGGACTGGGCAGTCGGTGGCGAATTGGGACATGGGGGTGAAGCGGTGGGGCGGGTGTTGAGTTGTCATGGTGTTAATCCTCACAAAAGAAGAATTGCCACCTTGTCTGCTGCGAAACAAATTGGGTGGCAGCTGTACGCGGGTTCGCAGACCGGAGGATTAACACCATGACCCGGCAGACCCGAAGGTCTCCCACGCACAACCGCCATAAAACGATACGCAGCCGGGAACCGGCCGAGCCTGACGGAACAAGGTGTCAATCTTAAGGGCTGCGAAACCCTATCGCCAACGAATGTCTGCGACAGACCAACTTTAGGTGTCGATTTTGGGGGCTGCAACCGGGGTGTAGGACGCTACGCGGCCATTGTGGCGAGGGGGCTTGCCCCCGTTCGGCGGCGTAGCCGTCGTAAAATCGGGCGTTGCAGAGTGTCTGAGGAATTTTGGAGGTAGGGCTTGGGGCTGCTTCGCAGCCCAACGGGGGCAAGCTCCCTCGCCACGGTGGGTGGATTCCTACGAGAGTTTCGGAGCTGAAAATCAAGAGATCGTCCGAACGCGGCCCGAGCCTTCGGCAGCGCCGAGCGTGGGGAGTGGAAGTCCGTCGCGGGTTGGCTCAAGCTCGGCATCTACGTGAGCAACCGCTACGGCTTTGTAGCCAAGGAAAACCGAGATGACTCAAACACTGGAACGTGCCATCGCCATTGCTGCTGCCGCTCACGAAGGGCAGGTCGACAAGGGCGGTTCGCCGTACATCCTGCACCCGCTGAAAGTGATGCTGAGGGTCAGCACCCTGGAAGAACGGATCGTGGCGGTTCTGCATGACGTGGTTGAGGACTGCGGCGTCAGCCTCGATGATTTGCGTCAAGAAGGCTTCAGTGAACCGGTGCTGGCGGCCATTGAGTCTGTCACCAAGCTGCCGGGAGAGTCCTACGAGCTGTTCGTCGAACGAGCGGCGCAGAACCCGATAGGCCGTGTGGTCAAGCTGGCTGACCTTGAAGAGAACAGTGACCTGTCCCGAATCGCACAGCCGTCCTGGGAAGATCTGGAGCGAATTGAAAAATATCGGCGGGCGATTGGCAGACTGCGTTCGTAGCGAGCCAACCCAATTCATACCTTCGCCCACTGGAATCATCCCCCTTGGTAAAATGGATTTGGGGTAGACCTAGGGGCAGGCCATGATTTCAACGGTTGTTGAAATCATGGTCTGTCCCGGTATTTAAAATTTATTGGCCTTCAGGTCTCATGGCTCGGCGGCTGCCCCGGGCAAAACAGGCGTATGAGTTTTTGGACTGCTACTCAAATTATGGAGATGCCAGGATGGTTGAAAAGGTTTTGAAGTGGAAGCTGGTCAATTTTCTGGTGGCCGATGCCGAGGTGGATTACAGCACCGTTAGCGATTTATACACCGTGGCCGAGAGTGGCGATGTGGATGCGTTGGCCGACGTGCTGGAGGCCTTCAAGGAAGCATACGGAGGGCTGTGGGTTGGCGGGGGGCTTGTGGTTACTCAACATGTGGTTCGCTTGAGCGCCAATGCTCTGAACCGCGCCGTTCAGGATGGAACCCTGGATATTGAACTCCCACTGGCATTGGTCCGAAAGGTCAGCATTGAAGGTGGGTTTATCACGAAGATCGTCCGTCTGGATACCGACGCTGGCAGCGTTAAATTCCGGTGTTTTGGTGCGAAGGATATCGCCTCGCTGATTGAGAAGTTGATCACCTCACCGACCTTGATACCCGCCCTGTAAGAGTGGATTTGGGGACAGCCCACGATTTCAACGGTTTTGAAATCGTGGGCTGTGGCGGTATTTCTGGTGAGTAGAGATCGGGATGGCCGAGTCCCGGTGACTTCGTATTCCAGGCCGGAACTTTTCTATAAAATGATGTCAATTTGATAGCGTATCGCGACGCTCAATCATCTGGGATCAAGCAGTGCCAGGCTGTTTCCTGGCAAACCATGGAAGAGTGTAATGAGGCTAATAATTGCGATGTTGTTGATGCTCAGCGGCTACGCCTATGCCAGTTGCGGCAACATTGACGACCACGACCAGCGCGCTTATTGCAATGCCAAAAGCGGCAATGGCAGCTGCGGAAATATCGACAATCACGATTTGCGTAATGCGTGCAACGCAGAAACCGGCAATGGTTCTTGCGGCAACATTGACGACCATGACCAGCGCGCCTATTGCAATGCCAAGATGGGCAACGGTAGCTGCGGAAATATCGACAATCATGATTTGCGTAGTACGTGCAACGCGGAAACCGGCAATGGTTCTTGCGGCAACATTGACGACCATGACCAACGCGCCCTTTGCAATGCCAAAAGCGGCAATGGCAGTTGCGGAAATATCGATAATCATGACCTGCGCAACCAGTGTGAATCCATGAAACGCTGATCAAATGGCTCGCCGGGCGAACCCGACGTCCTGATCGAATTCAATCAAAATCCGATGCCTGAACGGGCATCGGATTTTTTATGCGCAGTGATCCGTTCTACTTCCGCAACACCGGAGTCCTCGGCGGAATCATCCGCTTCGTCCCCGTCGCCTCGAACGCCGAAGCCAGCCGCAGCAACGTCGAATCATCATACGCACGACCGGCAAAGGTCAGCCCAACCGGCATGCCGATGTCCGGCATCACACCCATCGGTACAGTGACCGTGGGCACGCCGAGGTGGCGGATGGCGAGGTTGCCGTTGGCGACCCAGATGCCGTTGCTCCAGGCGATGTCGGCAGACGTCGGGTCGACATCTGCATTCGCCGGGCCGACGTCGGCGACGGTTGGGAACAGCACGGCATCGAGGCCGAGCCGGTCCATCCAGTCTTCAAGGTCGATTTTACGGGTCTGTTCAAGCCCTCGCAGGCCGTCGGGTACTGTGGCGATCTGGTCCCACGGCGTGATGCCGCGCTCGGCCATCCGTACGTATTCGTCCATGCCGGCGGCGAGGTCGCCTTCGCGGTTGGGCAGGGTGCCGGGGTCGTGGGGGAAGATCAGCGGTCCGTTGACGTCGACCAGGCGATTCAATTTTGGATCGCCGTTGGCTTGCAGGAAGTCATCGAACGCCCACGCGGTCAGGTCCCACAGTTCATGGTGGAGGAACTCTTTGGAGACGATGCCGCGATTGAACACGGTCGGCGCACCGGGGCGGTCGCCTTCGCAATTGGAGACCAGCGGGAAGTCGACGTCGATCACTTCGGCGCCAGCGGCTTCGAGTGCCTGGCGAGCCTGTTCCCAGAGCCCGATCACCGAGGCACGGGTGTTGATTCGTTGCCCGGTCGGGCCACCGATGCCCGGCGCTTCAGAGGTGCCGGCTTCGGGGTCGGCGTTGATGTACATCCGCGGAATGCCGAAGCGCTTTCCGGCGAGTGCATCGGGATTGGCGGCAAGCGCCACGTAGGAGGCGGGACGCACCGAGGCGACGCTCGGGATCGGCACCCAGGGTTGCATCCGCCACAGGTCGCCGCGTGTGTCGGGGTCTTCGGCCACCACCACGTCGAGCACTTCGAGCAGGTCGGCCATGGTTCTGGCGAACGGCACCACAACGTCCATGGTCGGCGTCAACGGCCAGTTACCGCGCACCGAGATCACCCCGCGTGACGGCGTGTAGGCGCACAGTCCGTTGTTGGAGGCAGGGCCGCGTCCGCTGGACCAGGTTTCTTCCGCGAGGCCGAAGGCCGCGAAGCTGGCGGCGGTGGCAGTACCGGCGCCGTTCGATGAGCCGGAGGCGAAAGGGGCGGTGAGGTAGTCAGCGTTGTACGGGCTTTCTGCACGGCCGTAGACCCCGCGCTGCATGCCTCCGTTGGCCATGGGCGGCATGTTGGTCTTGCCCAGGCAGATGGCGCCGGCCGCGCGCAGCCGTTCGATGGTGAACGCATCGCGACAGGCCATCAGGTTGGCGAAGGCGGGGCTTCCGGACGCAGCGGTCAGCCCCTTCACCAGATAACTGTCCTTGGCCGTGTAGGGAATGCCATCGAGCGGGCCCAGCGTCTCGCCTTTGGCGCGGCGGGCATCGGACGCCTGCGCCTCGTTCAGCGCCTCGGGGTTGCGCACCACCACAGCGTTAAGGGCGGTGGGCGTGTCGGGGCCGTCGTAGGCATCGATTCGGGCGAGGTAGGCCTGCACCAGTTCAACCGCCGTGGTCTGGCCCGATTCGAGCGCCGCCCGTAGTTGGGCAATGGAAACCTCGGTGACCTCGATCATGTTGCTCTCTCAAAATGGGTGTTCATAGGGGGGCTCGTGGCACTGTAGTACGCGACAGTGTCTGGGTTTTCAATCTGAGCATTCTATTAAACACCCAGCAAAAAAGAGCAGAAAAAACCCACAACACCGTGTAATGCCAGTCAGTCAGGAGATTCCGGGGCGAGGCTAGTCTGCTGTCGATTCACGACTCGCCGCCAACACGTCTCACTCTGTGGCAGTCAGACGGTCCAAGTTTTTGACCGCTTGATGAGCGAACATCAATCGGCATCAGAGGCTCACCGGACTCGTTGTCCATCAGTACAGAACGCGTCTCCTGCGGCTTGAACAGGAAACGTTCGCCCCACTGCCTCATGCTGACCACAACTGGGAAGATCTCCCGCCCTTTTTCCGTAAGGACGTACTCCTTGTAGGCGCTGCCATCTGACGCCGGTCGAACGTCGAAAACCCCGACCTCAACCAGCGTCTTCAGTCGCGATGCCAGAATATTCTTGGCCACGCCCAAGCTCTTTTGAAATTCGCTGAATCGGCGAATGTCGTCAAACGCGTCGCGGATAATCATGAGCGACCAACGATCCCCGATGGCCTCCAGTGTTCTTGCGACCGGGCATTCGCTGCTGTGTGGTGAGGCATCTTCGACCATCTTTTTTGACCTTGCGGAATGTGGAGTTGCCAAGTCTGTCCGACAGCCTGGTGCAATCTGGTTGCAATTTAAAACCTGATACAGCAACAATGGAATCTAGTTCTGAATTGAAACCAGTTTAACGCCATGGAGGTGTACATGACAGCAGATGCCGACTCAGCCACCAAACGGTTCTCCAGACAGCCTTCGGGATTACTGCATTCGGATACCGGAGAACGCAGCAGGACCGACCGGTCCCCAGGGCTTTCGCCGTCGCTCACCTTATTGTTTTCCGTCACCTGCGCACTTGCAGTCGCCAACGTTTACTTCGCCCAACCTTTGCTCGCCTCAATGGCTGAGAGCCTGGGCGTCACCTCAGGATTGATCGGGGTCGTGGTGACGGCCACTCAGGTGGGTTACGCGTTGGGGTTGCTGTTCATCGTCCCACTGGGCGATAGGGTCAACCGTAAGCGGCTGATTCTGACTCAGGTCCTGCTGTCTGCGGTTGCACTCGCGGCGATCGGCGCAGCACAGCAATGGCTGGCCCTGTTGGGCGCGATGATCGTGATGGGCTTACTCGCAGTGGTTGTTCAAGTTCTGGTGGCATACGCCGCCGTGTTGGCAACGCCATCACAACGCGGGCAGGCAGTGGGGACGGTAACCAGTGGAATTGTCCTGGGCATTCTTCTGGCTCGGTTTACCTCTGGCCTGATAGCGGACATCGCCGGCTGGCGCGCCGTTTACTTCGTGTCCTCAGGATTGATGCTGACCATCGCGGCGGTGTTGTGGAAAGTGGTTCCTGTCACGGCGCCACCACGGCACCAGGACTCCTACCTGACGCTCATAAGTTCACTCTTCAAACTGTTCATTACCGAACGCACTTTACGCGCCAGAGGCCTTCTGGCCTTACTGATCTTTGCCGCTTTTTCCGTGCTGTGGACATCCATGGTGCTGCCGTTGAGCGCTCCGCCGCTGTCACTTTCACACACGGCCATCGGCCTGTTTGGCTTGGCCGGCGTCGCCGGTGCCCTTGCTGCCAGTAGAGCCGGTCGCTGGGCCGATCAAGGCCTGGGGCAACGAGTGACCGGCATTTCGCTGGGGCTCCTGACGCTGTCCTGGTTACCCATCACGTTTGCCGAGACGTCCCTGATCGCGCTGGTCTGCGGCGTAGTCCTGCTCGACTTCGCGGTGCAAGCGGTACACGTCACCAACCAGAGCCTCATTTTTGCTGCACGACCCGACGCCCAAAGTCGCATGGTCGGCGCATACATGTGCTTCTACTCGGTCGGTAGTGCGCTGGGAGCGGTAGCCGCGACCCAGGTTTATGCGCTCTGGGGCTGGGTGGCAGTAAGTCTGCTGGGCGCCTTGATCAGCGCTGCTGCCTTGCTGCTGTGGATTCTCACGTTTAATTCTTCAACGACCCATCAAGGAAGATCAGCATGAAAGCCAGGCACCTGCTACTCGCCATTTCGATTACTGCCATATGGGGCGTGAATTTCTCGGTTATCAAACTGGGCCTCAGCAGCGTTGACCCGCTGATTCTTGCTGGCATTCGCTTCACGCTTTGCGCACTTCCAGCGATCTTTTTCATTCCGAAACCTGATGTGCAGTGGCGCTACATCATGGGTTACGGCCTGGTCTTCGGTATCGGGCTTTGGGGCATCGTCAACCTTGGCATCCAGTCTGGTCTTTCAGCAGGCATCGCTTCGCTGGTGCTTCAGTTCAGCGCGTTTTTCACCATCCTGCTGGGCTCATGGATATTCAAGGAAGCGATTTCCCGCTACCAACTAGCGGGTATGGGTATCGCCTCCTGTGGCTTGTTGAGCATCATCTCGATTGTTGATGGGACAGTCACGACGGCCGGGCTGCTTTTGGTGCTGCTGGGAGCGGTCGCCTGGAGTGCGGCCAATGTGATCAACAAAAAAGCGAAGACCACCCAGGTCTTCGCTTTCCTGGTGTGGTCCAGCGCGTTTTCGCCCATCCCTCTTTTCGCGCTGGATTACGCTGTCAACGGCTCGACGGGTTACAGCGCATTGGTGAATCAACTCGACTACCGCGCCGTCCTGTCGATCCTGTTCCAGGTCTACCCCAATACACTATTCGGCTACTGGGTATGGAATTCACTTCTGAAACGATATCCAGTGTCTACAGTCGCTCCATTGTCGTTATTGGTGCCGGTATTCGGACTGCTCGGTTCAGTCACAATTTTCAATGAGAGCCTGTCAGTCAACAAAATCGTTGCAGTCGCTCTCATCGTGTTGGGTCTTGGCGTCGGCTTATATGGACAGCGCGTCCTCAGTGCGGTGCTCAAGCGTTCTGACCGATGCCCATCGTGATCTGACGGGCATTACGCAACACGGTGCGGGTTTTTTACGATTGAAAAGGTGCTCGTTGTTCCTTACACGGCGCTCGCCAGTTTCCCGCTCGACAACCGACGCTTGTAGGCGCTGTCCCGATTCGCCAACCACCAATACAGCGGCGACGTAATCAGCAGCCCCACCAACCAGGACAAGTCAGCCCCATCGATGTGCGCCGAGATCGGCCCGACGTACAGCGGTGTGTTCATGAACGGAATCTGCACGGCAATCCCGATCGCATAGGCCAGCAGTGCCTGCGGGTTGTAGCGCCCGTAAATCCCGCCATCGACGTGGAAGATCGAGTCGATGTCGTACTGGCCTTTGTGGATGGCGTAGAAGTCGATCAGGTTGATCGCGGTCCACGGCACCAGCACTACGAGCAGCACCAGCACCATGTCGACGAAGTGGCCGATGAAGTCCGCCGAGGCGCCGATGGCGGCGAAGCAGCAGGCGGCCAGGACGAGGATCGAGAGTACCGCGCGGCTCTTGGCGGTCGGAATCCAGCGCGCGGCGAAGGTCTGCACCAGGGTGATCAGCGACAGCACGGCGCCGTACAGGTTGAGGGCGTTGTGGCTGATCACGCTGAGCAGAAACAGCAACAGCATCAACGGGCCGATGGAGCCGGTGGCGAGTTTGACCGCGTCCATGGTGTCCATGCCCACGGGCGTTGCCAGCACGGCGACGGCGCCGAAGATGAACGAGAGGCTGGAGCCGAGCACGGTGCCGAGGTAAGTGGTCCAGAAGGTCGAGGCCACCGGCACGTCGGCCGGCAGGTAACGCGAGTAGTCGGACACGTAGGGTGCAAAGGCGATTTGCCAGAGCGCGGCCAGCGACACGGTGGCCAGCCAACCGGAGATGTTGAAGCTGCCGCGGGTGAGGAAGTCGGCGGTCTGCACGTGGGTGAAGATGTAGCCGAAGCCCAGCACGATGCCGGCGCCCAGCACCCAGGTGCCGATGCGGTTGAGCACGTGGATGAAGCGGTAGCCGATGATGCCGATAATGCCCGAACCGAGGGCGCCGATGACGATACCCACCGGCACTGGCACGCTGTCGACCACGCCGTGCAGGGACTTGCCGGCGAGGACGATGTTGGAGGCGAAGAAGCCGATGTACATGATGCCGGCGATCAGCACCACCAGCAGTGCGCCGAGCGAGCCGAACTGGGCGCGGCTCTGGATCATCTGCGGAATGCCCATTTGCGGGCCTTGCGCCGAATGCAGGGCCATCAGCACTCCGCCGACCAGATGCCCGACCAGAATGGCGACGATGCCCCACACCAGGTTCAGATGAAACAGTTGCACACCCAGGGCGCCGGTGACGATGGGTAACGGTGCGATGTTGCCGCCGAACCAGAGGGTGAACAGGTCCCTGACTTTTCCGTGGCGATCTTGGGGTGGCACGTATCCAATCGTGTGTTTTTCGATAAGCGGGGCGGAGGGTGTTGTTGCGGTGACCATGACGGACTCCAAGGCAAAGTGAGTACGTGGACGTACTTCAGTGAGCGCCGCGCAAGCGACGCTTTTCTTGTTGGAGTGATCATGTGCAATGCATCGGGATAGATAAATTATTAAGTTTGTTGCTTCAAACCTTAAAAAATAGTGCCCGCGGTTTTTCCGCCTCCGGTATGTTCAGTGATGATCGTGCGTCCAAAAAACACTCGTTGGTGTTGGGGTTCGATTCGCAATTTTCTGGAGGTCCGCATGGCCGCTTACAACCTGCGACAGCTTCGGTATTTCGTCACCACCGCCGATTGCGGCAGCGTGGCTGAAGCCTCTCGCAAGCTCTATATCGCCCAACCGTCGGTGTCGACCGCCATCAAGCACCTGGAAGACAGCTTTGGCGTTCAGCTGTTTATCCGGCATCACGCGCAGGGTGTTTCGCTGACGCCGAGCGGGTCGCGTTTTTACCGCAAAGCGGTTGAGCTGCTGCGGGTCGCTCACGAGTTCGAGCAGAACGCGCTGGCGGACAATGACATGGTGGCTGGGCAGATCGATATTGGCTGTTTTGAAACGGTGGCGCCGCTGTACCTGCCACGCTTGATCGCCGGCTTCAAAGAGCGCTGGCCGGGTGTGGAGATCCGTATTCGGGATGGCGAGCAGCAGGAGTTGGTGCAGGCACTGACCGCCGGCAGCATTGATCTGGCGATGCTGTTCGAACACGATCTGGACAGCACGATTGAGACCGTGCCGCTGATGCCGCCGCAGCAGCCCTATGCCTTGCTGCCGGCGGATCACCGGTTTGCGCAACAGGCGAAAGTCTCGCTGCATGAGCTGGTGCTGGAGCCGATGATTTTGCTCGACGTGGTGCCGAGCCGGACCTACTTCGTAGCATTTTTGAAGAGCTCGGATTGCGGCCGCACATTGTGTTCAGCTCGCCGTCGATCGAGATGGTGCGCGGGATGGTGGGGCGCGGTTTCGGCTTTTCGATTCTGGTGACCAAGCCGTTTTCGGATTACACCTATGACGGGCAAAAGGTCGTGTGTGTGCCGCTGGCTGAAACGGTCACCGGCTCGGGCTTATCGGCGGCGTGGTTGCGTCGCACGCAACTGACCAAACCGGTGCAGCTGTTCGTGGATTATTGCCAGGAAGAACTGGCCCGATTGCATACCTGAGCGTCGCAGGCCGTGTGAAAACTACTGCGCGCTGGGCGCCTTCGGCGCTACGCAGTCAATCCTGCGTTAAAAACAGGCTCGGAATGCTCATTTACAACCCGTAAAGTCGGGTGCGCCCCCAGCCGTTCCTCGCCTGTTTTTGCCTTGTCTTGCCTTCGCTCGCTACGTTTTCACACGGCCTGTTCGGCCAATCCTCGCGGCTCAGCAGATCGATGACAGCATCCGTTGCAGCATGGCGTCGCAGCCCTTCAATTGATCGAGGCTGACAAATTCGTCCGGTTTGTGGCCCTGATCCATGCTGCCAGGACCACAGACCACCGTCGGAATCCCCGCCGCGTCAAACAGCCCGCCCTCGGTGCCGAACGCTACCGTCCCGAACTCCCGAGAGCCGGAAAATGCCGCGATCAATTCAGCCGCTTCGCTGTGCGCATCGGTGGCCAAGCCGGGATACGCCGACAACTCACTGAAGCGGATGTCGCTCTGATCGCTCACGGCGCGCATGCGCGGTAATACCTGTTGTTCGGCGTAGGTCTGCAGTTCCTGCGCCACCACGCTTGGGTCCTGTGAGGGTAGGGCGCGGATTTCAAAGTCGAAGCGGCAATCTGCCGGAACGATGTTCAAGGCTTTGCCGCCAGAGATGACGCCGGTTTGTACCGTGCTGAACGGCGGATCGAAACGGGCGTCGTGATGCTCTGGCGCTTTGAGCCGCTCGCCAATCCGCCCCAGTTCACCGATCAGTTCGGCGGCGTATTCAATCGCGTTGACCCCGAGCGGGGCGTACGCCGAATGGCACGCTTCACCATGAACATCGCAACGAATCGCCAGTTTGCCTTTGTGACCCAGCACCGGTTTGAGCTCGGTTGGCTCGCCAATGATGCAGAGCATCGGTTTGACCGGGCGTTGTTCGAGGGCTTTGAGCAACGAGCGGACCCCAAGGCAGCCGACTTCTTCATCGTAGGACAGCGCGATATGCACCGGCCGCCGTAGTGGGGCTTTCACCAGAGACGGGACCAGGGCGAGAACACAGGCGATGTAGCCTTTCATGTCGGCGGTGCCGCGACCGTACAGCTTGCCGTCGCGCTCGGTGAGCTGGAACGGCGCAACGGTCCATGGCTGGCCGTCGACGGGCACCACATCGGTGTGCCCTGACAGCACGATGCCCGGTTGATCTGCCGGGCCGATGGTTGCGAACAAATTGGCCTTGCTGCGCTGCTCGTTGTAGACCCGTTCGCAAGGCACGTCGAAGCGTTCGAGGTAGTCCCGGACAAACTCGATGAGGTGCAGGTTTGATTCGCGGCTCGTGGTGTCGAACGCCACCAGTTGCTTGAGCAAATCGACACTGTTGTTCATCGATCGTCTCCCGCCACGCCGTAGCCAGGCGACTTGTCGGGAGCCAAGGCGCGGTCGATGTAGTCCTGAACCTGTGGGCGATAGGCGTCCCACAATTTCTCCAGTTCGCCTATCGGATCGTGATCAGCCCAATCGACCCGCAGGTTGATAATCGGCCAGGTCAGTTCGCCGACCACGACGACCGCCGCCGAATGCACGGGTCCGGCTTCGCCTCCCGCCGCCACAGCCGCTTTCAGTGCTGCCAGCAAGCGGTCGGCCAGTTGACCTTCGCCGTGCTCGAACGCCTTGACCATGGCCTCGATTACCCCACGGTCCGCCAGCATGTTGCCGGCAGCCACGCATTGCTCGCCCGACACGGCGTTGTGAGTGCCCAGGGTTTGCGCGCCGCTGAAGTGCGCGGTTTGGCCGAGGTGGTCAATCGCGGTGATCTGCCGGTATTGGCTGTAGCCGTTGCGGGTCAACACCTTGTCGAATGCAGCAGAGGGCGCAAGGCCTTGCTCCATGAGGGCGAGGACTTCCGGGCCGAGTGACGGCAAGGTGATGTTTTGCGTTGAGACGGCGCCAACGCCCGGAAGCAGCCAGGGGCAGCGTGCACCGACGGCGATGCTCGAGGAACTGATCGCAATGCCCAACTGACCGGTTTCGGGGCAACGGGCGGCGATGGAAAAGGTCATGGTTTGGCTCCTTGGTTAACCTTGAGTAAATGGTTGTCTGGGCGGGCGCCATCGCGAGCAAGCTCGCTCCCACAGTGGATCTTTAGTGGCCACAATTTTGTGTACGACGCAGATCAAATGTGGGAGCGAGCTTGCTCGCGATAGCCGCAACCCGGTAATCCTGCTTACTCAGGAATCACCGCAATCACATCAATTTCCATCAGCCACTGCGGCTGCCCCAGTGCCGAAACCACCAACCCGGTCGAAATCGGAAACACCCCTTTAAGCCACTTGCCGACTTCCTGATAGACCGGCTCGCGGTAACGCGGATCGATCAGGTAGGTGGTGGTTTTTACGATGTGGCTGAGGTCGCTGCCGGCTTCTTCCAGCAATTGTTTGACGTTACGCATGGCTTGCTCGGCTTGCGCGCGCGGATCACCAAGACCGACGAGGTTGCCTTCAAAATCGGTGCCGACCTGACCGCGAACATAAACGGTGTTGCCAGCCCGGACCGCCTGGCACAAGTCATTGTCCAGGCTCTGGTTCGGGTAGGTTTCTTTGGTGTTGAACATGCGAATGCGGGTATGGGTTGGCGTGGACATCGGAAGCTCCTCAAGAAAAATTCGGCCCGGCGCTGTGCAAGCGCCGGCGCGGATATCAAGCACTGACAGGTGTTTTATGGACGGCCGGCGCGGTTTCAGCCTGACGCTGACCGGCATCGCGGTAGTCGAGGTACGAACGCTGAATGGCGATGTGATCCGCCACATACTTGGCGTCGTGCCAAACGCCCCAGATGAACGACGAGCCGCGCCTCGACTGCCACGGCAGCCCCAGGAAATACACACCCGGTTCGCTCGACACGCCGCGCTGATGCTGCGGTTTGCCGTTGTCGTCGAAGGCGTCGACTTTCAGCCAGCTGTAATCGGTGGCAAACCCGGTGGCCCAGATGATCGAGGTCACGCCGGCCTTGGCCAGGTCGAGCTCAAGAATCGGATGGGTCACGCACTCCGGATCCGCGAAGGTATGGCGCGCTTCAGGTTCTTCCGGCAGGTCTAGGCCATTGCGCTCGATGTAGGCGTCAGCGGCATTGAGCAGGGCCAGATAGTTCTCGTCGCCGCGCGCCAGGTTGTCGGCAAGATTCGGTTGGAAGGTCGCCACGCTGCCGTTGAACGATTGGGTCAGACCGACGAGCGTCATCCCGCGATGTGCCAGCCCGCGGAAGTCCACCGTGCGGCCGCCGTGTGCACCGCTCACGGCGATGGTGACGTGTTCGCGGCCGGGCTTCATGGCCGCTTGATCCCATTCGCCGAGCACGCCCAGCCACCAGCAGAAATCCCGGTTGCGATAGGCGCGAGGAGGGCGATCGTGTGCGCCGACCGAGAGGTACACCTGCTTGCCGGCACGCTGCAATTCATCGGCGATCTGCACTCCCGACGACCCGGCGCCGACGACCAGCACAGCGCCCTCGGGCAGTTGCGCTGGATTGCGGTAGTCGGCTGAGTGGATCTGCAGGAACGGCTGATCTTTCGGCGCGATCGGCGGGATGACCGGACGCTGGAACGGCCCGGTGGCGGCCACCACACGGTTGGCCTCGATCACGCCTTCAGAGGTTTCAATGGTGAAGCCCGGGCGACCGACATTGCGTTCAACCTTCTTCACCTCCACACCGGTGCGGATGGGCGCATTGAATTTCTTGGCATAGGCTTCGAAGTAGTCGGCTACCCGCTCTTTCGGGGCAAAGCCGTCCGGGCTGAGATCGTCGAATTCAAGACCGGGAAAACGGTCGTGCCAGGCCGGACCATTGGCCACCAACGAATCCCAGCGTCCGGTGCGCCAGCGCTCGGCGATACGATTGCGCTCCAGGACGATGTGAGGCACACCGAGTTTGCTCAGGTGTTCACTCATGGCCACACCCGCCTGACCAGCGCCGACAATCAGCGTGTCTGTTTTTATTGTTTCAATGGTCATCTCTATGCCCTTCGAAGTTGGATTAGGGTCGATTACGACCTGCCATTTCTTGGGCTCAAGACTAGGGATCACCCCGGTATCGGTAAAATATTATTAAGCTGGCAATTGAATACAAATATCTGATGCAGAGCCTTTAAACCCGTCTACGCTGCGGCTCACTCATTGTTTTATAGAGAGTTGGTTTTCCGAACCGATGTACTTTCCTGAATAGATCTGTCGCCTTTATCCCGTTAACAGAATTCTGCCGCGACGCATGCTTTTCGTAGCAGCTGGCGCAGCCTGCGTTCGGCTGCGCAGCAGTCGTAGAATCAGACGGCGCGGTGTTTCAGGAAGACCGAATTCGCAGGTTTTACGGCTGCTGCGCAGCCGAACGCAGGCTGCGCCAGCTGCTACGGATCGTGTTACGGCTTAGGTTGTGTTTCTGTTGATTCAGGTCGCTCTGAAGTTCCAGACAATCTCGACAACCCTGAACGCCATCACTACATAGATCAGGCAAAGCACTATTTGCAGGCTCAGGTGGTAGCGGGTTTTGGCAAGTTTGCGCAGGCCATCGCACATGTTCAGCAGCATCAGCAGCGCCGCCAGTCCGATCAGGCCCCAGCCTGCGATCCAGTAGCCAAACAGGCCGAGAAACAGTGGCGACACGTTGTGAAGTGCGTCGGTGCCGGCTGCCAGCAGCAGGGCGCACATCAACAGATTTCTGAGATTGTCGAAGATTTCCTTGCTGAAACCCTGATCCAGTAAACGACCGAATTTCGCCAGTAGCGCGCGCATGGTGAGGCATCCTGTTGATTAAGCGTGTCTGTAGCGGGCTCTACGGGCGATAATGCCGCGCATCCTGTCTTCAACTTAGCAAAAGAGCCCTGCCGTGATGTTCGAGATCAAGCCGTGGAACCCCGAAACCTATCGACAGCAGACGCGCCGCAGCACCGTGATCATCGCCGTGACCTTCGTCCTGCTGGCGATGACGCTGTCCGGCCTGGCCGTCATGCTATTCGGCGAACCCGGCGGCGACAACTTCCGCTTCAACCTGGGCGGCGTCATTGCTGCAGTCATCGTTAGCGCGGCGCTGATGAAAACCAAAGGCTGGTCGCAGCCGTGGATGGCGGCGGCCGTTTACGGCTGGCAACTCAAGCGTAGCCTGATGAGCGTCACCAACGTCATGCATAAGGTCACCGATGCGGTGCAGGCCGGTAACCCGAGCGCAATCAAGCTGCTGCGCTTTTATCACCTGGGGCTCACACAAATGCACCAACTGGACGGCAACACCAGCAGCCTCAGCCAAATGACTCGCGAGATCGATCAGCACAAGGCAAGCATGGAAGCACTGGGGATCGACACTGAGCAGAATCAGTTGAACCCTGAGTGGCTGGCGGCGGTGAAGGCGAAGGAGGCATGAGTTCGATGTTCACGATTACCCACTTTGAAACCCCGTGCGCCGAGCCCATCAATGACCAGATTCTGCAGATGGTCGTCGACTATCTGACCGATATCAGCACGGTGGCGATTGCGCCGAGCAACCTCCTGTTCAACGTGTATCAATATGCGATCGGCTACGAGGTTCATCTCTATCTGCAAGCTCTCGACGGGTCGAAAGAGATTGCTGTCGAATTGATCGTCGCGATGGATGAAGAGGACCCGTCTAAGGTCATCGGCTTTTTGCTGTATCTGCCGGTCAAGGACGATCCCGAGGCGTGCGGCGTGGCCTATATGGCGGTGCAAGCCAGTCATCGACGCCAGGGCGTCGCGCGGGCAATGGTCCAGGAAATGGTCAATCGCTACCCGCATGCCGAGCTGACGTGTGCGGTCGGCAAGGTTGCCTGGTTCGAATCGATGGGGTTTCAGGTGCTGGGTGCGCGCGGTCCGCAGGTGCTGATGAATACGCGTGATCACAGCACGGGCGGCTTGATGGGTGTGCTCGACACAGCGCCGATCTACAGCTCGACAGAAGTGCGGCAGATCCATACGTATCTGCTGCAACGACACGGGAAGCGGGCGATGCTCGATGCTGAAAAACAGCGCGACCGGCATCTCGACCAGATGACGGCCAAAGCGAAGGCTTTTGTGCAGGAGCGACTTGGGTAGGCGGCTAATCAGCCTGCCTTGAATACCAGCGCCTTCAGACCGCTTTCAGCATCGACATCGGGAAATTCCGGTGGGTTTTCCAGGCGTTGTTCGAAGCGCAGGCTTGGGGCTTCGCGGGTGACGCCGTCGATGAGAAAGTCCGAGCCGAAGGCCGGGTCATTCATGCAGGCCAGTACGACGCCCTCGCTGCTGAGCAGTTCCGGCAGGCGACGTAGTACGCGTTGGTAGTCTTTGGTCAGCAGAAAGCTGCCTTTCTGGAAAGACGGTGGGTCGATGATCACCAGGTCGTAAGGGCCGCTGTTGATGACCTTGCCCCAGGATTTGAACAGGTCATGGCCGAGAAAGCTGACCTTGCTCAAGTCGTGTCCATTCAGCCGGTGATTGTCGCGTCCGCGGCTCAGGGCACCGCGGGACATGTCCAGGTTGACCACATGCTCTGCGCCGCCCTCGATGGCGGCCACCGAAAACCCGCAGGTGTAGGCGAACAGGTTCAAGACACGTTTGCCCTGGGCATTGGCTCGCACCCAATTGCGGCCGTAGCGCATGTCGAGAAACAGGCCGCTGTTCTGTTTTTTGCCCAGGTCGATGCGATAACGCAGGCCGCCCTCGGTGATCGTCCATTCCTCGAGCATTTCCCCCAGCAACCATTCGGTGGTGCTTTGCGGCAGGTAGCGGTGTTGCAGCAGCAGCGTATGCGCGCCGGATTTTTCCCACGCAGGCGAGTGCGCAATCTCCATCAGCAACTGCTTCAATGCCTCCAACTGCGTCGGGTCAGGCTCCTTGAACAGCGAGACCAGCACCACACCCTGCATCCAGTCGACGGTCAGTTGTTCCAACCCCGGCCAGCATCGGCCCCGGCCATGGAACACGCGGCGGGTTTCTTCGGGGACAGCGGTCAGAGCCGTCAGTAAATGCTGGCGGAGGGTGGCGAGGGCGTCAGGGTTCATCGGGCGGGGTCGGCAATGTGAAGGGGCGGCATTTTAACCACAATTGTGGTGCCAGGGGTTCTGCGAGGCAAAAGGCGATTGCGCAGGCGAGCCGCTGTCAAAGCATTTGCGCAAGTACAGGTCCGGATCAACAATGTACCGGCAGTCAGGCAGCGAGGTTTTCACTCGGTCACGTCGTCAGTCGACACGGAGTGCTCATGAACGATCGTTACACCCGTACGGCGATTTACCTGCACTGGCTGATAGCCCTCGGGCTGATCGGCACCTTCGCGCTCGGCTACTACATGCCTGAGCTTGTGCTTTCGCCGACCAAACTGAAGCTGTACTCATGGCACAAGTGGGCCGGGGTGACCTTGTTTTTTCTGGTGCTGCTACGGCTTGGCTGGCGCCTGGGCCATCCTGTCCCGCCCTTGCCGACGAGCGTGTCGCCCGTGATGAGGTTCGCGTCCCACATTTCGCATGGGGTGATGTACGCACTGATGCTCGCGATTCCGCTCAGCGGCTGGCTGATGAGCTCGGCAAAAGGCTTCCAGACGTCATGGTTTGGTGTCTTGCCGTTGCCGGATCTGCTGCCCAAGGACGACGTGCTCGGCGATCGTCTCATCGATGTGCACAAGGTGCTCAACTACACATTGCTGGTGCTGGTGATCGTTCATACATGCGCGGCGCTCAAGCACCACTTCATTGATCACGACAACGTGCTGACGCGCATACTGCCGCCAAAGCGCCAGCCTGACCCTCGGCATCTCAAGCCATGAAGCAGGCCACTGACCGGATAATCCCATGACCCATCGATTTCCACGCTCCATCTTGCTGGCTGCAGCCCTTGTATTCGGTACCACGACGGGCGCCCAGGCCGTCGAATACAAGCGCGTGAACGCGAGCGCCAGCCGGATCAGCTTCACCTATAACCAGATGGGGGCGAGGGTGTATGGCACGTTCGGCAAATTCGAGGCCACCCTCGATTTCAACTCCGCGAACCCCTCGGCGGCCCACGCCACACTGACCATCCAGCTCGACAGCATCGATGCCGGCAACAGCGATGCCAACAGCGAGTTGAAAAAGCCCGCCTGGTTCAACACGGCGGCCTATCCGGAAGCGAAGTTTGTATCGAGCAGTGTGGCTGCGCTCGGCGACAATCGCTACGAGGTCACTGGCAAGCTCACGCTCAAGGGCATTACCCGCGAGGTCGGCGCACAAATTACCTTGAAGCCTGAGAGCGCCATCGGCGTATTCGATGGCGAGTTCATTCTCAAGCGTGGCGACTTCAAGATCGGGGAGGGCGAATGGGCCGATTACGGGGTTGTCTCCAACGAGATCAACATCAAGTTTCGGGTGGTCGCTCCCGAGCAGTAGCCTGTGGTCGAGCCCGGATGCCTGCCGATGGGTTGGTCACGCAGTGAAGGGAAAACATCCAAAAGCGCTACGCCCTCGGCTACACTCCGGCCATGCCAAATAACTCTCATATGCCCTTGAATTTCAGCCGGATCTTCAACAGCGTTGTCACTCGGCTGTTGGGGTTGGCGCTGTGTATTGTCGTGTTTGGGGCGGTCGTGCGCTATTACGTGCTAACCGACTTTCTGCGTGAGGATCTGAGCGCGGTCGTGGAAGGCCAGCAATTAGCGTTGGCGACTTATGTCGCTCACGATATCGACGACAAAATCATTCAGCGTCAGCGTTTGCTTGAGCTCCTTGCCACCTCCATTCCTGTTGATTTCCTCAAGCAACCCGAGCGACTGCGGGCCTGGCTGAAAGAACATTACGCCTACCAGACGTTGTTCTCGACAGATGTGTTCATCGTGAACACCAATGGGGATTTGCTGGCGAGCTATCCCGACCTGACGCCGCCGCTCAATACCCGTTATGCGGAGCGTGATGACATTCAGGCCGGATGGGCAGGACGTTCATTTGTCGGGCGTCCTGCGGTGGATCAAGCGACAAAAAAACCGCTGCTGCCGATGTCCGCGCCCATCAGGGATGAGCACGGTAGGGTTCAAGCCGTTCTCGTGGGTGTCACGGCATTTGCAGCGCTAGGTTTTCTGGATTCCTTGCTCCAGAGCCGCATGGGGGAGACGACGGGCGGATTCCAGCTGGTTTTCCCGGAAAGTCGATTGTTTGTCGAATCCTCGGCGCAGGATATGACGCTCAAGCCAACGCCACCTCCTGGCGCCAATGCGCTGCATGATCGGGCCATGGCCGGATTTCGCGGGGCGGGGGTAGCGCTCAACGCCAATGGGGTTGAGGAGGTCTCTGCAATGGTCTCGGTTCCAAGTACCGGTTGGTTCGTCGTTGCCCGTTTGCCGAGCAGTGAGGCTTTTGCAACCGTCGACCGAACACAGCATTTTTTGATCAGGGGGGCGTTTATATCTATTTTGATTTTCGCCGTGTTCTCGTCCATTACCCTGTACTTTGTCTTTCGTCATCTGTTTCGTGCCGTCGCACAGGCTGACCGCATGACGCGTGATGAACAGCCACTGGCCCCCTTGCCAGTCACGCGCAATGATGAAGTCGGTCATTTGATCTCGGCCTTCAATCGTTTGCTGATCAAGCTGGATGAAAAACAGGCCCAGCTTAAAAAAATTGCTCATCACGATATGTTGACGGGTTTACCCAATAGGCATCATCTCTCGGGCCGCCTTCGCCAGGTATTGGCACTGGCACAACGCAAAGAGGCGGGTGTGGGCCTGTTGTTCATGGACCTCGATGGCTTCAAGCATATCAATGACACCCTTGGCCACGAGGCGGGTGACGAGGTGTTGCGGCAGGTGGCGAGGCGTTTTCGCCGGGTTGTCCGGGAGACCGATACCCTGGCGCGCATCGGGGGTGATGAGTTCGTTGTTCTGCTGAGTGACCTTGGGGACGATGCCGAAGAGATCGTGAGCACCGTCGCGACTAAATGTATTGAAGCACTGGGAGCGCCGTTTTTTATTTCCGGTACGGTCTGCATCGTGGGTGTTTCGATTGGTATTGCACTGGGGAATGGGGACAGTTCTGCGGATATGCTCCTGCTGGCCGCAGACCGCGTCATGTATCAAGCCAAAAAAACCGGGCGCGGCCGGTATGTGACCTACAAGCTTTAGGCAACAGTGCTCGATAGCCCACCTGGGCGTCGAAGCTGTCGCCGAGAGGACAGGGGGCGTCCATTGATTGCTCCCGGACGATGGGGCTGTAAACTGGCCGCGGCTTACACGATTACCTCTTTATCACTTCAAGCAAGAGATCCTCTCATGGCAAACCACGACCTGACCTTTATCCCCGACCCGGACGCGGACTCCATCTCCTCCGACGTTGCCGGTTTTGGCGGCGTGCTGGTCTCGACCCAGATCCCCACCCGCGCTGACGGCAGCCTGGAGTTGGGTGGCATCACCGAGCAGAGCGAGTGCACGTTGCAGGCACTCAAGGTCGCGCTGGAACGGGCCGGGAGTTCCATGGACCGGGTCATGCACTTGACCATCTACCTCACCGACATGGCCGACCGCGCCGCCTTCAACGAGGTCTATCAGCGCTTTTTCGTCAAGCCGTGGCCAGTGCGTGCCGCCGTTGGCGTAGCTGCTCTGGCAGTCGAAGGTATGCGCGTTGAAGTCACCGCGATGGCGGCCAAGGGCTGAGCCCGCGAGTCAGTCATTGTGCGCAGTGAGTATGTTGGCCGCCGGGTGTGGCCGACAGTTGAGGTAGGCCGAGGCTTTCAGCCAGTGCTGGTCGGGATACCAGGAAAACATGAACTGGCCGTCCTTGAGTTTATCTATCACCCGGCGCGCCACTTGCGGGCGCACTGCCGGGCAACCCAGGCTGCGGCCGATGCGGCCCTGGCGTTCGCTCCATAAGGGATTCACGTAGTCGGCCGCGTGAATCACGAGGTCGCGATCACGTGCGCGGTCATTGAAACCCGGTTCCAGACCGTCCATGCGCAGCGAGTAGCCGTGGCTGCCCTGATAGCTTTCCTGGGTGCGGAACAGGCCCAGGCTGGACTGATAGCTGCCGACGCGATTGGAGAACTGCGTGGCGAAATTGTCCCCGGATTTTTGCCCGTGAGCGACCAGGTCGCGCAGCACCAGGGACTTTTTGCGCAAATCGAAGATCCAAAGACGACGAGCCGTGGACGGTTGCGAATAGTCGATCACGGCCAGGCGTTCGGCCTGCTTCGCGCCACTGTTGACAGCGCATTGCATGGCGTTCAGGGCACTTTGTAGCGCTTGGGGATTGAGTTCCGGAGCGGCGTGCGCGAGGCTGTTATATAACGTTTGATTGTGGGTGTCGGCGGCGAATGCCGGACTGCACATTGCGCCCAGCGTCATAGCTGCCAGACAGAGTCGGCGCACAAAGGTCAGCATGCGTTGAGAGTCCTGTTGTTATTGTTGGCTCCCGACCTCCTGTCGTTCCCTCGGCAGACGTGTTCATACGCTGGCCTTGGTGCTTGCCGCACCTGCTGCAGAGGTTGACCGTCTACCTGACGGCCATGGAGTGGAGTGAAGCAGTTGATCAAAAAGTACGCATGTTACTTGAGCCTTTTCCTGCTCGCTGCGCCATTGGTCGCGACTGCCCAGAACGAGCTGGCTGATCACGACAGCCCATTGAAATTGGCGCTCACTCAATTGCCGGTCGATTGCCCGCGCCTGGCCGTGCACCTGAGTGCGTCGGCGCAAATGCTGTTGCAGGCTTTTTATCAGCAACAGAACGACGTCCTGATCTGGACGACCAACGGACGCTTGTCGGCCTTGCAGGCACAGGTGCAGCAGTTGGCCGATGACGGACTGGACCCCAACCGCTACAGCCTGCCCAAGGGTGCTGCCGAAGGGGATGCAGTGTGTGCCGACATCGGCATCAGTCAGCGTTACCTGCAAGCCTTGCAGGACCTGCGTTATGGCCGCTTGCGGCAATCGCGTTTCGAACCGCTGTGGCATGCGCAGGCGTTACCGCACGACCGACTCAGCGAGGTGCTGGCCATCGCCGGGCCGGGCCTGCAGGACATGGCGACGGCTTTTCAACTGGCCCGTCCAAGCCTTGAGCAATACCAGAGCTTGCGCCGTGTCTATGCCCGGCAGCGTCGGCAGCCGTTGCCCCATTGGCAGGCGCTCGCCAGTGGGCCCCTGTTACAACCCGGCGCACAGGATGCGCGAGTACCTGAACTGGCGAAGCGTCTGTTCAGCGAGGGTTATCTGGCCAGCGTTTCCGCAGGTGTCGGCACTGTCTACAACAAGCAGCTGGTGAGCGCGCTGAAAAACTTCCAGCTGAGCCATTCGTTGCAAGCGGATGGTGTGCTGGGGGAGGGCACCTTGGCCGAACTGAACGTCAGCCCGGCGGTGCGGCGCGAGCAGTTGCGGATCAACCTCGAACGCTTTCGCTGGCTGGCGCAGGATCTGGAACCCAATGGTTTGCTGGTCAATGTGGCCGCGGCAACGTTGACCGTCTATCAGGGCGGTATGCCGGTCTGGCAGACGCGCACTCAGGTGGGGCGTGCCGAGCGGCAGACTCCGCTGTTGAAATCGTCGGTCACGCGTCTGACCCTGAACCCGACCTGGACAGTGCCACCGACCATCATGCGTGAAGACAAACTACCGGAAATTCGCCGGGATCAGGCGTTCCTCGGTAAACAGAATCTGCAGGTGCTGAACAGTGACGGCCATCCGTTGGCGGTGGACGAGATCGATTGGGATAATCCCGGCAACATCCTCCTGCGCCAGGACGCAGGACCGAAGAATCCGCTGGGGCAAATGGCGATCCGCTTCCCCAATCCGTTCGCCGTGTACCTGCACGACACCCCCAGCCAGGCGCTTTTCCAAAAGGCGCCGCGGGCGTTCAGTTCAGGCTGTGTGCGGGTCGAGCAAGCGATGCAGTTGCGCGATCTGTTGTTGAGTCCGGCTGAGCGTCTGCGGACCAATGAGTTGCTGGCGACCGGGCTGACCCACGAATTCAGGCTCACAACGCCGGTGCCGATCCTGCTCAGTTACTGGACCGTGCAAGCCGACAGGCAAGGCCAGTTGCTGTATGCCCCGGATATTTATGGGCGCGATGCCGCATTGTCGGCTGCGCTGGGCGGCAAGTCCTGAGTATTACTCGCACTCCAGTCGGGAGGTACAAGGCATGAACACTGGACCGCGTGAGCAGGGTGAGCCGTTCAAGCGGTTGTTTTTCGCGCTGCCCTGCGCCACGGCACAACGTCGAGCGATCGCCCAATGGCGAAGCGCTCTGCGGCTTAATAGCGGACGCCCGGTGCCAGCGGAAAACTTTCATCTGACGCTGATGTTTCTGGGGGCTGTGGCGGTGACGCAAATTCCGGATATTTGCGCGGCTGCCGCGCACGTCCGAACGCCAGGCGAGCCGTTGAATGTATCGCTCGACCGTCTGGATGCATGGCGCCGCGCTGGTGTTTTGTTACTCGCGCCAACGCAGACGTCGTTGCCGTTGCGTCAGTTGGTGTATGCCTTGCAACAGGCGATGTTGCCGTTTGGGTTTGCCGACGCGCCTCGTGAATATCGTCCTCATTTGACCTTGATGCGCGACTTTCGGGAGCCTGTCCCGGAGTTGGACACGCCCCCGGACTTTCATCTGAGTACGGGGCATTTTGCGCTGTTCGAGTCGCACAAAGGTCGCTATCGGGCGCTGGCCGAATGGCCTCTGACGCCGTAGGCCCAGGATCTTTTGACCTTGGCGGCCTGACAGCCGACCCATCTCTTGCAGATGTACATCAACCCATTGTGGGAGCCGGGCTTGCCCGCGATGGCGGCCTGACAGCCGACCCATCTCTTGCGGATGTACACCAATCCATTGTGGGAGTCGGGCTTGCCCGCGATGGCGGCCGGACAGCCGACCAATCTCTTGCAGGTGTACATATCCATTCCTGCGGTAACGGCCACTTAGGGTTTCGCCCTGACGGCGACTCACTTTTCCAGACGCCGAAAAGTAAGCAAAAGGCTTCGCCCCAAGCGTACGGCACCTCGCCTAGGCTCGGCGTCCCCTCACTCCGGTGTCCATCAGGGGGCATCGCCT
>NZ_JBFTMN010000027.1:0-54833 GCF_056397005.1 Pseudomonas sp. 05N431
GTTCACCCCCGGAACTGACTTCGACCACCTGGC
Source organism: Pseudomonas sp. 05N431 (assembly GCF_056397005.1). Lineage (NCBI taxonomy): Bacteria > Pseudomonadati > Pseudomonadota > Gammaproteobacteria > Pseudomonadales > Pseudomonadaceae > Pseudomonas > Pseudomonas sp. 05N431. The sequence goes on from NZ_JBFTMN010000027.1 coordinate 34, forward strand.
GCAAGGCGTGGTCGAACACGTGACGCTCAGTTACCAGATGCAGGACGAACACGGGGCACTCTCGAGCTCTACGGTGGATGTGACCATCACCGGCACCAACGACGCGCCGGTGGCGGTGGCCGATACGGCCGCCGGCACGGAAAACCAGACCCTGAGCATCAACGTGCTGGCCAACGATACCGACGTCGATGACGGCCACCTGTTCACGCTGAACTCGGCCAGCGCGCCGGCCAACAAAGGCACGGCCAGCGTGGTCGGCAACCAGCTGGTGTTCACCCCCGGAACTGACTTCGACCACCTGGCGCAAGGCGTGGTCGAGCACGTGACGCTCAGTTACCAGATGCAGGATCAGTACGGGGCGCTCTCGACCAGTAGCGTAGACGTGACCATCACCGGCACCAACGACGCGCCGGTGGCAGTGGCCGATACGGCCGCCGGCACGGAAAACCAGACCCTGAGCATCAACGTGCTGGCCAACGACACCGACGTCGACGACGGTCACCTGTTCACGCTGAACTCGGCCAGCGCGCCGGCCAACAAAGGCACGGCCAGCGTGGTCGGCAACCAGCTGCTGTTCACCCCCGGAACTGACTTCGACCACCTGGCGCAAGGCGTGGTCGAGCATGTGACGCTCACTTACCAGATGCAGGATGAACACGGCGCGCTCTCGAGCTCCACGGTGGATGTGACGATCACCGGCACCAACGACGCGCCGGTGGCAGTGGCCGATACGGCCGCCGGTACGGAAAACCAGACCCTGAGCATCAACGTACTGGCCAACGACACCGATGCTGACGACGGCCACCTGTTCACACTGAACTCGGCCAGCGCGCCGGCCAACAAAGGCACGGCCAGCGTGGTCGGCAACCAGCTGGTGTTCACCCCCGGAACTGACTTCGACCACCTGGCGCAAGGCGTGGTCGAGCACGTGACGCTCACTTACCAGATGCAGGACCAGTACGGCGCGCTCTCGAGCTCCACGGTGGACGTGACCATCACCGGTACCAACGATGCTCCGGTAATGACGGCAGGTGGTTCTCTGTCGTACACAGAGAACCAGGCAGCGACGGCGATCAACTCGGTGCTGACGGTCACCGATGTCGACAGTAGCAACCTGACGGGCGCTACGGTATCGATCACCAGCAACTTTGCCTCGGGTCAGGACGTACTCGGGTTCACCAACCAGAGCGGCATCAGCGGCAGCTACAACGCAAGCACCGGCGTGCTGACACTAAGCGGGACGTCGTCGGTGGCGAACTATCAAGCCGCGCTACGTTCGGTGACCTACTCCGACACCAGCGACAACCCGTCGACGGCACCGCGCACGATTAGCTTCCAAGTGGATGACGGCTCTGCTGCTAACCACGCGAGCAACGTCGCAACGACGACTGTCACGGTGGCGGCAACCAATGACGCGCCGATAGTGGACTTGAATGGTGGCAGCGCGGGCAATGACGCAACGGCGAACTATCCAACAGGCACCTCGCAGTTATTGATTGCGCCGTCGGCGACGGTCACCGACGTCGACTCGCCGAACCTGTCGTCGATGACTGTCACCTTGACGAACGCTATGGACAGCAACAATGCGAACGTCAGGGAAATGCTCTCTCTGAACGCGTCTGCATCGACCGCCGCTACGGGGTTGACGGTGACCGGTGTTGCCAGTGGCGCAAACAATGGGATCTATACACTGACGATCACTGGCTCGGCTAGCCAGGCCACCTACCAGACTATCCTCAAAGGCGTTCAGTACACCGACACCAAGACCGGAAGCCACAACGTTACCGACCGAATCGTGAACGTGGTGACCAACGATGGAGCGGCAAATAGCCTTTTGCACACAGTCACAATCCATGTGGCAGCTCCGGCTGGTGTAGCCGGCGAGGCTATCAACCTGGCACTGACCAATCCCACGCCCGACACCTCAGAGGTCATTACCTACAAGGTGAGCGGGGTTCCGATAAATTGGGTACTGAGTGCCGGAACCAGAAACGGTGACGGTAGTTGGACGATACAAACCAGCGACCCCTCCGCGCTGACTGTCATGACGCCATCCACCTACGCCGGTGCGATGGAACTCACAGTAACTTACGGATGGACCAACGCGGACGGCAGTACAAGCAGTCACATCGTCTCCGACAACGTCGAAGCCTACGCCCCCGGCTCGCCGATCTTCGCCTTGTCAGCGGACGACAACCTCACTGCCTCCAGCGGTGCTGACCTGTTCGTGTTCGCTCAGCCGATTGGCAACAACGTCATCCACAGCTTCGATACGGCAGCGGACAAGATCGACTTGATCGGCTTCACGGGCGTTACCGGCTTTGCTGACTTGAGCATCGCTCACGACGCAAACGGCAATGCGCTGATCAGCATGGGCTCCGGCCAGACGATCACCCTGAAAGGTGTCGATGCGGCGGGCTTGAGCGAAGCGAACTTCCAGTTCGATGTGGATCCGCTCACCACCAATACCGGCACCATCAGCATTGCCGACGGGGCGATCATGCCGTTTGGTGGCAGCATCCATAACAGCGGCACCATAGAGCTCGGCTCCACCGGCAGCGAAACCGACCTGGAAATCCTCTTCCGTGGCGCGACCTTGACCGGCGGCGGACATGTGCTGCTATCCGACAGCGCGCACAACGTGATTTTCGGTGGCAGCGCTGACACCGTGCTGACCAACGTCGACAACCACATCTCCGGTGCCGGCCAACTCGGCGCAGGGCAAATGGTGCTGGTCAATGAGGGGCTGATCCAGGCCGACGGGCTGAACAGCCTGGTGCTCGACACCGGCTCCCACACCATAGTCAACAGCGGCGTGCTGGAATCCACGGGCACGGGGGGCATGACGGTGGCCAGCGCAGTCGACAACTCCGGTCACCTGTGGGCCAATGGCGGCGACCTGCGCCTGCTGGCAGACGTAACGGGCAACGGCAGTGCCACAATCGATGGCGACGCCAGCCTGATCTTCGGCGGCGGCGCCCACGCGTCAGTCGCCTTCCACGGCGAAGGTGCGGGTACGCTGATCGTGGAGCACGCCGCGGATGCCAGCTCGCTGGTCGGCATTCTCGGACTCGAAAGCAATGACTCGCTGATGTTCGGCGATATTGCCTTCGGCGCCAACACCCAGCTCGGCTACAGCGCCAATGCCCTTGGCTCCGGCGGCCTGCTGACGGTGGACGACGGCGTGCATTGGGCCGAGGTGAACCTGCTGGGGCACTACTCGGCGGCCGACTTCCAGGTCACCGACGGCGGCGCGGCTGGCACCCTGGTCGATTACCACGGCGTATCCAGCGGTACACAGGTGGGCAGCATGCTTGCGGACACACTCAGTGGCGGTGACGGCAACGACATCCTCGCGGGGCGTGGCGGGGCGGACACTCTCAGTGGTGGCGCGGGAGCCGATGTGTTCGCCTACCTCAGCCCGAACGACGGCGGCGACACCATCCTCGACTACAACTTCGCAGAAGGTGACACGCTCGACCTCTCCGCGCTGCTCAAAGCCAACTTCGTTAGCGGCAGCAGCCAGGTGTCAGACTTCGTCCAACTGGTGAAGTCCGGCAGCGACATCACCGTGAAGGTGGATACCGATGGTGCAGCCAATGGTGCGCATTTCACTGATGTGGCGGTCCTTGCCAACGCTGGCACGGCCGGCACCGATCTTGTGCGTGCCTGGTTCGGGGATGCTGACCATACGCTGAAGACCTGACAGACTGGAGCTACCCGGGGGGCAAACATTTGCCTCCCGGGCTGCCAGGCAAAGCCAAAGCATCGCCTACATCGGCGCTGGCGGTCCGATCAGCCGGCCCATGACGCCGAACAGTCCCAGCGACCTGATTGCCTCCAGTTCCCCCTGCGTTTCTATCTGCTCGGCAATCAACGGTAAATCGATGCTGTTGGTCGCGCGGAAAATGGCTTCGATGAACAGGCGTTTGTCGCTTTGCTGGTCGATGGCGCGAATGTAGCTGCCATCGATTTTCAGGTAGGCCAAACCGAGTTGGGTGAGGTTGCCGATCTGGCTGAAGCTGCCACCGAAGTGCTGCAGACCGATCCCGTAGCCGGTGTCGTGCAGGCTCAGGCACAGTTGACGCAATTCTTCGGGGAGCGGCAGTTGGCGTTCGTCGAGCTCAAGGGTCAGCAAGGGGCCGAGGCTGGGCAGGCCGTCGAGCATATCGAGGATCAGGCGTCGTTGCGCGGCATCGCGCAGGGTGCTGCCGGACAAACTCAGGGCCAGCGGCCAAGGGTGTTCGGCAAGATAGTCGAGGGTGTGTTCGAGCATTGCCAGGTCGAATCGCGCCGACCAGCCCAGCCGTTCTATCCAGGGTAGAAAGTGTCCGGCGCAAATGGCTTTGCCCTGCGGATCGAGCAGGCGCGCCAGCACCTTGTGGTGCAGCACCTGGCTGGTGTCGGCGCATTGCACCACGGGTTGGAAGTACAGCTGCATTTTGCCGTGAGTCAGGGCGTCATCGATCCAGGTGCGCCAGTCATGCTGCGTATGGTTCGGTGGGTTATCGGACTGCTGCAGATGCACCCACGGCCGTTCTGGATGCTGCTGGGCCTGAGTCAATGCCTGATCGAGGCGCAGCAGAATGTCGGTGGAGGCTTCGCCGGGTGTGTAGGCGACGATTCCCAGATGCGCCACCGGCATGCAGTCGCTGGCGCCGGTCAGGCGCAGGTTTTCCAGGGTGGCGCTGATCTCTGCGGCCAGGCGCGCTGCATCTTTGCGGTCCAGGCCTGGGGTCAGCAGGCTGAACTCACCGCCACGATTACGTGCAGCCAGCCAGGTATGGCGATCCGGCTGTTGAATCAGGTGTTTGAGTAACTGACCCACGGCGCTGATCAGCGCGTCGGTGCGCTGGCCACCCAGTCGCTGGTTGAGCCCGGCCAGGTCATTGATCCGCAGCATCAGCAGGTGTCCGGCGCTGCTCTGCTCGGTCACCAGCAACTGATCGGTGAGTTGCTCGTTGAGCAAACGGCGGTTGGCCAGTCCCGTGAGACTGTCCTGAAACGACTCGGCGCGCAGTTGCTCGCTACGCGCGGCTTCTTCGGCAAACAGCCCTTTGAGCTTTTCGACCATTTGGTTCATCGCCAGCACCACGCGTTTGAGTTCCGGGGTTCTGGGCACCTTCGGCAGGCTGAGAAACTCGCGTTTGTTGATGGCTTCGGCCTGTTTGACCATGGCGTCCAGCGGTCGCAGTTGCCGACGCAGCAACCAGCCGCCGAACATCGCGCTGAGCAACCCGCACAGCAGCAACCAGATCAGACTGCCGAGGGTACTGTCCCACAGTTTGCTCAGGACGAACTGTGGGTTGCTCACCACTTCAACGCGCGCGGCTTGCTCCCAGCCGCGCATCACCAACGCATCCCCGCCTTGCGGATGCAGGTTCACCAGATCGACGAACCAACCCGGTACGCGTTCGGTGGTGGCGACCGCATTGCGCTCGACCAGGACGCGCTCGTCCTCGATATTGATGACCCGGATACTGGAAAAGTAGCCACTGTCGAAGACCGAGCTGACCATCAATTCAATCATCGCCAGGTCGTCGATCTGTGTGGTCAACGACAGCCCCAGTGCGGTGGCAGTGTCCTGGGCGTGGGAGCGCAATTGGCTGAGTATCTGCGCACGCGAGCTTTCCAGGCCGACAAAGAAACTGCCGCTGAAGGCGACCAGCAAGAACAGGCAGATGGCCAAAAACAACTGTTTGAGTAGCGACATGAGACGCTCCGGAGCGTTGACCTTCCTGGACGACGGGATATGTCTGGCCGCAGACGTGCAGATGTCTGGAGTTTAGGCGCAGTTTTGCAGGAGGCTGGGCAGATTGTCGGGGGCGGGGGATAGATGAGCTTAGGTGGCGAAGCGTATTCAGGGTTTGATCAGGGTTTTCTGCCGCAGGATATACACCGTCACCAGCACTGCGCTGGTCAGCATGAAGCCACGTGCCCAGGGCAGTGGGACGAGGATGCAGGACAGGCCGATGCTCAGCCACATCAGGCCAATGGCGTAGACCTTGCCCTTGAACGGAATGCCGTTGCCGTCCAGATAGTCGCGAATCCATGGGCCGAGTCGTGGATGCTCGACCAGCCATTGATAAAAACGCGGCGAACTGCGGGCGAAACAGGCGGCTGCCAGCAGCAGGAAAGGGGTGGTGGGCAGTACAGGCAGGAAGATCCCGATCACCCCCAACGCTACGCTCAGCCAGCCGATGGCCAGCAGCACGTAGCGCAGGATCAGGGGGCGATTGCCTATGGGGTCAGCCACAGGCAAGGACTTAGTGGTGACGAGGCTTGAGGATCGCCGGTTTTTCGTCTGGCGCGTTGCACAGCAGGTACAGCGCAGTCAGGGCTTCCGGGATCTGCACGATCATGTCGTCCATCAGGTTGGCGTCGGCCGCGATGTCGGAGAACTCCGGTTGTTCGTCGAACAGGCCGGAACCGACCATGATCGGCAGCAGCATTTCGCTGACTTCGTCTTCGGCGGTCTCGAACCAGGCTTCTTCACGCAGGAATACGCCTTCCATGAAACCGATGCACCAGCCGCGCAGGTCGGAATCATCCGGCTCTTCGCCCAGGTCCAGGTCGCATGGCAGCTCGAACTCTTCATCGGACGCCAGTTGGCGAGCAATGTGAGCCTTGAGGGCCAACAGGGTCGATTCGATTTCCTGACGCTCGGCGTCGTCGCGATAATGCGGCTCTTCGGCGAACAGCGCGTCGATCCACTCACGATCAGGCACCGTCTCGGAACAGATCGACAGGGCCGTCAGGTAGCCGTGGGCGGCCACATAGTCCAGCGCCTCGTCATGCAGCTCGTCGGCGTCGAGGAAGGCTTGCAGGCGGGTTAGTTGCTCAGCGAAGGACATTGAAGGGCTACCTTGGGAATATACGATGCCCAATTCTAGGCGTTCTTGAGCGGTCAGGCCAGCCGCACGGCAGATTTGCCAGCATTCCAGGCCGATCTGATCCCGATCCGTAGCAGCTGCCGAGCCCGCGAGGCTGCGTTCGGCCGCGAAGCGGTCGTAAAATCCCGATCCGTAGCAGCTGTCGAGCCCGCGAGGCTGCGTTCGGCCGCGAAGCGGTCGCAAAATCAGGCATTGCGGTATTTCAGGTAGACAGAGTCGATAGGGTTTACGACTGCTTCGCAGCCGAACGCAGGCTGCGCCAGCTGCTACAAGGGATTGTTGATCTGGGTGGGGAGGCTATTCGTCAGTGACCCCCATTGCCCGGGATGCCTCGGGTATACTCGCGCGTTTTGCAAAGCCCTGCAGGTGTCGCGACGGTCCTGGACAAATCCGCTTACGGATCTGTCCGTGACAACGTGGTTTTTTGATCCAGCCTGCATACAGGGATATTCAGCACCATTTGGAGTTTTTCATGCTCGAACAGGCTCAGCGCGTCCTGAAGGACATCTTCGGCTACGACAGTTTTCGTGGCCGTCAGGGTGCCATCATTGAGCGCGTGGCCAGCGGCGGTGACGCTCTGGTGCTGATGCCGACCGGCGGCGGCAAATCATTGTGCTTCCAGGTCCCGGCACTGTTGCGCGATGGCCTGGCGGTGGTGGTTTCACCGCTGATTGCCTTGATGGACGATCAGGTCGCGACCCTCGAAGAACTCGGTGTGGCCGCGGCAGCGCTCAATTCGACCTTGAGTGCCGAGCAACAGCGCGATCTGGCGGCGCGGATCAAGCGCGGCGAAGTGAAAATGCTCTACCTGGCGCCTGAGCGCCTGGTTCAGCCGCGCATGCTGGCGTTCCTGCAAAGTCTCGAAATTGCCCTGTTCGCCATCGACGAAGCTCACTGCGTGTCGCAATGGGGGCACGATTTCCGCCGGGAATACCTGCAACTGGGCCAGTTGGCGGAACTGTTCCCCAACGTCCCGCGCATCGCCCTGACCGCCACGGCCGACAAGCGCACCCGGGAAGAAATCGTCGAACGCCTGCATCTGCAGAACGCCGAGCGCTTCCTGTCGAGTTTCGACCGGCCGAACATTTTCTACCGCATCGTGCCCAAGGAGCAGCCGCGCAAGCAGTTGCTGGCGTTCCTGGCGGAGCGGCGCAGCGATGCCGGCATCGTTTATTGCCTGTCGCGCAAGAAGGTCGACGAAGTAGCGGTATTCCTCAGCGAGCAAGGTTTCCCGGCGCTGCCGTACCACGCCGGCCTGCCCAACGATACGCGGGCCCACCACCAGAAGCGTTTCCTCAACGAGGAAGGCCTGATCATGGTCGCCACCGTGGCGTTCGGCATGGGCATCGACAAGCCCAACGTGCGCTTTGTCGCGCATCTGGACTTGCCGAAATCCCTTGAGGCCTATTACCAGGAAACCGGTCGAGGTGGCCGTGACGGTCTGCCGGCAGACGCCTGGATGGCTTACGGCCTGCAAGACGTGGTGATGCTCAAGCAGATGCTGCAGAACTCCGAAGGCGATGAGCGCCATAAGCGCCTGGAGCAGCACAAGCTCGACGCCATGCTCTCGCTGTGTGAAGAAACCCGCTGCCGCCGTCAGACGCTTCTGGCCTACTTCGACGAAGACATGCCGCAGCCTTGTGGGCATTGCGACAACTGTGTCGACGGTGTGCAGACCTGGGACGCCACCGAACCGGCCCGTCAGGCACTGTCGGCGATCTACCGCACCGGCCAGCGCTATGGCGTCGGGCATCTGGTGGATGTGTTGCTGGGCAAGGACAACGAAAAAGTCCGCAGCTTCGGCCATCAGCATCTGTCGGTATTCGGTGTCGGCAAGGCGCGGGCCGAAGGTGAATGGCGTTCCCTTTTCCGACAGCTGGTGGCGCGCGGTCTGGCGGACATTGATCTGGAAGGCTACGGCGGCCTGCGTTTAAGCGACAGCTGCCGGCCATTGCTCAAGGGTGAAGTGACCCTGGAGCTGCGCCGCGACCTCAAACCGCAAACCACTGCGAAAAGCAGCAGCACCAGCCAGGCCAGCCAGTTGGTGCGCGGCGAAGAACGCGAGCAGTGGGAAGCCTTGCGCGCCCTGCGACGCAAGCTCGCCGGAGAGCATGGCGTGCCGCCGTACGTCATCTTCCCGGATTCGACCTTGCTCGAAATGCTCCGCAGCCAGCCAAGCTCCTTGGCGGAAATGGCCAAGGTCAGCGGCGTCGGTGCGCGCAAGCTGGAGCGCTATGGCGAGGCCTTCCTCGAAGTGCTGGGCGGCCAGGCCGAGGCGCCGAAAGTGGTTGCCGACCTGCGCCACGAATTGATCACACTGGCGCGCGCCGGCATGACGCCGATGCAGATTGCCGGTCAGTTGCAGTGCTCGGAAAAGAACGTGTACACGATGCTCGCCGAGGCCATCGGCAAGCAGCAACTGTCGTTGGAGCAGGCACTGGACCTTCCGGAAGACCTGATGGGCGAAGTCCAGGACGCATTCCTGGACGGCGAGGGCGAGTTGCCGCCGGTGTCGGAGATTTCCGCGTTGTTTGCCGGTCGTGTTCCCGAAGGCGTTTTGTACTGTGTGAGAGCGGCATTGCAGTCGGAGTTTGAAATTTAAGTGTCGAAGATCAAGATGTAACGATTCAGTACAGACCGAGCCTTGCCTAGAGTCGAGGGTCATGCTTAGCTGACTAATAATTAGTTTCAGCCTATTTCAGTCTAACCATGAGTTTTTTATGCCGTTAACCGATCAACACCGTTTTGGCATGCAGTTGGCGCAGATGTCTCGCGGCTGGCGCGCCGAACTGGATCGCCGTCTCGCCGGCCTCGGCCTGTCCCAGGCCCGCTGGCTGGTGCTGTTGCACCTGGCTCGTTTCGAAGAAGCTCCGACTCAGCGTGAGTTGGCACAGAGTGTCGGTGTTGAAGGGCCGACGCTGGCTCGCCTGCTCGATAGCTTGGAAACCCAAGGTCTGGTGCAGCGTCAGGCGGTGGCGGAAGACCGCCGGGCGAAAAAGATCGTGCTGTGTGCGCCCGCCCGTCCCTTGATCGAACAAATTGAAACCATTGCCACCGAGTTGCGCCACGAGCTGTTCGAGGGCGTCGACGAGGAAGATATGCGGGTGTGCATGCGGGTTCATGGGCACATTCTGGCCAATCTGGAAAAATCTTGAGGCATAAGCACACCGCAGACTTTTGAGAACTGGCGCAGAGCAGACTATAAGAACTACCAGGCAATAACGTGTTCACACTGGACGTGCGAATGCGCACAGGTTGATTCTGGTTAGCTAAGGAATGCTCATGCTCGAGAGTTTGCAGTCTGTGTTACGGCGCTCCGTCAGCCTGTTGTCGGTCGCCGGTGCCTTGTGTTACTCCGCATTGGCACCCGCGCTGGGGCTTGGCGACATCACGTTGCACTCCGCCTTGAACCAGCCGTTGAATGCCGAAATCGCCTTGGTCGATCCCGGCGCCCTGAGTGACGGAGAACTCTCGATCAGCCTGGCGACGGCGGACGAGTTCGCCCGCGCCGGTGTCGAGCGAGTGTTTTTTCTCAACGACCTGCGTTTTACCGTCGTTCTGCGTGGTGATCGCAGCGTGATTCGGGTGGTGTCCAGCAAGCCGGTCAATGAACCGTTTCTGAATTTTCTGGTGCAGGCGAACCAGCCCAATGGGCATCTGCTGCGCGAATACACATTGCTGATCGATCCACCGGGCTCACCGGGGATCGTACCGGCGAGTGACATCGAGCCGGTTCCGGCGATCAGCCAGCAACCCACTGCCACCGCATCCATCAAAACGCCTGCTGCTCCTCCGGTAAGCACGGCGCCCACAACTACCGACCACGCTTCCGAGTTACTGGCCGCCAGCATCCTGGAAAACCAGCAGCTGAAACAAACGGTCGATCAATTGAACACCCGGCTACAAGCCCAGGATGAGCAGCTTGCCAGCCAGCGCAAGCAAGTCAGCGATCTGCAAACCGAGTTGGCCGAAGCCAAAAAGCCCGTGTCCGCACCTGCCATTGCTGCCGCGCCAATCCCGGTGCCTGTAGCCACCGTGGATGAGACGAGCAGTGGATGGGGGTTGTGGCTGATCGGCGGCCTGTCGGTGCTTGGCGTGCTGTTGCTGCTGGGCCTGTTTGCGCTCCGTCAGCGGCGGGTACAGCTTGCGTCAGAGTCTGCGTCGCGACATGAGCCGATGGTCGGTCGGGGGGCGCCCGATGCTGCGCAGAAACCATCGATTGAGCCTTCTACGACGCTGGCCCCCCCGGTGAACCGCGAAACCGTTCATGGGGCAGAAGTGCTCGAGGGCGTCGCTATCTACCTGACCTATGACCGTTTCACTGAGGCGGTCAGTCTATTGCGCGAAGCGTTGCTTAAAGAGCCGCAGCGCAGCGATTTGAACCTGAAGTTGTTGGAGGTACTGGGGCTGCAGGGCGACAGCGCAGCTTATTCGGACCACGAAAACAGCTTGCTTGAAGCGGGTTACAGCACCGAGGTATTGGAGCAGATTCGCGCACGTTCGCCAAAACTGGCCAGTGCACAATCGTTGGCGACTCTTGAGTCGACGACTGAAGCGACGACTAAAACGACGGTTGAACCTGCTGCCTCGGTACGGGATGAGTTCCAGTTGAATCTGGATGACTTGTCGATGGATTCGAGCTGGGATCTGATCAGCCCGTCCGACACGACAGCGGCAATGGCTAAACCCGTGGATCAGTTGGAACCGCTGGACGATGGCTTTCTCGACGATTTCGCCGATGCATCGCCGCCCCTGGAACTTGAGCCGTTGTCGGGCGGGCTCGCAGCGCCTGAGCACGAAGACATCCACCCCGGCAAACTGGAAGAGGCGCAGAACTGCATCGACGACGGTGATCTGGACAGCGCTATTCGGCTTTTGAATGAGCTACTCAAGGACAGTGACGAATCCTTGAAGCAAACCGCCCGCAGCCTGTTGGCCAGTATTCGCTAGGCTCCTGTGGGAGCCTGGCTTGCCAGCGATGGCGTCCATGAGATCGCTATCGCCAGCAAACTGGGCTCCTACAGGTCTTGCGCAGCCATCAATTTTCGCAATACCTGCGATCAGAACGTCTGCCCAAGGTTCAGGTAAATCGCTCTCTGATCGTCGTCGTTGAAGCCATAGCTGAAGTTCAGCGGCCCCAAAGGCGTGTCGAAGCCGAGGAACACACTGGCAGCGTTGATGTAGCCGCTGTCGAATTCGTTATCGTTGTTCCAGGCTCGGCCACGTTCCAGCGACGCTCCGATGTACAGCGGGAAGTCCAGCGGCAAATAGCTCCGAGGCGTCAGGCGGCGGTAATACACGGCACGGGCCAGGCTGATGTTCTGGCCGGAAATCGAGTCCTGCCGGAAGCCCGACAGTTGGCGCGCCCCTCCGAGCACGAAGCTCGATGTCACCACGTCGGTCTGGTCCAGGGTGCGCCCGTAGCGACCGCCAAGGATGAAGGTGTCCGGGCCGCTGCTCAGTGCCTTGTCCAGTTTGAACTCCCATTGACGGTAGCGTTTGTCTGAACCCAGCGTCGGTTCGAATTCGCGGAACGCCAGGCCAATGTCTTCGCCCGTATGAGGGAAGTACACATTATCCAGCGAGTCGAACGAATACTTGAGCTGGTAGAACCCTTCGCTGAAGCTTTCGCTGGGCAGGCTTTGGTCACCAATCCGCACGTTTGCCTTGCCCCACGCCTCACCTACACCGAAACGGATTTCGCCGCTATTGCCGATTTGCCGCCCGACGTTCAGGCCGAAGCCATAACGTTCAAGGCGATATTCGGCCACCGGGTCATTGTCCAGTATGGCATCGACGTTCCGCGATTCGAACGCCGCATAGGGGGCGACGAAGTAGCGAGAGCCGACGTCCAGCGGCTGGTAGAACTCGGTGTAGAGTTCCTGCCGATCACCAATCTGGGCCCGCGTCAGCCATTCCGCACCGAGGCGGTTGATGCCGTTCATTCGGTAGCTGGCGCCGATATTGAAGGCGCTGTCACCACGCATATCGTCAGACAGGTTCAACCCCAGGCGCAGGTAGTCAGTACCGCTGCGTTTGCCACGAGCACTGATCACCAGCGTGTGGTTCTGGCCTTTGTGGACCACGCGATACTGCACCTGTTCGAAGTAATCCAGGCCATACAGGGTGCCCATGTCGGTCTGCAAACGCTCCAGGTCCAGCGGTTCGCCGATGATCTGGCGAATGTAGTAGCGGATCACGTCGTCGCCGATCTTCGAGTCATTTTCGACCTTGATCGCCGTGATGATCGGTGTGCGCTGACCGGGAGCACGGGCGGCGGTCAGTTCACCGTCCGCCGGCTCGACGGGGCGCAGGCGTGCCAGTCGGGCATCAAGGATACGGGTGGCGCGATAACCGGCATCGATCATTTCCTGGGCCTTGCCGAAATCGGTGGCACCGAAACTGGCCAGTGGCGGCTGGATCAGCACATCGTTCTTGTGCAGCTCCGCGAGCTGCTCTTCGGAATTGCGGCGAGTCATGAGGGTGATCGACTGGTTCAACACGTCGACCACGGTCGTCAGCTGTTTACGGCTGCGTAACGGGGTGCCGATATCAACCACGATGGCGACGTCGACGCCCATCTCGCGTGCCACGTCCAACGGAATGTTGTCGGTCATGCCGCCGTCCACCAGCAGCCGGCCGTTGAGTTCGACTGGGGCGAACACCGCGGGGATCGACATGCTGGCGCGGATCACCTGGGGCAGGTGGCCTTTGCTGAAGACTACTTTTTCGCCACTGGCAATGTCGGTTGCGACGGCGCGGAAAGGGATCGGCAGTTTGTCGAAATCCCGGGTGTCACTGGCGTGAGCGAGCAGGCTTTCGAGCAACAACGCCAGGTTCTGCCCCTGAATGACTCCCAGCGGCAGGCCGAGGCTACCGTCGTCGCGAAAGCTCAGTTTCTGCTTCACCAGGAAGTCGCGGTCGTCCTGTTTGCGTCGAAACGGCACATCAGCACGTTGCGGTGCATCGGACAGGGCCTGTTGCCAGTCGATGCCCAACGCGAGTTTTTCCAGTTCGTCGATCTTGTAGCCCGAGGCGTACAACCCGCCAATGACTGCGCCCATGCTGGTGCCGGCAATCGCATCAATCTTGATGCCTTGCTCTTCCAGCGCCTTGAGCACACCAATATGCGCCAGCCCACGCGCCGCGCCCCCTGACAGCACCAATCCGACTTTCGGTCGGGGTGTTTCAGCGGCGTACGCGAACAATGGGAGCACACACAGCAACAGGCAGGACAGCAGACGGCGCATCGGGAATCTCGGGCGAGCGGCAAAGGCGGCTATTATAGCGGCGCCATCGAGCTCAGGAGTCCAGCGCGCCATGACCACACACAAACCGGAAGTCGTCATCACTTACTGCACGCAATGCCAGTGGCTGTTGCGCGCCGCCTGGCTGGCCCAGGAGCTGCTCAGCACCTTCGCTGACGACCTGGGAAAAGTTTCACTGGTGCCGGGAACCGGCGGGGTGTTTTTCATTACCTGCGACGGGGTACAGATCTGGGAGCGCAAGGCCGATGGCGGCTTCCCGGAAGCCAAGGTGCTCAAACAGCGCGTTCGCGACCAGATCGACCCTGATCGCGATCTGGGCCATAACGACAGAACTCAGTGAGAAGCGGCTTCGGCCGCCACGTTTTTCTTGCTGGAGCTGCCGGACAGGCTGCTGGATACCACAATCGCGATGATGATCAGCGCGCCACCGATCAGCATCCGCAGCGTCGGGTTTTCACCGAACAATAGCCACGCTACGGTGATGCCGTAAACCGGCTCCAGGGCAAATACCACCGCGGCGGTGCGAGCCTTGATCACCGCCAGGCTGGCCACGAACAGGCTGTGGGCGACGCCGGTACAGAACACCCCGAGCAGACCGATCCATAGCCAGTCGATGGCGCGCACCTCACTCAAGCCCGGTGCCGCCACCGGCAGCAGACAGAGTGCGACCACTACGTTCTGACACAGCGCCGCCTGCACGGCGGGTATACGCCCGGAGCTGGCACGATTGGTCAGGGACAGCAAGGCGAACAGCAGGCCCGAGCCCACCGCCCAGAGCAGACCGCTGGTGGCTTCACTGGCGAGGTCGAAATCCGGGGTCACCAGCACCAGTCCGACGCTCACCAGCACCACCAGGAGAATTTCATTGGTGCGAATTCGCTCGCGGAAGATCAGGCCTTCGAGGATCACCGTGAACGCCGGGAAACTGGCGAAGCCCAGGGTCGCAATCGCCACGCCGGCGACTTTCACCGCAATGAAAAAGCTCACCCAATGCCCGGCCAGCAACAGACCGCTGAGCAGCAGGCGACGCCAGTCCACGGCTTCGAGTTTCTGCCAACCAGTGTTGCTGGCGAAACGGGCAAAGAATGCCAGAGCGATCACCGCGAATGCCGCACGGCCAAAGACAATGATGGCAGGGGAGGCCGCGGCGAGTTTGCCGAACACACCCGTCAGGCCAAACATCAATGCGCCAATATGCAGGGCGCCAAGGGCGGTACGCGGAGTCATTTTAATCCTTTATCCATAGAGGCAATGACGACATTGAACCGCGTGACGGCCTGATCTGTCTGTCGTCAAACTCGCGTTTTTTATCGTCAGCCTAGCGCTTGCTCGCTGTACGACGCAGCGCACCCGGGGAAGCACCGAACTCGCGCATCACCGCCGCGGCGAAGGCACTCTGGGAGCCATAACCGACACGGCAGGCCACTTCGCCGATGGGCAGCGCGGATTCACGCAGCAACTTCACCGCGATGTGCAGGCGGCGACTGCGGATGTAATCCATCGGTGTCTGCCCGCATTCAGCGACAAAGCGTGCGTGCAGACGCGCGCTGGACAGCCCGGCGATGCGCGCCAGATCGGCAACTTGCAGTGGATAGGCGGCGTACTGGTCGATGTGCGCATTGAGCGCGGCGTAAGGCAAGCGGCGCCCGGCGATGCTGCTCGGCGCGGCGTTGTTGAGGCTGGCAAGCAACAACACGGCGCCTTGCTGGGCGATCAGCGGGTCAGTGACCGGGCTGCTCGCCAGCCAGCTCACCAGTTGGCTTTGTCCGGCGTCCAGCGGCAAGCGTCCGGGGTTGTCGAGCAAGCGCCGACTGGCATCGGCATGCTCGCCCAATGATTGCGAAACCCATTGATCGCTCGGCACATCGAGCACCAGGCAGCGGCTGCCATTCGGGCTACCGCAGGCGTGATGAGCGCCTGCCGGTACGACCACAAAACTTTGCTGTACCACCTGGCTGCCATGACCGCCGACCTCGAAGTCGAGCGCGCCCGACAGGCCGAACACCAGTTGCGCGTGGTCGTGGCTGTGGACGATCAGGTCGTGAGTGTATTGGCGTAGCGTGAGGATCGGTCTCATCGCAGTCTCCTGGGCAGACTCGCAGTCTACACCGGCCGCGCCTGGGTTCGGGTTGTCATCAGACTGCCGTATTTGTGTCATGGGCTATTAATCGCTGCGGTGCAAGCTTGCGGAAAATCCCGCAGAGGTTGCCCATGACCAGCGCCGAACTTGCCAAACCCAGCCGTAAACAACGCGTGCGCACCTTATGGATCTCCGATGTGCACCTCGGCACCCGGGATTGTCAGGCCGAGCATTTGTCGCAGTTTCTCAAGGGCTATCAGGCTGACAAGATCTATCTGGTCGGCGACATCATCGATGGCTGGAAGCTGCGCAGCGGCATGTACTGGCCACAGGCTCACACCAACGTCATTCGCCGTTTGCTGACCATGAGCAAGCGCGGCACCGAGGTTATTTACGTCACCGGCAACCACGATGAGTTTCTGCGGCGCTATTCGAAGCTGATCCTGGGCAACATCCAATTGGTGGACGAGGCGGTTCACGTCACTGCGGATGGCCGGCACCTGTTGGTGATTCATGGCGATCAGTTCGATGTGATCACGCGTTATCACCGCTGGCTGGCGTTTCTCGGCGACTCGGCCTACGAGTTCACCCTGACCCTCAACCGCTGGCTCAATCACTGGCGCGCACGGTACGGCTACGGTTACTGGTCGTTGTCGGCGTACCTCAAGCACAAAGTCAAAACCGCCGTCAGCTTCATCAGCGATTTCGAAGAGGCGATCGCCCACGAGTGCGTCAAACGCGAGCTGCACGGGGTGGTTTGCGGGCACATCCACCATGCGGAGATCCGCAAGGTCGGCGAGGTGGACTACCTCAATTGCGGGGATTGGGTGGAGTCATGCACGGCTTTGATCGAGCATTGGGACGGCTCGATCGAGTTGTATCGGTTGGCGGATGCGCAGGCGCGAGAGGCACAATTGAAAGCGGAATTGGTGAAGGTCGCAGAGCCGGTGTAAGCCGCGAGATTTTTGCTGCCTGATCCGGCCCCATCGCGAGCAAGCTCGCTCCCACATGTGATGGGTGCAAGGCCACAAATCTGTGGCCACCTACGATCCAGTGTGGGAGCGGGCTTGCCCGCGATGGACCGCATAGCGGTCCGCGGATTTTCAGACCGGTGCGTATTCTTCCATCGCCGCCGTGTAGATCGAATTTTTCGGTCGGGCAAACAGGCGTTCCATCATCGGTTCGAAGTAACTCAGCGGCAGGGTCTCGTAGTCCGGATCAAAGGCTGCCGCGTCATACGTGGCGCAGAACTCGATGGTTTGCCGGTACTGCGGGTGTTCGCGAAATTGCTCGCGCAGATGCCGGTCCATGCCCAGGTGATGGAAGAAGTAATAGCCCTGGAAAATCCCGTGCTTTTCCACCATCCACAGGTTTTCAGCGCTGACGAATGGCTTGAGGATCGCCGCCGCAATGTCCGGGTGGTTGTAGGAACCAAGGGTATCGCCAATGTCGTGGAGCAGCGCACACACCACGTATTCCTCATCCCGGCCATCGCGCCAGGCGCGGGTGGCGGTTTGCAGTGAGTGGGTCAGCCGATCGACCGGGAAACCGCCAAAATCACCCTCCAGCAGTTTCAGGTGCGCCACAATCCGTGTCGGTAATTGCTTGGCGTAGGTACTGAAGTCTGCGGCGATGATCGCCCAGTCTTCCTGCGTACCATCCTTCATGTGGGTGAAGCGGGCGTGCGCATTCATCGGCTATCCTCTTATTGTTTTCGAAGGGGCGTCGTGCAGTGTAGGTCTTGGATCCAATGCTGCACTGGCCATGTGGGACGGCTTGATGGCCCGGCGAGCCTAGAAAGGCACTTTGCCGAGGATCATGTCGCGGTACATCACGAAGTCGCCGAGCAGGCTGTAAAGCGGATGCTGGAATGTCGCCGGGCGATTCCTTTCGAAGAAGAAGTGGCCGACCCAGGCGAAGCTGTAGCCGGCCAGAGGCAGGGCCAGCAACAACATCCAGGTACCTTTGCCGATAGCGAAGGCGAGGATGAAAATCACCAGGCTGGTGCCGACAAAGTGCAGGCGTCGGCAGGCACTGTTGCTGTGTTCGCTGAGGTAATACGGGTAAAACTCGGCGAAGCTGCTGAAACGTTTGATGTTTTCCACGACTGCATTCTCTGTGGTTATTGTGTTGCCGAGCGGATGTTCTGCGGGCAGCTTATTTAAGTCTAGAGTCATCAGTGGCAACAGCCAGTGACCTTGGGCGCCACTTTAGTATCCTTCTGAAATTGGCCGTGACACGCGGCTCATCAAGTAAGAAAACGCCATGAGCGAACGAACGACTTCTGCAAGCTGGGCGATGGGGATTGTCAAAGCACTGGAGATGGACGGCCTGGATTGCCGGGTCTTGTTCAAACAGTTGGGGCTCGACTACGCGGCGCTGGATGATCCGGATGCGCGCTTTCCGCAAGATTCGATGACGCGGCTCTGGCAGCGCGCGGTAGAGCTGTCCGGCAACCCGGCGATCGGCCTGAACATGGGCAAGTTGGTCCGCCCGGCATCGTTTCATGTGGTCGGTTATGCGTTGATGTCGAGCCAGACCCTGGCGGAAGGCTTTCAGCGCCTGGTGCGTTATCAGCGGATCATCGCCGAAAGCGCCGACCTGAGTTTTCGCCTGTTACCCGAAGGTTATGCATTGATTCTGACGGTGCATGGCGACCATCTGCCACCCACACGACAAAGTGCCGAAGCGTCACTCGCTTGCGCGCTGGGCCTGTGCGGCTGGCTGACCGGGCGCACTCTGCAGCCACGCAAAGTATTGATGCAGGGCGATCAACCCAAAGACCTCGCACCCTACCAATTAGCCTTTCATGCGCCGCTGGAATTCAACGCGCCCTATGACGCGCTGATTTTCGAACAGGCGGACATGGAAGCCCCGTTGCCGACTGCCAACGAGGCCATGGCGTTGTTGCATGACCGGTTTGCCGGCGAATACCTGGCGCGGTTTTCTGAAAGCCGGGTGACCCACAAGGCACGGCAAGTGCTCTGTCGCCTGCTGCCGCAAGGCGAGCCCAAGCGCGATACGGTGGCGCAAACCCTGCACTTGTCCCAGCGCACCTTGCAGCGACGCCTGCAGGAAGAGGGCACGAGTTTTCAGACGCTGCTCGACGACACGCGACGTGAGTTGGCCGAGCAGTACCTGGCGCAACCGAACATGACCCTGCTGGAAATCGCCTACCTGTTGGGGTTCGCCGATCCGAGCAATTTCTTCCGGGCGTTTCGGCGCTGGTTCGAGACCACACCCGGCGAATACCGGATGCGGTTGATGGATGCGCCCAAAGAACTCAGTGACGCCAAAATGCCGGGATACACAGCACAAACACGGTAATGATCTCCAGTCGGCCGAGCAGCATGCCGAGGGACAGAATCCACTTGGCGGCGTCGGGCAGGCTGGCAAAGTTACCGGACGGGCCGATGGTTTCACCCAGCCCCGGACCCACTCCGGAAACCGTACTGGCGGCACCGGTCAGGGCGGTCATCCAGTCCACGCCCAGCAGCGATAGCGCCAGGGCGATGGCGCAGATGGTGATCGCAAAGAAGAACGAAAACGTCAGGATCGAGCGAACAATTTCTTCGTCGAGACGATGACCGTTGTACTTCTGCTTGATCACCGCACGCGGGTGGATCAGTTGGTTAAGGTTGGCCTTGAGCAGGATAAAGGCCACCTGGAAGCGGAAGATCTTGATCCCGCCAGCGGTCGAACCCGAGCAACCACCGACAAAGCCCAGGTAGAAGAACAGCATCAGTGAGAAGTTGCCCCACAGACTGTAGTCTCCCAGTGCAAAACCGGTGGTGGTGACCACCGAGGTGACGTTCAGCGCAACGTGGCGCAGTGCGTCCAGCCAATGCAGGTTGGTAGTCCACCAGTACCAGGTGCCGAGTACCAGCCAGGTAACCAGCAGCATGCCGAGCAATCCCTGCACTTGCTGATCCTTGATCAACGCCCGCCGATTGCCGCGCAAGGTTGCCACGTACAAGGTAAACGGCAGGCTGCCGAGAATCATGATCACCACCGCGACCCAGTGCACGGCCGGTTGCGTCCACTTGGCCAGGGACTGGTCGGAGGTGGAGAAACCGCCGGTGGATATTGCCGACATCGCATGGTTGACGGCATCGAACGGGCTCATGCCCGCCCACCAGAACGCCAGGCTACCGAGGATGGTGATGCCGACGTAGGCGGCGACGATCAGCCGGGCCACCATGTGCGAACGCGGCATGACTTTTTCGGAACGATCCGACGACTCAGTCTGAAACAGCCGCATGCCGCCGATGCGTAGCAGTGGCAGAATGGCGACCGCCATGCCGATAAAGCCGATACCACCCAGCCAGTGCAGCAACGAACGCCACATCAGGATGCCTGGAGACATGCTGTCCAGGCCGCTGAGCACAGTAGAACCGGTGGCGGTGATGCCCGACATGCTTTCGAAAAACGAGTCGGTGTAACTGATGTGCTGGGTCAGCAGGAACGGCAATGCCGCGAATATGCAGACCACTACCCAACTCGACACCGTGAGCAGGTACATGTCCCGCGGGCGCAGGTGTATATGCTCTGGTCGCCCGGGAATGACCAGCGCCAGACCGGCGACAAAGGTAATCATGCTGGCCCAGAGGAACGACGGCAGGTCGCTGGTGCGGTCGTAAATCAGCAGGGTTGCCATCGGCACGACCATGCTGATGGCCAGGGTAATCAGGAAGATGCCGATGATGAAACCAATAATCCGTAGGGTCGGCAACGCCATGAGGTCCGCTCGGGCTGATAGGGAAGGGCGCCATTCTACCTGCGAGGCGGGGCATGTAAACCGGCACCCCGACGGCAGTTGCCGCTAGAATAGCCAGACATTTTTTTCAGGAGGTGGCCGATGCAGGCTCTCGACGCTTTGCTCAACCGTGTATCCGTTCCGCGTTTGCTCGACCCGGCGCCCACCGCTGCACAACGGGAAGTGTTGTTTTCCGCGGCCATGCGCGCACCGGATCACGGGCATTTGCAGCCGTGGCGTTTTCTGACGGTCGAAGGCGCGGCGCGCGAGCAATTGGGCGAGATACTGGCGCAGGCAGCACGCCTGCAAGACGCCGATGTGCCTCAGGCCCTGGTGGACAAGGCGCGTAACGGCCCGCTGCGGGCGCCGTTGGTGGTCGTTGTGGTAGCGCGTGTGCAAGACCACGTCAAAGTACCGAAATCCGAGCAGTTGCTGGCCGCCGGTTGCGCAGCCCACGCGATCTTGCTGGCGGCTTACGCTCAGGGTATTGGCGCGGTATGGCGCACCGGCGAGCTGGTCTATTCGGAGCATGTGGCCCAGGGGCTGGGCCTGGCGGAAGGTGAAGAGGTGATTGCGTTCCTTTACCTGGGCACACCGCAGAACGAACCGCGTGTGGCCGGGAAAGTCGATCTCGCCGAGTTTGTCAGCGCCTGGCCTGCCAAGCCCTGAGTCATTGGCAGATTGATTTAATGTGGGAGCGAGCTTGCTCGCGATAACGTCGGCACATTCAACATAGATGTGACTGTCAGGACGCTATCGCGAGCAAGCTCGCTCCCACAAGATCCCACAGGTTTCAGGGTTGTACGGCTGCGCCGGGTTCCAACGGCAACTCCAGGCTGGCGATGAATCCACCCTCCGGGTGATTGGCCAGAATCAGGCTGCCGCCGTGGCGCTCTGCGGCGCGACGGGCGATGGCCAGTCCCAGGCCATGTCCGGCGGCCGTCTGCCCGGGTGCCCGAAAAAACGGCTCCCCCAGTTGGCTTAAATGCTCGGCCTCTACACCAGGGCCATGGTCGCGCACGCTGACCACAATCCGATCCCCCTGACGCAATGCCAGCAGTTCAATCGGTTGTCCCGCCGGATTGAAGCGCTGGGCGTTGCGCAACAGGTTGTCTAACGCCCGCTCGATCATGGTCGGCCAGCCTTTGAGGCTTAATTGCCGTTCGGCTTCGATACGGATGCTTTGCTCTGGCGCGCCAAGCTGAGCGTCTTTTTGCACCGTATTGAGTAGCGCATTGAGGTCGACCTCTTCGGCACTCGCGTTGTCGGCGTCGACCCGTGCCAGCACCAGAATTTCACTGATCAGTGCTTCCAGGCGATCACATTCGCGGGTCAATCGTGGCCAGAGCTTTTCGCGTTCTTCGGGGCCGGCCCGCTCCGCAAGCGCCAGGGCGATACGCAACCGGGCCAACGGCGAACGCAGTTCGTGAGACACGTCGCGCAGCAGCTGCCGCTGGCTGCCGATCAGGCTTTGCAGGCGTGCGCCCATGCGGTTGAAGTCGTTGGCCAGCACACCAAACTCGTCACGCCGATTGGCCAGCCGCGCCAGGCTGTTTTGCTGATAGGCCGTCTGACCGAGGTCATGCACCGCACCGCGTAAACGGCTCAACGGGCGGGTGATGGACAGCGTCACCAGCAGGCTGAACAGCGTCAGCACCACCAAGGCAATCGACAGCGCACTGAGGGGCCAAAGCAGGCTGTTGCGGTGCCAGGCGTTGAGCTCTGGATGCGGAATACGGTAGATCAGCAAGTAAGTTTCAGCGGTTTTCGGGCTGGTGTACTCGACGGTCAGGCGCCGCCAGGGCAGGTGGCGGCCGCTGTCGTCGGGGTTGTCGTTCTGCCGTGCTTCCAAGGCTGCCGCGCGGCGAGGAAAGGTCCCGCGTACCACCGGGTCACCACCTTCGTTCAGCACCTGAACATCGATGTGGTAACGCCGTTTGCGTTGTTCGAGCAAGGCTTGCGCCGCGTCCTCGCCTTTTTCTTCGTAGAGCTGCGTCCACTCTTGCGCCAGGGTATTGAGACCCGGGTGGCGACTGAGAATCCAGGCATCCTGGTTCAGCATGTGCCCGAGCAGGATCGACAACCCTGCAACCAGAGCGATGGCCAGCCAGAAACTGGCAAGGATGCGCCAGAACAGTGAACGCACGGGAAGTCCTCAAACAAAGAAAGCCCAATGGCGATTGACCATTGGGCTGGGAAGTAGCGCTAGAACATTATTGCGTTTTTTTCGGTTGCTGGGCTTTCCACGCCTGAAACTCGGCCCATTCGGCTTTGCGCTCGGCCTGCTTCTTTTGGATCGCATCGAACTTCTGCTGTTGGTCCGGCTTGAGCAGGGCACGAATGTCCTTCTCGGTTTTCTGGCGGCCGGCCGCCATTTGGTCTTTCATGGCCTGCTGATCGGCTGGCGAGAGTTTTTGCAGGTACTGCTCGACCAACTCTTTACGCGCATGCATCTGCTCGCCGATCAGTTTGCGAATCTGCTCGCGTTGTTCATGGCTCAGATCCAGTTCTCTGTACATGCCTTTGCCGCCGTGCATGTGCTCGCTGTATCCGTGGCCTTCCATTGGGCCCATCGGGCCTTGGCCTTCTGGTGCAGCCATGGCAATGGTTGGCAGTGCAGCGGCGAACATCAAAGCGATAAGGGTCTTGCGCATGGTGTGTCTCCTTGTCTCGTTCCCGGTGTGTTCCGGATGAGTACAGATTACGCAAATCAAGGTCAGCGGCGGTCAGCGGAGCGTAAAGCTTGGGTAAAGACGGTTTTGCGCTGACCTGACAAAACAGAGTTCTCGTAGCAGCTGGCGAGCCCGCGAGCCTGCGTTCGGCCGCGTAGCGGTCGTAAACCCTGTTGGCTCGGTCCACCTGAGCACTGCGGTGCCTGATTTCACGACTGCTTCGCAGCCGAACGCAGGCTGCGCCAGCTGCTACAGGGGCCGTGTGGTGTTCAGAGGCTGTAGTAATAACCGCGGCTGCGCAGGGCAACGATGCGTGGGCGGCCGTCGGGGTGCGGGCCGATTTTTTTGCGCAGGTTGCTGACGTGCATGTCCAGGCTTCGGTCGTACAGGGTCAGCTTGCGTCCGAGGGCGATCTGCGCCAGTTCCTGCTTGTCCAGCGGTTCGCCGGGTTGCTTGAGCAGGGCTTCGAGCAGGCGACTTTCAGAGACGGTCAGGGTGAATTCCTGTTCGTCGATGCTGACCACGCCACGGACCGGGCTGAAGCACAGGTCGCCGAGCTCCATCTGGCTGGACACCGCCGCCGGATGACTGCGCCGCAGCACCGCACGCAGGCGCGCAGTCAGCTCACGGGGATCACAAGGCTTGGCCAGGTAATCGTCGGCGCCCAGTTCCAGCCCGAGGATCCGGTCCAGCGGCTCGCCACGAGCCGAGAGCATCACCACCGGCAAATCCGGGTGGTCGTTGCGCAACTGCTTGAGCAGCTCCAGACCGCTGCCGTCGGGCAGCATCACGTCCAGTACCACCGCTGCCGGCGCGGACTCGGCCAAGGCGCGGCGCGCACTCATACCGTCGTGGCAAGCGCGCACGACAAAACCTTCCTGGCTTAGCCAACTGCTCAGGAGCTCACACAGCTCCTGGTCATCATCAATTAGTAACAGCTCGCTCATGACTCACTCAATTTAGCCATTGCCGACGTTTTCTACGTCCACCACTGGCGAAGATACCGCAGAGCAGGGCCAATAGCGCTACTCCGGCGCCAGTGACGAACCACTGCTGTTGATCGGTCAGCAGGCGCGGCAGCGGGTTTGCCTGGACTTCCTTGAGTTGCAGCTTGAGGCGCTGATTCTCTTGGCGTAATCGGCCCAGCAAGGCGCTTTCGCGTTCGTTATCGGCATTTTGCAGTTGTTTGTTCAGCTCTTCCCGTTGCCGCTCGCTTTCTTTCAAACGCTGCTGCAATTCGGTGATCTGGCTTCCGGCGCTTAACGACAGAGGCGTTGAATAGCCTGAGTCCGAATGCTCTTCGGCATGGGCGAAGGCCCCGATCGATAACGTGACCAACAGCAGGCACAGCGGACCTTGGCGCATCGAGACTCCTGATTCCAATCGAGTGTTGGGCAGGTTGTCGGCCGTGAAACGAGAATAATGAGCAATTGAACACGCGATGAACCGAAGGTTCATCGCGCAGAGGCTGGGTTATGGCAGGACTTGCTTGAACGGTTTGACCAGAACGTTGGCGTAGACGCCAGCGGCGATATACGGGTCGGCGTCGGCCCAGGCCTTGGCGGCTTCCAGGGAGGCGAACTCGGCGACGATCAGGCTGCCGGTGAAACCTGCTGCGCCCGGGTCATTGCTGTCGATGGCAGGGTTCGGGCCTGCCAGAACCACGCGGCCTTCGGCCTTGAGCTGTTGCAGCCGCTCAAGGTGGGCAGGGCGCGCAGCCAGGCGCTTTTCCAGGGAGTTGGCGACGTCTGTAGCAATGATTGCGTAAAGCATGTCAGTCCTCGGTTTTTGGCGTAGAAGTATCGGCGTCGTGCAGGTGGCGGGACAGGTAAATGCCCTGGCCGACCAGGAACAGCAGGGTCATGCCCAGGCTGCCGAAGACTTTGAAATCGACCCAATAGTCCTGGAAGGTGAACGCAACGAACAGGTTGGCCGCGCCGCAAAACAGGAAAAAGCCGATCCAGGCGATGTTCAAACGGGTCCAGACCAGGTCCGGCAGGGTCAGCGCGTGGCCCATGATGCGTTTGATCAGCAACTGCTCGCCGACGAAGTGGCTGCCGATAAAGGCCAGGGCGAACAGCCAGTTGACCACCGGCGCTTTCCATTTAAGGAAGGTTTCGCTGTGGAAAGCCAGGGTCAGGCTACCGAAGACCAGGCAGGCAATCAGGGTCAGCCACTGGCTCTTCTCCAGCTTGCGCTGTTTGATGAACAGCGTGCCGTAGACCACCAGGGAGCTGGTGATCAGCATCGCGGTGGCACTGTAAATGCCACCTACCGTCACTGGATGACCAGCGATGTCGACGACCCGTGGATCGATTTTGAAGACGATGAAAAACAGCAGAAGCGGGATGAAGTCGATGAATTGTTTCACAGTGGCAGCCAGAAGCAGGATGTGGCGGCATAATAACAAACATATTGAGTCGCGAAAGCGCCAGCTGATTTGAGGGTACACAGTCCTGTGAATGTTGATTTGCACTGCCATAGCACGGCCTCCGATGGCGCCCTGGCGCCTGCGGTACTGGTTGCGCGTGCGTTCGAGAAAGGCGTGCGAGTCCTGGCCTTGACCGATCACGACACCCTTGAAGGCCTCGACGAGGCCCGCAGCGCTGCGGTTGCGCTGGGGATGCAACTGATCAACGGTGTCGAATTGTCCTGCACCTGGGGGGGCGCGACCATTCATGTGCTCGGTTACGGGTTCGACGTCAATGCCCCTGCGTTGGTCGAGGCGATTGCCAAATTGCGTGACGGGCGCTGGCTGAGGTCCGAAGAAATCAGCCGCAAGCTCGAACTCAAGGGCATGCCGGGCGCGCTGGAAGGCGCGCGGGCGATCCAGCAGGAGCTTGGTGACAGCGGCAATGCGCCGGCCCGACCGCACTTTGCCGACTATCTGGTCCGTGCAGGCTTCGTCAAGGACCGTGCTGAAGCCTTCCGCAAGTGGCTGGGCGCCGGCAAGCTGGGGGACGTCAAGCAGCACTGGCCGACCCTGGAAGAAACCGTTGAAACCCTGCGCGCTGCCGGGGCCTGGGTCAGCCTGGCACACCCTTGGCACTATGATTTCACTCGCAGCAAACGCCGTCGCCTGATTGCGGACTATATTCAAGCAGGCGGCCACGCAATTGAAGTGGTCAATGGCCATCAACCAGCCGAGCAGGTTGGCAGCCTGGCTATTCTTGCGCGTGAGTTCGGTCTGCTGGTCAGTGCCGGCAGTGATTTCCATGGACCCGGAGGCTGGTCCGAGATCGGCGAGTACCGCCCACTCCCGGAGGACCTGCCACCACTTTGGTGTCGGTTCAAACATGACCCAGCCGTTATTGCCGTCTGAACAGGTAGACAATGTGAGTCAATTTTTCCAGATTCATCCGGAAAACCCGCAAGCGCGCCTGATCAAACAGGCTGTCGAGATCATCCGCAACGGCGGGGTGGTGATTTATCCCACTGACTCGTCCTACGCCATTGGTTGCCAGATCGGTGACAAGAACGCTGTGGAGCGCGTGCGCCGGTTGCGTCAGCTGGATGAAAAGCACAATTTCGCACTGATTTGCAGCGACTTGTCACAATTGGGGCTGTTCGCCAAGATCGACACCGGCACCTTCCGCTTGCTCAAGGCCCACCTGCCGGGGCCGTACACGTTTATTCTCAACGCCACCCGCGAAGTGCCGCGTCTGCTACTGCACCCGAAGAAGCGCACCATCGGTTTGCGGGTGCCGAGCCATCCGATTGCCCTGGCGTTACTCGAGGAGCTGGGCGAACCGCTGATGAGCGTGACCCTGATCATGCCCGGTGACACCGACCCGTTGAGTGATCCGTATGAAATGCGTCAGTTGCTTGAGCATCAGGTCGACCTGATCATCGACGGCGGTTTTGGCGGAATCAAAGCTTCCACGGTGATCAACCTGGCCGACGGCGAACCAGAAGTGATTCGCGTCGGTTGCGGTGACCCCGCGCCGTTTACGGTTGAGGCCTAGATGTCCGCAGTAGAACCCGTCGATAGCCAGGCCGGGGCACAGCAAGAGCTGCCGTTCGCCATGGTTTACGGCCAGGCGGTCATGGAAATGCCGCTGGACCTGTACATTCCGCCGGACGCGCTGGAAGTCTTCCTCGAGGCCTTCGAAGGCCCGCTCGACTTGCTGCTGTACCTGATCCGCAAGCAGAACATCAATATCCTCGACATTCCGGTGGCGGAAATTACCCGGCAGTACATGGGCTATGTCGAATTGATGCAGTCGGTGCGCCTGGAACTGGCCGCCGAGTACCTGGTGATGGCGGCGATGCTCGCCGAGATCAAGTCGCGGATGCTGCTGCCGCGCTCGGCCGAGATCGAAGAGGAAGAAGACGATCCGCGTGCCGAGCTGATCCGTCGCTTGCAGGAGTACGAGCGCTTCAAGGCGGCCGCTGAAGGCATCGACGGCCTGAGCCGGGTCGGCCGCGATGTGGTGGTGCCCAAGCTCGATGCCCCGCAGGCGATGGCGCGCAAGTTGCTGCCGGACGTGAGTCTGGAAGAGTTGCTGATGTCCATGGCCGAGGTGCTGCGCCGCGGCGATATGTTCGAAAGCCATCAGGTCAGCCGCGAGGCGTTGTCGACCCGCGAGCGTATGAGCGATGTGCTGGAACGGCTCAAGGGCGGCGGTTTTGTGCCTTTTGTCGAGCTGTTCACCGCCGAAGAAGGACGCTTGGGTGTGGTCGTGACATTCATGGCGATCCTCGAACTGGTCAAGGAATCCTTGGTCGAGCTGGTACAGAATGAGCCGTTTGCGGCTATCCATGTGCGGGCGCGAGCCGAATAACGAGCAAAATCAATGAATCTGAGTGAACCCCGCGAGCTGGCGCCATTGCTTGAAGCCTTTCTGTTGGCCTCGGGAAAGCCGCAGTCGATGGAGCGTCTGTTCGAACTCTTCGAAGAGGGCGAGCGCCCGGAGCCGCCGGTCTTCAAGAAGGCCTTGGCGATTCTCGCGAAATCCTGCGACGGTCGGGCTTTTGAGCTGAAGGAAGTCGCCTCGGGCTACCGTCTGCAAATTCGCGAAAAGTTCGCGCCGTGGGTCGGACGTCTGTGGGAAGAACGTCCGCAGCGCTATTCCCGAGCGATGCTGGAGACCATGGCCTTGATCGCCTATCGCCAGCCGATCACCCGTGGCGAAATCGAGGATGTGCGCGGCGTGGCGGTCAACAGCCACATCGTCAAAACCCTGCTGGAGCGTGAGTGGATCAGGATCGTCGGTTATCGCGACGTACCGGGCAAGCCGGCGATGTTCGCCACCACCAAGGCGTTCCTCGATCATTTCAACCTGAAGAACCTCGACGACCTGCCACCGCTGGCCGAACTGCGCGAGCTGGAGCCCGAGCCGATGCTCGAGTTCGACGACGCGCCGGTGCCGCAGGGCCTGCAAGAACTGGCCGATGCCAGTGCCGAGCCGGAAGAACCGAAAGACGAGACCAGTTTCCATACCTTGTTGCTCGAACTGGATTCGATGGAAGAGGGGATCAAGACCGATTTCGACGACTTGCTGCGTGATGGCGCGGTCAGCGACAGCGAGCCTCAGTCGCCCGTTGATGCGCCTGTCGAGGTGGTGGTAGAGGCCGAGCGTCAGGCAGAAGCCGAAGAGGTTGAGGAAGAGTCCTCGGACGTTGAGGAAGAGGCTGAAGATGACATCCTGGGCGTTGCCGAAGCTCGCGAGAAACTCCTCGCCGCCGTCGCCGCACTGGAACAGCCCAAACCCGCACCCGAACTGAGCGATGAAGAAGCCGAAGCCCAGGCCCTTGCCGAAGCGATCGAGAACGAACGCCGCTCGCTCGAAGATTGACACAGCCCCTGTGGGAGCGAGCTTGCTCGCGATGAGGGAGTGTCAGTCGACATCAATGTTGCCTGATACACCGCTATCGCGAGCAAGCTCGCTCCCACAATGACTCCAGTGTCTGATGAACCTTGGCACCACCGGTCGGCGGAAAAACAATTATCCGACCGTTTATCCGCTAGTCTCTGATGCGCGAGCGGCGTCATCCGCGTATGATTCGCGACCCTTTGGCGATCCCTTCGCCCAAAGACCAGATTTCAACTCTTCAGGCCAGGCCTGAACAGACCACACCGGGAGGTGCCCAGATGAGTATCAACGACCAGAAAGACGACCAGGAAATCGGCCCAGCAGGCGAAAAACTGCAGAAAGTCCTCGCCCGTATCGGCGTCGGCTCGCGCCGCGACGTAGAAGCCTGGATCAGTCATGGCCGGATCAAGGTCAACGGCAAAGATGCCACCCTTGGCCTGCGAGTCGACCTGCACGACGCCATCACCATCGATGGCAAGGTGATCAAGCGTGAAGAAGCGGCCGAATCGGTCCGCCGCGTGATCATGTACAACAAACCCGACGGCGAAATCTGCACCCGTGACGACCCGGAAGGCCGTCCGACCGTGTTCGACAAGATGCCGCGCCCGAAAGAAGGCCGCTGGATCAACATCGGTCGTCTGGACATCAACACCACCGGTTTGTTGATGTTCACCACCGACGGTGAGCTGGCCAACCGCCTGATGCACCCTTCCTACGAAATGGACCGCGAGTACGCGGTACGTGTGCGTGGTGAAGTCGACGATGAAATGATCGAGCGCCTGAAGGCCGGCGTTGTTCTCGAAGACGGCCCGGCGAAGTTCACCGACATCAAGCAGGCGCCGGGTGGCGAAGGTTTCAACCACTGGTACCACTGCGTGGTGATGGAAGGTCGTAACCGCGAAGTTCGACGTCTGTGGGAATCCCAGGGTCTGGTGGTCAGCCGTCTGAAGCGCGTGCGTTTCGGCCCGGTGTTCCTCAACTCCGACCTGCCGATGGGCCGCTGGCGCGAAATGAGCCAGTACGAAGTCGACGTACTGAGTGCTGAAGTCGGTTTGACCCCGGTGGCCATGCCGCAAATGAACGCCAAGAGCAAAGACAAGCTTGAGCGTATGCAGCGCAAGTCGTCCCGCCCGGTCGGCAAGAGCGAGCGCGTGCGGACCCTGCGTCCAGCGACCGGTGCTCCAGCGGCTGCTGGCCCGCGTCCAGTGCGCGAGCCGCAGATCGAAGGCGAGCGTCCGGCACGCAAGCCTGCGCCACGTCAGGACGGCGAGCGCGGTCCACGCACTCCGCGTCCGGCCAACGGTCGCACTGAACGTGGCGAAGGCCGCGGCGCTCCAGCCGGTGGTCGCAGTGATCGTGGTGCTCCGGCAGGTCGTGGTGAGTCGGGTCGTGGTACGCCAGTGGCAGACCGTCCGTCCGACACCAAGCGCCCGGCCAAACCGGCGCCGAAAAAGCGTCCGGGCATCGTCCTGGTCGACCGTGATGCGCCATCGGGCAAGCGTCGCGGCGCACCGGCCGGTTCTGGTCAACGCCCAGGCTTTGGTCGTCGCAAGCCGGAATAATCGGTCAGCTCCCATAAAAAACGCCAACCCTCGGGTTGGCGTTTTTTTTGTCCTGGCTTTAGTGACGTAGTGTTTTTGAGTTTGTCATCGCGAGCAAGCTCGCTCCCACAGGTGGCCGAGATCGTTCAGATAAATGCACTTAAATGTGGGAGCGGGCTTGCCCGCGATGACGTCAGCCGCGTCACCACTGAACTCGCTTAAAACACAAACCGCCCATCAAACACCGGCTTGTCATCCAGCGCCAGCACACCACTGGCGAAGATCAGGTCCAGGTGATGGCTGCCCTTGGCGCCGCCACCCAATCCCAGGTGAAGGCCGCAATGGCGCTCTTCGAAGCCGGCGTTGCGCGCATACAGGTCCTTGACGCCCTCGTTGGTGCCGATCCCCAACTCCTCGATGCGTCGGTTGGACGGGTTGGCATCCAGGTATTTGTTGAAGTCATGTTCCAGTCCCGGCACTTGCGTGGCGATTCGGCTGATGGTCGAGTTCTCGATCCACAACTCCAGCGGCGATTCGAGCACGCCATATTTGCGGGCGAAGGGGATGGTGCCGAGGAAGGTGCCGACGAACTTTACCTGGCCATTGATGGCTTCGCTGTGGGTGGCGATCTCGCCGGGCGCCAGGTCGAAGTTGCCGACGCCGTTGATATTGGTCCACTTCTTGATGCTGCTCAGCGGCGTCTCGAAGTAAGAGCCGAGCCGATCACTGAAGCTCAGGGTCGTGGCCTGGGACATACGCTGGATCAGGTGGCCGTTAAGCCCGGCGATACGTTGCGGTGTAACGCTGAAGGTGTCGTAGAAGTAATCGCCGTAATCCTTGAACAGCAGCGACTTTTTCCAGTTGTCGGCCATGACGCTTTGCAGCGCGCGAACAAAGTCGGGGCCGTCCGGGCGCGGGTTGGGCAGGGTCGACGAGTCGTAGAAGAAAATGTACAGATCGCAGTCGGCAATCGCCTGCGCCAGGGTTTGGGTCGATTCGAGGTCCAGGCGCATGGTACTGAAGTGAAATGGCTCGTTGGACGCTTGCTCGATGATCGCGCCAGTCAACGCCTCGTAAGGTTGCGTATGCCCAAGCAAGACCTTGGCCGGGCGTACGCCAACGAGGGCAGGGTGGTGTTCGAGGTAGTAAAGGAAATGCGAAATGGCGCGGAGTCTATCCATGAATCCTCCCTGACAGTCAGCGAATAGTGGCGGGTACGACCGGCCGGCTCGTACCCGCCTGGATGTCTTATTAAGGCCACATCGCCGTGCCGAACGGAACGACTGCGTCGGCTTGCATCATTTCAACGGCAGCGTCATGGGTAGGCGCTTCAAACCAATCGTCCAGTTGCAGTTCAGTTTCCAGGTCTTTATCCATTGCTTGCATAGTGAATCTCCCAGATGACTTTAAGGTTGAATGGCGGAGCTATTTTCAGTGTATGAATAAATCATGCTGACCGAATCAAGCTGCCGCTGACTTGTTGGGCGTTGGATCCCGGCAAGTGGTTGGAAACCTAGTTCAGTACTTTTTAAAATACAATTTAAAATTTAAATTCAGATTGTATGAAATTTTTATTCTGTTTTTTGGTGTCTGTTTTTTCAATTAAAAACAAAACGCTAACGCTGCCTCATCGGTAGGAATGGGGCTGCCGTCAATTTGCAGGCGACCTCCAGAAAGATCTGTTGTGGAAAAAATATGTTACGCCTTGTAAAGGAGGCTTTACGAAAAGCCGCGTTCTGCGCCATGGATTCGGGTTGATGTGGGGGTTGTAAGGAAAAGCTTCCGATTGGCGCTCGGTAGTGTGGTTTGCAGGGCTCTGGCCCGCTTGTTTCAAGACGGTTTCAGCGGTGAGATGCGCCCATGCCTGTCGTGCAGGTGCATAACAAGAAGGAGGCGCAATGAACGCCGTGAGTCATTTTCATCTCTCTTCGAGGGGCGAATTTTCCATCGCCCCCGTCAATGACCTGCAAAGGTCTGAGCCTTTTTTTGCAGCCGCCCGAGCCCCTCGAGGCGGACACAGGCAATCCCGGCAAACGACGCGCTGATTCAGCGGTGTCTGGCAGCAGGGGGTTACAGGTGTACAATGCGCCGCGTTTTAACTGTGACCTCCCTGCGTAACTGCGCAAACTCAAGGCTATCCGCTTTGTTAACTCCGCCGCGCCACAAGCGTGTCGGGTTCGATTTCGTCACAGATAAAAACAAACAGGTGACGCATGACCGGTAAAAAAACGCTGAACTCCTGGTGCCTGCGCTGGGGTTTGATCCGCGCTGCTTGATCCTGATCCGAGCGGCAACGTCTTAACGAACATTATCAAACCTTGCGTGAGACCCTTTTCATGAGTGGACAAAACTCGCATTCAGGTACGCTTCAACGCGGCCTGAAAAATCGCCATATTCAACTGATCGCCCTTGGTGGCGCGATCGGTACCGGATTGTTCCTGGGCTCTGCCGGTGTGCTGAAATCGGCCGGCCCGTCGATGATTCTCGGTTACGCAATCTGTGGCTTCATTGCTTTCATGATCATGCGCCAATTGGGCGAAATGATCGTTGAAGAGCCGGTGGCTGGCTCGTTCAGCCACTTCGCCCACAAGTACTGGGGCGGTTTCGCCGGCTTCCTGTCGGGCTGGAACTGCTGGATTCTGTACATCCTGGTGGGCATGTCGGAGCTGACGGCGGTTGGCAAATACGTGCATTACTGGTGGCCGGACGTCCCGACCTGGGTCTCGGCTGCGGCGTTCTTCGTGATGATCAATGCGATCAACCTGGCTAACGTCAAAGTCTTTGGCGAAGCGGAGTTCTGGTTCGCGATCATCAAGGTCGTGGCGATTGTCGGCATGATTGCCCTGGGCAGCTACCTGCTGGTCAGCGGCCATGGCGGCCCGCAAGCCTCGGTGACCAACCTGTGGGAACACGGCGGGTTTTTCCCGAATGGCGTCAGTGGTCTGGTGATGGCCATGGCGATCATCATGTTTTCCTTCGGCGGCCTGGAAATGCTCGGTTTCACCGCAGCAGAAGCCGACAAGCCGAAAACCGTGATCCCGAAAGCCATCAACCAGGTGATCTACCGGATCCTGATTTTCTACATCGGCGCATTGGTGGTTCTGCTGTCGTTGACTCCGTGGGACAGCTTGCTGGTGAGCCTGAATGCGTCCGGCGATGCCTATAGCGGCAGCCCGTTCGTTCAGGTGTTCTCGATGCTGGGCAGCAACACCGCGGCGCATATCCTCAACTTCGTGGTACTGACTGCAGCGCTGTCGGTGTACAACAGCGGCACTTATTGCAACAGCCGCATGTTGCTGGGCATGGCTGAACAGGGCGATGCCCCGAAAGGTCTGGCGAAGATCGACAAGCGCGGCGTGCCGGTGCGTTCGATCCTGGCCTCGGCCGCGGTAACCTTCGTCGCCGTGGTGATGAACTACCTGATCCCGCAGCATGCGCTGGAACTGCTGATGTCGCTGGTGGTTGCAACGCTGGTGATCAACTGGGCGATGATCAGCTTCTCGCACTTCAAGTTCCGTCAGCACATGAACCGCACCAGACAAACGCCGCTGTTCAAGGCGCTGTGGTACCCGTACGGCAACTACATCTGCCTGGCGTTCGTGGCCTTCATCCTGTGCATCATGCTGATGATCCCGGGTATCCAGATCTCGGTGTACGCAATTCCGGTGTGGGTCCTGTTCATGTGGGGCTGCTACAACATCAAGAACAAACGCAGCGCTCAGCACGCGTTGAATGCTGCGGCTTCTGCAGTGAAGTAACGCGGAAAGCAGAAACGACAAACCCGGCCATGTGCCGGGTTTGTTGCTTATGGGGCTATGCAAAACCTTTGGACTTGCACTGAACCCCTGTGGGAGCGGGCTTGCTCGCGAATGCGGTGTGTCAGGCAATATTGATGTGACTGACACACCGCATTCGCGAGCAAGCCCGCTCCCACAGTTGATCTTCGGCGTGCTGAATATCTCATTCAGGGTATCCTGAACGCCCTGACCCCGGACCGCTTTCCATGCTGGAGATTTCCAACAACGTGCATCTGCCGGATGCCGAGATCGAATTGACTGCCATTCGTGCGCAAGGCGCGGGTGGGCAGAACGTCAACAAGGTCTCCAGCGCGGTGCACTTGCGCTTCGATATTCCGGCTTCGTCCTTGCCAGAGTTCTACAAGGAGCGCTTGCTGGCGCTGCGTGACAGTCGGATCACCAGCGACGGCGTGATCATCATCAAGGCCCAGCAGTACCGCACGCAGGAAGCCAACCGCGCCGATGCGCTGGCGCGTCTGACCGAGTTGATCCTCAGCGCCACCAAGGTTGAAAAGAAGCGTCGTCCGACCAAGCCGACCCTGGGCTCGAAGAAACGTCGGCTGGAGTCAAAAACCAAGCGCGGCTCGATCAAGGCCGGGCGTGGTAAAGTCGACTTCTAGGGCGCTTCGCGTTCTTCGCGATACTTTTCGTTCAGGTGCAGTGGTGACTGTCGGTACAGATAGAAGCTGAGCATCAAGCCGCTCAAGGCGGCGAGGGCGGCGAACAGGAAGATCGAGGCAAAGCCGAATCCGGCTGCGATGGCGCCCGCCAACGGCCCGGTGATCCCCAGTGACAAGTCGATGAACAGCGAGTAAGCCCCGACCGCCGCGCCACGGCTGGAGGCGGGCACCAGATTCACCGCTTCCACGCCCAGTGCCGGGAACACCAGCGAGAAGCCGAACCCGCTCAGCGCCGCGCCCGCCAGTGCCCAGTGTGCGTCCGGCGCCATCCACAACAGCAACAGGCCGAGGGTTTCAACCGACAGGCAGGCAATCGCCACGCGAAAACCGCCGAGGCGATTGATCAGGTTGCCGAACAGCAGGCGCGCGCCAATGAAACAGGCGCCGAACAGGCTCAGGCAGAGCACGGCGTTGTCCCAGTGTCGGGTGGCGTAATACAGGGTGATGAAGGTGGCGATGGTGCCGAAGCCGATCGAGCCCAGCGCCAGCCCGCAACCGTGGGGCAGCACCCGTCCCAGGACATGCATGAACGGCAGGCGTTCACCGGCAACGATCGGCGCCGCGGTTTTCGGCCAGGCCAGCAGCAGCCCCAGCGCTGCCAGCAGCAGAATGCTCACGCCCATGCTCCACAGCCCCAAGTGATGAACCAGCAGCACGCCGAGCGGCGCGCCGACAGCCAGTGCGCCGTAACTGGCGATGCCGTTCCAGGAGATGACCTTGGCGGTATTCGCTGCGCCGACCCGGCCGATGCCCCAGCCAATCGATCCCGAACCGACCAGGCTTTCGGCGCTGCCCAGCACCAGTCGACCGATCAGCAGGCTGATCAGGCTCAAGGTCGGGAGGTTTTGCGTCCAGGCCGACAGCAGCATGAACACGCCGCTCAAGCCGCACCCAGCCAGGCCGATCATTACCGCGCGTTTGCTGCCCTGGTTGTCGATGATCCGTCCCGCGTACGGGCGGCTGAGCAGGGTGGCGAGGTATTGCACGCTGATCACCAGGCCCGCGATCACCGCGCCAAAACCCAGGTCGCTGTGCACATAACCCGGCAAAACGGCCAAGGGGATGCCGATATTCAGATAGCCGATGAAGGTAAACAGGACGATGGAAACGACTTGCAGCGTGACCGCCATGGGGCGCTGGGGTTCTGGCATGGGAATGGGTCCACGGGACAGCAGGATAGATAGGCTGCTTATGATACCGGTGGTTGGATGCGCAGAGGGGGAGAAATTGGCGCCAGGTGTCGGCCGTTGTGTTGCCTGGCCGGAATCAGGATTTGGCGGGTGCGACCAGTTGCGTGGTTACCAGTGCGGCGAGGGCGTTTTCCTGGCTACCGAAGCGGGTCAGGAGCAGGGCTTGCTTCTCGGGTGTCAGGCGGTTCCAGACATCGATCATCTTTTCGGCAGTGCCGATCAGTACGTTGGCCTGGCTTTCGGTGAAGGTGTCGCTCATGTACGGGTCCTTGGTTCAGGCTGTGTGGAAAGCGCATGAATTAGCGCTTTCCACACGGTCTGGGTAGTGCTTTTTTCAGTCTTCGCTGTCGGCCTTGCGGCTGCCAGTGGCTTCTTTCGGCTCGGGCTGTTGGGCGCCGGCTTGTTGCGGGGTTTTCTGCGCAGTTTCGTGCAGGCTTGGGAAGGGGAGATTAGGAATCTCGTGCATGTTGGTTGCTCCTCGCAAGGTCTGTTTTTAAATCGCTGTGTAGATCCGCGCTTTTAAAAAAGCCTGGGCAGGATACAGCAGGGGAGATGACAAAAAGACTTTTATCTCCCTTTGTTGCGACGGATGGGATTGTCTAGACAGGTCAGCAGGAGGGACGCAATTCAAATGTGGGAGCGAGCTTGCTCGCGAATGAGACGATGCGGTTTATCAGAAAAACCGTGTAATCGTTCTTCGCGAGCAAGCTCGCTCCCACAGGGGTTACTTACAGACGTCGGCGATCGCTTGCGCCAGCAAATCCAGGCGTGTGGCATCGATCCCGGCGACGTTGGCACGACCGGAGCTGACCATGTACACGCTGTGATTCTCCCGCAGGTTTTTCACCTGAGCCGGTGTCAAACCGGTGTAGGAAAACATCCCGCGTTGCACGCCGATATGCGCGAAGCGTTCGCCCAAACCGTGTGGCTCCAGCGCTTCCACCAGGCCCGAGCGCAGCTGCGCGATACGCAAGCGCATGGCTTCCACTTCATCGGCCCACAGCTGTTTCAGCTCCGGGTCGCCAAGGATGGTTGCCACGACAGCGGCGCCGTGATCCGGTGGTGTCGACCACAGGTTGCGGGCGATGTTGGCCAATTGGCTGCGGATATCCACCAGCTTTTCGGCATCCTTCGCGCAGACGATCAGCGCGCCGGTGCGGTCGCGGTACAGGCCGAAGTTTTTCGAGCAGGAACTGGTGATCAGCAGTTCAGGCAGTTCAGCGGCAAACAAGCGCACGGCCCAGGCGTCCTGCTCCAGGCCATCGCCAAAACCCTGATAAGCGAAGTCGATCAGCGGCAGCAGTTCGCGGCTGCGAACTACTTCCAGCACACGGCGCCAGTCATCGTGGGACAGGTCGAAACCGGTCGGGTTGTGG
The DNA here is from genome assembly GCF_056397005.1 of Pseudomonas sp. 05N431. Taxonomy (NCBI): domain Bacteria; kingdom Pseudomonadati; phylum Pseudomonadota; class Gammaproteobacteria; order Pseudomonadales; family Pseudomonadaceae; genus Pseudomonas; species Pseudomonas sp. 05N431. Next base: position 38,103 of record NZ_JBFTMN010000027.1, read on the forward strand.
CAGCAGGCGTGCAGCAGCACCACATCGCCCTTGGGAATCAAGTCCAGGGTCGCCAGCATCGCTTCGACATCGAGGCGATTGTCGCTGCCCACGTACGGATAGTGGCTGACCTTGAGGCCGGCGGTGGCGTAGATGGTTTCGTGAATCGGCCACGTCGGGTTGCTCAGCCAGATGCCACGGCCCGGCAGGCATTGCGCGATGAAGTCGGCGCTCAAGCGCAAGGCACCAGTGCCGCCCGGAGTCTGGGTGGCGCCGGCGCGCTGCTCGGCGATCAGCGCGGAGTCGGCGCCGAGCACCAGCTCATTGATCACTTTGCCGAACGCCGCGTCACCGTGACCACCGATGTAGGTCTTGGTGGTCTGCCGATCGACCAGGCGCAGTTCGGCGAGTTTCACCGACTGCGGAATCGGGGTCAGGCCCTGGGCATCCTTGTAGACGCCCACGCCAAGGTCGAATTTGCGCGGATTGTTGTCCTGCGCATAGGCCTCCATCAGGCCGAGAATCGGGTCGCCGGGTACTCGGCCGATGGCGTCGAAATGCATTATTTTCGGCCCTCGGCGTCTTTGGCCACTTCGTCAGTGCGCGCGGCCATGATGAAGTCGTTGCGGTGCAGGCCTTTGATCGAGTGGCTCCACCAGGTCACGGTGACTTTGCCCCACTCGGTGAGCAGGCCAGGATGGTGGCCTTCGGCCTCGGAGATTTCACCCACGGCGTTGGTAAAGGCCAGGGCAAATTTGAAATTCTTGAACAGGAAGACTTTTTCCAGCTGCATCACGCCGTCGCGAACTTCGATGTTCCAGTCAGGGATCTGCTTGATCAGTACCGGCAGTTCTTCGTCGCTGACTTGTGGGGCATCGGCACGGCAGGCTTCGCAATGGGCTTGGTTCAGAGCGTTCATGGTGGGTTCCTGAATTCGGTTCTTGTTAGACGTTACTATTTTTTGAGGGGCGCCGCGACTGCGGCGCTCTCAGGCCGCCTTGGGTTTAGGCGGAAACTTGGGTGCGTGCAGCCCCAGCTGCATGCCTTGCTGGACCATGCCCATGATGTCTTCGTGGGCCAGATCGAACAGGCGCTTGAGGTTGGGCAAGACGAAGTACAGCGGTTGCAGGATGTCGATGCGATACGGCGTGCGCATCGCTTCCAGCGGATCAAAGGCTTGATGCTCTGGCTCGCCGGACAGGCTGTACACGGTTTCTTTTGGCGAGGAGAGGATGCCGCCGCCGTAGATGCGTTTGCCGTCCGGGGTGTCGACCAGGCCGAACTCGATGGTCATCCAGTACAGGCGCGCCAGATAGACACGTTCTTCCTTGGAGGCCTGTAGGCCGAGTTTGCCGTAGGTGTGGGTGAATTCGGCGAACCAGGGGTTGGTCAGCAGCGGACAGTGCCCAAAGATCTCATGGAAAATGTCTGGCTCTTGCAGGTAATCCAGTTCTTCGCGAGTACGAATAAAGGTCGCGACCGGAAACTGCTTGCTGGCCAATAATTCAAAAAAGGTCTGAAACGGAATCAGCGCCGGTACGCGGGCGACTTGCCAGCCAGTGGTCTCGCCGAGGACTTTATTGATTTCGTCGAGTTGCGGAATGCGGTCATGGGGCAGGCCGAGTTTCTCGATGCCGTCCATGTATTCCTGGCATGCACGACCCTCGAGCACTTTCAACTGGCGAGTGATCAGCGTATTCCACACTGCGTGTTCTTCAGCGGTGTAGTGAATAAAACCTTGCGCATCGGGCTCGCGGGCCACGTATTGCGTCTGCTTCATGCTGCTCTCCTGCAAAGGGATACATTCTTGTTATGTCGTGTTGCCTATGGACCTAGAGATAACCCGAAGTGTGCGACCTTGCAGCAGGGTTTGAGCGTCGTGCGTAGGAGAATTCCCTGATTTTCGTAAAGTATTCGTTACGTATGAGCAGATGTGGCGTGGGCATTGATATTTTCGGGTTTGAAAAGGACTTGAGCTGTCACATAATCTTGACGACAAACTTCGCGCCTTGGCAGAAAAGTCCTCGCCATGCGCCTCATTTACCATCGTTCAGGCCTTTATATGCGTATCAAAGTCCACTGCCAGAACCGCATCGGTATCCTGCGCGACATTCTCAACCTGCTGGTGGAGTACGGGATCAACGTCGCCCGGGGTGAGGTCGGCGGCGAGCATGGCAACGCGATCTATCTGCATTGCCCGAACCTGATCAACCTTCAATTCCAGGCACTGCGTCCGAAGTTCGAGGCCATCACCGGTGTGTTTGGCGTCAAGCGTGTAGGGCTGATGCCCAGCGAGCGTCGGCACATGGAGCTGAATGCCTTGCTCGGCGCGCTGGAGTTTCCGGTGTTGTCGATCGACATGGGCGGCTCGATCGTTGCGGCCAACCGCGCCGCCGCGCAATTGCTTGGTGTGCGGGTGGACGAGGTGCCGGGCATTCCCTTGTCGCGGTATGCCGAGGACTTCGATTTGCCGGAGCTGGTACGCGCCAACAAATCGCGGATCAACGGCTTGCGGGTCAAGGTCAAGGGCGACGTGTTCCTGGCCGATATCGCGCCGTTGCAATCGGAGCATGACGACAGCGAGGCCATGGCCGGTGCGGTGCTGACGCTGCACCGGGCGGACCGGGTCGGCGAGCGCATCTATAACGTGCGCAAGCAGGAGTTGCGCGGTTTCGACAGCATCTTCCAGAGCTCCAAAGTCATGGCCGCGGTGGTGCGTGAAGCGCGGCGCATGGCGCCACTGGATGCGCCGCTGCTGATCGAGGGCGAGACCGGCACCGGTAAAGAACTGTTGGCGCGCGCCTGCCACCTGGCCAGCCCGCGCGGGCAGTCGCCATTGATGGCGCTCAATTGCGCCGGGCTGCCGGAGTCGATGGCCGAGACCGAGCTGTTCGGTTATGGCCCGGGTGCGTTCGAAGGGGCGCGGGCCGAAGGCAAGCTCGGGCTGCTGGAGCTGACGGCGGGCGGCACGCTGTTTCTTGATGGCGTCGGGGAAATGAGCCCGCGCTTGCAGGTGAAGTTGCTGCGGTTTTTGCAGGACGGTTGCTTCCGCAGGGTGGGCAGTGATGAAGAGGTTTACCTGGATGTGCGGGTGATCTGCGCAACGCAGGTCGATTTGTCTGAACTGTGTGCCAGCGGTGAATTCCGTCAGGATCTTTACCATCGCTTGAATGTGCTTTCACTGCACATCCCGCCACTGCGTGAATGCCTCGACGGTCTGACGCCGCTGGTCGAGCACTTCCTCGATCAGGCCAGTCGGCAGATCGGTTGTCCGCTACCGAAGCTGGCACCGGCGGCGATGGAGCGGCTCAGCCATTACCACTGGCCGGGCAACGTCCGGCAGTTGGAGAATGTGTTGTTTCAGGCGGTTTCGTTGTGTGACGGTGGCACGGTCAAGGCAGAGCATATTCGCCTGCCGGACTACGGCGTGCGCCAGCCTCTGGGGGATTTCTCGCTGGAAGGCGGGCTGGACGAGATTGTCGGGCGTTTCGAGAAGGCGGTGCTGGAGCGGCTGTATTCCGAGTACCCGAGCAGTCGCCTGCTGGGTAAGCGCCTTGGCGTGTCCCACACCACCATTGCCAACAAGCTGCGTGAATATGAAGTCGGCAAGACCGAGTCATAGCGGGTACCTACTTTATTAGTGCTGGCATCATCGCGAGCAAGCTCGCTCCCACATTGGGTCTTCGGCGGCCACATAATTTGTGAGCACTCCATAACCCTGTGGGAGCGAGCTTGCTCGCGATGGCGGTAGTGGCTGCTGCCCAACATCAAAGGTTGCCGCCAAACGGCATAACCGCGCCGGTTTTTCGTCTTTGACACAATCGCTCATTCCCCTCCAATTCCTCTCAAGTCCTTTGTTTAGAGGGCTTTGAACCTCTGCGTGGAAGTTGGTCTGCAAATTGCTTGAGGCTCAGCAGTACAGCGGTGGGCGGCAAACGTCCGACATGCAGAGGAAAGACTGTGGACAAGTACCTTTATGTGGCAATGACCGGCGCCAGCCAGAACGCACTGGCGCAAAAGGCTCATGCCAACAACCTGGCGAACATCTCCACCAACGGTTTTCAGAAAGACCTGGAGCAGGCGCGGTCGATGCCGGTGTTTGGCGACAGCTTTCCGGCGCGAGCGTTTGCCCTGTCCGAACGTCCGGCCACCGACTTCTCGCCTGGCGCGATGATTGAAACCGGTCGCGATCTCGATGTGGCGGTCCAGGGTAATGGCTGGATTGCCGTACAGAATCCGAATGGCGGTGAAAGCTATGTGCGCACCGGCAGCCTGAATGTCGACGCCCTGGGCGTGCTGCGCGCCGGCAACGGCATGCCGGTCATGGGCAACGGTGGTCCGATTGCCGTGCCACCCGAGCAAAAAATCGAAGTCGGCCAGGACGGCACCATCAGCATTCGGTCAATGGGCGAAGGCCCGCGCGTCATTGCAGAAATCGACCGCATCAAGCTGGTCAACCCGGACATCAAGAACATGACCAAGGGGCTGGACGGTTCGATCAACACCGCAGACGGCAAGCCGGCACCGGTCGATGCCAACGTGCAGCTGGTGTCGGGCTTCCTTGAGTCGAGCAACGTCAACGCCGTTGAAGAGATGACCTCGGTGCTGGCTTTGTCCAAGCAATTCGAGCTGCACATCAAGATGATGAACACCGCCAAAGACGACGACCAGGCCATGGCTCGGGTCTTGCAGATCAGCTAATTATCAGAACGTCGCGCCGTAAAACAGGCGCACGAGGAGAATTGAATGCTTCCGGCTCTATGGGTTGCCAAAACAGGTCTGTCCGCCCAGGACACCAACCTGACGACTATTTCCAACAACCTGGCAAACGTATCGACCACGGGTTTCAAGCGTGACCGTGCCGAGTTCCAGGACTTGTTGTACCAGATCAAGCGTCAGCCAGGCGCCCAGTCGACCCAAGACAGCGCACTGCCGTCGGGTCTGCAATTGGGTACCGGTGTGCGCATTGTCGGCACTCAGAAAAACTTCACCGCCGGTAGCCTGCAAACCACCGACCAGCCGCTGGACATGGCGGTCGACGGTCGCGGTTTCTTCCAGATCCTGCAGCCGGACGGCACGACCGCCTACACCCGTGACGGTACGTTCCACCTGGACTCCAATGGCCAGATCGTCAACGCCAGCGGCTTTGCCCTGGAACCGGCCATCGTCATTCCGAACAACGCACAGACCTTTACGGTTGGTCGTGACGGCACCGTGTCGATCACTGTTCCAGGTGCTGCTGCCGCGCAAGTGATCGGCAACCTGCAAACCGCCGACTTCATCAACCCGGCCGGTTTGCAGGCCATGGGTAACAACCTGTTCCAGGAAACCGCCGCCAGTGGTGCGCCGCAAATCGGTACGCCGGGCCTGAACGGTTTTGGTACCACGCTGCAGAACACCTTGGAAACCTCCAACGTCAGCACCGTTGAAGAGATGGTCAACATGATCACCACTCAACGCGCTTACGAGATGAACTCCAAGGTGATTTCTACCGCCGACCAGATGCTCTCGTTCGTAACGCAGAATCTGTAATCAAGTCTATGAGGCGGCATGAAGCCGCCTGCAACACCGTGAGGTAGGGTCATGAATCGCTTTGTATCTGTTCTCGCATTGAGTGGGATCGCCGTGCTCGCGGGCTGCGTCGGTCCGACGCCGAAGCCCAATGACCCGTACTACGCGCCCGTGTTGCCTCGTACACCGCTGCCGGCAGCGGCAAACAACGGCTCGATCTATCAGGCCGGTTTCGAGCAGAACCTGTACAGCGACCGCAAGGCGTTCCGGGTCGGTGACATCATCACCATCACCCTGAACGAGAAGACCCAGGCCAGTAAAAACGCCAACTCCCAGGTGGACAAAACCAGCAAGGCCGGAATCGGTCTGACCTCGCTGTTCGGTGGCACCCCGGCCACCAACAGTCCTCTGAGTCTGGGTGCCAATTACAACGGTGACCGCGCCACCAAGGGCGACAGCAAGGCAGGGCAGGGCAACAGCCTGGTCGGTTCGATCACCGTCACCGTTGCCGACGTGCTGCCCAACGGCATCATTGCCGTGCGTGGCGAGAAGTGGATGACCCTCAATACCGGTGATGAGCTGGTGCGCATTGCCGGTCTGGTCCGGGCAGACGATATCGCTACCGATAACACGGTGCCGTCGACGCGTATCGCTGATGCACGGATCACCTATTCGGGCACCGGTTCGTTTGCCGATGCGAGTCAGCCAGGCTGGTTCGACCGTTTCTTCTTAAGCCCGTTGTTCCCTTTTTAGGTGATGAAACGACTCATGTTTAATTTCAAGCACCTGATGGCGGCCATGTTGTTGCTGTCCACTTCCCTCGGCGTTCAGGCCGAGCGGCTGAAGGACATCGCCAGTATTTCGGGCGTGCGTTCCAACCAATTGATCGGCTACGGCCTGGTCGTCGGGCTTAACGGCACGGGTGACCAGACCACGCAAACCCCGTTCACCCTGCAGACTTTCAACAACATGCTCTCGCAGTTCGGCATCAAGGTGCCGCCCGGTTCTGGCAACGTGCAGTTGAAGAACGTCGCGGCGGTGTCGGTCAGTGCCGATTTGCCGGCGTTCGCCAAACCGGGTCAGCAGGTCGACATCACCGTATCCTCGATCGGTAACTCCAAGAGCCTGCGTGGCGGCACCTTGCTGCTGACGCCGCTCAAGGGTATCGACGGTAACGTCTATGCGATCGCCCAGGGCAACCTGGTGGTCGGTGGTTTTGATGCTGAAGGTCGCGACGGTTCGAAGATCACCGTCAACGTTCCGTCGGCGGGTCGCATCCCGGGTGGTGCTTCGGTCGAGCGTTCGGTGCCGAGTGGTTTCAATCAGGGCAACAGCCTGACCCTGAACCTCAACCGCTCCGACTTCACCACCGCCAAGCGCGTGGTCGACAAGATCAACAACATGCTCGGCCCTGGTGTTGCTCAGGCCATCGACGGCGGTTCGATTCGCGTCACTGCGCCGCTCGATCCGAGCCAGCGCGTCGACTACTTGTCGATCCTGGAAAACCTCGAAGTCGATCCGGGGCAGGCGGTGGCCAAGGTCATCATCAACTCGCGGACCGGCACTATCGTGATCGGTCAGAACGTCAAGGTTTCACCGGCCGCCGTGACTCACGGCAGCCTGACCGTGACCATCACCGAAGACCCGATCGTCAGTCAGCCGGGACCTTTGTCCAACGGTCAGACGGCAGTGGTGCCGCGTTCCCGGGTCAATGCGCAGCAAGAAGCCAAGCCGATGTTCAAGTTTGGTCCTGGCACCACGCTGGACGAGATTGTCCGTGCGGTGAATCAGGTCGGCGCGGCGCCGGGTGACTTGATGGCGATCCTTGAAGCGTTGAAACAGGCTGGCGCACTGCAAGCCGACTTGATCGTGATTTGATATGGCGAACATGGATCTTCACAAGAGCGGGTTGGTCAGCAGCGGCGATTCGGGTTCGTACTCGGACCTGAACCGGCTTAACCAGCTCAAGGTCGGTGACAAGAACAGCGATGCGAACATGCGCAAAGTGGCGCAGGAGTTCGAGTCGCTGTTCCTCGGCGAGATGCTCAAGTCCATGCGCTCGGCCACCGAGACCCTGGGCAAGGACAATCCGCTCAACACGCCTGCGGCCAAGCAGTACCAGGAAATGTACGACCAGCAGCTGGCGGTTTCCATGTCCCGCCAGGGTCATGGTATCGGCCTGGCCGACGTGCTGATGCGCCAGATGTCGAAGAACAAACCGCTGGCGCCGGGCGAGGCGGCGGCGATGTCTGCGGCCAAGCAGGCAGCGGCGAAAGCGGCAGTATCAACGCCGGTGGCTGCCGGTACGGTGGGCACCGATGGGCCGTTGTCGCGGCTCAATGGTCAGCGGCCGTTGTGGGCGTCGCGCGCGGTCAACCCGCCGCAACAATCGCTCGACGGGCACCGCAATGACGTGGCGATGCTCAACCAGCGTCGTCTGGCGCTGCCGCCGAAACTCGCGGATCGCTTGCTCGCCGGCCTGGTGCCGTCGGCATCGACGACCGCTGCGACCAGCGCAACGGCGCTCAACAACATCCAGTCGTCTCAAGGCATGAAGACCGGTTCCGGTCCGCTGTTCAATGGCGATTGGCTGGCCTCGCAAACGGATTCGGGATCGAGCGGGCGGATGCAGATTTATGGTCGTGCCATGGCTCAAATTCCGCTGGCACCGGCGAAGAAAGCTTTCAGCTCCGCCGACGAATTCGTCAATACGATGATGCCGATGGCCAAGGAGGCCGCCGACCGCATTGGCGTCGATCCACGTTATCTGGTGGCCCAGGCGGCCCTGGAAACCGGTTGGGGTAAATCGGTCATGCGCGCCCAGGATGGCAGCAGCAGTCACAACCTGTTCGGCATCAAGGCCGGCAGCAGCTGGAAGGGCGATTCGGCGCGGGCGATCACCAGCGAGTTCAGGAATGGCGAGATGGTCAAGGAGACGGCCGAGTTCCGTTCCTACGGTTCTTACAAGGACAGCTTCCATGACCTTGTGACGTTGCTGCAAACCAATAATCGCTATCAAGATGTTGTGAAGTCGGCCGATAACCCGGAACAGTTTGTACGCGAGTTGCAAAAGGCCGGGTATGCAACCGACCCAGGCTACGCCAACAAGATTTCGCAGATTGCCAAGCAGATGAAGAGTTACCAGAACTACGCTGCGGCGGGCTCTTCCACGACGCCTTTATAGGCATAAGGTATAAGGTCTGAATCATGAGTTTGCTCAATATCGGGATGTCGGGGTTGAATGCGGCCTCATCGTCTTTGGCGGTGACCGGCAACAACATTGCCAACGTTGACACGGCCGGCTACTCTCGTCAGCAAACCGTACAGAACAGCAAGTCCTCGATTCAGTACGGCAGCAACGTATTCATCGGCACGGGCACGACCCTGGCTGACGTGCGTCGTGTGTATAGCGCTTACCTCGACACCCAGTTGCAGACCAGCACTTCGCTTAACGGCCAGGCATCGTCCTATCTGGGGCAGGTTACGCCGGTCGACACGATGCTGTCCGACAGCAACACCGGCCTCAGTGGCTCACTGCAGAAGTTCTTCACGTCCCTGCAAGCGGTCGCGACCAAGCCTACCGATGATGCGTCCCGCCAATCGGTGATGACCAATGCCAAGACCTTGAGCGATCGCTTCAACTCGATTTCCAAGCAGTTGACCGACCAGAACACCGGCATCAACTCCAACCTGGCGGACATGGCATCCCAGGTCAACAAACTGGCGACCACGATCGCCCAGTACAACCAGCAGATCTCTCAAACAGCGGGTAGCAACACCAGCAACAGCAGTGGCCCGAGCGACTTGCTCGACAAGCGTAACGAGGCGGTCCGCCAGCTTTCCGACCTGGTCGGTGCCCAGGTTGTCGAACGCGGCACCAACTACGACGTCTACATCGGCAGCGGTCAGCCGTTGGTGATGGGCGGCACCACTAACACCCTGGAAACCGTACCGGGCAAGACTGATCCGACTCAGTCGACGCTCCAGTTGAATCGCGGTTCGAGCGTCATCGATATTACGTCGGTGATGACGACCGGGCAGATGGGTGGCTTGCTGAGTTATCGCAGCGAAGTGCTCAACCCGGCAATTAACGAGCTGGGGCGAGTGGCACTGGTTGTCGCCGATCAGATGAACCAGCAGCAGGCACAAGGCATCGACCAGAACGGCAACTTTGGTTCGGCGATCTTCAACAACATCAACAGTGCCACGCTGATCTCGCAGCGCAGTATTGCCCAGGCGGGTAACAGCGCCGGTTCCGGTAACCTCAATGTCACCATCAACGACACGGGCAAGCTGACCACCAACGATTATCAGGTGACCTTCACCAGCGCTACGAACTACAGCGTTACGCGCTCCGACGGCACCAACATGGGAGCCTTCAGCACCACCACCACACCGGCTCCGGTGATCGACGGCTTCAGCATGACGCTCAATGGCGGCGGTGCAATGAGCGCCGGCGACACCTTCAAGGTGACACCGACCCGCAGCGGTGCCAGTGATATCCAGACGGTGATCACCGATCCGAAGAAGCTCGCCGCAGCTGCGCCTCTGAGTGGTGTTGCCAGTGCCAACAACAAAGGCACCTATACCCAGCCGACGTTGACCAGCACCCTGGATATCTACAATCCAGCGGCCAATGCCGACCTGCAAACGGGGCTCCAGTATTCGACGCCGGTCAAAGTGGTGTTCGATCCAGCAGGCGCCGGGACCCAGGGTTATAAGCTTTACGATGCCAAGGGCGTCAGCATGGGCTCGGGCAGCATCGTTCCCGGTCAAAGCAATACCCTGAACCTGCAAGTGAACATGGTCGATAGCACGGGTGCTGCGATCATGGATAACTCGGTCGTGCCGCCAGTGCAGAAGACCTTCTCGGTTCAAACAACGGTCAATGGTTCGCCTGCTGCCGGTGAGAGCTTCAGTATTTCGTTGACCGGCGCCAACTCTTCAGACAACCGCAACGGCACCGCACTGGTCGGTTTACAGACCAGGCAGACGGTGGAAACCGGTTCGGTGAGCAAGGGGCTCAGCCTCTCGGATGCCTACGGCAAACTGGTGTCCAACGTTGGTGCCCAGGCGGCCCAGGCCAAGGCTGACGGCGATGCCGCCACGGTGATTCTGACCGGGGCCAAGAATGCCCGCGATGCCCTGTCAGGTGTGAACCTCGATGAAGAGTCCGGCAACCTGGTGAAATACCAGCAGTACTACACAGCCTCATCGCAGATCATCAAGGCTGCGCAGGAAACTTTCAGCACGCTGATCAACAGTCTTTAAGGAGTCGTAATTCATGCGCATTTCTACCGCCCAGTATTACGAAACGACCGCTGCCAACTATCAGCGTAATTACAACAATGCAATCAAGACCAGCGCCGAAGCGAGCAGCCTGACCAAGGTCAACACAGCTGCCGATGATCCGATTGGTGCTGCGCGCTTGCTTCAGCTCGGCCAACAGAGTGCGATGCTGGATCAGTACGCCGGCAACATCAGCAGCCTCAAGGGTGCATACAGTCAGTCCGAAACCGCACTGAGTGCCATTGGCACCGCCTTGCAGCGGGCCAAGGAACTCGCGCTGGGCGCCAGCAACGGCACGCAGACCGATGCGGACCGTAAGGCTGCGGCCCAGGAGCTGGGGCAGATCCAGAGCCAGGTGTTAGGCCTCATGAACAGTCAGGATGCCAACGGCAACTATCTGTTCGCCGGCTCCAAAACCAGCACGCCTCCGTACACGGCAAACTCCGATGGTACCTACAGCTACAACGGTGACCAGTCCGACGTGAGCCTGGCCATCGGCGACTCCATGTCGGTTGCCAGCAACATCACCGGTTGGGATGCCTTCCAGAAGTCGGTCAATACCAGTCGCTCTCTGACCACCATGACCGCACCTGCGGTGGATGACGGTCGGGTGACGCTATCCAACGGCCAGATCAGCAACAGCGGAACGTTCGATTCCAAGTTCACCGCAGGTCAACCTTACACCGTGAATTTTGTCAGCAGTACCCAGCTGCAGATCACTGATGCGCTGGGTAACGATGTCACTGCCGAGGCCAGCCAGAACGGTGTGATCAGCAATAAGGACGCGTCTAACCAGACGGTCAGTTTCCGTGGTGTGGATTTGACGCTGAACATCAATCTGAAGCCTGGCGATACCGTTCCAGACACGGTGATCGCCGGCCATAGCTTCCAGTTGGCGGTCAAGCCCGACACCATCAATGCTTCGCGTAGCCCGGGCAACCCGTCTACTGCAGTGATTTCCGGTGCGACGACGAGCAACCCGACTGCCTATAACAGCTCCTTCCCGACTGGCGGTGCGATTCTCAAGTTCACCAGTGCCACGGCTTACGATCTTTATGCATCGCCGATCACGGCGACCAGCAAGCCGGTGTCTTCGGGCACCATGGCCGGTTCTACGGCGACAGCTGCAGGGGTTACGTTTACGCTCGGCGGTACTCCGGCAGCCGGCGATCAGTTTGTTGTCCAGGCTAACAACCACCAGACCCAGAACGTTCTGGACACCCTGGGGCAGTTGCAAGCGGCGTTGAATACTCCGGCGGATAACAATCCGGTCGCCTTGCAAAAAATGCAGGCAGCCGTCGCGTCGGGCATGGGCAACCTGGACACCGCGCAGGCGCAGTTGGGGTCGGCAATCACTGCTGTGGGTGTGCGTGGCCAGGCCCTGGATGATCAGACGACAACCAACCAGAGTCTCGTCCTGGCCAACACTACCAGCCAGTCGGCTATCCGCGACTCTGATCCGGCAGAAGTCATGACCCGTCTGACGTTGCAGCAAACCATGTTGCAGGCTGCGCAACTGGCGTTCAGCAAAATCAGTCAGCTGGGCCTGTTCAACAAGATCTAAGAGGGCCTGGCGCGAAAGCGCCTGGCCGTAAACCGCCGAATACCAATCGCCTTTTTTTCAGCGGTTTCAGGGGCTCACCCGACCGGGTGAGCATCCTCCGCTTGAGAGCCCCGCCGTGAATCCAGCCCCGTTAGTCAGCCTCGTCATCCCCGCCTTCAATCCACGCTTCTTCGCTCGGGCCCTGCGCAGTGCCCTGATCCAGCAATACGCCAACCTCGAAATCATTGTGTGCGACGACAGTCGTGGCGATGAGATCAAACAGGTTGTCGAGTCGCTGGCGGGCGACGCGGCAGAACGCGTGCGGTATGTACGAAACCCGCAGACGCTGGGATTCGTCGGCAATCTGCTGGCGTGCCTGGGCGAGGCAAAGGGCGAGTACATCAAGTTTCTCTGTGATGATGACCAGTTGTCGCCTGCGTGTATCGAACGCCAGGCGCAGGTCCTGACCGAGCAGGCGGACATCAATCTGGTGCTGGCCCAGCGCGCGTTCTGGGATGCGGATGATCACCCGCTGCCGTCACGCCTGGAGAACAGCACGCTGTCGCCGGTGTGCGGGATATTCAAGGGCGATGACCTGCTGGCGATTTTCGAGAGCTTCCCGGTCAACTTCGTCGGTGGTTTCAGCAATGCGCTGTTCCGCCGCGAGGATATGCAGGAGCTGATGCCTGCCCTGACTCAGCCAGGCCATTGCTTTGTCGCATCGCTCGATCTGGCCTTGTACATCTGCCTGATGCGCCGGGGCAACATAGCTCAGCTCAACTACGTGTTGAGTGTCGAGCGCTTGCATCCGGAGCGTTTGATTCGTCAGCAGCCGATGAAAGATGCGGCGGAGCTGGAAAAGCAGTGGCTGGTGCAAATGCTCAAGGTTCGTGGTGGCGAGGGCGCACCGGCGGCAGGTTGGGTTCGGTACTTGCCGTTGAGCCGCGCCAGCGAGGCGCCGCGCGTCTGGGACGAACTGCCCCTGAGTCGAACCCTGGGCGCTCGCCAGTCCAACCAGGAGTATCGGGTGGGTATCGCCAGCGAGAGTTTTTCCCAGCTGTACTCGCAATGGCTGGCGTGTCGCACGCTCAGTGAGACTCAGCGAAGTCTATTGCCGGAAACCGTGGCCGGTTGGTCGCGGCAACCGAAAATTGTCCCGATCATCATCGATGAGCAGGCCAGCCGAGCCAATCTGGATCTCACCCTTAAAAGCCTTGCCGGGCAGCTCTACGCGCCGGAGCTGACCTTGGTGTTGTCCAGCGCCTGTACCGAAGCGCAGCTCGATGAGCGGGTGTTCAACCTGCCATTGCAGGAGGACTGGTGCGCGCAGCTCAACGCATTGCTGGCGCAACTCGACGGCGTCGACTGGTTCTACGTGCTGCGTGCCGGCGATCGCCTGGTGGAGCCGGCGCTGTTGCTGCTGGCCGAGCGCATCAGTGCCTCGCCGAGTGCGTTGTGCGTGTATGGCGATGAAGGCGGATTGCGTGACGGTGAGTCGGCCGACCCGGTCTTCAAGCCGGATTTCAACCTGGACCTGATGCGCAGTTATCCCTACGTCGGGCGATCCCTGGCGTTTCAGCGTGAGCGTTTCCTGGCGCTGGGTGGTTTCAATTCAAGCTACGGCGAGCTGGCGCCTCACGATGTGCTGTGGCGCATGGTCGAGGATGACGGCATCAAGGTCGTCGAACATATTGCCGAGGTGATGCTGGAGTCGACATTCGGCCTGGCACAGTGGCTGGCGCTGCCCGAAGTCATTGAGCTCAACCCGCAAGTGTTGGAGGCGCATCTTCAGCGATTGGGCGTTGCCCACGAGATTCGCCAGGGCAGTTTTACCTTGCTCAATCGCGTCGATTACCTGCACGCCGATCGGCCGCTGGTGTCGATCGTCATTGTCTGCAAGGATCAGTTGGCAGTGCTGCAACGCTGTGTCGAAAGTCTGTTGGAGAAAACTGCCTACAGCGAGTACGAGTTGTTGCTGGTCGATGACGGCAGCGAGTCTGCGCAGACGCTTGAGTGGCTGAGCGCCATGGCGCAGTTGGGCTCAGACCGGTTGCGGGTGTTGACGTATCCGCAGCAGGGTAATGTCGCGGCGACGCGCAACTTCGCGGCGCAGCAGGCTCGCGGCGAATACCTGCTGATGCTTGACCCGTATGTGGTGGTCACCCGTGCGGACTGGCTGGATGAATTGCTCAATCATGCGCAGCGTCCAGAAGTCGGTGTGGTCGGGGCCAAGCTGTTCAATCCCGACGGTTGCGTGCTGCATGCCGGCCTGATTCTCGGGCTGCAAGGGCCGGCGGGTTCACCGTTTTTCGGTGACTCGCTGAACGCCGCCGGCTACATGCATCGTTTGCAAGTGGTTCAGGACTTGAGCGCGGTCGGTGCTGATTGCCTGATGGTGCGCAAGGCGTTGTTCGAGAGTGTCGGTGGGCTTCAGGCGGAGGATTTTGCCTTGACTCTCAACGAGGTGGACCTGTGTTTGCGGGTCCGTCAAAGCGGCTATCTGGTGGTGTGGACGCCATACGCCCAACTGGCCCTGGGGACGCAGCCCGTAGTCGTGCCGGACAAAGCCGAACTGGCGCTGCGCACGCAGGAGCAGGAAACCTTCTACCGGCGCTGGTTGCCCATCGTTGCTCGCGACCCGGCGTACAACCCCAACCTGATGCTGAATACGCTAGGCAGCTCCAGTTACAGTCTGGAGCCAGGCTTGCGCACCGGCTGGAGCCCGTTTTCCGTTCGTCAGTTACCGAAGGTCATGGCGTTGCCGGTCAATTCCTCGGCGGTCGGTCACTATCGGACGATCCAGCCGCTGGTCGAACTGGAGAAGGCCGGTCGGGCGACCGGGCGGATCTACTACGACCTGCCGTCGATCATCGAGATCGAGCGTGAGTCGCCGGACGTGATCATTTTGCAGGGGCGCTACAGCGAGGGGCCGATCAACGAGATCGCTGCCTTCAAGCCCTATACCAGCGCCCGACTGATTTACGAACTGGATGACTATGTCATCAAGGCGCCGAAGAAGAACGCGCACATTCGCAATATGCCGGACAACGTCGAGATGGAGCGTCTGGTCCGTCGCGGCATCGGCCTGTGCGATCGGGTGGTGGTTTCGACTCAACCACTGGCCGATGCGTTGTCGTCGATGCATCACGACATTCGGGTCGTGCCGAACATGCTCGCGACTCATCTTTGGGATGGCCTGCGCAGTCAGCGTCGCACCTCGAAAAAGCCACGGGTTGGCTGGGGTGGCGGTACCAGTCACTCGGGCGACCTGGCGATCATCGCTGATGTCGTTCGCGAGCTGGCCAACGAGGTGGATTGGGTGTTCTTCGGCATGTGCCCCGAAGAATTGCTGCCTTACATGCATGAGTTCCATGGCGTGATCGACCTCAGTGTCTACCCGGCGAAGCTGGCCAGCCTGAACCTCGACCTGGCGCTGGCGCCGCTGGAGTTTCATATCTTCAACGACTGCAAGAGCAATCTGCGTCTGTTGGAGTACGGTGCTTGCGGCTACCCGGTGGTGTGTACGGATACCGAGGCGTATCGGGGTTATCTGCCGTGCACTCGGGTTGTCAGCAACAGCACGCAAGAATGGTTGCAGGCCATTCGCATGCACCTGGCGGACCCGGATGCCAGCTACCGCATGGGCGATGAATTGCGCGAAGCGGTACTGCGCGACTACATGCTGCGCGGAGACAACGTGCGGTATTGGGAAAATGGTTGGTTGGCCGACTGATACGCCCTGCCTTCGGAGCTGCCGAAGGCTGCGATCTTTTGACCTTGGCGGCCTGGCAGCCGACCAACCTCTCGCAGATGTACACAGTCCAACTGTGGGAGCCGGGCTTGCTCGCGATGGCGGCCTGGCCGCCGACCAACCTCTCGCAGATGTACACAGTCCAACTGTGGGAGCCTGGCTTGCTCGCGATGGCGGCCTGGCAGCCGACCAACCTCTCGCAGATGTACACAGTCCAACTGTGGGAGCCGGGCTTGCCCGCGATGGCGGCCTGACAGCCGACCAACCTCTTGCAGATGTACACAGTCCAACTGTGGGAGCTGGGCTTGCCCGCGATGGCGGCCTGACAGCCGACCAATCTCTCGCAGATGTACACAGTCCAACTGTGGGAGCCGGGCTTGCCCGCGATGGCGGCCTGACAGCCGACCAATCTCTTGCAGGTGTACATATCCATTTCTGCGGTAACGGCCACTTGGGGTTTCGCCCTGACGGCGACTCACTTTTGCAGACGCCCAAAAGTAAGCAAAACGCTTC
Organism: Pseudomonas sp. 05N431; assembly: GCF_056397005.1. NCBI lineage: Bacteria > Pseudomonadati > Pseudomonadota > Gammaproteobacteria > Pseudomonadales > Pseudomonadaceae > Pseudomonas > Pseudomonas sp. 05N431. The sequence goes on from NZ_JBFTMN010000027.1 coordinate 54,689, forward strand.
GCCCCAAGCGTACGGCACCTCGCCTAGGCTCGGCGTCCCCTCGTTCCGGCATTCATCAGGGGGCATCGCCTACGGTCTGCTTCGCGACGACCTCCTCTCGATGTGTCCGGCTGCGCCGTACGGCGCTGCGCGCCCACCCCCTGAT
>NZ_JBFTMN010000028.1:0-47017 GCF_056397005.1 Pseudomonas sp. 05N431
CCTTTGTTTGCCGGTGCACTGGCCGAGTTCAGTGTGAACAGGTGACCGTCATCGACATCGGTGTCGTTGGCCAGCACGTTGATGGTCAGGGTCTGGTTTTCCGTGCCAGCGGCGACATCGGCCACCGCCACCGGCGCGTCGTTGGTGCCGGTGATGGTCACATCCACCGTGGAACTCGAGAGCGCGCCGTGTTCGTCCTGCATCTGGTAAGTGAGCGTCACGTGCTCGACCACCCCTTGCGCCAGATGATCGAAGTCAGCTCCCGGATTGAACACCAGCTGGTTGCCGACCACGCTGGCCGTACCCTGGTTTGCCGGTGCACTGGCCGAGTTCAGTGTGAACAGGTGACCGTCATCGACATCGGTGTCGTTGCCCAGCACATTGATGCTCAGGGTCTGGTTTTCCGTGCCGGCGGCGACATCGGCCACTGCCACCGGCGCGTCGTTGGTGCCGGTGATGGTCACATCCACCGTAGAGCTCGAGAGTGCCCCGTGTTCGTCCTGCATCTGGTAACTGAGCGTCACGTGTTCGACCACGCCTTGCGCCAGGTGGTCGAAGTCAGTTCCGGGGGTGAACACCAGCTGGTTGCCRACCACGCTRGCCGTGCCYTTGYTTGCCGGCGCGCTGGCCGAGTTCAGTGTGAACAGGTGACCGTCGTCGACATCGGTGTCATTGGCCAGCACGTCAATGCTCAGGGTCTGGTTTTCCGTACCGGCGGCCGTATCGGCCACCGCCACCGGCGCGTCATTGGTGCCGGTGATGGTGACGTCCACCGTGGAGCTTGAGAGCGCTCCGTACTGATCCTGCATCTGGTAATTGAGCGTCACGTGCTCGACCACGCCTTGCGCCAGATGATCGAAGTCGCTCCCCGGATTGAACACCAGCTGGTTGCCGACCACGCTGGCACTGCCTTTGTTTGCCGGTGCACTGGCCGAGTTCAGTGTGAACAGGTGACCGTCATCGACATCGGTGTCGTTGGCCAGCACGTTGATGGTCAGGGTCTGGTTTTCCGTGCCAGCGGCGACATCGGCCACCGCCACCGGTGCGTCGTTGGTCCCGGTGATGGTGACGTCCACCGTAGAACTCGAGAGCGCGCCGTGTTCGTCCTGCATCTGGTAACTGAGCGTCACGTGCTCGACCACGCCCTGCGCCAGGTGATCGAAGTTGGCCCCCGGGGTGAACAACAACTGGTTGCCGACCACGCTGGCCGTGCCCTTGTTTGCCGGCGCGCTGGCGCTGACCAAGGTGAACGCGTGACCGTCGTCGACATCAGTGTCGTTGCCGAGCACGTTGATGGTCAGGGTCTGGTTCTCCGTGCCAGCGGCGACATCGGCCACTGCTACCGGACCGTCGTTGGTGCCGGTGATCAACCATGACATCGACCCGGGAGTCGTGGCGATGCCGTCGGTAACACCAAAGCTCACGGTCACCGTCATCGGCTCGCCTGCTGCGAGGTGTTGGTAGGCTGCGTTCGTCGGGTCAAGCGTGAAAGAATGCGTTATCGCGTCATAGCTCACGCCGGCTGGTAGGGAAGCCGGGAGGTTAACGACAGAAAGTGTAGTGCCATGATCGACGTCTGAGGCGTGTGCTAGCGCGTTCAACGTGACAGCATGCCCGTCCTCATCGGCATTACCGGTTACTGTGCCAGTCACCACCGGAGCGTCATTGCGCCCCGCAAACTGCACGGTCGCAGTGGCCCAACTGAGCGTGCCGTTGCCGAGACGAATCGCATAGGTAAAGCTGTCCGTCAGGGACTCGCCGACAGCAAGCGCCTGGAGTTGTACCTTGAAAGCATCCGACAAAGTAGCGGCATCGTAGCCGACCCTACCATCTTGGGTGATCCAGATCTTGGCACCCTGGCGACTGTGGTCACCACTGAGCGGATCAAGCGCCTCAATTCTGCTCGTGTCTTGGGTCAGGAGGTCGGCGGGGGCATAGATCTTGGTCGCAGTGGAAGCGCTGAGCGCATCATCAAGCGACCAGAGCGTTTTCGCGTTGCCGCCCAGATCATTGGACATGACGTCCAGATACACGACCCCCTGCAGATCTTCAGTGATGGTCGCGCTGCCCGTGCCAATAACACCAGTAGTGAAGATGTCATCCGTTGCCTGCGGGGTGTTGGAAAACGAAGTAACGGTTCCGCCGCTGGTAGTGGTGGTAGCCATGTCTTACTCCCGAGAATGCCAGTTCTTTAAAAATCGCTACGGACTGCTAACAGCCACAAAACGGACTCTTCTTTGCTGGAGCAAACCGGCGCAGTGTTCTGTCCATTCACGATGTCGTCATCCGATGTCTGTGAGGCGATGGGGACGAAGTCCCGTTTTTGTACCGTTCAGGTTGTTCGGGAGCGGTACGAGACGGTCGCCAGACATCGTCGGCCAGCTGGGCAGCCGACTGCCGGGCCTGACTGGATGGGCGCTGCCGGCAGAGGGGCGCCGGTATCGCGAAGGTGGAGAAGCTCGCCGCGCTTGAGGAACGGATCGCAAGACAGGTTGGGCGAACGTGGGACCAAGCCTGGGACTGCGCTGCGCATGGCACGCAATAAACCGAGAGCACCCATGTGGAAGGGACTCCTGAAATAATGGCTGGGTGGGGGGCCGTGCCTTGGGATATCACTGCGTCAGGGAGACGGCCTTTCCTGATATCAGGTTGATATTTGTCTAGCTGTCGGGTCAGACCTTGTAAAGGTGCTACCCGAAGGGAAAGGTGAAAAGCGCCAATATTCCGACAAGCGGACACTTCAGTGTCGATATTTTGGCGGTCTATTTTTGGCAAAAAAAGGGCCGAGAGGGCCATGGTCACTCAACACTGGCGCGGCTCGAATGAGCTGAAACCCAAATGGGGTATGGGCTGGCTGAGTCTGTACCGACGCAAGTTCTTCTGCCTGTTCGCACTGCAGTTACCTGGCTCAGCGTAAACTGCGCTCCGTTGCCATCTTCTCGCCCCACATGGCCCTCGCAGGTTGGTTGTTTCTGCCGGGGTAAAACCGAATGAAATCAACTTCTCGTCAGGACACCCCTCCTGCGTAAGCAGCGTCAAGATTTCTCGAGAAGAGTGTCAAAAAAAATGCCATTCAAGAAAACGCGTCGTTCCATCCCCTCCACCACTTCACCGCCCTACGTTGAAAATCGTGATTGAGCGCTCCTTCAGACCGCCAAAGTTCTCTAAAGCTTATAAACCAAGGGTCTTCGGTTTGAACGATGTACCGGATTTAGCAGAGCGCATTAGCTTTTTTTGACATAGGCCTTATGAGAAATTCCTCTTGGTTTCTCTCCAAGATGTTCTTAGCTCTCTGTTACAAGCTTGAAACAGCTTGATCTATAAGGCTCGTCAATTATTTGGCGACTGATAAACACCATCAGGATCAAGGACTATGGCCATTTCGAACCAGCGGAAGCGATCACCCAGACCGAAGTGAAGAGCGAAGCCCGTTTGCCTGAAATGAGATAGCTCACTGGAGAGATCGATTTGACCAGCATGGAACCCGGCAACAATGGCGTTGATCCACGTCTGAGCTTTGATGATCCGCTGTTGGATGGTTTGTTGATCCTCTGCAAGCTGCACGACTGCACCGTCAGCCGGGCCAGCCTCAGTGCCGGGCTACCACTGGCCAGGCAACGCATGAGCCTGGAGCTGCTGCCCCGTGCAGCGGCGCGGGCCAGTTTGCAGGCGCGATTGCTGCGGCGTGAACTGGCGTCGATATCAACGCTCAACCTGCCGGTGATGCTGATTCTCAAGAATGGCCGCTGCGCGGTCTTGCGGCGCTGGGGCGACGATGGCAAGGCGCTGATTCTGCCTAGCGAGGCCGAAGGCGGTGAACAATGGGTCAGCCGTGAAGAACTGGCCGAGGAATACAGTGGCCAGGCGTTATTCGCCCGGCCACGGCATGAGCTCGAAGACTTGCGCTCACCACTGGTGCCGCGCGTCGAGGCCTGGTTTCGCGACACCTTGAAGCTGTCGCGCTGGCTCTACAGCGATGCGATTCTGGCGAGTCTCCTGATTAACCTGCTGGGGCTGATGGTTCCGCTGTTTGTAATGCAGACCTACGACCGGGTGGTGCCGAACCAGGCCACCTCGACCTTGTGGGTGCTGGCTATTGGGCTGTTGATCGGTACCGGTTTTGAACTGGTACTGCGGATCGTACGCGCGCATTTGCTGGACACCGCCGGGAAAACAACCGACGTGATCCTTTCCGCGACTTTGTTCGAACGTATCACCGGCATGTCGATGAAAGCGCGACCGGCAACCATTGGCGGTTTTGCCCAAAGCATCCACGACTTCCAGGGACTGCGCGAGTTTCTCACTGCCGTGACCCTGACCAGCCTGATCGACCTGCCGTTTACGGTGCTGATGCTGGTGGTGATCGGCCTGCTCGGTGGCTGGTTGGTGGTCATCCCGCTGCTGGCGTTCCCGATCACTATCCTCTTCGCGATGATGGTCCAGATCCGTCTGCGCGACACGGTCCGCAAGAGTCTGGCGCTTGGCGCCGAACGCCAGGCACTGCTGATCGAAACCCTCGGCAGCCTTGAAACCCTCAAGGCCTGTAGTGCCGAAAGCGAACGCCAGCACAAATGGGAAAGCACCCACGGCGCCCTCACCCGCCTCGATAGCCATGCCCGCCACCTGTCGGCGCTGGTCACCAACGGCACACAGTTCATCCAGCAGTTCTCCGGCATGGCGACCATCGTCGCCGGGGTCTACAGCATCATCGCCAGTAACCTCAGCGTCGGCGCTCTGGTGGCGACCTACATGCTCGGCAGCCGCGTCCTCGCACCGTTGGGGCAAATCGCCGGGCTGATCACCCGCTACCAACAAGCCCAACTGACCATGCGCAGCACCGATACGCTGATGTCCCTACCACAAGAACGCGATGCCAAACAGCGGCCACTTGAGCGCACGCAGCTGCTGGGTGCACTGGACGTCAGCGGCGTAACCTTCCACTACAACGGGCAAAACTCCCCGGCGCTGTCCAACGTCAGCTTCAGTGTAAAACCCGGCGAACGGATCGGTGTCATCGGCCGCAGCGGCTCGGGCAAAAGCACCCTGACGCGGTTGGTGATGGGTTTCTATGCACCGGAAGAAGGCCAACTGCTGCTCGATGGTCTGGACCTGAGGCAACTGGACGTCGCCGACCTGCGCCAGCAAATCGGTTATGTCGCCCACGATCTTCCGCTACTGGCCGGGAGCCTGCGGGACAACCTGACCCTCGGCGCCCGCTATATCAGCGACTCGCGGATGCTCGAAGTGGCCGAACTGACCGGTGTCACTGACCTCGCCCGCCAACACCCACAAGGCTTTGATCGGCCTGTCGGTGAGCGCGGCCAGTTGCTGTCCGGCGGCCAGCGTCAGGCGGTGCTGCTGGCCCGAGCATTGTTGCTCGACCCGCCGATCATGTTGCTCGACGAACCCACCAGCGCCATGGACAACAGCAGCGAAGAAGTTCTGCGCCAACGCCTGCATAAGTGGGTTCAGGGTAAAACCTTGCTGCTGGTCACCCACCGTACCTCGATGCTCAGCCTGGTGGACCGTCTGGTAGTGCTGGACAACGGCCGGATCGTCGCCGACGGTCCGAAAGAAGCGGTCATCGATGCACTGCGCAAGGGCCGTGTCGGTTCTGTGGCTGTTTAGGAGTCGCCTATGTCTGCGTCACAAGGTTCACGCGGCTATTTCAATAGCTTCAGCAAAAGCGCAGAAAGCGAATTCATGCCCGACATCTACGCAGCATCGCTGCAGGATTCGCCGCGCTGGTCGCGGATGACCGTATGGATCGCCGCGGCGCTGATCATCACTGCGCTGGTCTGGGCCAAATTCGCCGTGCTGCAAGAAGTCACCATGGGTGAGGGCAAGGCCATACCGTCCAGTAAGGTTCAGGTGATCCAGAACCTGGAGGGCGGTATCGTCACCGAGATATTCGTGCGGGAAGGGCAAATCGTGAACAAGGGCGATACCCTGCTGCGCCTTGATGACACACGGTTTCTGTCTAACAAGGGCGAGAGTGAGGCGGATCGCCTTGCTTTGATCGCAAAGGTCGAGCGGCTGTCTGCCGAAGCCGAGGGTCGGCCTTTCAAGCTTTCTGACGAGGTCATCGCAAACGCCCCGCAAGTGGCTGAAGACGAGCGCTCGCTGTTTGAACAACGGCAACGTCGCCTGGCCAGCGAGCAACGCACACTGACGGAGCAACTTCGACAAAAAACCCAGGAATTGGCAGAGTTTCGTTCCAAGCAGGGCCAGTTCAGTTCCAGTCTGGGTTTGCTGCAACAGGAAATAAACATGTCGGCACCGCTGGTGGGAACCGGCGCGGTGTCACCAGTGGAAATGCTTCGTCTCAAACGCAGCGCTGTGGAAATCCGTGGTTCGCTGGACGCCACCACCCTGGCGATTCCCCGAGCCGAATCGGCGATCAACGAGATCAAAAGCAAGATCGATGAATCAGTGCAAGGCTTTCGCTCGGACGCCGCCAAGGAGCTCAACGAGAAACGCACCGACCTGTCGAAAATCACCGCGTCGAGCATTGCCATCGATGACCAGGTCACCCGCACCACGGTGGTGTCGCCGGTGCACGGGGTGATCAAGCAACTGAAGGTCAACACCATCGGTGGCGTGGTTCAGCCGGGCAGCGACATAGTGGAAATCGTGCCGCTGGAAGACAACCTGCTGATCGAGGCCAAGGTCCGCCCGCAAGACGTGGCGTTCCTGCATCCTGGCCAGAAAGCCATGGTCAAGTTCAGCGCCTACGACTACACGATCTATGGCGGCCTGAGCGCCAAACTCGAACTGCTCGGGGCCGACACCATCACCGACGACAAGGGCAACAGCTTCTACCTGATTCAGGTACGCACCGACAAAAACCACTTGGGCGGCGACGTTAAGCCGCTGCTGATCATCCCGGGGATGGTCGCTACGGTGGACCTCATCACCGGCGAGAAAAGCGTGCTGGATTACTTGCTCAAACCGGTGCTCAAGGCCCGCACCGAAGCGATGCGCGAGAGGTAGGTTTTTTTACCGGGATCGGCTTTGATTGGTCCATTGCCATCGCGAGCAAGCTCGCTCCCACATTTGAACTGCGGTGGTCACAAATACTGTGTTCACAGCAGATCCACTGTGGGAGCGAGCTTGCTCGCGATGGGGACGACTTGGTAGACCTGCTGATTATGAATCAGCCCCACCATGATTTTTCTGGTACGTCTCCTCCCCCATCGCCGCGATCTGCCCTTCGATCAGCGCTTCAAACGGTCGCAATAGCGGCTCGAAGGTCGTCGGTGCTTCAAGCGTTTGCAATGCCTGCACGATCGCCTCCACCGTCGACAACGCTCCCGGCCCCGGTGCCTTGCGCAAGCGATAGCGCGAAACCGCGCCTTCAGCCAACGTCACTCGGGGCAACGCTGCCAGCAATGGATTGAGGTGCAGCATCTTGCGCGCCTTGCGCCAGGTCCCGTCCGGCACCACCAGCAGCAACGGTTGATCGTCAGGCGTATAGGCCTGCAACGGTTGCGCATCGTCGGCCGGGAACAACAAGCGAGCCCGGTAACCCGGTTGATTCAACAGACGCGGTAAATCCTCGAACACTTCGCCGACGATCAGCTCGGCATAGTTCAGCCCCAACGCCGCCAGCCGCGCGGTGTTCAACGCATGGTTCACCTCGCTCGGATGCTGCAACAGCAGCACCCGGGTGCGGCTGTCGAGGCTCGGAATCAACGGGCACAGGCAATGGGTTTGCGGGCGCAGGCAGCGGGCGCATTGAATTCTGGACATACGATTCCCCCCGATCAGGCCTGGTTGAGCTGCGCTTTGAGCAAGTCGCGGAAGGTCTGGATCAACGGCTCGCGGCTGCGCCCACGACGCACGATCATCGAAAACGGGGCCTGGTAGCCGAAAGTGGCCGGCAGCAGCACGCGCAAATCGCCCTTGTCGGCCCAGGCTTGAGCGTAGTGTTCCGGCAGATAGCCGATGTAGGCGCCGGACAACACCAGAATCAGCTGCGCTTCCATACTTTCCACGGTCGCTGCGCTGTGCTTGAAGCCGTGGCGCGCCAGTTCGGCCTGGCTCCAGTAACCGCGACCGACCATGCGCTGCTGGGTGATGACTTGTTCGGGAATGCGCCGCTCGTTGAACAAGGGATGACGATTGCTGCAATACAGCCAATGTTGTTCACGGTATAGCGGCATGTAGACCAGCCCGCTCATGCGCGTGGAGAACGCACCGATGGCCAGATCGAGGCGGTTGTCCTGCACGCCGAGTTGCAGTTCGTAAGGGCTCATCACCGACAGGTGCAAATGCACCGCCGGGTGCTCCTGGCTGTAGGCACCAATGGCTTCAGCGAACGGCAAAGCCTTGTCGCTGACGGTCGAGTCGATCACCCCGAGGTTGAGCGTGCCGCGCAACTCGCCCTTGAGCGCGGCGGCGTATTGCTCGAAACCTTCAAGTTCACCGAACAAGCGCAAGGTTTCCTGATGGAACAGCTCGCCCTTGCTGGTCAGGCTGAAACCGCCACGCCCGCGATGACAGAGCACCAGCCCCAACGCCGCTTCGAGCTGGCTCATGTAGGTGCTGATGGCCGATGTCGAGAGGTTGAGCTCGTGCTGCGCATTGGCAAACCCCTGATGCCGCACCACGCTGACGAAGATGCGCAACAGTTTCAGGTCGGGTAAAGCGTTGGCCATGAGGCACTCCAAACATCGTTCCCACGCTCTGCGTGGGAATGCAGCCTCGGACGCTCTGCGTCCGCTTCGGGATGTGACGCGGAGCGTCACGGGATGCATTCCCACGCAGAGCATGGGAACGATCAGTGTGAAGTCTATCGCTGCCAAGGCCATTAGTTTAGAAAAATCTGAACTAAGTATTTGCCGGCAGCGATTCCTCTCCCGCCCGGCATTTCGCAGAATCCGCTCAACAGGTGCCTGTGCGATCCCCTTGCGCGGTGCAACCCCATAAATAAAACAATGATGATGAGGCCCTACCCGTGGACAAGATTCTTCACCAACCACTGGGCGGCAATGAAATGCCGCGCTTCGGCGGCATCGCCACCATGATGCGACTCCCCCACTTGCAAACCGCTGCCGGCCTGGACGCTGCCTTCATTGGCATCCCGTTGGACATCGGCACCTCCCTGCGCGCCGGCACCCGCTTCGGACCGCGCGAGATTCGTGCTGAATCGGTAATGATCCGTCCGTACAACATGGCCACCGGCGCTGCGCCGTTTGACTCGCTGTCGGTTGCCGACATCGGTGACGTGGCGATCAACACCTTCAACCTGCTGGACGCCGTGCGGATCATCGAAGAGTCCTACAACGAGATCCTCGAACACGACGTGATCCCGCTGACCCTCGGTGGCGACCACACCATCACCCTGCCGATCCTGCGTGCCATCCATAAAAAGCACGGCAAGGTCGGCCTGGTCCACATCGATGCCCACGCCGATGTGAACGATCACATGTTCGGCGAGAAGATCGCTCACGGCACCACCTTCCGTCGCGCCGTTGAAGAAGGCCTTCTGGATTGCGATCGCGTCGTGCAAATTGGTCTGCGCGCGCAGGGCTACACCGCTGAAGACTTCAACTGGAGCCGCAAACAGGGCTTCCGCGTGGTTCAGGCCGAGGAGTGCTGGCACAAGTCGCTGGAACCTCTGATGGCTGAAGTCCGCGATAAAGTCGGTGGTGGCCCGGTGTATCTGAGCTTCGACATCGACGGCATCGATCCAGCCTGGGCACCCGGCACCGGCACCCCGGAAATCGGCGGTCTGACGACCATTCAGGCGATTGAAATCGTCCGTGGCTGCCAAGGCCTCGACCTGGTTGGCTGCGACCTGGTAGAAGTCTCGCCGCCGTACGACACCACCGGCAACACCTCGCTGCTGGGCGCCAACCTGCTGTACGAAATGCTCTGCGTACTGCCGGGCGTGGCGCACCGCTGAGGCGGCGATCCCCAGCTTGCTTCAGCACCGCTAACGGTTTGGCTTTCTGCACCCTCGAACAACCGCAGCTATCGCGCAATGCCAATCAGGCGTTGTGCGACAGCCGACGTTGTCGAGCCTGTTCCCCGCACCAGTGGCAGTGTTCAGGCAGCACGGGCACGGATTTACTCGCTAAACCGGTCATGTGCAAAACCGCCTGACTGACGCATTACCTGCAGGAACGGACTTTTGTGGCACGGGATTTTAATCCCTCGTCACAACAAGCCACGTGCCTGCCGGGCTCTTATAAGAAAGACAATCGGAGACACGCTTCATGGCTTTGGATTTATTCGTTGTACTCATCTATGCCGCCGGCATGCTCGTGCTGGGCTATTACGGCATGCGCAAGGCCAAGACCCACGAAGACTACCTCGTGGCCGGTCGTAACCTCGGTCCAACCCTGTACATGGGCACCATGGCCGCTACCGTATTGGGCGGTGCATCAACCGTCGGCACCGTTCGCCTGGGTTACGTCCACGGTATTTCCGGTTTCTGGCTCTGCGCCGCACTGGGTTGCGGGATCATCGCGCTGAACCTGTTCCTGGCCAAGCCGCTGCTCAAACTGAAGATCTTCACCGTTACCCAGATCCTCGAAAAGCGTTACAACCCAATGGCCCGCCAGGCCAGTGCGGTGATCATGCTGGCCTACGCGCTGATGATCGGCGTGACCTCGATCCTCGCGATCGGCACCGTGCTGCAAGTGTTGTTCGGCCTGCCCTTCTGGATTTCGGTAGTACTCGGCGGTGGCGTGGTGGTGGTGTATTCGACCATCGGCGGCATGTGGTCGCTGACCCTGACCGACATCGTTCAGTTCGTGATCAAAACCGTTGGCCTGATGTTCATCCTGTTGCCAATCTGCCTGTACCGCGTGGGTGGTTGGGATGAACTGGTGTTGAAACTGCCAGCGTCCAGCTTCAGCTTCACCACCATCGGCTGGGACACCATCATCACCTACTTCATGATCTACTTCTTCGGCATCCTGATCGGCCAGGACATCTGGCAACGGGTGTTCACCGCCAAGAACGAAAAAGTCGCTCAATACGCAGGCACCATCTCCGGTTTCTACTGCATCCTCTACGGTCTGGCCTGTGCGCTGATCGGTATGGCTGCGCATGTACTGATCCCGGACCTGGACAACGTCAACAACGCCTTCGCCGCGATCGTCAAACTGTCCTTGCCTGATGGTATCCGTGGCCTGGTCATCGCAGCAGCCCTGGCCGCCATGATGTCCACCGCCAGCGCCGGCCTGCTCGCCGCGTCCACCACCCTGACCGAAGACCTGCTGCCAAAACTGCGCGGCGGCAAACAGTCGAGCCTGAGCATCAACCGCCTGTTCACCCTGCTGACCGGAATTGTCGTGCTGGGCATCGCATTGGTGGTGAGTGACGTGATCAGTGCCCTGACCCTGGCCTACAACCTGTTGGTGGGCGGCATGCTGGTTCCGCTGATCGGGGCCATTTTCTGGAAACGTGCAACCACCTCCGGCGCTATCGCCAGCATGGGCCTGGGCTTCGTGACCGCCCTGGTGTTCATGTTCAAGGATGGCCTGGATGCCAACACCCCGATCTACTACAGCCTGGCGATTGGCCTGGTGAGCTTCGTCGTGGTCAGCCTGCTGTCCCCTCGCCCGGTTGCCGTGGCGAACGCGATCTAACCTCAGGTTAGACGCCATACACCTTTCTTCGGCGGGTGCAGCGTCGGTTGCTGCACCCGTTTTTTTCGTCTGGAGAAAAGTCCCATGAAGATCGTCAGTCGCGACCAATGGTTCGAAGTCAAACAGCTGAGTGACGGCATTCGACTGATTCACGAGCCGTACATTCGACCGTTCTACCGCTGCAATCTGTGGCACATTCAGGGCCGCGACAAAGACCTGCTGCTCGATAGCGGCTCGGGCCTGGTCAGCCTGCGCGAGCAACTGCCTTGGCTGACCGAACGGCCGCTGGTGGCCGTGGCCAGTCATTGCCATTTCGACCATATCGCCGGTCATCACGAATTCCCCGAGCGGCTGGTGCATCCGGCCGAAGCGCAGATCCTCGCCGAACCCGACGGCGACAACACCCTTTCCAGGGCGTTTGTCGGCGACGAGATGTTCGAAGCCCACCCCGATTGCCCGTTGTGCTACGCCGAATACCGGGTCAAAGCCGCACCCGCCACGGGACTGATCAAAGAAGGTGACGTGCTGGATCTGGGTAATCGAACCTTGCAGGTGCTGCATACTCCCGGTCATTCACCGGGTGGTATCAGCCTTTTTGAAGTTGCCACCGGCACGCTGTTCAGCGGCGACATCATCTACGACGGACCGTTGGTCGAAGACGCCTATCATTCCAACCTCGAGGATTACGCCCGCAGCCTGCAACGCTTGCGCTCGTTGCCGATTCGCACCGTACACGGCGGACATTTCGGAAGTTTTTCCGGGGAGAAGTTGCACACGATGATTGACCAGTGGCTGCAACAGCACGCTTGAGGCGAGTGCGCTAGCGCAGCCGCGCCTCCGACGCGGTGGTCGAAGGCTGCGATCTATTCACGCCTTACCTCGTTTACCGGCGGCGTTGCTGACGGCGACGTTGCTCATCGTCGGTGCGGATGGGCACGGGTTGCAGAGGTGGTTCGATCAAACCAAGCGCGACACCGAGGTCATGGAGCCAGTTTTGCAGTTTCTCTTTCATGGTGCCCCCCCTTCAGGGTAGTGCTGAGCGACCGGGTTCTATAGACGCTTCATACAGATAGTAGTCCGAAGTCTTACGCAATGCTCGCCTCAAAAGGCAAAGATCTGTTACCGAATTCATCAAAATCAGCCCCCATCGGGCGGCCACCACCGAACACCGCTTGTTGCACCTCGATCCACGCATTGAGATTGGCGCCGAGCATACCCTTGCGCCACATCAGCCAGGTGGTGGCACTGGCGAAAGGCTCGGCCAACGGATGCACGGCCACACTCTCGCGTCCCGGCAGACTGGCCAGCATCGACTCGGACATCAGCGCCACGCCGGAACCGGCAATCACACACGCCAGCATCCCCTGATAGGACTCGATTTCCATCGCCCGGCCCATCGCCGCATGATCATGGGCGAACCAGGCCTCCAGGCGCATCCGGTAGGAACAGCCCTGGCGAAAGGTGAACACCGAGCGCCCCTGCACATCCAGCGCGCTGCGCACCGGCGGGTGATCGGCTTCGCTGATCAGCACCAGTTTTTCGTCACACAGCGGCACACCGTCGAGCCCGGCCAGCTGCAGCGGGCCATCGACCAGCGCGGCATCAAGGCGCCCGGTGAGCAGGCCTTCGAGCAATTCGCCACTGGGCGCCGACTGCACTTGCAGGTTCACCGCCGGATAAGTGCGGTGATAGCGCGCCAGCAAACCCGGCAGGTGAATCGCCGCGGTGCTGTACATGGTGCCCAGCACGAAATCGCCGGCCGGTTGCCCGCCCTGCACGGCTGCGTGGGCTTCGTCATGCAGGGCAAACAGCTTGGCGGTGTAGTCCAACAGCACTTTGCCGGCGGGCGAAAGCTGCAAGCGCTGACGCTCACGCAAGAACAGTTCTACGCCGAGCTGATCCTCAAGCTGCTTGAGCCGCGTCGACAGATTGGACGGCACCCGATGCAAGCGTTCGGCGGCGCGGGTGATGGAACCTTCCTCGGCCACAGCCTGGAAGATGCGCAATTGGCTGAATTCCACACCTTTCTCCAAATAAGAACAAGTTACTCACTATTATTCATTTTTAAAGAAAGTCAATCAGTCCTAGCCTGACGGTCATTGCTCCGCTGCAGGAATCCTGACCATGTCGCCGCTTGTACGCTTACTCGCCAGTTTCATTGCCTTGATGATGGCCATGGGCATTGGGCGCTTTGCGCTCACTCCGCAGCTGCCGCACTTGCTCAGCGAAGGTCAGATCGACCTGACTGCCGCCGGTCTGATTGCGGCAGCCAATTACCTGGGCTACTTCATCGGCGCCGTAGACGCGATGTTCGCCCGTCGCCCCGAGCAAGTCCGTCGGCGCTTGCTCGGCGGATTGTGGCTGTGCGTGCTTCTGACCCTCGCCTCGTTCTGGGCCAAGGGCTTCTGGCCGCATCTGGTTTTACGCTTCGGTACCGGTGTAGCCAGCGCCTGGGTGCTGGTCATGATCACCGCGTTGAGCCAGCCATTGGCAATGGCCGCCGGACGTCCACGGCTTGGTGCACTGGTATTCGCCGGACCGGGCCTGGGGATTTTTCTGACGGGTATGCTCGCACTTGGCTCGAACCTGTTGGGACAAAGCTCCGCAACCTTGTGGCTGGTGTATGCCGGCGTAGGCCTGGCAATGCTGTTGGTGATTCTGCCGATCCTGCCGCAACCGACCGCGAGCGTGGCAGCCACAGCCACAGCAACGGCCGGCGCTTCAAAGAGTGCCGGTATCCCGCGACTGAGCTTGATCTACGCGCTGTACGGCCTGGGCTACATCATTCCGGCGACCTTCCTGTCGCAGATGGCCAGCGCCCGTTTTCACGGTCAATGGCAGGCCGATCTGTTCTGGCCGTGTTTTGGCCTGGCGTCCGCCACCGGTGTGCTGCTGGTGAGTTTGCGCAGGCATAACCCCAACGCCACGCGTCACTGGCTGATCGCGACGTTGTGGCTACAAGCGGCCGGGGTCTTCGCTTGCCTGCTGGGCAGCGGTCTTGGCCTGGCCCTGGGGGTAATTCTCTGTGGCACGCCGTTTCTGGCCTGCATGCAATTGGTGATGCAACGCTCGCGAGAACTGGCGCCGCAGGCCACCCAGCGCAATGCCGGCCTGCTGACCGCGTGCTTTGCCGTGGGTCAGCTCAGTGGGCCATTACTGGCAGCGCTGAGCAGCCACTTCAGTAGTGGCTTGCAACCGGCGTTGATGATGGCGGGCAGCGGTCTGCTGGTAGCCGGTGGTTTGCTGCTGCGTCCACTCAACGCTCCAGCATTGTGCGCAAACGACGGCGCACCCACTGTTCTGCGCTGACAAAGGTGATGCCGAGCAACACCAGCACGGCACCGACGACAAAGTTGACACTCAATGGCTCACCGAGCAGCAACACCCCGAAGGTGACACCGAACAGCGGCGTCATGAAAGAGAACACCGCGAGGTTCGATGCCAGGTAACGGCGCAGCAGCCAGAACCACGTCAGGTAGCTGAAAAACGATACCACCAGCCCCTGGAAAAGCACGCTGGCCACCGCCACGTTAGTCAGGTGGACGTGGGTGATCTGCCCGCTTAGCGCGGCAATCAGCAGCAGACCGAGAAAGCCGACGATCAGTTGATAAAACAGGGTCAAGGTCGCCGGCGCTTCCGACAACCGCGAGGCGCGCACGACCACGGTCGTCGCGCCCCAGGCGGCCCCGGCCAGAACGCCGAACGCGTCGCCGAGCAGCATCCGCCGGTCCAGATTGTCCCAGGACACGCCGCCGGCAAAGGCCACGGCAATGCCGATAAACGCCAGCAAAATCCCCAGCCATTGCAACCGCCGCAAACGCTCGCTTGGCAGCAGCCAATGCACGCCCAGTGCGGTGAAGATCGGCGCGGTATAGAGGAACACCGACATGTGCGCCGCCGTGGTCAGTTTCAGGCCTTCGGCGATGAACAAAAACTCGGTGGCAAACAGACCTCCCGCCAGCAAACCGCCGCGCCAGGTGCTGCCGACCTGATTCCAGCCGCCCTTCCAGCAGATCAGCAAACCCACCAGCAATGCGGAAATCCCGGAACGTGCGGCAGCCTGCATCACGGGTGCGATGTCCGCCGCCGCCCATTTGATCATGACCTGCTGGATACCCCAGATCAGGCACAACCCGAACATCACTTGCAGGGCAAAACCATCGGCGCTGCGCCGAGTGGCAATCACCGCGAAACCTCGCGAACGGTTAACGACATGGCAGTTACTCACTAAAAACAAAATGCCCCGGTACTTGGCCGGGGCAGTCAGGTCAGGTCAGCTCGGATCAACTCAGTTCAATGCGATCCGCATGAATGACGATCTGACCGTTCTTGTAGAGCGCGCCGATGGCCTTCTTGAAGTTGCCTTTGCTGACGCCGAACAGGCTGCTGATCAGCGCCGGGTCGCTCTTGTCGCTGACGGGCAAGGTGCCGTTGTTGTCGCGCAGTTTGGCGAGAATCTTCGAGTTCAGGCTGGTGGCGGCTTCTTCACCCACTGGCTGCAGGCTCAGGCTGATCTTGCCGTCGGCACGGATCTCCTTGATGAAGCCCTTCTCTTCCTTGCCGGCACGCATGAACTTGAAGATTTCGTTCTTGTGGATCAAACCCCAATGCTTGTTGTTGATGATCGCCTTGAAGCCCATGTCGGTGGCTTCGGCTACCAGCAAGTCAACTTCCTGGCCCGGTTTGTAGTTGGCCGGGGTTTTGTCCAGATAGCGATCCAGACGCGCGGTCGCGGTGATACGGCGGGTGTGCTTGTCGAGGTAGACGTGCACCACGCAGTATTCGCCAGCGGTCATTTGACGCTTTTCTTCGGAATACGGCAGCAGCAGGTCCTTGGGCAGACCCCAGTCGAGAAACACACCGATGCTGTTGACTTCAACGACTTTAAGACTGGCGAATTCACCGACCTGAACTTTCGGTTTTTCGGTAGTTGCGATGAGTTTGTCATCGCTGTCCAGATAAACAAAAACGTTCAGCCAATCTTCATCTTCGCTGGGAATATCTTTGGGAATATAACGATTCGGCAGAAGGATTTCGCCATCCGCGCCACCGTCCAGATATAAACCAAAGTTAGTGTGTTTAACCACTTGCAAGCTGTTGTAGCGCCCGACTAAAGCCATTTCCAATACCCTCGTTGCTTGGGCGGCATTCTACCCGGTTTTACCGGCGCCGTTGGGTGACTGGCCGGCTTGCGAAGAAAAATCCGCTGCGAGGCTCATTTTTCGTGGATTTTGCACCAGAGCAGAGCCCGCTCGTCAGGCCACCCAGACGGTTTTCGCTGATATCGGTAAGCCATACACGATATTTTTCACGCCAGTGTTCTTATTTAAAACAGTCGCTTAGCTGGTTATTACGGACAGCAACTTATGATTAATCGACGCCCGCCCTCGGTTATTTCAGGGGATATTTACCAAGCAATTGTCAAGTATTTCCTGTACGATGCCTGGCCAAGTTAATTTCTACAGGTTAATGGCCGCCATGCGTGTAAAAGCATCCAACAGCAAAGCAAAGCCAGCTCCAGCCGTTGAAACCAGCGAGTCGATCAACGACCAGATTGCTGCTTTCCTCAAGTCCGGCGGCGAGATCCAGCAAATTGCCAAAGGCGTCAGCGGCCAGACATTCGGCCCGTCCAAGCAGATCACCCTGGGCAAAAAGTAATACCCCCCTCGCGTCACCCTGGTCCCTAAGCGCTTTGAGCTTCGAAGCGCTAGGACTGGAACCCTCCTCCCCTGCCACACCCTTCAAGACCAAACGTGCGTTCGATTTGATCAGCTGAACAGCCGGGTCCATCCTGCATTCAGATACCAGAACTACGCCCTTGCAAGGATTGGCTCATGTCGCGCTGGTTGAAACACCTCGCCCTGTTCCTGACCCTGTGCCTGTCGCTACCGGCCTGCAACCGAGTGAGCCTGGCCTACCGCAATCTCGACATAATCATTCCCTGGACGCTCAACGACTACCTGGACATGAACAGCGAGCAGAAAGGCTGGCTCAGCGAACGTCTCAAGGAACACCTCAGTTGGCATTGCTCCACGCAATTACCCGGCTATGTCGACTGGCTCGACCGCTTGCAGCAGATGGTCGAAACCAATCAGGTCACAGACGCCGCACTGCAAGCGCGCATCCAGGAAGCCAAGCAAGCCATTGCCCAGACCGCCCGGGAAATCACCCCGTCGGCGGTCGAGTTGTTGCAAGGCTTGAATGACCAGCAGGTCAACGAAATGAAGCAGGCCTTCGCCAAAGACCAGCGCACGCATCAGGAAAAATACCTCAAAGCGCCGCTGGCACTGCAGATCAAACATCGCATCGAACGGATGGATAAACGCCTGGGAGACTGGCTTGGCCCGCTCAACAATGTTCAAGCGCAGCGCGTTGTTGTCTGGGCCAACGCGCTGGGCGAGCAAAATCAGCAATGGATCGCCAACCGCGCTCATTGGCAGGCACTGTTCAGCGCAGCAGTGGAACAACGCCACAACAGCGACTTTGCGCAACGCATCGAAACCCTGCTGGTCGATCGCGAGACACTATGGACCCCGGCGTATCGCCAGGCTTACAGCAACACCGAAGCCCAGGCGCGCAGCCTGATTGTCGACCTGATGGCTGACAGTACCACCGATCAACGCCAACACCTGCTGAAAAAAATCGACAAGATGCGCAGCGATTTCAACGCATTGAAGTGCTTGAAGGTCGCAGGAGCGTCTTAAGCGATCTGCACTTTAGACGCCACTTCATCAAAGGTCGCCGGATCCAGCGCATCCACCTGCTCGTCGAGCACCTGCCTTGGATGGTCATTGCCCGCACTGCTGCTGTCGATCATGCCCAGCAGGCGTGAACCGCGAGGCGTGAGGATGAAGTTCTCGCCGTTACCACCGTCTTCCTCGGGACGTGGCTCGATATAGCCACGGTCCAGCAGGAGCTTTTCATACGCGGTGGCGGTCACTTTCAGCTCATCCAGATTGCCGATGGGCTCACCTTCTGCCGCCTTCTCCGCCGCATGCTGCTCGGCGTAGACGCGCGGGGCAAAGCTGTGATCGGCGCAGTTCTGCACTTCGTGCAGCAATCGCTCAAGCAAATCCCAGTTATAAGCCGTCATCCGATATCAACCTCCAGACCGACAGTGAGAGGCCTCTCATAAGTTGTGACCGGCACCATCGGCAGCCGTTCAGCCAGGTTGTCATGCGGGCAGATGACGGCGACAACCGATCAGCGGCTTGTCGATTAGAGCGTCGGCCAAACGACTAGGCTGTGTAAGCCACAACACGCCAACCTCGCAGGAGGAAAAGTCATGAACAGCGTGCAACAGCACAAGGTCGTGTCCCGAGATGAATGGATTGCGGCCCGTAAACAGCATTTGATCCACGAAAAAGCCTTTACCCGGGAACGCGACAAACTCAGCGCCGAACGTCGCGCACTGCCCTGGGTAAAAGTCGACAAGAACTATGTGTTCGAAGGCCCCGACGGACGGCAAAACCTCGCCGACCTTTTCGGTGGCAACAGCCAGTTGATCATCTATCACTTCATGTTTGCCAAGGGCTGGAAAGAAGGCTGCCATGGCTGCTCGTTTCTGTCCGACCACTTCGACGGCGCCAACCTGCACCTGGCCCACCACGACGTTTCACTGGTGGTGGTTTCCCACGCGCCATTGGCAGAATTCCAGGCGTTCCGCAAACGCATGGGCTGGCAGTTCAAATGGGTCTCATCGGCCGGCAGCGACTTCAACGCCGACTACAAGGTGACCATCAGCGATCAGGAACTCGCGGACGGCACCGCGACCTACAACTACGAAAAAAGCACCAGCACTGAAGGCGAACTGCCGGGGCTGAGCGTGTTTTATCGCAATGACGCCGGGGAAATCTTCCACACCTATTCCACCTACGCTCGCGGCCTGGACTTGCTGGTCGGTGCCTATAACTTCCTCGACCTGACGCCCAAGGGCCGCAACGAAGAGCAGGGCATGAAATGGGTGCGCCATCACGATCGTTACGAGACCGCGCCAAGCGCCAAACACTGTGGCTGCGAGTAGCGCTGCCGGCCCTTCACGACAAGGCTCGACACTCGAACATCATAAAAGGACACCCGCGATGAACGTCACCTTGATAGAACTGCCCCCCACTCGCGTCGCCTATCTGCGCTACACCGGCCCTTACGGCCCAGGCATCGGCACCTTCTGGCGCGAGACCGTTGCCCCCTGGATGATCGAAAACGATCTGCTGAACAAGGTGCGCTACGGCATCGGGCACGACGACCCGAGCGTCACCCCGGCCGCGTATTGCCGCTACGACGCTTGCGTAGAAGTCCCGGACGGTTTTAATGCGGCCTTCCCGTTCGCCGTCACCACCCTGCCCGGCGGTCTTTACGCAGTGGCCCGCTTCAAAGGCCCGGCGTTGCAGATTGC
The DNA here is from genome assembly GCF_056397005.1 of Pseudomonas sp. 05N431. NCBI lineage: Bacteria > Pseudomonadati > Pseudomonadota > Gammaproteobacteria > Pseudomonadales > Pseudomonadaceae > Pseudomonas > Pseudomonas sp. 05N431. The sequence goes on from NZ_JBFTMN010000028.1 coordinate 19,999, forward strand.
CGCGGCATGGGGCGAACTCTGCGGTCAGTGGATGCCGGCCAGTGGCCTGGACTACGACAAACGTCCCAACTTCGAACGCTACCCGGTAGACGTCTCCTACGACCAGAAGACCGATGTGATGGAAATGGACATGTGTATAGCGGTGAAGAAGCGCTGAACCACACCCGTGCCGAGGGAGCTTGCTCTCCCTCGTCACGCGATGCCGTCCATCGCCAAGCCATGCATTAGCGCATCATAAATTTGCACAAACGCATATCCCATCCTAAGGTTACAGCGAGGCCCGATCGGAGCAAGCCATCGAAGATGGCAAATAGCGCAAGCCGATCCCTCACTGACGACAAAGCCGTTTTATTTCAAAAAGGTACACATACCCAAGCTGGACGCTACGTTCATTCATGGAGGATGAATCATGTTACTGACTGAAGAAACACAGCTTAAAAGTTCGGCCACCGGCGAAGCACTTCCCAAATGCCTGTCCCAACACCTTATCAACCCTGAACTGGCCGATAGTGAAGTATCGGTGGAGCAAGCAGCCTTGGCCGCTGCCAGCCTCAACTTCAGCATGCAGCGGCAAACCCAGACCAACTGGTGCTGGGCAGCAGTTTCGGCGTCTGTTGGCAACTATTACGGCACCGGGACCTGGACCCAATGCGTCGTCGCCAACTATGAACTCGACAAGAACTCCTGCTGCAACCAACCAGGCCCCTGCAACGTTTATGGCTATCTGGACTCGGCCCTCAGGACCACAAGAAGCTTTGCCAGCATGAGCCAGGGTTCTATTCAAATGAGCGCCATCGAAAACCAGATCAACATGGGAAGACCCATCGGCATACGCGTTGCCTGGTATGGCGGTGGCGCTCACTTCCTGACGTTTTATGGGACCAACGGCAACTATGTATTGGTTGCAGATTCCATCTATGGCTATTCAACGCGCGCATTAAATACGTTCCCCGGCTCATACAACGGCGGCGGCAACTGGACCACCACTTACTTCACCCGGAAAAACTAGGAGGGCATCATGAAACTTTCTTACCCAATGGCGCCTTCCAACGGCGTACAAACACTGCGCCCTGCTCTTCAAGCAGCTTTGCAAACAAAAGGCTTCGGCATCAACCGTCAGTTTGCAAATGCCGTCCCGAGCAAAATCAGCCTCTCCGAACCTTACCGTGGTTACTCACTGAGCCTGGAGGACCTGACCCACGGCAAAGGCTTGAAAGCGGCCACCCAAGGTAACTGGCACTACCTGGTGTTTTCCGATGGAACGACCATTGCCGATGCAGAACTGGCCGAAGTACACGGCAATGTCGAGTTCTCATCGCTGAACCATGGCGCTATGGCCCCCGCCACCGTCAGCGCGCTGAACCTGGCAGAAAACTCGGCGAGTTTGCAGGGGAAATCCTATGAACTCAGAGTGTTGTTTGTCTCGGCACTGCACTTTGTGGCGATCTGGCTGCATGCAAACGACGCGGGTAACGAGGACATCATTATTCCGATAGAACCGACACCCAACAGCCTGGCCAGTACGCAGTTGTATAACGAGGCGAAATTGCTTGCCCTGCTGACGCCTGCCGCCAACCAGACCAAAAAACTGTTTGATGCGGACACTACGGGATTGTTGGGGAGTTAATCAGTTGTTGGTGAGCTGAAATGTAAAAAAGCCCGGACACGTGTCTGGGCTTTTTGCTGGGTGTCTGGTCCTGAAACTGGTGTAAACCTTGTTCAGGGCGGGACAACTGTCAGTTTCGGAACAAACCTACAAACAAACCACCTGCGTCAGACCTTAGGTCGATTGACTGACCCCGCCCCACTCCCTATCCTCGCGCCTGTCACGACTCATTCGTGATCGGGTTTGACGGCTCGGCAATTCCAAGATGCGCATGGTTCCTCAACTTTGCTCGTGCACTTGTGTGCCCGCTGCACAGCTTAATGGTAACTGTGCGCGGGGCACTTTCGAGTGCGCCGGGTATCTTGGACCGGTCCGTCAACCTGCGCACAGTTGCCACCCATTCGTTTGACGGCGACTCAGTGGCAGCTCTCTGACTTCCAAGGAGCTACACCCATGACCGATCCAACCACAAAATCCACCCCCTTCGCCCGCTGCGACCACGTCGACCATTACCTGTTCGCCGTCCAACCCGACATCCCGTTACTCGACGCACTCGAACACGCCTCGATCTACCTGAGCTGCGCCGAAGCCCTCGCCCATCAAGCCCCCACCGCCACCACCCCGGAACACATCGTCTCGTTACGCTGGGCCAGCCAGCAGATGCTCGGCACCGCCCGATCATTGGTCCAGGCGTCGATCGACGGACTGCACGCCGCCCAACCGGAGGATGACGCATGAACCCGCACATACCGATGACCAACAACGATTGCGACATCCCGGTGCTGCTGGTCGCCACCCAAGCGCCGCTGGAAGTGCTGCACAGCAACGCCGCTGCCCGGTTTCTGGCGGTCACGCAGATGATGGAAAGCCTGGCCAGCCTCGACATTGCCCATGCCAAAGGCGCAGACGTGCAGCAAATTGCCCACGCAGCGGCGATGTTGCTGCGTGATGGTTGTGATGTGATGGATGTGTTGGGGCGCCAGATTCGGGCGCAGCATTGAAGTAACGCATGCGTAGTTCCCGCACGTTGCGGGGAGGAGCTGATGAGCCTCAGGTAGTGCGTGCAAAATCTTGCAAAGCGATGGTGCTCAACGCCGTACCCCGCGATAACTATGTACCTCATCGCGGGGTGCGATTTATTTGAGAGTATGGCTCTTTTTCAGAGTGGGCCCGATGGTGGAGCCTTCCAAGCTGCAAACAATCTTCACCATAATGGGGGCCCCCTATTAGACTTGACCGGAGACCGGCTAATGGGTGTCCCCCTTTTCGCTTCACTCTGACAAAGGATGATCCTTCAGAAAGGCACTAATATCTTCGTCTGCAACCCCCGGAGCTCCTGCTTGGAGCCATTGCTCAAATCCCTCAGGAAAGGCGGTTAAATACTCTCCATCTTTATGAACGCCTGAAGAAAAAACACCAAACTCTGAAACAAACCTTAAATGATGCACTGCAACAATCCATAGACGCCGCAGTTCTGGCTCTTGAGGAGCACCTAAGGACAGCTCAGAAATGTAAGGAGAGTCCCCTTCAACAAAATCCAATACATCTTTAGCTCGCCCGACACCAATTAGCTTTTTTATAGTTTCTATCTTTCCCAAAACACGCCTCGCTCATCAAGGTGAAAAGCTCACACGAAAAAGTGGATTGAATTTTCCGAGACTGGCTTTGCCTCCCAAATTGATCAATGCGTGGTTAGAAACAAGTTACGAACTAAGAGCCAATCGCTCGCCCTCAAAATATCCCGACTGGACATCCTCACCCATTTTCTTTTCGAGCGCAGCCAATCCATGTAATAGCGCCCCAAGATCAACCGCGAACACCATCTCGAAACCCATACCGCATACCGAAATCTCATACCCTCTGACGCCAACCCCGAGAATTATCGACGGAATATCGACGCCCCTAAGCGCAAACCGCAGGTCATGCTTAACTCTGTATTCGTACAAAAGATCCTCGTCACTCTCTGACAAATCCTCCTCAATTTTATCTGCAATAGTCCTGGCCAAAGAACGATCACTTAAAAAAATAAATGGCTCATTGATAATTTCATCCGCGTTAGCACTTAACCATTCAATTAAAACCCTTGAGTCCCAATTAATACTAAACAAGACACACTCACAGCCCGCCACTGTTCTAACTTTTAGAACCACATTCGAAAACCACTCACCGCCCGCAGCGGGGATAATTCTGCGAATCTTACCAACAGGAGAAAACTCAAAAATTAACTTATTCACATCTTACCCTTCAGCACACGCTTGTATTCCAAAAAGGGGACGGCTTTATTTACAACGACAAAATCCGGCACCCCGTAAATAAATTAGCCATAAATAAATCTGCCCCTTTTTGATGGTACATCAGCAGACGCAGGGCTTGGGGTAGATTTGTGGGGATCCCTCAGGGTCTGTCCTCTATTCTGCTTTGGAATGGGTGGCTCAATTCTCCCCAATCCTCCTTTTGGAACAAAAAGGGGACAGATTTATTTACAACGACAAAACTCGGTCATCCATAAATAAATCTGTCCCCTTTTCGTTTTTTCCGCCGCTAGAGCTTTTCAATGGTTTGCTCGCTACTTCTTTTGCACCGACAACTACCCGACAAAAAAGTACTGCCCACTACCGAGATCAATCAAACGACCTTCCAAGCACATTTCTATTAATAACGATGAAACTTTTCTCCTATCTACACATTTCCCACACGACTCTAGAAATTTGATTAGCCGCCATTCATCGATTCTTATTGGCTCACCAAAAAACTTATGTACGTCCACAACCCAATGCGGCTCGCATGACGTTTTCTCAAAACGCAATCCTGCACCATGCTTAACAAATCGCCACTGAACACCATCAACTATTATTTCTCCACTCCGAGGAAAATCGATAAGCCATTTCAAATCCTTTACGTTGGGATGTAGCTCTGCGAACGCAAACACCAATTGGCACTGAAGCTCTACGAAAAGAAATACATCATTCATACTAATTGCCTCATAACTAGTATCTCACCCGAGCTTCAGCAGCCTCTCGCATAAGTTGGTCTGCCTCTTCCTTAGTCACGCTATGCACATTGACTGGCACGTCTTTGATCCCAGCTTTTGAAGCAGCCTCCGCGCGATGGTGGCCATCAAGGATAATCAACTTCCCGTCCAAACAAAAAGGGGACAGATTTATTTACAACGACAAAACTCGGTCATCCATAAATAAATCTGTCCCCTTTTCGTTAGTTCGGCAAAACAATGCGTCCCATCCTGGGCATGAGCAACCTCCTTCCATGGAGCTTTCAGCCTAGCAAATCAGCGAAAAATAAATCTGTCCCCTTTTCGGGTCCCTTACGAGACGAGGTACGTCAACAGGCGCAGGTTTTGGAGTAGATTTGTGGGGATCCCTCAGAATCTGCCCCTTTTCACCCCCCCCTTTTCGGCTGTGGCGCAGCCATCGGAAGGCAAGACGTGAAAGATCCACCATCGACACATCAAAAAATCTCGTGCCTAAGCAAACTAAATCCTCCCTCTACTTTTAGTGCATCCATTAACTCAAGAGAACGATTTGTTGCGTTTACATAAAGCAGAATCGGGTAATCCGAAAATGCTTGCTCTACAGGTTCGCCATCAAAAGGGTCAATATTATTTTTCAGAACAAAGTGTTCCGAACTGTTGGAGCCATGAAGGTAATAAATACCTCCATGATAAGTACTATCTCTTTCTTCAAGTAAAACCCCTACAAGTTCTTCTACCTGTGCCCTTGCCAAAACCAGGCTCAAACATTTCGTTCCATACAAATCATAAGTCTTCATTTTGGTAGCACTACGCTTGGTGCTCGGCTTGTAGCTGCAGCCGAAGAGTCATAAATCATAAAGTTAACTTCACGACCTGCCTGTGAACTTAACTCGCTAGCCAGGTCCCGCAATCCGAGAGCTTGCAAATCTCTTGCACTCAATGGGCCAGTACGCGTTCCACCGCTTCTAACCCCGATACCTAAAGATTGAGCACGTTGCAACAGCTCTGGACTTGCCAGTGCCACATCGAAATCGCTAACCCTTCCTGCATCAAATGCTTGCCCAGTTTTAAAGCTTTGCCCCGTTACGGAGCTACCTTGAAGAATGGGCTCTACATCTCCATAACCCGCACGGGATAGGCCATCCCGCATATCCGAACCAAAACGTGCAAAGTTATCTGCGCTTGCAAAACCACTAGGAATTACTGCCTCTTTTACACCCCCCGCCACCTCACCAACAACAATCGCCTCTCTCAAAGCCCCTTTGCCAAGAATAGACCCAAGAGCCTTTCCAACCCAAGACATCGGCAACGGCACAAGCGACCCAATGGCCAGCGCGTCACTCTTGGCTTTTGCATCCCCGGCTTCAATCCAACGCTTGGTCTCTGGATCATTCAGATCTATGTTAGCCCCAACCGCTACGCAAGAGGCATCACCACAAGGCATAAAGCGTGGATTGAATCAAAAAAGGGGACAGATTTATTTTCGACAACCAAAATCGTTTATCAATAAATAAATCCGTCCCCTTTTCGATGCAATTTTCGATATTTAGGGAAAACTCCTAGGTATTACACACACAGCTGTAATTATCTGATCCGGCCTTTCCTCTAAAGAAACGCCCCAACCAGTAATCTCAAGACCATTATAATTTTGGCTGGCATAAAACCACTCTTCAGACTCATCAAACTCTAAAGGTGTAAATGGCAGAAGGTCAGAAACCAACCCACCTAAGCCTATACCTGCTGGCAAAACACCCTTATAAACAAACTCCTGCGCAAGCTCTCCAGAAAAGCTAAAGTCGTAAACTTTAACAGCATAAACCCTGCCCTCTCTAACCACTATCGATAGAGCAGGAGTTCCTTTTAGCACATTATTAATAATTGCATCATCAAATAGCGAAAAAGAGTAACCGCCATTTCCATGCTCATCCAGGCCATACGTTCTTAATCGAAGATCTGGCGCACTTTCAAATTTGTACAACAAACTAGCTGGATCAACCAAATACTTAAGCAAAACACGCTCCAACACTTCCGCATTAACATCCAGCGGAATACCTGCAAGAGACTTGGATGGCACGATTGGTGCCATCCAAGATATTGAAAAATCGTTAGATGATGTCATTCCGGCACCCACGTATTGGTGGAAGAATTAAATATCACTTTTTGTCCCTGAAACAAAAAAGGCAAACAAAAAAGGGGACACCCATTAGCCGGTCCTGGCGCAGCGGACGCGGCTCAAGCTCTCGAAAAGCCTTGGAGAGACTTGAGCGCGCGTTGCGAGACGAGGTACATCAACAGGCGCAGGCGTTGGAGTAGATTTGTGGGAATCCCTCAGAATCTGTCCCCTTTTCGTATCGAGAAAACGGGTTCGATCGGTTCAACCGATCAGGTTTAACAAGGGAAACACCCTGCCGTTAAAAAAGCAGGGCGGGTTGGCTTTGGATCTTGACGTAGGGCCGGCTAATGGGTGTCCCTTTTTCGCTGCGCCTTTTATATAGCTAAATTTTAGCTGTAACAACAAAATCAGCGCCAAGCTCGTTTTGTAGACAGTCAGCGAGCAACCTACCTTCTCTGTTAAACTCAGCCTCCAACTCTTCACTTTTAAATCCCGAACATTGCGGACAGTCCAAATCCAGAGTTTCATCATACAAGCATGCCCATTTCGCCAACCGAGATTTAAGCTCTTTAGAAATAGGAAGAGCACTAGGATCTATGTCTCCATACTCACCCGGAGAAATATCCCAAACAGGGTGACACTGATAATCAGCCATCAACCTTATATATCTCACCTCACACCTCCTCTTGGGTTAGCGCCAACAACATAACCATTATCCCCAACAGTAACCGCTATTCGTTGAGATTGTCCGTTTATAGTCAACTCATAAATCGGACGACCAACTCCAGAACCTTGATAGCCAATAAGCTTGCCTTCAGAAACAGCTTTCATTACAACGCTCGGAATTTGTGCTTCAGTGACACCCATTTGCGTAAATTGAGAACCATGCTCTTCAATAATATGTTGCAAACCTGCCTTTGAACTCCCTGTTTCCAAGAACACAACCTGCCCACTTTGGCTACGAGTCGTTGCAATAACATTTTCAGGAGTATATTTCACTCCATTTGCTGTAATTTCCTCGAGGTAATTCGGATTCACTCCAAATTTTGGTGTCTGATTTAAGTATCCAAAGTCCCCATCAACTCTCGATACCGCGTTTTCCCAAACCGACGGAGAAAAAAAGGGGACAGATTTATTTTAGACGACCAAGATCGTTCATCAATAAATAAATCTGTCCCCTTTTCGAACCTTCAATTTTCAAATCAACTAAACAACTACAACATCACCAGAATCCAGATAAATCGAATAGGACTCATAGTCGCCGCCGCAATCAGCCTCGATTACAATCTTATCGCCGAAACTAAATGACACCTGAAGTGTAGCAGTCTCGATTTCCTCAACCAAAACGACGTCTTTCAACAAAAAATCTAACAAGGGCGCACTGGTAGATGAGTCTGTGAATTCTCGCCTCCCCGAAACATCACCAACTTGGTACGTCAATCCTGCTTCAACACAGAAGGAAACCTTATATGGAGGAACACCAGGGGCAATTTGTGGGCGTGAAAAGTCCAGCCTTGTGACACGCCCCCCAAAACAAACCATTTCCAAGTAACACCCGGAAAGCAGCAGAAAATCAAAATCATCTGGCAATGTGTACATGTCTCCCCCTAATTAAATCCATAGCCTTTCAACGACGAACAGGCGGTAAAGAGTCTGGTGGAAGTGGAGCGTGTGTATCTCCCTGCCCTATACCCGGTTTACCCGTCGCCGGATTCATCGGTTGCTTGCCGGAGTTCTGCCAACGCCAGTATCCATCCTCATATCCTGGAACAGGTGATGAGCCAGGCGGCATCATAAATAAATCTGTCACCTTTTCGCCGGCCCTTCATCCATTGCCATTAGAGTCAGCAATATACGATCCATACTCTCCACCAACTCCAAACCATGATCTTGGTAAATCTTAAACGCTGACCTTGAAATTTCATGGGCGTCATAACCACCAACGGCTGCCTTCTCAAGTTCTAGAATCATGTCTCGGATTGAATACGTCATTTCCAACTCTCCAGTTCTACTCCAGTTGGAGGGTAGTGTTGAGCATCTACTGGCTGGCCATTTATGCTTTTCGGATGAACGCGGATCACATTCCCAGACTTGTCATAGCTTTCCATCCACTGCCTAGTTTGACCAGTTTGAGGATTGTTTTCTGTTACGGAACAAAAAAGGGGACAGTTTTATTTTCGATAACCAAAATCGTTTATCAATAAATAAATCTGTCCCCTTTTTCACTCGAGCAATACGCAACGCACCGGATGAAACCTCCTCATGTAAATCACTAACCAACTCATCATCAAAATACTTACTCATCACACCACTACCTTTTAAGAAGTAAAGGGGCAGATTTATTTTCGACGACCAAAATCGTCTATCAATAAATAAGTCCGCCTCCTTCCCCCTTAGAGTCCACCCCCTCTTCCAAGCCCCTCAACAAAACATCTAATTAATTTTTTATCAGCGTCATTTTTAGCCATCCCCTCTAAAACTGGCACCACATAATATAATAACAAATCAATATCTGGCGCTTCCACAGGGCAATTCTCCCTGACGCACTCCAGCATTAACTTTACAGACATAAAAGCTGAAAAAGCCTCATATCCTTTTGAGCCAGAAAACGGCAACTTCTTAAAGTAATATTGCGCCAAACGCTTTTGATCTGGCTTTTTCCAAGAACGATGAGGAAGCAACAACAAAGCCTCCCCATAGTTAACAGACTCTATTGGATATCTATTTAAAACCCAGTTAGCCGCTTGCTCAGACTCCATCTTGACGAGCTCCGCGCATAACGATCTCAATCGCTCATCCATACTTCAAACTACCTCGGATTAAATAAGCTGCCTGGCAACCCCGCGCTACCACTCAAAGAAGCAGGCGGTTTATAATGTCCAGAACTATTAGTCCACTGAGTTATCTCTCCGCGATTGGGACCATCATTATTCCCAAAACGTATAGACCCAGCGTACTTCACCTCACCTCCACCACTAAGTCCAAGGTGAGTCGAGAAGTCCTGATTCACGTTTGACCTGCTGACCCTTACCACTCCATCCGGCATTGTTACAAAATCATAAGAGCCGGATGCAAAAAGGGGACAGATTTATTTACAACGACAAAACTCGGTCATCCATAAATAAATCTGTCCCCTTTTCGTTTCGCTATCAACCTTCACTTCATACAACCACAACACCCATATCCCCCTCCATTGTAAAACATATAAGCCACGAACAGTCCACTGACAAAAAATAGTGATGTTGAGGAATAGACACCAAACACTCAAGCACATCAACAAACGCTTCCACACCTCCATGTACCGCAATATCCGTCGCACCATCACCGACATACACCACTTCACCCACGAGCCCAAACTCAAGCATTACATCTTTAAAAAAAGATGCAAAAGCATCGGGCTTTTTTTTACTATCAGTTTCAAGCCTCTCCTTTGAGAACGGCATCGCCACCCAGTCAAGCCTGCGATTTTTAATCGAGAACCTTGAACTTAACGCCTCAAAATAAATATCTATTTCTCGAGAAATACGCAACTCACCGGATGAAACCTTATCATGCAAATCACTAATCAACTCATCATCAAAATACTTACTCATCACACCACTACCTTTTAAACTGATCGGTTAGCTTATTCACCATTTCCGAAAAAAGCGAGGAAAAAGGGGACAGATTTATTTTCGACGACTAAGATCGTCCATCAACAAATAAATCTGCCCCCTTTTCGCAGACAATTACCCCCCATAAGTATGCGGAAACAGACAATCAATCCGCTGACTAAAAATGATAGGCGCATTGGAAAAATCCAAGGAATCGGATACAGCGATTAATCCTCTGAGCTCAACGGGAATATCTTCTATTCCAGCAAATACACTCGGCATTAAGTAGCGAAAATAATCCCCCATCACCGTAGGACCGTCATATCCAACAGGAAAGTCCTCACCAGGAACACTTCCCTCTACACCATGAAACACATAGAAGCCTTTAATAGAAGGTAAACTATACTCCGTCAATTTCCCACCAAACAAAGACCTCTCGGAAACCCAACTTTCAACCTCCCACCTTGAAGATGTATGCCTATAGGCATATGCCGAATACAAATCCAGAATCGCCTGCCCCTTTTTATTCTCAGGGTAGGTATTAAACTCCGCAGACTCTTCCCACATAAACTCATTAAACCTATCAAGCTCCTCATCCAGACTGGGCAACTCCAGCAATGCTGCTGGCAGCGCCCCAAAGCAGTTATTCACCATAACTGCGATGGCTCCATATTTATCCATGGCGAACCAGGTAATCAACTCGCCAAATCCAGGCTTCCAATACTTGTTCAGGGTCATTATTTCTTCTCCGGCCAAGTAACCTTACAGTTCGGACAGGTATCTATGATTGCTTTCGGGGTGATCCCACCTTCGTCCCTGACTGTCTTCGGACGCAAAGCATCTGTAAACTTCACATTTTCCGGATTAACCCCCAACCTTACCAACTTGTCAACCGCTGACACCTCCGCGCATGCGCCGGCTGCGTTTCGACACAAGTTAGTGAAACAGAAAGGGGACAGATTTATTTACAACGACAAAACTCGGTCATCCATAAATAAATCTGTCCCCTTTTCTGTCTATTGGTCATCAGGCAGTAGGCATACACCCTTACCCCAACTCTCGAAGGTCGGCAAGATAACGCTGATAGTCCTCGGCAGCAGCAAACACCACCTGACGGTTATGACCGCGTTGGACAACGTGATGCGGGTAGTTCGGCAAAACAATGCGTCCCATCCTGGGCATGAGCAACCTCCTTCCATGGAGCTTTCAGCCTAGCAAATCAGCAGAAAATAAATCTGTCCCCTTTTCAATACCGTTACCGCTTGATCCATATGGGTGTCAGGCACGACTCGGTCGTAGCCAATGCTGAGGAAACGGGTTCGATCGGTGCAACCAATCAGGTTTAACGAAGGAAACACCCTGCCGTTAAAAAGCAGGGCGGGTCGGCTTTGGATCTTGACGTAGGACCGGCTAATGGGTGTCCCCTTTTCGTTTTGTCCCCTTTTTCGTTTCTTTTCCGAGCGAGCCTTTTGCACCTAGCCAATTATTTGATAAAAAGTAACAGTTGGCCCGTAATCCTGATCCGAGTTAGAAACTTCAACAGAAAATCTTCTCCCTGGAAACTTATCCTTTAAGACTAGACGCCATGATAAGGCAACAGCTTCAGACAACTGTTCAAAAACAACATCATCGACCTCATCAGTACAACCTGAAAAAACATCGTACAAATGAGTGTGATTCATAACTCTTTCAACCGCACACACATCACCACCCAGCTTACTTAACCACAAATCAAAAACATCAGGATCATACTTAGCATCTAAAAAAATCGCACCATTACTAACTATAAAATCTGGAAACAACAGCCTACAAAACAACAAAACATCTTCAGGATTACACACAGCGCTCACATAAGAAAATATATCGACCTTATCCTCATCAGCCCAACTCGACTTCCACAACTCATATCTACTCAAACCACTAAACGGCCTAATTGTATTAATTTTCATTATGGAATCTCATCTGGTGTAGTAGGCCTTAGTGCCAATTTCGTCAACAAAAAGGGGACAGATTTATTTACAACGACAAAACTCGGTCATCCATAAATAAATCTGTCCCCTTTTCGATTTATTTGAGGGTAAGGTTCGTTTTCGGAGTGGGCCCGATGGTGGAGCCTTCCAAGCTGCAATTGATCTGCACCCATAAGGGGACACCTATTAGCCTTGACTTGAGACCGGCTAATGGGTGTCCTCTTTTCGTCCAGCTCATAGAAGCGATCTTTATGTCGATATTAAAGTTGCCTTCCACAAATCACCATTTTGAGAAAACTCCATACGTAGCGCATATTCCCCATACTCATACCTCATCCATTGATGTACATAGCCGATGAGCATATCGACCCTACCCTCCCCCGCTCTACTAGCAATACCTAACTCTCTAACAACTTCTTTACAGCTCCAGACTTGCGCAACTCGACCAAGCATATCCCCCCTATAAGCTGAATACCCCTCATGATCTTGCACAAAAAAATGCACATGATTCAGTTTCCCAGAACGAAATCCAAATTCCAAACCCGACTCATAAAACTTATAAAACTTAGTTTTCCCTAACGGATCATTATAACTATCTGGAGTTTCTGAAACACTCGGAGACTCTCCAATCCGCCGAAACACATTCTCTACTACGTCCCCAGCCTCTTTTTGACCAAGGGCCAGAACAAAATCCGACCAAATATTCATTATTTAATAACCCCTATTTGCCGATTTCTTTCCACGATTTTTTGAACTGTCTCTTCCACAAGCTTCGAGTCATAACCTCGACTCGTTAAGCTTGTTCGCAATGCGTCTGTATCACGACAAACAGCACCGCAGAGATCCGCCGCATCTCGCTGAATCTGTGCAGGCGTATTTTTTCCGCCATAAGTAGTACCTGCAATATGTACATCTCTCGGCACCTCTACAGCAGTAGCATTTTGATATAGAGCCTTCGTTTCCACTTCAGTAAGGGGACGACCTAACTCAGCTTCCTTCGCCGTACGTAACGCAGCAAATGAAGGGATATGATCATGCTCTAGGCCATCTCCAACCACTTCTCTTAATTTCAAATTTTGATAACAAAAAAAGGGGACAGATTTATTTTAGACGACCAAGATCGTTCATCAATAAATAAATCTGTCCCCTTTTCGCTTAATTTTCACTGCCCAATCCCCTTTAAAAATTCCTTCAATCCATCCTTAGTCGCTGGAAAGCCAAAGGAAAAGCTCTGATTCAAATTATTGGGGCTACCGGTCCCGATCATGATTTCCAAAAGGGGCCCCCCATTGGCCTTGACTTTAGACCGGCTAATGGGGGGCCCTCAGCCTTTTCCTGAAGCCCCCCTTTACTCGTCAGGACAAGAACCAAAAAATCAATTTAGGCATCGTCATAACAAAAAAAAATGAATTTTCACCCTTTTCAAACATAGAATACGAACATGCCCAATCAAATAGAATATGCCTATCTAATGCCGCCTCTCCGCCAAATTCGCGCCTTGTACGACGATAAGACGATTCGCGTCTATCAGGCCTATTCGAACACTATTGCCGATGCCGCGCTGGCGCTTGGGACCTTCGCCTCACCGCCATTCAAGATGGGGCGAATGACGTGGATAAAGCCTTCATTCCTATGGATGATGTATCGATCTGGATGGGGGTTGAAAGACGCTGGCCAGTCCCGCATTTTGGCGATCGACATTTCACGCGAAGGCTTCGAGTGGGCGTTAGCCCATAGCTGCTTGAGCCACCCTGGCGATTTGATGAGTAAAGAAGAATGGCTAGCAGTGAAGGAAAATACCCCCGTGCGGATCCAGTGGGACCCAGAGCGGGATTTGCACCTGCAACCGCAAACGCACCGTGCCATCCAGATTGGCCTAAGCAATCAAGCCGTTGAGCTTTATGTAAATGAATGGATACAGCATATAACCGACGTAACTCCGCTGGCACATAGCATCCATGAACGGATCAACCATCACCAGCTTGAGGAAGCCGAGAAAATGCTGCCTGAAGAGCAACCCTATCCTTCGATATATTACTGACCAGAAGTGGCTATACAGAGAGAAACTCTGAAACTCAAGACTTTAGCCACTAGAGATCTAGCTCTAAAGGGAAAGTTATAGCCTAACAGGCTTTCGAAAAACACTTACTTGCAGAAAAACCATGAACAGCTAACAATATTGTGTAGCCAATACAACACTCTAGACTTTCGACGCACCACGCTCATTGAGCCCCTTCAGCATATCCATCCCGTTTGCCACCCAGAACTTCTCGCCTTCAGGAAAGATCTCATCGGGATAACAGTTAGCGAAATCAACGAACTCTGCCTCCCAACCATCGGGGGCATAGCGCTCCATTTTCGCACCATCAAAGTAAAAAGCCCCCAACTTTTTATTATCAAAGTCCACAAAAACAATAGGAAACAGATCAGAAACATCCCACCACGAAGTGGCAGCCTCATAACGATTGAGCAATTGCAGGCGCAGATCATGTTTTGACAGTTCAAACTCATGCATACCTTGAAGAAATTCATCGACCGAGTATTCATCGACAACCACAATATCAAATCGCTCCGGTGCTGATGCCTCTTCATCGGGAACATCAATTCCAGCTTGCACGAAATGATTCCGCCACTTCCTCCAATCAAGAATCCACATATCTCGGTCGCTTCGAAACCAACGAATGTGCTCTTTGTATCGTACAACGGCCACTACATCGTCATCGCTCAACAGGTCTATCACCTTCCAGTCCCTCATTTGACTTTACCTGAACCCGGAATAGCATATTCTTGCAACCAAGCAGCCCAAATAGATGGTAACTCATAGGACTGTCCCGGCGTTCCTACATCCACAATTTTAGGTGCCAAGCCACCTTGGTTCAAGGGGTTAGTCTTGTACTTATACTGCGAAATTGCATTCTCTACAATAAAAGACTCCAGCCACTTTGGAATCTCAAACGTCACAATATTACTTCCAGGCCTCAGCGACTGAAAATACTCTGCATGAGTTCCGTCTCCCATGCTGATATTCAACGTTCCATCACGAATGAGAGGATTGTTTTCAGCATCGAAGGTTATTAACTCTTTGCTCGCGAAAGGCATTTCACCGCCCTGCACGCGGGACACTGTTGTGGTTTCTCCGACCACAGAGTTGCCGCCTACAGACGTTACCCGATTTGAACCGAGTAACCCGCTGAGCCAATCAGAAATACTTTCGGTTGCCTTACCATTAAAGCTGACATTTCCCGGAGCATAACTTCCCGTTAGTTTCCCGCTATAGCTTCCTTCAGAGGCGCTCCAGGCTGGCACTGAAGGCGAGCTGACAATTTCACCAGTCCCACCCTTGACAGCATTAGGTAACTTGACGCCTGGAATACCAAGACTGGCAGCCCCCATCGCCCCAACAACGATATTTCCAACGGCATTCCATGTATCGCCATTGATCGCCTGGTTGACGCCATAGCTTGCCTGAAGAACCCCGTTCGCAGTGGCAGCAAGACGGATACTAGCGCCTAGTGGACCTGAAAGCGCATAGATTGCCGGTCCACCGATATTTGCGAGTCCTTGCTGCTCATTATTGATACGCAGATAACCTTGAGCATCTTTGTAAATCAGCTCATTTTCGGATTTCGGCCTGATCCAACCCAACTGGTCCCAAAACCCTCCTGCTTGGGCACGCGCTGCATCAGCGTAAGCATTTTTGACATCATCCATGCCTGCATAGTGATAGTCACTGACGGGAACCGGTCCGTCACGAAGCAGCTTCTGAATGCTGGCCTCGGCAACCTCTGGACCGTACTTGAGGGTTTGCTCATACCCGTATACCTGGAGATAGGCTTGGAGCTCTATTTTGTCGGCCCTGGAAAGGGAATCAGGATTTTGATGATATGCCGCGAGCAGATCATCACTGCGCTGGTCCGCTGTCTCTAAACCTACCAATTGCTTGGCAGATTCAATCCCCTGATCGTTTTTAAACGCTTCCCGCGCACGATCACGCTGAGCCTGTGAGTGATCGCCCAAGAAATTGTACTGGGTTGCATTCGCCGCCACGGTAGCAGCGACGGAACTATCCCCACCCGTAGCAGCAGCTCCGAGCACACCGACAACTTGCGAGAGCGCCATTAGGTTGGCTTGAGCCTGGTTGTACTCCGGGGAGCCCTGAACAAGATTGGAGGGTAGGAGCTTGTCCCCTAGCAATCCGACCAACACTTCGTTGGCGCCACCAGCGATTGCTCCGGTACGGAAATCACCACCCATCGCTTCAGCTAGCAAACCACCGAGACCGGCATGCAAGGCAATTTTCGCTAAGCCACCCTCTGCCAGTTCCAGGTCTCCGATTTTCCCGGCTCCCAAAGCACCACCAATACTTGCAGCCGTACCAGCAGCCGAGCTGGCAAGATTGTCCTTGAAACTGCCGCCATAAACTGCCGTTTTGATCACCGCATCAGCCGCTACCTTCATCGCGACGGTTTGCAGGCTCTTGACATCAAAACCAACACTTCCCGGGCTGTAATTGAGCCCCTGAGCGACACCCGCCGTTGCGGCGCTTACGGCATAGCCTTTGATACTTTCTTTAGAAGTAACGTCTTTGACGACCTTCCCAAGATTGCCTCGGTTGTTGATAGTGCTGACTGTGGCTTTGGTTGCGACATCGATAGCTACACCCTGCAATATCGAATTCATGCCGGCCATCATCGGCCCCATGACTGCTGCCAATGCAATCGCAATGATCAACTGCGACGCAGGCCCTAATCCTGAGTTGCTGTACTTGAACGACTCATGAATCTCCTTGACTTGCCGCCAGTCCACATCACCGCGCGCTTCAGCCTGCTTCAACCAGGCGAGCTGAGGGTCCGCCTGGACCATCGCATCGATGGTCTGGCTGACGCTCTTCTGGTCGATGTGTTTGATGTCAATCTTCAGACCATCAACGGCTTTGATCGTGAGATTGCCAGCGGCAATCAGGCTGCTCTGACGAAGCGTTTCGTCTGTTTTGCCTTCACCTTTCGATGAGACCCAGAAGGCGTTGTTATCGCTTTTGGTATGGCTTTCATCATGCAGATCCTTCACCCCTTCAAAGGTGATGGCCCCACCGCTGTCCAGCGTGATGTCCTTACCGCTTTCAAGCTTGGCCGCCTGATACTTCTGGTCCCCACCGCTGGCCAGGGTCAGATCCCCGCCGGTCTTGATTTCACTCCCGACGTTCGTCACCTGAGTCACTTCATCGTGCTGGGTTTTACTGCTGCCCCAACTGCCTTTTTTCTTCATGTCGTACAGCGAGTAATCGCTGTCTTGCGCAGCCAGCAGTTCGATTTTGTCTCCGGCGACCAGGTAGGCTTCATCGCCCGCGCTGATACGGCTGGAGATCAGCGTCATGTCCTTGCCCGCACTCAGCGCAACGTTGCCACCGGCAGTCACGGTGCTGGCGATCTGTTGGACATGGTCCTCCTGACGGGTCTCCTTCTTGTTCTTGAAGTAGGAGTGGCTCTCGTCGGCTGCCGAGGCCAGGGTCAGGTTTTCCGTCGCGGCCATGGCGATGTCGCGCTTGGCCTCGATCTGGCTGGCGATGGCCGAGAGGTCGCGGCCGGCGTTCATCTGCAGGTCGCGGCCGGCGCTGATGGTGGCGCCGTACTGGGTGACGGAGCTACCGTTTCTATTCCGGCCGTAGTCGTCCTTGTTACGGCTCTCGGTGGCCGCGATATTGATGTCCCGCCCGGCGCTGATCGCCGTATCACCACCACTTTGCAGCACGCTGCCGTTGTTGCTGACATCGCGCCCGGCCTGGACGCTCAGGTTGTTGGCCGCTTCGATGCGGGCGGCGCTGTCGACGAAGGTCCGTTGCTGGCTGTAGTCGCCATTGCTGCTTTCGTGGGTGGTGACGGTGCGTTCGTTGATCACGTCGCCGTTGAGCGCCCTCACGTTCACATCACGCCCGGCAATGATGCCGCCGGCCTTGTTGACAATGTTGTTGCCCGCCAGCAGGTCCAGGCGGTTGCCCGCTTCGATCAAGCCGCTGTTGACCAGGTCGTTGCCAGCGGCGGCCGACAGGTTGTGGGTCGCGCGCAGGGTGCCGACGTTGTTCAGGTCCTGGCCGGCAATCAGCGAGACGTCGTTACCGGCGATCAACGCGCCGTTGGGGGCCAGACGGTTGTTGGCGTTGGCCAGGTAGAGCACCGGCACCAGTACGTTTTCGCCGTTGACCGTGGCATTTTCCATCCAGACGATGTCGTGGGTCAGGGCCGCGACTTGCTGGGAAGTGAGGGTCACACCAACCGTCAGGTTGAGTTGCTGTTTGCTGGAGATGGCGTTGTCCATCAGGTACTTGTAGAGCTTCTCGTCCGAGTTCTGGCCGTCGATGAAGCGTTGGCCAGTACGGGCAACCACCGCTTGCTGGAGCAACCGTTGTTCGTAGAAGCCATCACCCAGACGCTTGGCACTTTTGTCCGGGTCGTAGCCGAGGTTCGCCAACAGGTAGTCCGAGCTCATGAATTGCTTGAGGTCGGTGAGCACCGGGTTGGTTTCGATCAGGTATTTCTGCGGGTTGGACCTGCCCGAAGTGTCGGGCAGCCCCTGGACCCGGGCCACGGTCTGGCTGGTGGCCGGGGTGCTGGTCACGGCTGCGATGGCTACCGGAATGGCAGCCACGGCGGTGCTGGCCACGGGTGCCGTGGCAATCGGCGGTACTGCCGCGCCCGGTACGCTGATCCCGGTCAGTGGGTCACGCTGGGTGGCTGGCAGGGTCGGCAGACTCAGGTCGGGGTGGGTGGCGTCCACTGGCGGCTGGCTCGCGGCATCGACGCGCACGACACCGGACTGGGTGATGGTGTCGGTGGCGCGGTCATGACCGGGCAACTGAACATTGCCGATGTTGCTGTCGCTTGGCGCGGTGACGTTGATCGCGCTGCCGCTGGCGCTGACGCCGGCACTCTGGCGGGCGGTCTGCACCAGTTGCCGGTCGCTGGCGGAGACCTGGGCAATGTCACCGATCTGGACGCTGCGAGCCTGAACGTTTGGCAGGTTTATTTCGCGCTGGGCGCTGCTGACGCTGGCGCCACCCATGGTCCAGCTTTGGGGTGCGTTGTTGGCCTGGGTTGCCTGACGGACGGTGCCGCCCTGGCCGCTCAGGCGGAACAGGCCGTTTTGCCCGGTGGGCAGGCTGAAGCCCGGCAGGCTCAGTGGGTTGACCTGCTGTTGGGCCAGGTTGGGGGGTAGTTGCGCGTTGATGTAGATCGGCGTGGAGTACGCCGGTCCCGCACCGGTGCCGGTGTTGGTATGCCCGGCGGCGACGTACCCGTAGTACGGCCGGATCACACTGTTGTTGATGTTTTGTGCAGCGTTCAGGCTCACGTTGCCGCCGGCCTGGATGATGGCATCGTAGGACTGACCGCCAACGTTGGTGGTCGTGGTGGTGTTGAACTGAGGAATCAGTCCACCGCCCATCTGACTAAGGAAGTAACTCAGGTCCGAATCGTACCTGGCCGATGGCGTTGGGTTGTTATAGGCATTGAAGGTGGCCGCCGCGGCTGTTGCCTGATTGATCTGCGTGACGAAGTTCCAGTAGGAGCGGCTGGTCTTGATTTCCTGAGCCTGCAGCCCCTGGTTATTGATGGTGTCGGCATTGGCCGTCAGGTTTGCGGTGGCAGCCAGAGTGCTGCTGGTGTTGTTGAGCGTCTGGGCGTTGATCAGTAGGTTGCCGCCACTGGTCAAGCTGGAAGCCGCGCTACTGTTGGTCACGTTCAAGCGATCGACTTCATCCACTCGCCACAACCCGTTGATGCCACCCCAATGGCGCTCGTCGCAGCCAGGGCCGGGAATCAGGTTGCAATCGAGTTGGGTAATACTCGCAGAACTTTTTTCGTGGGCGGTGTACTCCAGAATGTCCCTGACGTTATTGACGGTGGTTGCCGCGATGGTCAGGTTGCCGACGCTCTCGATGTTCCCGGAACGGTTATTGAGCAGATCGGCCTTGTTCTGGTACGAGTCTCTGGCGATCAGCACGTTGCCCAGGCTGTAGATCTGCGCATAGCTGTTGGTGACGCTGGACGCCAGCAGTTGCATGTCGCCGCCGCTGGAGATCAGGCTATTGTTGTTGACCAACGCGCCGGTGTTGACGGTCAGGTTGTTGCCCGAGCCCAGGGTGCCCGTGTTGTACACCCCGCCCGCGGTCACGGTCAGGTTGTTGGCGGAGGTCAACCGTCCTGCGTTATTGAGCCAACCACCGACATTGATCCAGGTATCGCCTCCCCCGGCAAGACTCGCCGCGCTGGCCAGACTGAGTGTCCCGGCGCTCAGGCCAAAGTTGCCCAGACTGCTGATCCGGCCATTGCCGTTATAGGTGCCGCCGAGGGTCAGGTTCAAACTGCCGTCACTGGCAATCAGGCCATCGTTGTACCAATTGCCGCCGCTACCGACAAAGCTGTTGGACGCCAACAACTGGCCGCCCGCGCTCTGGCTGAAATTATTCACGTTAACCGTCAAACGCCCAGCCTGGATCACGCTGCTGTTGGTCCAGGTGTCGGCGTTGAGGGTCAGGCCGCCTCGGGTGACGAGGGTGCCACCGGCCCCCATGACGTTCGCGGTGGCGATGTCGAAGGTGCCGGTACCGACATGCAGCAGTCTGCCGCCGACGTTCATGAAACCACCGGCGCCGAGGGTCAGGTCGCTGTTGGCGGTTTCGACGGTGCCGTTGCGGTTGTCGAACAAACCGCCGATCTGGAAGTCGGTCTTGCCGCTGGTGCCCAGGGCGCGCAGTTGGCCGGTCTGGTTGTCGAGGCTGGCGGCGCGCACGCTGAGGGTGCTGTCGCTTTCGATGATGCCCAGGCGGTTGTTCAGGGCGCCGTTGAGGCTGAGGTCGATCCGGCTGCCGGCGATCTGGCCGTCGTTGTCGCCGCTGTTGTCGAAGTTATTGCCGCTGACCTGGACCAGTCCCTTGGCGTAGAGCCCGCCGTTGCGGTTGTCGAAGTTGCCGGCGCTGCCGGTATTGACGATGGCATCGCCGCTCTGCGCAGAGATGCGTCCACCATAGTTGTCGAGACCGCCCAGGGCGCTGAGGTTCAGACGCTGGGCCTGGGTGATGCCGCCCTGGCGGTTGTTGTTCAGGTCGTAGCCGTTTTTCAACACACCGACCACGCGGGCTGCAAGAGCGCCCTTGAGACTGGCCAGAGTGCCGCCGCGGTTGTCGAGGTTGGCGGCGGTCACGCTGAGGTCGCCGTTCTGGGCGAGAAGCCGGCCGCTCTGGTTATCGATATCGCCACTGACGGTCAGGGTGGTGGCGCCCAGGCTTTGCAGGGTGCCTTTGCCGTTGGCCAGGCTCGCGGCATTCAGTTGCAGGTCGCCGTTCTGGCTGTAGATCAAGCCGTCGCTGCTGTTTTGCACGGCGCCGCCGGCGTTGATGACGAGGCTGTCGCTGGCAGCGACGGTGCCGTGATTGCGGTTGTCGAGGCCGCCCGTGAGCAGGTTCAACAAACCTTGGCTCACCAGTTGACCGCCCTGGTTGTTGATTTGCGTGCTGCGGCTAATTACCAGCGGCCCGCCGCTGGCGAGTTTGCCGTTGCTGTTGCTCAGGGCACCGAGCAGGTCGAGGGTCACCGCGCCGTTGCCGAACAGGCGGCCATTGCTGTTGTCCAGGCTGGTGCCGCTAACGTTCAGGGCTTGTTGCGCGCTGACGCTGCCGCCGATATTGCTCAGGGCCATGGCGCTCAGCGTCAGGGCCGCGCCGCTGTCGATCGAGCCACCCTGGGCGTTGGTCAGCAGGCCGCTGATGCTCAGGCGCTGGCCCGCGCCGCTGGAGATAATACCGGCGCTGTTGTCGAGGCTGGCCGCGTTGACGGTCAGGGTATTCTGGCTGACCAGTGCGCTGGCGCCGCTGTTGAGCAGCGCACCGTTGAGGGTCACATCGAGGTTGCCACTACGACTGGACAGGGCACCGCCGCTGCGGTTGTCGAGGCTGCTGCCGTTGACGCTCAGGCCCTGCCAACCGGAGATCAGCCCGCCCTGATTGAGCAAGGTTTCGCCACTCAGGCCCAGTAGGTTGTTGCTGATGAGTTTGCCGCCCGTGTTGTCCAGGGTGCGCCCGGTCAGGTTGAAGCTCTGGATGCTGGAGAGTTCGCCGTTCTGGTTGTTCAGGTCGCGCATGCGGCTGATGCTCAGCGGGCCTTGGGCGGTGAGCAAACCGTTGCTGTTATCGAGGTCGCCTCCGGCCAGGTCAAGGCGGAGGCCGTTGTCACCCAGCAGACGCCCGCCGCGCTGGGTCAGCGCGCCGAGGGTCAGGTCTATATCGCCCTTGGCCGAGACTTCCCCGCCGTTGCTGGAGTTCAGGCTGGTGGCCTTGAGGATCAGGCTGCCCTTGCTGTTGATCAGGCCGTTAGCGCTGTTGTCCAGGGCCATAGCGTTGAGGTTGACGGCGCTGACGCCGAGCAGTTGGCCACCCTGGTTGTTGATGTCGGCGCTGTTGATCGTGAGGGTCTGTGCGGCGTTGATCAGCCCCTGGCTCTGGTTGCTCAGCAGGCCATTGACGGTCAAGCCGAAGTCGCTGCGGCTGGTGACGATGCCGCCGCTGTTGTCCAGGCTGCCGGCCTGGACGTCGAGGGCTGCGGCGGCAATCTGGCCTTTGAGGTTGGTCAGCGCCTGGTTCACGCGCAGGGTCAGGGCCTGATTGCTGAGCACCTTGCCGTTGCTGTTGTCCAGGTTCGTGGCCGCCAGTGTGTAGGCCTGGGGGCTGGAGATTTCACCGCCCTGGTTGTTGACGCCGTTGAGGTTGCTGAGCAGCAACAGCGGCGCGTTGATAAAGCCGCTCTGATTGTTCAACTGGCCGTGGTTCAGGTCCAGGGCCAGGCTGGTGTTACTGAAGAGTTTGCTGTTCTGTTGATCGAGGCCACGGACACTGGCGGTCAATGTATTGATGCTGCCAATGCTGCCACCGGCCTGGTTGGTGACCTGGCCTGCGGTCAGGTTCAGCGTGTCATCACTGTCCAGGCGCCCGGCTTGGCTGTTGTCCAGCGCACCGGTATTGATCACCATCGCGGCTTTGCTTTTAAGGCTGCCGTTCTGGCGATTGTCGAGGCTGGCGCTGTTCAGGGTCAGGCTGCTGTCGGTGATCAGCTTGCCACCCTGGTTGTGCAGATCACCACGGGCCTTAAGGTTGAGGGCGCCGGCACTGGAGAGCTTGCCGGCATTGTTGCTCAGGTTGTTCGCCGTGACGTCGAGGGCACCTTCGCTGCTGATCAGGCCCTGGCTGTTATCCAGGTCGCCGCTCAGGGTCAGGCGCATTTTCTGCAGGCCATACAGGCTGCCGCTCAAGTTGTTCAGAACGCCGCCGTCCAGGCTCAGGCTGACTTTACCGTTAAGCAGGCCATTGACGTTTTGCACCTGGCTCACGCCCAGGTTCAGGTCTTGCTCGGCAAACACCTTGCCGCTGTCGCTGTTATCGAGTTTTTGCCCGAGCAGGTTCACCGTGCCGCTGCTGCTGGACAGCTCGCCGCCTCGGTTGTCGATGCTGCCGACGTTGAGTTTCAGCGCTTTTGTCGCGGCCAGCAGACCACCCTGGCGGTTGTCGAGGGTGCTGCCGGTCAGGTCCAGAGAGGTGCTGGCGATCAACAGGCCATTCTGATTGTTCAGGTTGGTAACGTTGGCGACGATGTCGCGCTTGCCGGAGATCGAACCGTTGCCGTTATCCAGGCTGGCGCCGGTGAGCTGCAATGAACCCTCGGCAATGAGCACCCCGTTCTGGTTGTTCAACGCTTGGTTGACGCTCAGGTCGAGCAGGCCATGGCTGTTCAGCAGGCCGTTGCTGTTGCCCAGGCTGTCACTGCGACTGTCGATGGCGGTGGCCGAAATCACCCCCCAGGTGTTGTTCAACGCCTGAGCGATGCGCAGGGTCAACGGGCCCTGGTTACTCACCAGCTTGCCGTGGCTGTTGTCGAGGTTTTGCGCGGCCAGGATGAAGGCTTCGGTGCTGGATATCTCGCCATTCTGGTTGGCGACGCCGTTGAGATTCTTGAGCAGCAGACTACCCGGCGCGTTGATGTAACCGCCCTGGTTGTTCAACTGGCCGTGGTTCAGGTCCAGGCTCAGTGTTGTTTTACTGAACAGCCCGCCGCCCTGTTGGTCGAGGCCGGTGACGCTCGCCGTCAGGGCTTTTTCGCTGGAGAGGGTGCCGCCCGCGCCATTGCTGACGCTGGTGGCGGTCAGGTCCAGGGTATCGCTACTGGTCAGGCTGCCATTCTGGCTATTGTCCAGTGTGCCCGTGGTGATACGCACCGGGCCGATACCCGCCAATTGGCCGCTGTGGCTGTTATCCAGGCTAGCGCTTTGCAGCGTCATGCCGGTACCCGAAAACAGTGTTGCGCCCTGGTTGATCAGGGCGCCACTGCTGGTGATCGCCAGAGCCCCGGCGCTGGTCAACTTGCCGCTGCTGTTATCGACACTGGCGGCATGCACGCTCAGCCCGGTCTGACCGCTGATCACGCCGTTGTTGTTGAGCAGCGCATCATCGAGGGTGATGTCCAGCGCGTTGCTGCTGTCGAGGGTGCCACCGAGGTTATCCAGCCGCGAACCACTCAGGCGGATGGCATCGCGGGAATGGATCAGGCCCTTGGTCTGGTTGATCAATTGCGCCACATTCAGCTCAAGGCCTGTGCCCGAGACGACTTTGCCGCCGGCACTGTTATCCAGATGCTGGCTGGTCAGCTTGACCCCGCTGGCGTTGACACTGGTGTCGGTACTGGACAGCTCGCCGGCGCGGTTGTCGATCTGGTCAACGTTGATGCTCAGCGCTTTTGAGGTGCCGACCAAACCACCGTTGCGGTTATCGAGGCTGCTACCGGTGAGGGTCAGATTGCCTTGGGCAACCAATGAGCCACCTTGTTGGTTCAGGGCGCCAATGGTGGCGCTCAGGTCGGTCTGGCTGGCAATGCGGCCGCCGGCGTTGGCAACTTCATCGGCCTTGAGGCTGACCGGGCCAACGGCGCTGAGCAGGCCGCCCTGATTGTCCAGACGGGTGCCGGTAAAGCCGATGGCGGCGTTGCCGGTGAGCAGGCCTTTGTCGCGGTTGTCCAGTTGCCCGACGAACAATTGCAGGGCCTTGTCGGCATGAATCAGCGAGCCACGGTTATCCGCCGAGTCGCCGCGCAAGGTCAGCAGGCCACCGCCCTTGAGGCTGCCGCCACGGTTGTCGAGACTGCCGGTGGTGATGTCGACGTCGCCCATGGCCAGCAGAGCACCCTGGCTCTGGTTGTCGAACTTGCCGGTGATGCGTGCGCTCAGATTGCCGTCGCTGAGCAGTCTGCCCTGATTGCGGTTATCCAGGCTGGCAGCGCTGACGCTCAAGCCTTTTTTCGAGCCCAGAGTGCCGTTGCGGTTATCCAGCGCGGCGCTAAGGTCGATGCTCAGGCCCAGGTCGCTCACTACGCCGCCATCGCGGTTGTCGAGGCTGGCAGCACTGATGGTCGAGGTGCCGGCGCTCGACAGCTCGCCACTCAGGTTAGTCACAGCGCCGCGGGTATCAAGCAGCAACGCGGCGGCGCTGCTGAAGGTCCCGTCGGTGTTGTCGAGGCTGCCGGTGCGGGCGTCGATACCCTTGGCCGAAATCACCCCAAGCGTGTTGTTCAAGGCCTGACTGATGCGCAGGGTCAGGCTTTGCTGGCTGCTGATGACCTTGCCACGGGTGTTGTCCAGACTCGTCGCCGTCAGACTGAAGGCGTTTTTGCTAGAGATTTCGCCATCCTGGTTGGCCACACCGTTAAGGTTTTTCAGCAGCAACTGCTCGGGGCCGCTAATCAAGCCGTGCTGGTTATTCAGCTGGCCGTTGTTCAGATCCAGGCTCACCGAGCTGTTGCTGAGCAGTTTGCCGTTTTGCTGATCCAGACCACTGACGCTGGCGGTCAGGGCCTTGGAACTGGAGATCTGGCCGAGAGCACCGTTGTTGAGCTGGCCACTGGTCAGATCGAGGGTGTCGCCGCTGGTCAGTTGGCCGTTGAGGTTACTCAGCAGGCCCTGGCTGTTGAGGTTCAGCGCATTAACGCTGGTCAGGGTGCCGCCATCGTTGTTCAGACTGCCGGCACTGAGGAGGATCGCACCGTCGCCCTTGAGCGTGCCCTGATTGTTGAGCAGTTGCGCGCTCAGGGTCAGGCCCATATTGCGTTTGGCGTAGAGGTTACCGCCCTGGCTGTTGTTCAGTTGTGCGGCACGTAGTTGTACTGCGCCCTGACTGGAAATCAGGCCTTTGAGCGAGTTATTCACCTGCGTGGCGGTCAGGTTCAAGTCGCCGCCGGCAAGCAGGCGGCCATTGTTGCTGTTGTCCAGGGTGCCACCAGCCAGGGTCAGAAGGTTCTGGCTGGAGACCTCGCCGCTACGGTTGTCGAGGTTGGCGCTGGTGAGATTCATCCCGGCCCGGCTGGACAACACGCCCGTTGCATTGAGCAGGTTGTTGGCGTTGATCGTCAGTCCATTGCTGGCAACCAGACCTTTGACGTTGTTCAAGGTCTGGTTGATCAGCAGTGTGAGGTATTGCTCGCTGAGGACTTTGCCGGCGGTATTGTCGAGGCTGGTGGCCGCCAGGGTGAAGCCTTGATTGCTGAATATTTCGCCACTCTGGTTGACGACAGCGTTGAGGTTTTTCAGCAGCAGCGCGCCTGGCGTAGTGATCAAGGCGCTCTGGTTATTGAGCACGCCGTTGTTCAGGTCAAGGGAGAGGCTGGTATTGCTGCTGAGTTGGCCCCGGTCATGTTGATCGAGACCACTGACGCTGGCGGT
>NZ_JBFTMN010000029.1:0-42083 GCF_056397005.1 Pseudomonas sp. 05N431
GCATTCATCAGGGGGCATCGCCTACGGTCTGCTTCGCGACGACCTCCTCTCGATGTGTCCGGCTGCGCCGTACGGCGCTGCGCGCCCACCCCCTGATGAACACCTCCACTCGGCCTCCCGATAGGGGCGGGTGGATCAAGATCAACAGCGGCAGGCGAGCTAACGCTCGGCCTGTTGAGTGGTTAAGGCGAGCCACTTCATTGCGGGCGGTTGATATCCGTAGCTGATGCAGGCTCGGGCCGCGTTCGGACGATCTTTTCAAGGCACAATCAAAAGATCGCCGCCTGCGTCAGCTCCAGTTCTCGTGTCAGCGCTAGCTGGCGCGTTTCCTGCAAGTCCCCCTCAAAATCGCCATAAATCGAGCATGTGCGCTGCAGCCAGAAGGTGATGGGTGCAGCCTCATACGATTTATCCAGACGGTCGCAAAGCCTTGCAGGGCTTGGGCTGGCCCTGTGACGAACAAGAGGGGACAAGATGAAGGCAGTTATTCTGGCGGGTGGCCTGGGCACGCGGATCAGTGAAGAGTCGCACCTCAAGCCCAAGCCGATGATCGAGATCGGCGGCAAGCCAATTCTCTGGCACATCATGAAGCAGTATTCCGCACACGGAATTCACGACTTCGTGATTTGCCTCGGCTACAAGGGCTACGCGATCAAGGACTTCTTCGCCAACTACTTCCTGCACACCTCTGACGTCACCTTCGACATGTCCAACAACCGCATGGACGTTCACCAGAACTACAGCGAGCCTTGGCGTGTCACCTTGATCGACACCGGCGAAGAGACCATGACCGGTGGCCGTTTGCGTCGTGCCAGCCGCTATCTGGAAGATCAGGAAGCGTTCTGCTTTACCTATGGCGACGGTGTTTCGGACCTGAATATTGGCGCGCTGGTGGATTTTCACTTGAGCAGCGGCAAGCTGGCGACGGTTACGGCGGTACAGCCGCCCGGACGTTACGGCGCGCTGGAGCGCGACGGTGATCTGGTGCGCGGTTTCACCGAGAAGCCTCGCGGTGATGGCGGCTGGATCAACGGTGGCTTCTTTGTCTTGTCGCCCAAAGTGCTGTCGCTGATCAAAGCCGACGAGACGGTCTGGGAATCCGAACCGCTGATGACCTTGGCGGCCGAGGGGCAACTGAACGCTTTCCAGCACGACGGTTTCTGGCACCCGATGGACACCCTGCGTGACAAGAATCATCTGGAGCACCTGTGGCAGAGCGGGGAGGCCCCATGGAAGCAGTGGGACTGAGTTCGCAGTTCTGGCGCGGCAAGCGGGTACTGGTCACCGGTCACACCGGTTTCAAAGGCAGTTGGTTGACGCTGTGGCTGCAAAGCCTGGGGGCTGAGGTCACAGGCTTTGCCCTGGACCCGTCCACCGAACCGAGTCTGTTCGAACTGGCGCGTGTTGCTGAAGGCATCAACGATCAGCGCGGTGACTTGCGTGACCTGGGGGCGTTGCTGGAGCTGATCGCCGAGGCTCAGCCAGAAATCGTCCTGCATCTGGCGGCGCAGCCGCTGGTGCGCGAAGGCTACCGCGATCCGCTCGGGACATACTCGAGCAACGTCATGGGCACGCTCAATCTGCTGGAAGCGATTCGCCAGGTCGGCGGGGTGCGCGCCTGTGTGCTGGTGACCACCGACAAGGTCTACGCCAATCAGGAATGGCTGTGGCCCTATCGTGAGAACGAAGCCCTTGGCGGCCATGATCCTTACAGCAGCAGCAAGGCCTGTTGCGAATTGTTGGCGCAGTCTTACGCAGCCTCATTTTTCCCGGCCGAACGGCATGCCGAACACGGTCTGGCACTGGCCACGGCGCGTGCCGGGAATGTACTCGGTGGCGGTGACTTCGCCCCGGAACGGTTGATTCCCGATGTGCTCAAGGCGTGGTCGGCGAATGAGCCGGTGACCCTGCGTTATCCGCAAGCCGTACGCCCCTGGCAGCATGCGCTGGAACCGCTGGCCGGTTACCTGCAACTGGCGGCGGGCTTGTATGAGCACGGTCCGCAATTCGCCGGTGCGTGGAACTTCGGACCGAGTGAAGGCGACATGTGCAGTGTCGGTGAAGTGGTCGAGCTGCTCTCCAGACGCTGGCCGCACGCGCGCGGTTTGCGCGTCGAACCGAGTGAGTTGCATGAGGCTGGCCTGTTGCGCCTGGACAGCAGTCGCGCCCGTCAGTTGTTGGCCTGGCGGCCGCGCTGGTCGTTGCAGGACTGCCTGACGCATACCCTGGATTGGCACCTGGCCTGGGAAAATGGCGACGACATGCGTGCCATCACCCTGAACCAGCTGAACCAGTATCGGGGGCTGCAGTGAGCGAATTTCGCATCAGTGCGTTGCCTCTCCAGGGCTTGTTCAGTGTTCAGCACAAACGTCATGAAGATCAGCGCGGGCACTTCGCCCGGTTGTTCTGCGAGGGCAGCCTGAGCGCCTTTGGCGAGCCGTTCCATATTCGTCAGATCAACCAGTCCTGCACCCGCGAGCGCGGTAGCGTACGCGGTTTGCATTATCAGAACGCCCTGGCCCCGGAAGCCAAACTGATCACCTGCCTGCGCGGTGAAGTCTGGGACGTGGCGGTCGACCTGCGACCGGATTCGGCGACCTTCTTGCAGTGGCACGCCGAGCACCTGCGTGCCGGTGATGGTCGCAGCCTGTTGATTCCTGCTGGTTTCGCCCATGGCTTTCAGACCTTGAGCGAGGATGCCGAGCTGCTCTATTTGCACAGCGCCGATTACGCCCCGGATCACGAGGGCGGCTTGTCGGTGCTTGATCCGCGCCTGGCGATTGCCTGGCCCGAGCCTGTCAAAAATCTGTCGACCCGGGATGCCGCCCATCCCTGGCTGGATGACCAATTCCCTGGAGTGCGTCTATGAACTGCCGAGGTTGCGGCACCCCGTTGGCGTTGCCGTTGATCGATCTGGGCACCTCGCCGCCGTCCAACGCATACCTGCGGGCCGAGCAGTTGGAACAGGCCGAGCAGTGGGTCCCGTTGAAAGTCGCGGTCTGCCAGGAATGCTGGCTGGTGCAGACCGAGGACTACACCCGCGCTGACAGTCTGTTCGATGCCGACTATGCGTACTTCAGTTCCTTTTCCAGCACCTGGCTGGCCCATGCCGAGCGGTATGTGGCCGAGATGGTCGAGCGTTTCGGGCTGACCGCCGACAGCCGTGTGGTGGAAATTGCCGCCAACGATGGCTACTTGCTGCAGTACGTTGCACAACGCGGTATCCGTTGCCTCGGCGTCGAGCCGACCCGCAGCACGGCACAGGCCGCGCGGGAAAAAGGCCTGGATATACGCGAGCTGTTTTTCGGCCGCGACAGCGCCTCGCAGTTGCTGAGTGAGGGCTGGGGCGCGGACCTGATGGCCGCCAACAATGTGCTGGCGCATGTGCCGGACATCAATGATTTCCTCAGCGGTTTCGCGACGCTGCTCAAGCCCACGGGCGTGGCAACGTTCGAGTTTCCGCAGTTGCTGACGCTGATGGCCGGGCAGCAGTTCGACACCCTTTATCACGAGCACTATTCCTATCTGTCGCTGACCGCCGTACAGCGTTTGTGCGAGCGCAATGGCCTGGAAGTCTTCGATGTCAGCGAGCTACCGACCCATGGCGGATCGCTGCGGGTGTTCGTGCAGCGTGCCGAGGGTGTGCGCCGTGAAGTAACGCCTGCAGTGCAACAACAGTTGCAGGTCGAGCAGGCGGCCGGGGTGAAAACCGCTGCCTACTACACGACCCTGGCCCCGGCCGCGGAACAGATCAAACACGCACTGCTGCGTTTCCTCTTGCAGGCCAAGGCCGAGGGCAAGCGCGTAGTCGGTTACGGCGCCGCTGCCAAAGGCAACACCTTGCTCAACTATGCCGGGGTCAAGCCAGACCTGCTCGCCTGGGTGGCGGATGCCAGCCCGCACAAGCAAGGCAAGTTCTTGCCGGGCAGTCGCATTCCGGTGGTGTCTCCCGAGCGGATTGAAATCGAGAAGCCGGACTATGTCCTGGTGCTGCCATGGAACCTGCTGGACGAGATCACCCAGCAATACGCGGTTGTCCGCAGTTGGGGCGGGCGTTTTGTCGTTGCCATTCCGGAGTTGAGCTTCAGATGAGCCGAATTCACTACACCAAGCCCAGTGTGGGCGAGCTGGAAGCCAAGTACGTGCTGGATGCTGTGCAGCATGGCTGGGGCGAGCGTTGCTACGAATACATCACGCGTTTCGAGAAATCCTTCGCGCAGCACATGGGCGTGCCCTATGCCATCGCGACCTCCAGCTGCACCGGCGCCTTGCACATGGGCATGGCCGCATTGGGGATCGGTCCGGGCGATGAAGTGATTCTGGCCAATACCAACTGGATCGCCTCGGCGGCCCCTATCGATTACCTGGGCGCGACCCCGGTTTTTGTCGACGTGTTGCCGGACAGCTGGTGTCTGGACCCGGAGCAGGTTCGGCAAGCCATTACGCCACGGACCAAAGCCATCGTGGCGGTGCATTTGTACGGCAACCTGTGTGATCTGGACGCGCTGCTTGCGATCGGTCGCGAGCACGGGATTGCGGTCATCGAAGACGCTGCCGAAGCCATCGGCTCGCAATGGCGTGGTAAAGCCGCGGGTTCGTTGGGGGCCTTCGGCGCCTTCTCCTTTCATGGCACCAAGACCATGACCACCGGGGAAGGCGGGATTTTCGTGACCTCGGACAAGGCGCTGTACGAACGAGTGCTGACACTCTCCAACCACGGTCGGGTCAGTGGTAGTACGCGTCAGTTCTGGCCGGATTTCATCGGCTTCAAATACAAGATGAGCAATCTGCAGGCCGCCATCGGTTGCGCCCAGATCGAACGTGTCGATGAGCTGATCGCCCGCAAGCGCGCGATCTTCAATCGGTATGCCGAGGGACTGCTGGACATCCCGTTGCTGTCCATGAACCCGCAGCCGGAGCATTCCAGGAACGGTTACTGGATGCCCACGGTAGTGTTCCATGAAAGCACCGGTATTACCCGGGAGCTGTTGATCGAAGCCTTTCAAGCAGCGGATATCGATGCGCGGGTGTTTTTCTGGCCATTGTCGGCGCTGCCGATGTTTGCCGATAAACCAGTGCACACACCGACGGCGTTTTCGCTGTCGGAACGGGCGATCAATCTGCCGAGTTACCACGACATGACTGACACCGATCAGCAGCGGGTGATCGAGGTGATTCGCACGGTCTGCCAGCAAAGGAATGTGCTGTGAAGGTCTACCTGTTGGGCGCGGCGAACCCTGAAGCAGTGCGCATGATCGGCTCCGTCAAACGGGCCAACCCGGCTGTGGAATTTGCCTTTCTAGACAACGATGCAGCCAAGCACGGCACGCTGTTTCATGGTGTGCCGGTGATCGGTGGGGTAGAGCGTGTGGCTGACTTGAAAGGCCCCGACACGCACTTCGTGAACCTGATCACCCGCGACACCAAAACCCGTTACGAGACGACACGGCAGATCATCGACGCCGGCGGAACACTGGGCAACTTCCTGCACCCCGGCATCGATTTGAGCATGACGCGCATGGGCACCGGCAACTATCTCCAGGAAGGCGTGATCATTCAGGCCGAAGTGTCCCTGGGCGATAACAGCAGCATCAGCTACGGCAGCCTGGTCGGGCACGAAGGCCGGATCGGGCACAGCGTATTCATGGCACCCGGCGTAGCCATCGCCGGCTGCGTCGAAGTGGGTGACGGCGCTTTCATCGGCACCAACGCCACCATTCTTCCGCGTTTGCGGATTGGCCGCTGGGCAACGGTCGGCGCCGGCGCCGTGGTCACCCGGGACGTTCCCGACTATGCCGTCGTCGTCGGCAATCCCGCACGAATTATCAAGACTCAGGCTGTCCCTTATCGGGACGGTCGGGTTTTCAACTAACAACACCCCGTATCGGAGCGTTTGCATGAATCCTCATGAGCAGTTTCGCGAAGAAGTAAGCCAGAACATCGAAGGCTTGCAGCAGGACAAAAAACTTCAGTCCGAGTCGCTGGACTGGGTCGGTGTCACGGCCAAGCACAAATACACCTACAACTTCAGCTGGATGGGCCGGCCGATCATTCAGTTTCCCCAGGACATGGTCGCCATGCAGGAAATCATCTGGGACCTGCGCCCGGATGTGATCGTCGAAACAGGCATCGCCCACGGCGGCTCCCTGGTGTTTTACGCCTCGATGCTGGAACTGATCGGCCACGGCGAAGTGTTGGGTGTGGACATCGACATTCGTCAACACAACCGCGAAGCCATTGAAGCCCACCCGATGGCGCGCCGGATC
Organism: Pseudomonas sp. 05N431; assembly: GCF_056397005.1. Lineage (NCBI taxonomy): Bacteria > Pseudomonadati > Pseudomonadota > Gammaproteobacteria > Pseudomonadales > Pseudomonadaceae > Pseudomonas > Pseudomonas sp. 05N431. The sequence continues at coordinate 6,267 of NZ_JBFTMN010000029.1, forward strand.
AGCATGATCCAGGGTTCGAGCATCGATCCGGCCATCGTTGAAGAAGTGCGTGCGCGGGTGGCCGGCAAGAAAGTGCTGGTGGTTCTGGACTCCAACCACACCCACGAACATGTGCTGGAAGAGCTGCGTCTGTATGCACCGCTGGTGTCGGTCGGCAGTTACTGCGTGGTGATGGACACCGTGGTCGAGGACATGCCGGAAGACGCCTTCCCGGATCGTCCGTGGGGCAAGGGCGATAACCCGAAAACTGCGGTCTGGGCCTACCTGGAAGAAAACCGCGATTTTGAAATCGATGCGCGGATTCACAGCAAGCTGCTGATCACCGTGGCGCCGGACGGCTATCTGCGTCGGGTTCGTTAAGCAACGACATCATTGTTGAGTTCATCGGGCGATACGCCGGTTGTGGGGAAAAATTATGCAAGGCAAGTGCGGTTCTGAAAGCGGATTACCATTGAACGAGTTGTTGACGGTGGTACTCATCACCCACAACCGACCGGCCTTTGCGCGCCGGGCGGTGAAGTTCTACAGCACCTTGCCTTGCAGGATTCTGGTGCTGGACTCTTCGACCCAGGCCACCGATGGCATCGACGGCGTGTACCCCTCGGTCGACTATCAACACCTGCCGCAATACGGTTACTGGGGCATTCGGGCCAAACTCGACTACGGCGTGCAGCAAGTCACCACGCCCTACATGGTGTTTGCCGCCGACGATGACTTCATCGTGCATGATGCCCTCGACGCTTCGGTGTCGTTCCTGGAAGAACATCCGGATTACGGCATGTGCCATGGCTATTGCCTGATGTACCTGACCCTGGCCAACAGCGTGAGCTACTACCGTCGGGACAAGAAGGTCTGTGAAGACTATTCGTCCGAGCGCGCGCAGGACCGGGTAATCGACTTCATGCATCAGTACATCCCGCCGTTCTATGCGGTTCACCGCACCGAGCTGTTGCGTGACTGGTACGCGCTCATGCCGGAAGACACCATCTTCGAATGGCAGGAAATCGGCCATGCGTACTACATGCTGGCCATGGCCAAGGCGCGCATTCTGCCGATCCCGTATGTGGTGCGAGAGGTCAATTACCTTGAGTCGGAACACAACACCGAGATTTACAGCACCCTGACCCTCGCCGATGCCAAATCGGTAGCGGACCGTGAAGCGTTCGCCCAATTGCTGGCGACGTTGCCGAGTACCCGCACCGGTCTTGACGCGGAGCAGGCCAGGCAACTGGCACTGGACAGTTTCGAGGCGCTGGCCGACAGCCTGCGCAACCGTCGGGCGTTGACTGCCGAGCCGATTTTCGAGTCGCGCTGGAACAATGTGCAGAAGGGGCCGGACCGCCAGTTCGGGCTTTTGCAATACGTTGAAATGCCTTTCTACAATCAAAAGTTCTTCGACCTGTTGAGCCAGTTTGAATTTCTGCTGCACGCCATGCCGGCCGGCCGCGTTCAGCTTCAGGGGCTCGAAGGTATCTGGGCGATGCAGGCCGACATGATGCGGCCACGCAACAACGACACCCCTGAAAGCGTCGTCGAGCGCCTGGGGTACGCGTACGGCAGCAACCCGTTCAACCGTCAGGTGGTCAAGCGTCTGGCGCAGCAGTTGGAGCTTCTGGGCGAAGCGGATGATGCGCGGGACATGTCTGCCTGGGCCGCGCGTCTGGACGCGGTATCGACTGAAGGCAATGACGAGGTGTTCGGTGCCATGCGCTCCGGTCGCCTGCTCAAGTGGTTGGCGGCGCGTAGCCCGGACGCTGACGAAGTCGCTGCGACGTCGCGTTATCTGGCTGCCCACAACGGTGGTCCACAGTTCGGCATTCTGGTGCTGGATCTGGACAACGACGCGGCCAAGCTACAGATCACCCTCGACAGTCTGCTGGAAGGTCACAACCACGCCTTCAAGATCGTGGTGTTCACCACGGGCGAGCCGCTGGCGGCAACGACGGTACACAACACGCTGCACTTTGTTCGGGTGACCCCGGCCAACTATGTCGACAAGCTCAATCAGATCGCACGTCAATCGCCATGCGACTGGTTGCTGCTGACCGAGGCGGGGGACGAGTTCACTGCTGGCGGTTTGTTGCGCGCAGGTCTGGAGTTGCAAGCAGCGCCTGAGTGCCGAGCGGTCGCAGCCGATGAGATTCAGCGTGACTCCACTGGCGCACTGATCGATGTGTTCCGCCCAGGCTTCAACCTCGATTTGCTGCAAAGCCTGCCAGCGCTGATGGCGCGGCATTGGCTGATCCGTAAGGATGTGCTGCTGGAGGCGGGCGGTTACCAGGCCGACTTCAGCAAGGCGCTGGAGTTCGACCTGCTGCTGCGCATCATCGAGCAGGGCGGCCTGGCCTGGCTGGCTCATCTGGACGAACCGTTGCTGATCGCCCGGGCGCCGGTGCTGGAAGACAATGTCCACGAGCGTCAGGCGTTGATTCGCCATCTCGCAACCCGTGGCTACAAGGCGCAAATCAGCTCCGCCGAGCCTGGTACTTATCAAATCGATTACCGTCACACCGAGCGTCCGCTGGTGTCGATCATCGTGGCCAGCCAGGACAATCTGGAGCAGTTGCAACGGTGCCTGACCGGCATTGTGCAACGAACCCGCTACACCCGTTACGAAGTGCTGATCGCCGACAACGCGAGCCAGTCGCCGGACCTCCGGCAATGGCTGGATGGCCTCGGGCAGCCGGGCGACAAGATTCAAGTCCTGCGGGCGCACGAGCGTCTCAGTCTGTCGGCGTTGTATAACGAGGCCAGTCAGCAGGCCCAGGGTGAATACCTGGTGCTGCTGGCGGCGGACAGTGAAGTGGTCAACCCGAACTGGCTCGATTCCCTGCTCAACCAGGCCCAGCGCCCGGAAGTTGGCGTGGTCGGCGCCAAGCTGCTGGATCGCGACGGCAAAGTGACTCAGGCCGGGCTGATTCTGGGCATGAACGATGGCGTCGGTTCGGCCTTCGTCGGCGAGCCGAAGGATGCCAAGGGCTACCTGAATCGTCTGGTGCTGGAGCAGAATTATTCCGCCGTCTCGGCGGTGTGCCTGATGATCCGCAAAGCGCTGTTCGACGAGGTTGGCGGGCTGGACGAACACGCGTTCGCCGACGCCTACGGCGATGTCGACCTGTGCCTCAAGGCCGGTCAGGCTGGTTATCTGGTGGTGTGGACGCCGCAAGTGCAGGTCATCCATCCAGGCACCTTGCCCGATGCACCACAGGCGCTTGCAGCCTTGCGTGAAAAATGGGCCGGGCCGTTCCAGCACGATCTGGCGTACAACAAGAACCTCGCCCTGACCGGCAAGGGTTTCACCCTTGGCAATCCGACCAGCGTGGATTGGGCGCGGTTGCTGGTTTAAGTCTGGCGTAACGGCAGAAGGGCACTACACATGTTCAATGGCAAATTGATTTCCAGCTCCGGTAGCCATCGGGCATGTCTGGATGGGGTATGGATGATCGGGTTCCGGTCATGCTGACCTATCAGATTCCTTATGGTTGCCAGAGCATCGAGCAAGCGGATATCGATGCGGTGGTACAGGTGCTCCAATCGCCCTGGCTGACCCAAGGGCCAACCATTGCGCGTTTCGAGAACGCAATGGCCGAGCATTGCCAGGCGCAATTCGCGGTCGCCGTGTGCAATGCCACGGCGGCGTTGCACATTGCCTGCCTGGCGGCAGGGTTGGGGCCGGGGGATCGGTTGTGGACCAGTCCGAATACCTTCGTCGCGTCCGCTAACTGTGGGCGTTACTGTGGGGCCGAGGTGGACTTTGTCGACATCGATCCGCTGACCCTGAACCTCGACGCCCGTTTGCTGGCAGCGAAACTTGAAGTTGCCGAGGCCGCCGGACAATTACCCAAGGTCGTTGTGGCGGTGGCTTTTGCCGGTCAGAGCTGCGACATGCGCACCCTGGCTGCGCTGGCCGAGCGTTATGCTTTCACCCTGATTGAGGATGCCTCCCATGCGGTGGGCGCGTCGTATCTCGGGCGGCCGGTGGGCTGTGGCGAGTTTGCGGCGATGACGATTTTCAGCTTTCATCCGGTGAAGATCATCACCTCGGCCGAAGGCGGCATGGTGCTGACCAATCGCCCGGAACTGGCCGAGCACTTGCGGCGTTTGCGCAGCCATGGGATCACCGGTGATCCGGCGCAGATGGAGGTGCCCGATCACGGCCTGTGGTATTACCAGCAACTGGAGTTGGGCTTCAATTACCGGATGACCGACCTGCACGCGGCATTGGGGTTGTCACAGATGGCCAGGCTTGACAGCTTCGTCGGCAAGCGACGTCAATTGGCCGCCCGTTATGACCGGTTACTGGCGGATTTGCCGCTGGTATTGCCGGTCGCCCAGGCGGGTGCTGAATCAGCGTGGCATCTGTACGTGGTGCGTTTGCGGCTTGACGAGATCAGCGTCACGCAACGCGAAGTATTCGATACGCTGAGGGCTGCCGGGATCGGTGTGAACCTGCACTATATCCCCGTGCACCTGCAGCCGTATTACCGCAAGTTAGGCTTTGAAGAAGGTGATTTCCCAGAAGCCGAACGTTATTTCAGCGAGGCAGTCAGCTTGCCGCTGTTCCCGCTTCTGAGCGATGAGCAGCAGGATTATGTGGTTGAACAACTTCGAAGTATCGTCGGTTAAACGACGTTCCGTGACCCGATGACGAGTGAGAAACATGCGTAAGTTAAGCGAGCAGGAAGTTTTCTGGCAGGGCGAGTTTGGCGATGAGTATGTGGCTCGCAACCAGGGACAGGCATTGATCGCTGCTAACCTGGCGTTGTTTTCCAAGGCGCTGGCGAGAACCACGCGCCTCGACAGTCTGCTGGAGTTGGGCACCAATACCGGCAACAACCTGCGCGCCTTGCATCAGCTGTTGCCTGGCTGTGCCTTGCAGGGCGTCGAGATCAACGCCAAGGCCTGCGAGCAGGTGCGGGCCCTGGGAATTGCGGAAGTCTGGCAGGGGTCGCTGTTCGACTTTCCTCGCGAGCAGTCTTTCGAGTTGACCTTGAGCAAAGGCGTATTGATTCACCTGGCGCCGGAGTTGTTGCCGGCGGCCTATGCACAGCTCTATGAACTGAGCCGGCGGTATATCCTGATTGCCGAGTATTACAACCCGGTACCGGTTGAAGTGTCTTATCGTGGCAACAGCGGCAAGTTGTTCAAACGCGATTTTGCCGGGGAAATGCTCGACCGCTACAGCGATCTGCAACTGCTTGACTACGGCTTCAGCTATCGACGCGACCCGCAGTTCCCGACGGACGACATCAACTGGTTTCTGTTGGAAAAACGCCCTTGAGTGCGATCGCAATTATCCCGGCCCGCGGTGGCAGCAAACGCATACCGCGCAAGAACCTCAAGCCATTCGACGGCGTGCCGATGATTGTCCGTTCGATTAAAACCGCTCTCGATTCGGGGTTGTTCGCCCAGGTGGTGGTCAGCACCGACGATGACGAAATTGCTGACGTGGCCCGCGCCAGTGGTGCGCAGGTGCCGTTTATGCGTCCGGCAACCCTGGCCGATGATTTCACCGGCACGGCGGCGGTGATTGTCCATGCACTGGAAGAGCTGCGTCGACAGGGCGGCGACTTTGATTACGCTTGTTGCATTTACGCCACCGCGCCCCTGCTGCAAACGCGGTTTCTGCAACAGGGTTTGCAGCGGCTGGAACAGCGCCCGGACAAGTCGTTCGCGTTCTCGGTGTGCGACTTCGGTTTTCCGGTGCAGCGTGCCCTGACCCTGGACGATCAGGGTGCCTTGAGCGCGTTGTACCCGGAATTTCGTAATACGCGCTCCCAGGATTTGCCACCGGCCTATCAGGACGCCGGGCAGTTCTATTGGGGCCGCAGCAGTGCCTGGTTGCGCGGCGATGTGTTGTATTCAACCCAGAGCCTGCCGGTGATCCTGCCGCGCTATCTGGTGCAAGACATCGATACCCTCGAAGACTGGAAACGCGCCGAGTACCTGTACGCCGCGCTGAAGGCTGGCGGTGAATTGCAATGAGAGTGCTGATCCGTTCCGACGCCTCGCCGACCATTGGCAGCGGCCACATTGCCCGCTGCCTGACCTTGGCCAGAGCCTTGCGCCGGATGGGCGTGCACGTGGCATTCGCCTGTCGACGGTTGCCGGGGCATCGGCTCGACAGTCTCGCCGCTGAAGGCTTTGAAACCTTCGCACTGCCGGAGCGCTATCCCGACGAAGACCCGCAGCAAGCCATCGAGAGCCTGCTGCCGTGGCAGGCGGACATCGCCGCGCTGGGGCAAGCTCTGGAGCTGCAGGCGGCGTTTGACTGGATCATTGCCGACCATTACGGCCTCGATCACCACTGGCAGACCGCCGCCCGCCGCTGGGCGCCACGGATCGGCGCAGTGGATGATCTGGCGACACGCACCTATAGCGTCGATCTGCTGCTCAACCAGAATCTTTCCGGCACGCCAGAGGCTTATGCTTCGCTGCTTGCCCCCGGATGCCAGACGTTGCTGGGTCCGCGCTTCGCCATGTTGCGCGATGAGTTCTGCTGTCCTGCGATTGAAATCAAACCCCGGGCCAAGCGCGTACTGGTTAACTTCGGGGGCTTCGATGCGGCGAGGCAGACTCACCATGCGATGCTCGCGTTGACCGATTTCCCTGAGCTGGAAGTCGACTTCGTCGCCGGTGCCGACAACCCGGCGTGGGAGCAGATGCAGGCGCTGGCGGCCAGTCGCCCGAACTGGCGTTTACAGCGTTTTGCCAGCGACTTTTACCGGCTGATGACCGAATCCGACCTGTTTATCGGTGCCGGTGGCGGCACCAGTTGGGAGCGGGCGGCCATGGGGCTGCCGACGATTTGCATTGCAGTGTCGAACAATCAGCAGGCCAATGGCGAGGTCATGGCGACTTCGGGCGCCCATGTTTTCCTTGGTGCGCGGGAGCAGGTCAGCGTCGAGCAACTGCGCCAGGCCATCGGTTTTGTCACTGGCAATCAGGGCTTGCGCCAGAGTCTGGCCGAACGTTCCCGGCAACTGGTCGATGGCCGTGGTGCGCAGCGGGTCGCGGCAGCGCTGGTCGGTGCCGTGCTGCCGGTGCGCAAGGCAACGCAGAATGATGCGCGCCTGTTGTTTGACGGACGTAATGCCGAGGCGGTACGGCGCTGGTCGCTGGACAGCCGCAGCATCGACTGGCAAGCGCACCAGGCCTGGCTGGCCGCGAGTTTGAGCAATGAGCAGCGCTTGCTGTTGATTGCCGAAGCCGGTGATGGCCCGGTTGGCGTGTTGCGCTACGACCTTGAAGGGGTGAGCGCCGAAGTCTCGATTTATTTGTTCGAAGGTCGTTTCGGTCTGGGCTGGGGCAGGGCGCTGCTGGCCCGCGGCGAAGCCTTCGTGACCGCCCATTGGCCGCAAGTACGCAGCATCACCGCGCAGGTGTTGCCTGCCAACCGGCCGTCGCTGAGCCTGTTTCGCGAAGCCGGGTTTACCCAGAGCGCTTGCGCGTTTACGCGCGTATTGAAGGAACACTGACATGACCAGCTTCAAGATTGGCGACCGCATGATCGGTGCCGATGCGCCGCCATTCATCATCGCCGAGATGAGTGGCAACCATAACCAGTCGCTGGAAGTTGCGTTGCAGATCGTCGAAGCGGCGGCCAAGGCAGGCGCGCATGCCTTGAAATTGCAAACCTACACCGCCGACACCATGACCCTGGATCTGGATCAAGGTGAGTTTTTCATCAAGGACCCCAACAGCCTGTGGGCCGGCACTTCGTTGTATGCGCTGTATGAGAAGGCGCATACCCCGTGGGAATGGCATGCACCGATCTTTGCCCGAGCCAAAGAGTTGGGCATGCTGGCGTTTTCGACACCCTTCGATGAGACCGCCGTGGATTTCCTCGAAAGCCTCGACGTGCCGGCCTACAAGATCGCCAGTTTCGAAAACACCGACGTGCCCCTGATTCGTCGGGTCGCCGCGACTGGTAAGCCGCTGATCATTTCCACCGGCATGGCCAGCATCGCCGAGCTGGATGAAACCGTGCGCGCGGCACGTGCAGCCGGCTGCAAGGACCTGGTGCTGCTCAAATGCACCAGCACTTACCCGGCCACGCCTGCCAACAGCAATGTGCGAACCATTCCACATCTGCGCGAGCTGTTTGGTTGCGAAGTGGGGCTGTCCGATCATTCGATGGGCGTCGGGGTCTCGGTGGCTGCGGTGGCCCTTGGGGCGACGGTGGTGGAAAAACATTTCACCCTGGACCGGGCCGCCGGCGGCGTCGACGCGAGCTTCTCGCTGGAACCAGCCGAACTCGCCAGCCTGGTGGTCGAGACCGAACGTGCCTGGCAGGCCATGGGCGAGGTGCATTATGGCGTCACCGAGGCCGAGCAGAAGTCGCTGGTGTATCGTCGTTCGCTGTACGTAACTCAAGACATGGCCTCCGGTGAGGTGTTCACGTCAGAGAACCTGCGAGCCATTCGCCCGGGGCTGGGACTTGCACCCAAACATGCTGAAAGCATTATCGGACGACGTGCACGCGGGCCTTTAAAGCGCGGCACAGCGCTGGCCTGGTCGCTGATCGAATGAGCGCTTGTGTGGCTGATTGCGGAAAATAGCGTGACCTGCGAGTCATAACGGGCATCTTCACTGTATTGTATTGATCGGGAAGATGGCGCCTGGCCGGTAACCGGCTCAGTGATAGCCCTTTAGGCTTTCCGTGGTTGCCCGTTGCGGGCAACGCAAAATCTATGTGTCGGCGCCCCTCGATTCGTGCGAACGGGGGTATTCAGCTGTTTATTATTGGGAAGCCGTAATGATTGGCATAAAGAGCATTGCGAGCTACGTACCTGTAGCCGGCGTGGACAATTACGCACAAGGTGCAAAATTCGAAAAGGATGAGGAATTCATCCTGGGCAAGATCGGTTCCGCTTTCCTGCCGCGTAAAGACGCCGGGCAGGAAACCTCGGACCTGTGTGTCGAAGCGGTCAATACGTTGTTTGCCAACAACCCGGCGCTCAAGCGCGAATCGATCGACGTGCTGATCGTTGTCACCCAGAACGGCGACGAAGAAGGTCTGCCGCACACCGCAGCGATCGTTCAGGACAAACTCGGCCTGCCCACCACCGTTGCCGCCTTCGATATCTCCCTGGGCTGCTCCGGCTACGTGTACGGCATCTACGCGATCAAGGGCTTCATGGAAGCCGCGGGCCTGAAGAACGGCCTGTTGGTGACCGCCGACCCTTATTCGAAAATCGTCGACCCCGAAGACCGCAACACCACCATGCTGTTCGGTGATGCCGCCACCGCGACCTGGATGGGCGAAGATGCTCCGTGGCAGTTGGGCAAGGCCAAGTTCGGCACCGATGGTTCTGGTGCGCCGCACCTGAAAGTCACTGATGGGGTGTTCTTCATGAACGGTCGTCAGGTGTTCAACTTTGCATTGCTGAAAGTCCCGGCACATTTGCGCGAGTTGCTCGATGAGTCCGGCCTGCACGACGACGATATCGATGCGTTCTGCATTCACCAGGGCAGTGCGGCGATTGTTGACGCCGTGGCGCGGCGCTTCGAAGGTGATCCGGAGAAATTCATCAAGGACATGGTCGAGACCGGTAATACCGTGTCTTCGAGCATTCCGTTGCTGTTGGAAAAACACGTACTCGACTCCAAATGGAAGCGCGTTGCGCTGAGCGGTTTTGGTGTAGGGCTCTCGTGGGGTTCGGCGATTATTTATCGTCCTTGAGCTAAATCCTGTGGCATAAAAATAGCGTCCAAAGTGTAACCTTGGACGCTATTTTTTTTGCCTGAATGACAATCGAGGCAGCATGAGCGACAGCGTTGAAGACAATTTCCAGGTAATAGAGCGTCGCTGGCCGGCGCTGCATGTACGGCTGATGACTGAAGACAGTACGGCGGTTCAGGCTGAGCTGGTGGAAGGATTGGGCTCGACCCTGAGCATTGCCGGTATCCAGCTCACCAGTCGCCATGACCGTACGCGTGAAGCGCGGTTGCAAGCGGCCAGTCTGCCGCCGGCAAGCGAGGTGGTGCATGTCTACGGTACAGGGCTGGGTGACTTGCAGTCAGTACTGCTTGAAAACGCCGAGCTTCAGCGTTTGTACGTGCATATCCTCAATGGCGCGATTTTCTCGTTGACGCTGCAGTTGCTCGATCAGCGGCACTGGCTCAGTGATCCACGGGTCGAGTTGATCTACGCCGGCGACTTGTCGGACATCCACCTGCCGTTTTTTGCGTTACCGTCCGAGATGCTGCTGGCAGATGATTTCAATGCCAAGATCCGGGATCGGCTGATCAGCGAAGTGCACCTTACCTTCAATAATCGTGAGTTCGATCCGCAGTCTCCAGCGATCATTGAGCGGTTGGAGGAGAGTCGTGAACTCGTCAGTCGTGATCGCGATGTTGCCGAGTTGTTTGCGACGTGTACCGGTCGGGAGGTCTATGTGATCGGCACGGGGCCAAGCCTTGAGCAGCACTTTGATCAGCTTCGGGCGATACACGAGCGCGATCAGCGTCCCTTGTTCATCAGCGTCGATACCGCCTATCGACCGTTGATCGAGCATGGCATCAGGCCGGATCTGGTGGTCAGTATCGACCGGCGAATAAGCTTCAGGCACTTGCCACCCGAGGACTCCGACAACATCCCGCTGGTGTACCTGCCCATGAGCGACCCGCAGGTGTTGAACGCCTGGCAGGGCACGCGTTATGTCGGGTATTCCGCCAGCCCGGTCTATGCCGCTATTCGCCAGGAGATCAGCAAGGCTGAACTGTATGTCGGTGGCAGCGTGATCCATCCGGCAGTGGACCTGGCGGTGAAGATGGGCGCGGACCGGATCACCCTGTTCGGTGCCGACTTTGCGTTCCCGATGAACAAAACCCATGCCGGCTGGAACGATGGCGATCTGGGGCCAGGCGTGAACCAGGCCAAGCATTGGGTGCTCGATGGAAATGGGGAGCGGGTCCGAACGCAGTTGAATTTCCGCAGTTATCTGTGTGAGCTGGAGCGCTACATCGCCGGGCATCCGCAGGTGCGCTTTTTTAACAGCAGCCGGGCGGGGGCGATGATTGTGGGAACGACGTTCAATCAGGAGTTCGTGCAATGAGCGGGCTTGCACAATGCATTATCGATTGCCGGCAGTGCGCCGGGTTGTTTCGTCTGGGGCGTGATGTCGAGGCCGCGCTGAGCATGGTCGATGTGTTCGACAAGGTGCAAGGCCTCTTGAGTCAGGCCCCTGAAGATATCCAGTTGCAGTGGGCGCAATTGCTCATGTCGATGCTGGCCTCCCAGGAGGCGCAGGACTGGTTGGGGCTGGCCGACACCATGGAGTATGAATTGATCGACTTGCTGGACGCGAGTCACGCTCACCTCTGAACCGTTTTTGCCGGCCGGGCGATCTCCTCGCTCTTCTGTCGCCGGCATTTCCCTGGCGTCATTTTTCTCTCGTGGGTCTCGTGCAGGCCTTTGTTTTCGCGGGGATGGCAGTGTGATGGCAATTATTTTAAAAAAAGCCCTCAAGCAACCTGCAATCGCGACGATAACTACTACGAAGGTTCTCTAGGCCACACCCGGCGGTTGCCAGGGCCGGAAGCCGCAGTACCCAACCAACGAGGAATTCACCATGTCTTTAGGCGTAAACACTAACGTCGCTTCTCTGTCTGTTCAGAAGAACCTGAACAATGCCGCTAACGCTCTGCAGACCTCCATGACTCGTCTGTCTTCCGGCCTGAAAATCAACAGCGCCAAAGACGACGCTGCCGGCCTGCAGATCGCTACCCGTATGAGCAGCCAGATCCGCGGTCAGACCGTAGCTATCAAAAACGCCAACGACGGCATCTCGATGGCTCAGACTGCTGAAGGCGCTCTGCAAGAGACTACCAACATTCTGCAACGTATGCGTGAACTGGCTCTCCAGGCACGTAACGGCACCAACGGCACTGCTGACCAGTCCGCGACCAACGCGGAATTCACTCAGATGTCCGACGAGCTGACCCGTATTTCCCAGGCCACCAACCTGAACGGCAAAAACCTGCTGGACGGTTCCGCCGGCAGCATGACCCTGCAAGTGGGCTCCAACACCGGTACTGCCAACCAGATCACTCTGACCCTGAGCACCAAGTTCGACGCCGTCAGCCTGTCCGTAGGTAGCGGTACTACTGTTCTGACCGGTGCTACCAGTGCTACTGCTGCTACCAACATCGACGGTGCAATCACCGCAATCGATGCTGCAATCGCCTCTGTTGGTGCTGTTCGTGCAAACCTGGGTGCTTCGCAAAACCGTCTGACCAGCACCATCTCCAACCTGCAGAACGTCAACGAAAACGCCACCGCTGCACTGGGTCGCGTACAAGACACCGACTTCGCAGCAGAAACTGCTCAGCTGACCAAGCAGCAAACCCTGCAGCAAGCTTCCACCTCGGTTCTGGCTCAAGCCAACCAACTGCCTTCCGCTGTACTGAAGCTGCTTCAGTAATTTCGGAATGAGTTTTGGCGAGGGAGTGTGCTGGTCGCGCTCTCTCGCCTTTTTACGTTAAGAGGTGATGGATATGGACATGAGCGTGAAGCTGAACTTGTCTTACCCGACTGCTCAGCCGGCAAGTACGACGGTCGATAAAACGGCTGCAGCACCTCGTAGCGGCAGTGACAGTGTTCAGGCTGTGGCTGGAAGTAAGGACGCGGACGCGCAGAAGCTGAAACTGGCCGTGCAAGAGATCGAGAAGTTCGTACAGTCGATCAAGCGCAACCTGGAGTTCTCTATCGATGAGGCTTCCGGCAGGGTGGTCGTGAAGGTGATTGCCACTGAGTCGGGTGAGGTGGTGCGACAAATCCCTTCCGAAGAAGCGTTGAAGCTGGCGGACAGTTTGAGTACGGCGAGCAATGTTTTGTTTGATGCAAAAGCCTGACTACTGGCATGAATAGTGTTTGTACGCTGATTTGACGGCGTGAGTGGTCAAAAGACTGGCGACAGACAGAAAGGGAGATGCACATGGCAAGTCCAATTTTACCGGGTACAGGTCTGGGTTCCGGCCTGGATATCGGTTCGATCGTTACAGCGTTGGTCAACAGCGACAAGTCGGCCAAACAGACTCAGATCACCACGCAGACCACGCTCAATACCTCGAAAATTTCCGGTGTGGGTTCGCTGAAAAGTGCTTTGGCTGCTTATCAGGCTGCCATGGATAAGCTCAATAGCTCGACAAATCCTGCGTTTGGCGGGTTTGCGGCTACCTCGTCGACTCCGGCAACCTTGACCGTGACTTCTGATAACACCGCGGTCAACGGTACTTACAGCATTAATGTGAAGAATCTGGCTACCGGTTCCAAAGTTGCCAGTGCTTCATTTGCAGGCGGTGCTGCCAGTGCCATTCCGAGTGGTACTTTGAATATCAGTCAAAATGGCACTGCCTACAACGTCACTATCCCGTCCGGTGCGACGCTCCAGTCCACTCGCGACGCGATCAACACCACGCTGACGGCCAAAGGCATCACGGCCAACATCGTCACCGACAGCAGTGGTTCGCGTCTGGTGCTCGGGTCGACTACTACCGGCAAGGGTTCGGACCTTACTGTCAGTGGTATTGCCGGTCTGGAAATCGACGGCACCAAGATGATGGGGACTATCCCTGATCCTTCGTCGACCACCGGGGGGACGATGCCTGATCCCGCCAGTGCCGGTACGATCGGTGCGCTGGCCGCTGATGCGAGCCTGACGATTGATGGTCTGGCAGTCACCAGCAAAACCAATACCGTCAATCAGGCGGTGGGTGGCTTGAGCATGACGTTGGTTGCGCCGGGGGCCTCGACGGTAACCGTGGCGACCAATACCACCGGTTTGCAGACGGCGGTACAGTCGTTCGTCGACGCGTATAACACGCTGGTGAAAACGGTTACCTCGCTGACCCAGGCCTCGGCCGATGCCAATGGCAAGCTGACCGTCTCTGCTGCGCTGACCGGTGACTCGGTGCCTCGTTCAATAATTGCCGATATTCGCAATCAGTTGGTGACTCCCGGGCCTGGGGGGCAATTGGCGGTGTTGTCGCAATTGGGCATCACGACCGATCAGAAGCTCGGTACGCTGAACTTTGACTCCACCAAGTTCACTGCTGCGATGACTACCAAGGGCTTGAGTAGTCAGGTTCAAACGCTGTTCACCGGCACCAACAGCACTAATGGCCTGCTGGCCCGAATGGGTACGGCGATCAAGCCTTACTTGCAGACCGGTGGCATTCTTGATCAGCGCACCACCAGCCTGAACCAGCAGAAAAACGATCTGAGCAATCAGCAGGTGGCGTTGGACTTGCGCGTTACCAAACTGACCGCGACGCTGACGGCCAAGTACAATGCCATGGACCTGTTGGTCGGGCAGATGAAGGCAACGTCGACCAGTATCACCTCGTTCTTCACCTCCTTGAACGCACAGAAGTCCGGCGGCTAATCTTGAGCCAGCGCCAAAAACCCGGCTGCGTTTTTAACGCGCCGGGTTTTTGCCTTTTGAATTTAAGTTTTTTGACTCGTAGACGATACATTGGTTATACGAGCCCTTGAGTTGTGATGAGGTAGAGCATGAATCCGATGTTAGCCCTTCGGCAATATCAGAAAATTGGAGCGCAGGCCCAAACCTCCGAAGCCAGTCCGCACCGCTTGGTGCAGATGCTGATGGAAGGTGGGCTGGATCGTATTGCTCAGGCCAAAGGCGCCATGGAGCGAAAGGATATTCCGGGCAAAGGTGTATTCATCAGCAAGGCCATCGGCATCATTGGTGGCCTGCGCGAAGGTCTGGACCTTGAGAACAAGGCGGATGAAGTAGGAGAGCTGGATAATCTCTACGTCTACATGATGAAGCGTCTGGCGGAGGCTAATATCAAGAGCGATCCGAAGATCCTTGACGAAGTCGCCAGTTTGCTGGGGACGGTCAAAGAAGGCTGGGATGCCATCGCAGCGCCAGGTCCGCAGTTTTAAGGAGATCACCGTGAGTCTTGTACTGCAGCGTATCGAACAAACCCGTGAAGCCCTGGTCGATGCATTGGCCGAGCGTAACTGGGAAGCTATCGGTCAACTGGACCTGGATTGCCGTTCCTGCATGGAAGACGTTTTGAGTGAGGCTTCGCTGGATGAGGCTGCGTTGCGCGATAATCTCGAGGAGTTGCTGGGGGTCTATCGGCAGTTGCTGGAGGCGGCGACGGGAGAGCGTCAGGCAATATTCGATGAGATGTCGCAGATCCATCAAGCACAGAACGCGGCAAAGGTTTACCATCTGTTCGGTTAATGCTCAGTTAATCCGACCGTAGTGCGCCATAAATTTGACTGTGCACGGTTTTTTGACTTAACTAGTGGCTGTTTGAAGATTTCAGGCGTCTATCAGGCCTAACGTGCCTGCAAGCGTCTAGCTTGCCCACTCATTTCGGGCATTGAGTTGACTAGGGAAGTTGCTATTGCATGTGGCGTGAAACCAAAATTCTGCTGATTGATGACGATAGCGTCCGCCGCCGTGATTTGGCGGTGATTTTAAATTTTCTTGGCGAAGAAAATTTACCCTGTGGTAGCCATGACTGGCAGCAGGCTGTCGGCTCTTTGTCATCAAGTCGTGAAGTCATTTGCGTTCTTATCGGGACGGTAAATGCTCCAGGCTCTCTTCCGGGCCTGTTAAAGACACTCGCTACCTGGGATGAGTTCCTTCCGGTTTTGTTAATGGGCGATAATTCTTCCGTTGACCTGCCGGAAGACCAGCGTCGCCGGGTACTTTCCACGCTGGAAATGCCGCCCAGCTACAGCAAGTTGCTCGACTCCCTGCACCGCGCCCAAGTATATCGCGAGATGTACGACCAGGCCCGCGAGCGCGGTCGTCACCGTGAACCCAATCTTTTCCGTAGTCTTGTCGGCACCAGCCGGGCGATTCAGCACGTCCGCCAGATGATGCAGCAAGTGGCCGATACCGATGCCAGCGTGCTGATCCTCGGTGAGTCCGGTACGGGCAAGGAAGTGGTTGCGCGCAATCTGCACTATCACTCCAAGCGGCGCGACGCGCCGTTTGTGCCGGTCAACTGCGGTGCGATCCCGGCCGAGCTGCTGGAAAGCGAATTGTTCGGCCACGAGAAGGGCGCCTTTACCGGGGCTATCACCAGCCGCGCCGGGCGTTTTGAGCTGGCCAACGGCGGTACGCTGTTTCTCGACGAGATTGGCGACATGCCGCTGCCGATGCAGGTCAAGCTGCTGCGGGTATTGCAGGAGCGCACTTTCGAGCGCGTGGGGAGTAACAAGACCCAGAGCGTCGACGTGCGGATCATTGCCGCGACTCACAAGAATCTCGAAAGCATGATCGAGGTCGGCAGCTTCCGTGAGGATCTGTACTACCGCCTCAATGTTTTCCCGATCGAGATGGCGCCGCTGCGTGAGCGTGTCGAAGATATTCCGTTGCTGATGAACGAATTGATCTCGCGTATGGAGCACGAGAAGCGCGGTTCCATTCGCTTCAACTCGGCAGCGATCATGTCGCTGTGCCGTCATGGCTGGCCGGGCAACGTCCGTGAGCTGGCCAACCTGGTCGAGCGCATGGCGATCATGCACCCGTATGGCGTGATCGGTGTGGTCGAGTTGCCGAAGAAATTCCGGTATGTCGACGACGAAGACGAGCAACTGGTCGATAGCTTGCGCAGCGATCTTGAAGAGCGGGTAGCCATCAATGGCCACACTCCGGACTTCACCGCTAACGCCATGCTGCCGCCGGAAGGGCTGGACCTCAAGGACTACCTCGGTGGCCTGGAGCAGGGCCTGATTCAGCAGGCACTGGATGATGCCAATGGCATTGTGGCGCGTGCTGCCGAACGCCTGCGCATTCGCCGTACCACCCTGGTCGAGAAGATGCGCAAGTACGGCATGAGCCGTCGCGAAGGTGATGAGCAGGCGGATGATTGACGCCTGTTTTTCAACTCGCTGAATAATGGGCGGTTTTTTTTAGGCACGGGTATTGCTACGTCCCTCGCAACGTTCCGTTTAACTGACGGTCAGCCCAGCGAGAGAGCACGATGCCCCACGCCGCCCAAATGTCTCCTGTCTCCGAAGTCTCGGGGCAATCGTCCTCTGTAGAGCAGGCAAGTCGGCTTGGCCTTGAGCAGGCGTTCGCGCTGTTCAGTCAGATGTCGAGCCAACTGACCGATTCCTACAGCATGCTTGAAGCCCGGGTCACCGAGCTCAAGGGCGAACTGGCGGTGGTCAGTGCTCAGCGCATGCAAGAGCTGGCCGAAAAAGAGCGCCTGGCCAACCGGCTGCAAAACCTTCTCGACTTGTTGCCCGGTGGCGTCATCGTCATTGATGCCCAGGGTATGGTGCGCGAAGCCAATCCGGCGGCCTGCGAACTGCTGGGTCTGCCGCTTGAAGGCGAGTTGTGGCGTCATGTGATTGCCCGCTGCTTTGCTCCACGCGAAGACGATGGTCATGAAATTTCCCTGAAGGATGGTCGACGCCTGTCGATTGCCACGCGCTCGCTGGATGCCGAGCCGGGCCAGTTGGTGCTGCTCAACGACCTGACCGAAACCCGGCACTTGCAGGATCAACTGGCTCGCCATGAACGCTTGTCGTCCCTCGGGCGGATGGTCGCTTCCCTGGCGCATCAGATTCGCACGCCGCTGTCCGCGGCATTGCTGTACGCCAGTCATTTGACTGAGCAAGAGTTGCCGGTCGCTACCCAGCAACGGTTTGCCGGGCGTTTGAAAGAGCGCCTGCATGAGCTCGAACATCAGGTGCGGGACATGCTGGTGTTCGCTCGCGGCGAGTTGCCGTTGACTGATCGCGTGACGCCCGGGGCGCTCCTGCAATCGCTGCAAGCGGCGGCATTGACGCATGTCCAGGATTATCCGGTGCGTTGGCAGTGCGACAGTCATGCCGGGGAGTTGCTGTGTAATCGCGACACGCTGGTCGGTGCGCTGCTGAACCTGATTGAAAATGCGATACAGGCCAGTGCTGGCGATGTTCGTCTGAAGGTCCATCTATATACCCGTGAAAACACCCTTCGGCTGTGCGTCAGCGATAACGGTGGCGGTATTGACCCCGTCGTGCTGGCGCGCCTGGGTGAGCCTTTTTTCACCACCAAAACCACCGGCACCGGCCTTGGCCTGACCGTGGTCAAGGCAGTGGCCCGTGCTCATCAGGGAGAATTGCAGTTGCGCTCGCGGCTGGGCCGTGGGACGTGTGCGGTGGTGGTCTTGCCGTTGTTTTCCAGCGCTCAAGGAGTGGAAAGAGGCTGATGGCAATCAAGGTTTTACTGGTCGAAGACGACCGCTCGCTGCGCGAAGCATTGGCGGATACGCTGCTGCTGGCCGGTCACGACTACACCGCAGTGGGCTCGGCCGAAGATGCGCTGCAAGCTGTGGCGAGCGAGTCCTTCAGTCTGGTGGTCAGTGACGTCAACATGCCGGGCATGGATGGTCATCAGTTGTTGGGTTTGTTGCGAATTCGCCAGCCGCAGTTGCCGGTGTTGCTGATGACCGCCCATGGCGCGGTTGAGCGTGCCGTCGATGCGATGCGTCAGGGGGCGGCAGACTATCTGGTCAAGCCGTTCGAGCCCAAGGCCTTGCTGGATCTGGTGTCGCGCCATGCCCTGGGTTGTCTCGGCGCCGCAGAAGGCGAAGGCCCGGTGGCGTTCGAGCCGGCCAGTGCGCAGTTGCTTGAGCTGGCAGCTCGTGTAGCGCGCAGTGATTCGACGGTGTTGATCTCGGGTGAGTCGGGGACCGGCAAAGAAGTGTTGGCACGTTACATCCACCAGCACTCGCGTCGCGCCAGTCAGCCGTTCATTGCAATCAATTGCGCGGCGATCCCGGACAACATGCTCGAGGCGACCTTGTTCGGGCATGAGAAAGGCTCGTTCACCGGCGCTATTGCAGCTCAGGCCGGCAAGTTCGAGCAAGCCGATGGCGGGACCATTCTGCTCGATGAAATTTCCGAAATGCCCCTGGGGCTTCAAGCCAAGCTGCTGCGCGTGCTGCAGGAGCGTGAAGTCGAGCGTGTGGGCGCGCGCAAGCCGATTGCGCTGGATATCCGGGTGGTGGCAACCACGAACCGCGATCTGGCGGGCGAAGTGGCGGCGGGGCGCTTTCGTGAGGATCTTTACTATCGCCTGTCGGTGTTTCCGCTGGCCTGGCGTCCGTTACGTGAGCGCACTGCCGATATCTTGCCGCTGGCCGAGCGTCTGCTGGCCAAGCACGTCAATAAAATGAAGCATGCCGCCGCCAGGCTGTCGCCGGAAGCTCAGGCTTGCCTGATCGGTTATCCGTGGCCGGGCAATGTGCGCGAGCTGGACAACGCCATTCAGCGGGCGCTGATTTTGCAGCAGGGTGGTTTGATTCAGCCACAGGACTTCTGCCTTGCGGGGCCTGTGGCTTGCGCGCCACTGCCGGTATTGGCGCCGGTTCCAATGTCGTCACGAGTGCTCGAAGTCGAGGCGCCGCAAGGCGATTCTGCGGGCGCGCTGGGTGATGACCTGCGGCGTCGCGAGTTTCAGATGATCATCGATACATTGCGTTCCGAGCGCGGGCGACGCAAAGAAGCGGCCGAGCGCCTGGGTATCAGCCCGCGGACCTTGCGCTACAAGCTGGCGCAAATGCGCGATGCGGGAATGGACGTTGAAGGTTATCTGTTCGCGACCTGAACCGTATCTGTAGCTGCTGTCGAGCTTGCGAGGCGGCGTTCGGCCGCGGAGCGGTCGTAAACCGGGCGACGAGATTTTCCAGAAAAAACGCGAACGCAGGGTTTGCGAGGACTTCGTCCGAACGCGGCCCGCCTCGAACGCAGCCTCGCAAGCTCGACAGCTGCTACGGGGCGGTGATCCGTGTCGGACTTTTATGAAAGGTCGCCATGGAGCTGGCACCCTTGTTGCTAACACCACTCTATCCGCCGAATGAGTGTCAAAAAATTGCGGGTCGTCAGAGAGAGTAGACCATGAGCCAGGGTATTGAATTTAATCGGTTGATGTTGGACATGCGGTCCATGCAAATGGACGCCATGGCTCAGCCGAAAGCCGCCGTTGCAGTGCCGGAAATGGGCGGTAGCAGCTTTTCTGACCTGCTCGGCAAGGCCGTCAACAAGGTCAACGATACCCAGCAGGCTTCGAACCAGTTGGCCAATGCGTTCGAAATTGGCAAAAGCGGCGTCGACCTGACCGATGTGATGATTTCCTCGCAGAAGGCCAGCGTGTCTTTCCAGGCGTTGACCCAAGTGCGTAACAAGCTGGTACAGGCATACCAAGACATCATGCAGATGCCGGTCTAAGGAAGTATTGAGTCATGGCAGAAGCAGTCGCCGATAACGTTCCGGCCAAGGCCACACCTGTCGACGGAAAACCGCCGTTGTTTGGTCTGTCCTTCCTGGAAAACCTTTCCGAGATGACCATGCTGCGTCAGGTAGGCCTGTTGGTTGGCCTGGCTGCAAGCGTGGCGATTGGTTTTGCCGTGGTGCTGTGGTCGCAGCAACCCGACTATCGGCCGCTGTACGGCAGCCTTGCCGGTATGGATGCCAAGCAGGTCATGGCAACCCTGGCCGCCGCTGACATTCCCTATACGATTGAACCCAACTCCGGTGCCTTGCTGGTCAAGGCCGATGATGTGGCACGTGCGCGGCTCAAGCTCGCCGCTGCTGGTGTCACTCCCAGCGACGGCAATATCGGTTTTGAAATCCTCGACAAGGACCAGGGCCTGGGGACCAGTCAGTTCATGGAAGCGACCCGTTATCGTCGCGGCCTTGAGGGTGAACTGGCGCGGACCATTTCCAGCCTGAACAACGTCAAGGGTGCCCGCGTGCACCTGGCGATTCCGAAAAGCTCGGTATTCGTGCGTGATGAACGCAAGCCAAGCGCGTCGGTACTGGTCGAGCTCTATTCCGGTCGGTCGCTGGAACCCGGCCAGGTCATGGCCATCATCAATCTGGTGGCGACCAGTGTTCCCGAGTTGAGCAAGTCGCAGATCACCGTTGTCGACCAGAAGGGCACCTTGCTCTCGGATCAGGCGGAAAACTCCGAACTGACCATGGCCGGCAAGCAATTCGATTACAGCCGCCGCATGGAAAGCATGCTCACCCAGCGTGTGCACAATATTCTGCAGCCGGTGCTGGGCAACGATCGCTACAAGGCTGAAGTCTCCGCCGATGTGGATTTCAGTGCAGTCGAGTCGACTTCGGAGCAGTTCAACCCGGATCAGCCAGCCCTGCGCAGCGAGCAATCGACTTCCGAACAGCGCACCGCCAGCAACGGCCCGCAAGGCGTTCCCGGTGCGCTGAGCAACCAGCCGCCATCGCCGGCTTCGGCGCCACAAACCACCGGTGGCTCGAGCGCTTCCGCGGGCATGGTGCAGCCAGGTCAGCCGCTGCTGGATGCCAACGGCCAGCAAATCATGGACCCGGCAACCGGTCAGCCGATGCTGGCACCGTACCCGGCGGACAAGCGTCAACAATCCACCAAGAACTTCGAACTCGACCGTTCCATCAGCCACACCAAGCAACAGCAGGGTCGTTTGAATCGCCTGTCGGTTGCGGTCGTTGTGGATGATCAGGTCAAGGTCAACGCGGCCAACGGTGAAACCACCCGTGCACCGTGGAGCGCCGATGAATTGGCGCGCTTCACGCGTCTGGTGCAGGACGCCGTCGGTTTTGATGCCAGCCGTGGCGACAGCGTCAGCGTGATCAACGTGCCGTTCTCGGCCGAGCGTGGCGAAGTCATCGCCGACATTCCGTTCTACTCGCAGCCCTGGTTCTGGGATGTGGTGAAACAGGTTCTCGGCGTGCTGTTCATCCTGGTGCTGGTGTTCGGCGTGCTGCGTCCGGTGCTCAACAACATCACCGGCGGCGGCAAAGGCAAGCAACTGGCGGGTCTTGGCAGCGATGTCGAGCTCGGTGGCATGGGCGGCCTGGACGGCGAACTGGCCAACGACCGCGTCAGCCTCGGTGGCCCGCAAAGTATTCTGCTGCCTAGCCCGAGCGAAGGCTATGACGCACAGTTGAACGCAATCAAGAGCCTGGTGGCCGAAGACCCGGGTCGTGTGGCTCAGGTCGTGAAAGAGTGGATTAACGCAGATGAGTGATAACCGAGCCGCTATCGCCAAACTCAGCCGGGTCGACAAAGCCGCGATTCTGCTGCTGTCCCTGGGTTCAACCGATGCTGCGCAAGTGTTGCGCCACATGGGGCCTAAAGAGGTCCAGCGTGTGGGTGTGGCCATGGCGCAAATGGGCAACGTGCACCGCGAGCAGGTCGAGCAGGTGATGAGCGAGTTCGTCGACATCGTCGGCGATCAGACCAGCCTCGGCGTCGGCTCCGATGACTATGTGCGCAAGATGCTCACCCAGGCGCTGGGCGAAGACAAGGCCAACGGCCTGATCGACCGTATCCTGCTGGGTGGCAACACCAGCGGTCTGGACAGCCTGAAGTGGATGGAGCCGCGTGCCGTGGCGGACGTGATCCGTTACGAGCACCCGCAGATCCAGGCCATCGTCGTGGCGTATCTCGACCCGGATCAGGCCGGCGAAGTGCTCGGCAACTTCGACCATAAAGTACGCCTCGATATTATTTTGCGCGTGTCTTCGCTGAACACCGTACAGCCTGCCGCGCTGAAAGAACTCAACCAGATTCTCGAGAAGCAATTCTCCGGCAACTCCAACGCCGCGCGTACCACCCTGGGCGGTATCAAGCGTGCAGCCGACATCATGAACTTCCTCGACAGCTCGATCGAAGGTCAACTGATGGACTCGATCCGCGAAGTCGACGAAGACCTGTCCGGTCAGATCGAAGACCTCATGTTCGTGTTCAACAACCTGTCCGATGTCGACGACCGCGGGATTCAGGCATTGCTGCGCGAAGTGTCCTCGGACGTGCTGGTGCTGGCCCTCAAGGGCTCGGACGAAGGCGTCAAGGAAAAGATCTTCAAGAACATGTCCAAGCGGGCGGCCGAATTGCTGCGCGACGACCTCGAGGCCAAGGGCCCGGTACGCGTCAGCGATGTGGAAACCGCACAGAAAGAAATCCTTACCATTGCCCGCCGTATGGCCGAAGCCGGAGAAATCGTTCTCGGCGGGAAGGGCGGCGAGGAAATGATTTAACGCCATGGCATCCAAGAGCGATGAGTCGCCCACTGACCTGATCCGTGCGCGTGATGTCCGCGGTTTTGATATCTGGTCGTTGCCCAGCTTCGACCCGCACGTCCCGGAGCCTGAACCCGAGCCTGAGCCCGAACCGCCAGAGATGGAAGAAGTGCCGCTGGAGGAAGTCCAGCCACTGACCCTCGAAGAGCTCGAAAGCATTCGACAGGAAGCCTACAACGAAGGCTTCGCTACTGGCGAGCGAGAAGGCTTTCACAGCACCACGCTCAAGGTTCGTCAGGAAGCTGACGTGGCCCTGAGTGCGAAGCTCGCCAGCCTTGAATTGCTGATGGGCAATCTGTTCGAACCGATTGCCGAGCAGGATACGCAGATCGAGAAGTCTCTGGTCGGGCTGGTCCGGCACATTGCCAAACAGGTGATTCAGCGCGAACTGGCCATCGATTCGACGCAGATCGAACACGTCATGCGCGAAGCCCTGAAATTGCTGCCGTTGGGCGTCGGGAATGTGCGTCTGTACATCAATCCGCAGGACTTCGAGCTGGTCAAGGCATTGCGCGAGCGTCATGAAGAGACCTGGCGCATCGTCGAAGACGAAGCCATGTTGCCAGGCGGGTGCCGGGTCGAGACCGAGCACAGCCGCATCGACGCGACCGTAGAGACCCGTATCACGCAAATCATGGCCAAGCTGTTCGATCAATTACACGATCAGGCGCTGCATCCGGCTGAGGCGGATTTGACGCTGGAATTTCCCGTCAGCGAAAAACCGTCTGCCTTGGCGCTTGAGCCAGAGTCAGAGCCAGAGCCAGAGCCGGAAATCGCTGATGCGCCTTGATCGCACCAGCTTCGGCAAGCGCCTGAGTACTTATGCGCATGCCACCGAGCTTCCCGGCCAACCGATCCTTGAAGGGCGCTTGCTGCGCATGGTCGGCCTCACGCTTGAAGCCGAGGGCCTGCGCGCTGCCATGGGCAGCCGCTGCATGGTGATCAACGACGACAGTTATCACCCGGTACAGGTCGAAGCCGAAGTCATGGGCTTCTCTGGCAGCAAGGTATTTTTGATGCCGGTCGGCAGTGTCGCCGGCATCGCCCCGGGCGCCAGGGTCGTGCCCTTGGCCGATGCCGGGCGCTTGCCGATGGGCATGAGCATGCTCGGGCGGGTACTGGATGGCGCCGGTCGTGCGCTGGACGGCAAGGGCGGAATGAAAGCCGAAGACTGGGTGCCGATGGATGGTCCGACCATCAACCCGCTCAAGCGTGACCCCATCAGCCAACCGCTGGATGTGGGTATTCGCTCCATCAACGGATTATTGACAGTCGGTCGCGGTCAGCGCCTCGGTCTCTTCGCCGGCACCGGCGTCGGCAAGAGTGTGCTGTTGGGCATGATGACCCGCTTTACCGAGGCCGACATCATCGTGGTCGGGCTGATCGGCGAGCGGGGTCGCGAGGTCAAGGAATTCATCGAGCACATCCTCGGTGAAGAGGGACTCAAGCGCTCCGTGGTGGTGGCGTCGCCTGCGGACGATGCACCGCTGATGCGTCTACGCGCCGCGATGTACTGCACGCGAATCGCCGAGTATTTCCGCGACAAAGGCAAGAACGTCCTGTTGCTGATGGATTCACTGACCCGTTTTGCTCAGGCGCAACGGGAAATCGCTCTGGCCATCGGCGAGCCTCCCGCGACCAAGGGTTATCCGCCATCGGTATTCGCCAAACTGCCGAAACTGGTGGAGCGTGCCGGTAATGCCGAGGCAGGCGGCGGTTCGATCACCGCGTTTTATACGGTGCTGTCCGAAGGTGACGACCAGCAGGATCCGATCGCCGATGCCGCGCGGGGCGTGCTCGACGGGCACATCGTCCTGTCGCGTCGCCTGGCGGAAGAGGGGCATTACCCGGCGATCGACATCGAAGCGTCCATCAGTCGGGTCATGCCGTCGGTGGTCAGCCCGGACCACATGACCCGTGCGCAGTATTTCAAGCAGCTGTGGTCGCGTTATCAGCAAAGTCGCGACCTGATCAGTGTCGGTGCCTATGTGGCGGGCGGCGACCGGGAAACCGATCTGGCGATCTCGTTGCAGCCACAATTGGCCAAGTACCTGCGTCAGGGCCTGAACGACAGCATCAGCCTGGGTGAGAGCGAGGCGTACCTTGCCTCGATCTTCGCCCCGGCGGCTGGCGGCTAACCCCTCATGGCCCAGAGCCGGTCGGCGCGCCTGGCGCCCGTGGTCGATATGGCTGAAAAGGCCGAAAAGACCGCCGCCCAGCGCCTGGGACACTTCCAGGGCCAGGTGCGATTGGCCGAAAGCAAGCTCGCCGACCTCGAAAGCTTCCGCCTCGAGTACCAGGAACAATGGATCGTACGCGGCAGCCATGGCGTCTCGGGGCAATGGTTGCTGGGGTATCAGGGCTTTCTTGCGCAACTGGGCACCGCGATCGATCAGCAGCGCCAAAGCCTGGCCTGGCACCAGAACAACCTGAACAAGGCGCGTGACACCTGGCAGCAGGCGTTTGCCCGGGTTGAAGGGCTGCGCAAACTGGTGCAGCGTTACATTGATGAGGCTCGCCAACTCGAAGACCGGCGCGAGCAGAAGCTGCTCGACGAGCTTTCCCAGCGTTTGCCGCGCCACGACCCGTATTGAGCGTTGCTTTCAAATGGCCTTGCTCATGCCCCCTGCAAGTGCTAAACCTTCTACACGTTGCCAATGACAGGGAAGCCGCAGCATGTCAGTCGTTACAGAAGTATCTCCGGATGGGCAAAAACTCACGATTTCGGTCAAGGGGCGGTTCGATTTCGCCAAGCATCAGGAATTTCGTGAGTCCTACGAACGCCCCGACGGGCAGATGCCAAACTCGGTGGTGGTCGACTTGAAAGAAGCGACCTACCTCGACAGCTCGGCGTTGGGCATGTTGCTGCTGTTGCGTGATCATGCTGGCGGAGACAACTCCGATATTCGCGTGGTCAACAGCAGTTCCGATGTGAAGAAAATCCTCGCCATCTCCAATTTCGACAAGCTGTTCGACATCAGTTGATCGTCATGTCGACGCTGCCCGAGCCGCTGACCGTGCTGATCGCAGAAGACAGCGCGGCCGATCGCTTGTTGCTGTCGAGTATCGTCCGTCGTCAGGGACATGAGGTGTTGACCGCGGCCAACGGCGCCGAAGCGGTTGAGCTGTATC
This sequence comes from Pseudomonas sp. 05N431, assembly GCF_056397005.1. Classification (NCBI taxonomy): domain Bacteria; kingdom Pseudomonadati; phylum Pseudomonadota; class Gammaproteobacteria; order Pseudomonadales; family Pseudomonadaceae; genus Pseudomonas; species Pseudomonas sp. 05N431. The sequence continues at coordinate 32,470 of NZ_JBFTMN010000029.1, forward strand.
AGCAGCAGCGTCCGCAATTGGTGTTGATGGACGCGATGATGCCGGTAATGGACGGTTTCGAAGCGGCGCGACAGATCAAGCTGCTGGCCGGCGAAACGCTGGTGCCGATCATCTTCCTGACCTCGCTGACGGAAAGCGAAGCCTTGGCGCGTTGCCTGGAGGCGGGTGGCGACGACTTTCTGGCAAAACCCTATAACCAGGTGATCCTCAGCGCCAAGATCAAGGCGATGGATCGTTTGCGGCGCTTGCAGGCGACGGTCCTGGAGCAGCGCGATCTGATTGCCAGGCACCATGAGTACCTGCTCAATGAGCAACGGGTGGCCAAGGCGGTATTCGACAAGGTGGCTCACTCCGGTTGCCTGAGCGCTCCCAATATCCGTTATTCACAATCCCCTTACGCACTGTTCAACGGCGACCTGTTGCTGGCGGCATTTACGCCGGCCGGTGACATGCATGTGCTGCTGGGGGATTTCACCGGTCATGGCCTGCCGGCGGCGGTCGGCGCCATGCCGCTGGCGGAAGTGTTCTATGGCATGACTGCCAAGGGTTACGGCCTGGCGGAAATGCTGTGCGAGATGAATGCCAAGCTCAAGCGTATCCTGCCGGTGGATATGTTCTGTTGCGCGACCCTGTTGTGCCTGAGTTTTCAGCGTCGTTCAGTGGAGGTCTGGAACGGCGGTATGCCGGATGGTTATCTGCATGATATCGCCAGCGGAAAGCGCACCACGTTGCTGGCGCGGCATCTGCCCCTGGGTGTGTTGAGTTCGCAAGCCTTTGACGATCGCACCGAGGTGTTCCCGATGGCCCTCGGCGACCGGGTATTCCTGTTGTCGGACGGCGTGATCGATACCTGTGATGCCAATGAGCAGCTGTTTGGAGTCGAGCGATTAGAGCGGGTATTTGCCGACAATCGCCAGCCAGAACGGTTGTTCGAGGAAATTGAACAGGCGTTGCAGGATTTTCGGGGCGAGGCGCGTGATGATGTCAGCATGGTTGAGGTCAGTCTGCTCGAGGCCGCGCAGCTCACGCCTCCGGCCATGGTGTATTCCGACAGTAGTGTGTCTTGCCCACTGGATTGGTCAGTGAGTTTTGAGTTTCGTGCAGATTCGCTCAGGCGCTTCAACCCGTTGCCTTATCTGATGCAATTGTTGCTTGAGGTGCATGGGTTGCGGGCGCAAAGCGGGGCGCTCTACAGCGTGCTGGCCGAGCTTTATTCCAATGCGCTGGAACATGGCGTACTGGGCCTGGATTCGAGTATCAAGCGCGATGCCTCCGGGTTTTCGCGGTATTACGAGCAGCGCAATGCGCGTCTGGAGGCGCTTGAGGATGGTTACCTGCGGGTGCATATGCAGCTGTCGCCGCAAGGTGCGGGTGGCTGCCTGGTGGTGGAAGTCGAAGACAGTGGCGCAGGGTTCGACGTGGAGCGGGTCATGGCTCGACCGGTCGACGATGGCCGTTTGTCGGGTCGTGGTGTGAGCCTGATTCGTCAGTTGAGTCACCGAGCCAGTTGGTCGGACAATGGTCGGCGTGCCCGCGTGGAGTTTTCCTGGGAGGCTCAGGCATAATCCGTGCATTCTTGATCAAGGAGCGAACAAGTGACTGACATTCATCTGGATCACGACGTACTGAATGCGCTGCAAGAGGTCATGGAGGATGAGTACCCGATACTTCTGGATACTTTTCTTCAGGATTCCGAAACACGTTTGACCCAGCTTCGCGAAACTCAGGACCCCGACCAGTTGCTCAGTACCGCCCACAGCTTCAAGGGCAGCAGCAGCAATATGGGGGCTACGCGCCTGGCTGAGCTGTGCAATGAGCTGGAGCAGCGAGCCAAACAAAAAAGCCTTGCGGGAATTGAAGAGCTGGTCGGAGAAATCGACGGCGAATTCGCCATCGTCCGGCGACTGTACCGTGAAGAGCGCCAGCGCTTTCATTGTTGAAAGCGCCATCGGTGCAGTTTTTTTCAGCGCTTGAGCAAACTTGGCTCAACCCTTGCAGTTTTGTTTCTCAACTGTACCTACGATCCCAGTGCAGCGGAGACCGCTATGCCCCTCGCCCCGAATTCGCTTCTTCAGACCGCCTCGCAGGCCAAGACTCCGTCTGTGTCTGCCAGCGTGCCTGTCAATGCGCCGGCAGCGCCAGCAGAGCCCCGGGATAAGGCCGCCAGCTTTTCTCAGGTCTACGCCAAACAGGCGCAAGCTACCCCGGCGTCAAGCACCGACGGGGCCGGTAAAAGCGCGCGTGACAAAGTCGCTGACAGCTCCGGCAAAAAAGTGGCGACTGGCGACAAGTCTGCCGCCCCGCAAGCGACCGTTGCCGATAGCGGCAAATCCTTGCCCGCCGACAAGCCGGCGGATGCCAGCGATAAGGCCGCAAGCGGCGCAAGCGATTCTGCAGCGGTCAAAGATGCCCCGGTAGCTGATAGCACTCCGCTCGACCCAACCCTTGATCCGGCATTGGCGCAGGCGGTGCAGCCGACGCCGGTGCCAGTGCCGGTACCCGATCCACAAGCACCGCCAGTGGTCGTTCAGGCTCAGGTTCAGACCCCGCCTCAAGTCGATGCGGCTCTTGCGGCGACGGTGACGCCTGCACCGGCTCAGCCTGCGGTCACGACGGACCCCTCGTTCGATCCTGCATCCGATCCTTTGGACGCGATGCCGGCCGTGCGCCTGGCCCTGGAGCAAAGTGGTCACGTGTCGGCCTCCAGCCAGTCCCCGACCAAAGCGACGCCGGATCAGGCTGATGGTGAGCCCACGACGGCGCAAAACTTTGCCAATGGCATGGCGAGCATGCTTGATGTGCAGGCCAGCAAGGACAGCACCAGCCAGGGGGGCGAAAAGTCCTTCAGCGGGTTGATCGACGACGGGCTCAAGGATTTGAAGTCGGCGACCAGCGACACGCGCGTTGACGATTTCGCCAATCGCCTGGCAGCGCTGACCCAGGCCGCCACGCCAAAGACCGCGAATGCGTTGCCGGTGAATCAACCGATCGCCATGCATCAGAGCGGCTGGACCGAGGAAGTGGTCAATCGGGTCATGTACCTGTCGAGTGCCAACCTCAAGGCGGCTGATATTCAGCTTCAGCCGGCGGAATTGGGTCGCCTGGATATTCGGGTGAACATGGTTCCCGATCAGCAGACTCAAGTGACGTTCATGAGTGCTCACGTTGGCGTACGTGAGGCGCTGGATAGCCAGATGCACCGCCTGCGCGACATGTTTGCCCAGCAAGGCATGGGGCAGGTCGATGTCAGCGTGTCCGACCAGTCTCGCGGCTGGCAAGGGCAGGGACAGCAGCAGGCTCAGCAAGGCCAGGGCGCCGGCACGACTGCCAGCGGTGGTCGTCTGGATTCGGCAGATGAAGAGCTGCCGGCAAGCGTGGCTGAAGCGGCTGCCAGCACGACCAGCGTCATCGGCTCCAGCGCAGTCGATTACTACGCCTGACCGAGCGCAGGACCCTGTGGGAGCGGGCTTGCTCGCGAAGAACGATAACGCGGTTTAACAGATAAACCGCGGTGCCTGCTTCGCGAGCAAGCCCGCTCCCACATTAGATTCATTGCGTTTCATAGAGTGCGTTCGTCACGCATCATTCAGAGCCATTTCCCCTCCTGACACTTCTGGCATAACACTTGCTCTTGCCTTGCCGTGCACCTGTGAAAACTCGAATAGTGACGGATTATTGGCATGGCGAAGAGCGAAGCAGCAGTGAAAGACCCTGCCGGGAAAGGCAAACTCAAGCTTATTCTCGTGATTGTGCTGGCCGTGCTGCTGGCGATCGGTCTGTCCGTGGGGGCGACCTGGTACTTCATGCACAGCGCTCAGAGCAAGCCTGCGCCTGCAGCCGAAACCGCCAGTAATGCCAAGCCTGCGGCGATTTATGAACCCATGGCTCCGGCCTTCGTGGCCAACTACAACCAGAATGGCCGTCAGCGCTACATGCAGGTGAGCATTACCCTGCAGGCGCGTAACCAGGCTGATCTGGATGCCCTCAAAGTGCATATGCCGGTGATTCGCAACAACCTGGTGATGCTGTTCTCCGGGCAGAATTTCGACACCCTGGCGACTCCGGTCGGTCAGGAAATGCTGCGCCAGAAAGCCACTGCCAGTGTGCAGGAAGTGGCGCAGAAAGAAGTCGGCAAAGTCGTTATCGACCAGTTGCTGTTTACCAATTTCGTACTGCAGTAGGAACACGACATGGCCGTGCAGGACCTGCTGTCCCAGGATGAGATCGATGCGCTGTTGCATGGCGTCGACGATGGTCTGGTGCAGACCGACAACGCTGCTGAACCGGGCAGTGTCAAAAGCTATGACCTGACCAGTCAGGATCGCATCGTCCGTGGACGCATGCCGACCCTGGAAATGATCAACGAGCGGTTTGCCCGTTACACGCGCATCAGCATGTTCAACATGCTGCGGCGTTCGGCGGACGTCGCTGTCGGTGGCGTGCAGGTGATGAAGTTCGGCGAATACGTGCATTCGCTGTACGTACCGACCAGCCTCAACCTGGTCAAGATCAAGCCGTTGCGCGGTACTGCGTTGTTCATCCTCGACGCCAAGCTGGTGTTCAAGCTGGTGGACAACTTCTTCGGCGGTGACGGTCGTCACGCCAAGATCGAAGGCCGTGAATTCACCCCGACCGAATTGCGCGTCGTGCGCATGGTGCTGGAACAGGCCTTCGTTGATTTGAAAGAAGCCTGGCAAGCGATCATGGAAGTCAATTTCGAGTACATCAACTCGGAAGTGAACCCGGCCATGGCCAACATCGTCGGGCCGAGCGAGGCGGTGGTGGTCTCGACCTTCCACATCGAACTCGATGGCGGTGGCGGCGATCTGCACGTGACCATGCCGTACTCGATGATCGAGCCGGTACGCGAAATGCTCGATGCCGGCTTCCAGTCGGACCTCGACGATCAGGATGAACGTTGGGTCAACGCCCTGCGTCAGGACGTGCTGGATGTCGACGTGCCGATCGGTGCCACGGTTGCCCGTCGCCAGCTGCGCCTGCGGGACATCCTGCACATGCAGCCAGGGGATGTGATCCCGGTCGAGATGCCGGAAGAGATGATCATGCGCGCCAACGGCGTGCCGGCCTTCAAGGTCAAGATGGGCTCCCACAAGGGCAACCTGGCGTTGCAAGTGATCGAGCCGATCGAGCGACGCTGATCCGCGTTCGTACACATTCGCTTTTAATTGACGGCGTCCAATTGATTGGTTGCCCGCTGAGGACAAATGATGGCTGACGAAATGAATACCCAGGACGACCAGGCGCTGGCCGATGAATGGGCTGCGGCGCTCGAAGAAACCGGTGATGCCGGACAGGACGATATTGACGCCTTGCTGGCCGCCGATGCGGCGAGTTCGTCGTCCTCCGGTCGCCTGGCAATGGAAGAATTCGGCAGCGTGCCGAAGAACCACGAGCCAGTGACCCTCGACGGTCCTAACCTGGACGTGATTCTGGACATCCCGGTGTCGATTTCCATGGAAGTCGGCAGCACCGATATCAACATTCGTAACCTGCTGCAGCTCAACCAGGGCTCGGTGATCGAGCTTGACCGTCTGGCCGGCGAACCGCTGGACGTGCTGGTCAATGGCACGCTCATCGCTCACGGCGAAGTGGTGGTGGTCAACGAGAAGTTCGGCATCCGCCTGACCGACGTGATCAGCCCAAGCGAACGCATCAAGAAGCTGCGCTGAGTGAAGGCGTTTCTCGGCGTATTGCTGGCCTTGCCGCTCAGTGCGTGGGCGGCGGAACCGGTAGCGGCGGTCGCGACACCAGCGGTCGGCAGCGGCGTGGCCGGGCAGTTGACTCAGCTGGTGCTGGGGTTGCTGCTGGTGCTGGGTCTGATCTTCTTCCTCGCCTGGTTGTTGCGCCGCGTCCAGCAGGCGGGTCCTGCCGGCAAAGGGCAAGTGATCGAGCTGATCGGCTCGCGCGCCCTCGGGCCGCGTGATCGCCTGGTGCTGGTGCAAGTCGGTAACGAGCAGATTCTGCTTGGGCTGACGCCGGGCACCATTACCCCGTTGCATGTGCTCAAGGAACCGGTGCAAGTGCCGAGCACCGAGCAGGCGACCCCCGAGTTTGCCCAGCGTCTGATGGAGTTGCTGGGTAAAGATAAGGATAAGAAGTAATGCCGTTGCGCATCCTGTTGACACTGGCCCTGATGCTGGCCGCGCCGTTGGCGTTCGCTGCCGACCCGCTGTCGATTCCGGCGATCACCCTGGGCACGAACGCCAATGGCGCTCAGGAATACTCGGTCAGCCTGCAAATCCTGCTGATCATGACCGCGCTGAGCTTCATCCCGGCGTTCGTCATGCTGATGACCAGTTTCACCCGGATCATCATCGTGTTTTCGATCCTGCGTCAGGCCCTGGGCCTGCAGCAGACGCCGTCGAACCAGATCCTCACCGGCATGGCGCTGTTTCTGACCATGTTCATCATGGCGCCGGTCTTTGATCGGGTGAACCAGGATGCCTTGCAGCCGTATCTGGCCGAAAAGCTGACGGCTCAGGATGCGGTACTCAAGGCGCAAGTACCGATCAAGGACTTCATGCTGGCGCAGACCCGCAGCAGCGATCTTGAGCTGTTCATGCGCCTGTCCAAGCGCACCGATATCGCGACGCCGGATCAGGCTCCTCTGACCATTCTGGTGCCGGCCTTCGTGACCTCGGAACTGAAAACCGCGTTCCAGATCGGTTTCATGATCTTCATTCCATTCCTGATCATCGACCTGGTCGTTGCCAGTGTGCTGATGGCCATGGGCATGATGATGCTCTCGCCACTGATTATTTCGCTGCCGTTCAAGATCATGCTGTTCGTGCTGGTGGATGGTTGGGCGTTGATCATCGGTACGCTGGCGAGCAGTTTCGGCGGTGTTTAGGCATAAGTGGGCGGGTAGGGCGATATGACTCCTGAAGTTGCGGTAGACCTGTTCCGTGAAGCGCTCTGGCTGACCACCATGATGGTCGCCATATTGGTCGTTCCGAGTTTGCTGGTGGGGCTGTTGGTGGCGATGTTTCAGGCAGCCACCCAGATCAACGAGCAGACCCTGAGTTTCCTGCCGCGTTTGCTGGTGATGCTGATCACGCTGATCGTTGCCGGTCCGTGGCTGATACAAACGTTCATGGAATACATCCTGCGCTTGTACACCAGCATTCCGCAGTTGATCGGCTAAGCCATGTCGTTGCTGGCGCTGACCGACGCGCAAATCAGTACCTGGGTGGCCAGCTTCATGCTGCCGCTATTCCGGGTTGGCGCAGTGCTGACGACCATGCCGGTCTTCGGCACGACCCTGGTGCCCAGGCGTATCCGACTGTATTTCGCAGTGGCGATAACGGTGGTCATCGCGCCGGGCCTGCCGCCGATGCCGCAGGTCAATCCGCTGGATTTGAGTGGCCTGCTGCTGATTGCCGAACAGATACTGATTGGCGCGCTGCTGGGGTTCTCCTTGCAGTTGTTCTTTCAGGCGTTCGTGGTGGCCGGGCAGATTATTTCGATTCAGATGGGCATGGGCTTCGCGTCCATGGTCGACCCCACCAATGGCGTGTCGGCGGCCGTCATCGGGCAGTTCTTGACGATGCTGGTGACGTTGTTGTTTCTGGGGATGAATGGCCACCTGGTGGTGTTTGAAGTCCTCACGGAAAGCTTCACGACCCTGCCGGTAGGCAGTGGCATGCTGGTCAATCATTTCTGGGAAATGGCCGGCAAGATGGGCTGGGTGCTGGGGGCGGCGATGCTGCTGGTATTGCCGGCAATCACCGCATTGTTGGTGGTCAACATTGCCTTCGGGGTCATGACCCGTGCGGCGCCGCAACTGAATATCTTCTCTATCGGTTTTCCGTTGACCCTGGTGCTGGGCCTGGTGATTTTCTGGGTCAGCCTGGGGGACATTCTCAACCAGTATCAACCGTTGGCCGTCGAGGCCTTGCAGTTGTTGCGTGATATGGCACAGGCGCGCTGAGTCATGGCTGAAAGCGAGAGCGGTCAGGACAAGACAGAAGACCCCACGGACAAGCGCAAAAGGGACTCCCGTGAAAAGGGCGAGATCGCGCGCTCCAAAGAACTCAATACCCTGGCGGTGATGCTGGCCGGGGCGGGCGGGTTGCTGATCTATGGCGGTGGTCTGGCGCTGGACCTGCTGGAAATCATGCGCCTGAACTTCTCCCTGCCGCGTGAAGTGGTGCTGACCCCGGACGCCATGGGCCTGTATTTGCTGAAGTCGGGCAAGATCGCGATTATTGCGGTGCAACCGGTGCTGCTGACCTTGTTGCTGGCGGCGATCATTGGCCCGATTTCCTTGGGCGGCTGGTTGTTCGCCGGCAGTAGCCTGGCACCCAAGTTCAGTCGAATGAACCCGGCCAACGGCCTCAAGCGGATGTTTTCGTCCACGGCGCTGATCGAGCTGCTCAAGGCCCTGGCAAAATTCCTGCTGGTGCTGTTCGTCGCGCTGAGCGTGCTGCGTTCGGACATCGACGATTTGTTGCGAATCGCCCATGAGCCACTGGAGCAGGCGATTATTCACAGTGTGCAGCTGGTGGGCTGGAGCACCTTGTGGATGGCGTGCGGGTTGATTCTGATCGCGGCGGTCGATGTGCCGGTTCAGCTTTACCAGAGTCACAAGAAGCTGCTGATGACCAAGCAGGAAGTGCGCGACGAGCATAAGGATCAGGAAGGTCGCCCAGAGGTCAAACAGCGGATTCGCCAGTTGCAGCGCGAGATGTCCCAGCGGCGGATGATGGCGGCCATTCCTGAGGCCGATGTGGTCATTACCAACCCGACCCACTATGCGGTGGCGCTCAAGTACGATCCGGAGAAGGGTGGGGCGCCAATGCTGGTCGCCAAGGGCAGCGACTTCCTGGCGCTGAAGATCCGCGAAATCGCGGTGGCCAACGAGGTCTTGCTGCTTGAGTCGCCGGCTCTGGCGCGTTCGATCTACTATTCCACGGAGCTTGACCAGGAAATTCCTGGTGGGCTCTATCTGGCGGTTGCTCAGGTGTTGGCTTACGTTTATCAGATTCGCCAGTACCGTGCCGGCAAGGGTAAGCGGCCGGATCCGCTCAAGGATGATTTGCCGATTCCGCCGGATCTGCGCCGCGATTCCTGACCGGCATACGCTGATCAAAATTGTGGGAGCTAACTTGCCTGCGATGGCGGCCCGACAGCTGACCCATCTCTCGCGGATGTACATCAATCAAAACTGTGGGAGCTGGCTTGCCTGCGATGGCGGCCTGACAGCCGACCAATCTCCCGCGGATGTACCCCAATCAAACCTGTGGGAGCTGGCTTGCCTGCGATGGCGGCCTGACAGCCGACCCATCTCTTGCAGGTGTACATATCCATTTCTGCGGTAACGGCCACTTACGGTTTCGCCTGACGGCGACTCACTTTTTTTACAAGCGCCTAAAAAAAGTAAGCAAAAAAACGCTCGCCCCAAGCGTACGGCACCTCGCCTAGGCTCGGCGTACCCTCGTTCCGGCATTCATCAGGGGGCATCGCCTACGGTCTGCTTCGCGACGACCTCCTCTCGATGTGTCCGGCTGCGCCGTACGGCGCTGCGCGCCCACCCCCTGATGAACACCTCCACTCGGCCTCCCGATAGGGGCGGGTGGATCAAGATCAACAGC
>NZ_JBFTMN010000030.1:0-37701 GCF_056397005.1 Pseudomonas sp. 05N431
GGCGGTCGCGTTCGAAGTCGCTGATGACCTGGCCGTCGAGGTTGATCTGGTGCAGGTGGCCGCTGCCGTAGTACAGGCGATTGAGCCAGCGGCCGTCGGGCAGTTGGGTCTGGATCAGGTTGCCGAGTTCGTCGTAGTGGTGGTGCAGGTTGCCGGCCGTGCTTTGTTCTGCGAGCAACTGGCCGAGGGCGTCGTAGGCGAAGCTCAGGGCTTGGACGTTGCCGTCGTGGTCGGTGAAGGTGACGGCGGTGAGCTGGTCCAGCGGGTCGTAGCTGTAGTCGGTGCGGCCATCGTCGGTGACTTTGGCGATCAGCCGGCCAACGGCGTCGCGTTCCAGCCGATGAACGATGGGGGCCGGCGGTGCTTCGGGGACGACGGCCAGGCCGTTACCATAAGGTGCCGGAATCGCCGTGACCGCCGCGACGTTATCCAGCAGATCATAGGTGTAGCGCTTGGCGCTGCCGTCGAGGTCTTGTTGTTCGGTCAGCCGGTCTCCAGCATCCCAGGCGAACCGATAACTTTCGCCGTTCTCATTGGTCAGCGCTTGCAGTCGCCCATAGCGGTCGTACCCGAACTGCACCTGCCGGCCATGGGCGTCGGTGCGCTGGCGTACCTGGCCGCGACGGTTGTGTTGATACAGCGTGGTGTGCCCGGCCGGGTCGGTGTAGCCGATCAACTGGCCGGCGACGTCGCGCTGATACTGCTCGGTGCGGCCGTCCGGCAACTGGCTGCTGAGCAACCGCCCCTGGGCGTCGTAGCTGAACTGGGTGCGTTCGCCGAGGGCGTCGGTGATGGTTTGCAAATAGCCCCGGTTGTCATAGCTGAACCGCGTCGGATAACCCGAGCAATCGATGTGTTCGACCAGTTGGCCAAACGGGTTCCAGCGCAATTTTTTGCTTTTGCCGGTGGCGTCGATGATCTCGACGACCTGGCCGTGAGTGTCGTAGCGGTAGCGGGTGATGTGGCCCAGCGGATCGGTCTCGGCGATGCAGTTGCCGCGCTGATCGTAGCGATATTGCCAACTGTGGCCGGCGGCGTCGGTGTCCACCAGCGGCAAGGCCCAGTGCTCGAGCCATAGGGTCGAGTCACTGCGGCCCAGCGGGTCGGTTTCACCGATCAGGTTGCCGGCGTCGTCGTAACTGTATTCGTAGCGCCCGCCCAGTGGGTCGGTGGCGTTGAGTAATTGGCGCTCGTCGTTCCACTCGAACTGCCAGGTCTGGCCGAGGTTGTCGGTGTATTCGGTGATCTGGTGCTGGGTGTTCCAGCGACGTGTACTGACACGCTGCAAATCATCGGTGATGCGCGTGACACCGGCCTTCAGGTCATAGTCGAACTGGTAGGCGTCGCCCTCGTCGGTCCAGTGGCGGACCACGCGCCATTCTTGGTCTTCGATCAAGGCCCATTCATAGAAACACCGCAGCCCCGTGGGCAGCTGGTGCTCGACCATCCGCCGCCCGACGTCGTAGGCGAAGCGCCGTTGCACCTGGCCGGTGGCGTCGCGCACCTCGGCCAGATTGCTCATTGCGTCGTAGCCGTAGCTGACGAGCACTTCGCGACGTTGGTCGGGGTAGAGGCGTTCCACCCGAGCCACGCGACCGCCTTCATGAATCAGCTCGACCTGCACCAGATCGAAGGTGTCCCGCAGCCGAACAAGCTGCCCGCCGTCGTCATAGTCGAGGTGGATGCGGTTGTCGTTGCGGTCACCGAGCTGATTCAGGCGCAACAAGGACGGATTACCGGGTGTACCGTCGAACAGCCGATACAACCCGTCATCGTTTTCAATCAACAACTGCCCATTGCGATGCCGCCGAACACTCAGCCCTTCACCGGCACTGAACACCGCGCCGCCCAAGGGGATCGAGCCCATGTCGATGTGCCGACCCTGCTCGTCGGTATAAATCAGCGTTTCACCGCCCTCCGGGTGAGGCAGGATTTCGACGCATACCTCGTAGGACACACTCCAACCGGCGCCGAACAACCCGTCGCGCCGCTCGTCGTGGCTGTTGTAGAAGCGCTGCCAATCCATCGGCAAGACACCGGGCAGCACGAAGTCCAGCTCTTCATCGCCCCCCAGCACCTTGGCCCCGGTGGCGGCGTGCACCGGATTCGACGAACCCATGGCCGCGTTGGCCATGGCACCCATCGCGCTGCTGACGGCCATCGACGTCGCGCCGCCGATCAGCATGCACGGCAGTTTGCTGAAGAACTTGCCTTTGCCGCCCTTGAGCATCAGCAACGCGGTGACCGCCAGCCCTACGCCCGGGGTTTTGCCGCTACGGATCTCGCGCACCACCACCGAGCCGCCACCGATGGTGACGTTGGATGAGATCAGCCCGGAACCCACCACCTTGGCGTCGCAGGTGGTGCGGTCGCCGCTGCGCACGGCCGGTTGGCCGTTGATGGTGACTTTGTCCGAGCCCTCGGCCAGAAACTGCGGCGGCATCGGCGGATGCTTCATGCAGGTGACCAGGTCCAGCGGCTTGGGCACCGCGCCGGGCGCCGGGGTGGCGACAGTGGGGCGCCACATCTGGGAGAAGAAGCTTTCGGCCATATCCAGATAGCTGGGCTCGGCTTCGGGCTCGGGTGCTTCCAGCTCGGTACCGGCCGGCGCGACATGGGACGGGATCGCCCCGGCGGCGCGGGCGGCGGGAATGCTGTTGATCAGGGTGTTGGTGGAACCGGTGAGAATCGTCGCCTGCACCGTGGGCGGAAACAGCGAATTGCTGAAACTCTCGCACAGGTTGCTTAAACCCTTGTCGGCCCCGGTCTTGCTCATGGCAAGGCCGACGATGGTGCCCACCACCGCGCCGAGCAGGAAGCAACCGAGGCCGCCGGTGGCGACGGTGATACCCGTGGCCGCCACCACGGCAGCCGTCGCCAGCGCAGTAATCGCGATGTTGGCCGCCACCTCCAGCACACCGCCGAGGATGTCGGCCATCATCGAAGTGTGGTCGAGTGCATCGCCCAGCCGGGCGGCCCAGAGTGCGTCAGACATGCAGGGTGCTCATCAGGCCGGAACGTCGAACAACAGCGAATTCTTGATGGTCGCCCAATGTGCGGCTTCGGCATCGCCGAGTTTTTCCGCCTTCACGTAGCTCAGGGCGAGCATTTTGCGGGTGCCGGGCAACACCAGCGCCAATTGGTACTGGAAGACTTTGTCGTTGCCCTTGTTGAACTGGCTGCGCAACTCGATGCCTTCGACTTCCTGGTTGGCACCCAGGCGCACGGCGACGCCCGGTTGAAAACGCAAATCTTGCACTTGTTTTTCCAGGCGTTTGAGCTGGTCGTCGAAGTTGCTTTGCAGGGTTTCGCCGTCGGCCAGCAAGCTGCGGCTGACGATCAGCGAAGTGCCCAGTTCGGCGAACTTGAGGATGTTGATCGACGCGTCCAGTAACTCGCTTTCCGGCAGCTGGAACTGGAATTCATTGATTCGGTAGGTCATGGAACACAGTTCTCGTGATTAGCTCTTGGACATGGGAAACGCGGCATTGATGTTGGCGTCGATGCTCGCCTTGACGCCCTGGCCATCAGGCGTGGCGCCAGCGCCGCCGCCGTTGTTCAGGTGCAGCACGCCGCCGGTGTTGATCTCGGCATCACCGCTGGCATAGAAGCTGATTTGCACGCCGGTCAGGTTGATCTGGCCGCTGGCATTGAGCTCCAGAATGCTTTCGCCGCACACCAGCCGCAGGTTCTCGCCCACCTCGATGACGTAGCTCTGGCTGATGCTGTCGGTCTTGCGCTGGCCCACCGACAGAATGTCTTCCTGCTTGACGATGCGCAGGCGGTTGTTGCCGATGGTCACCGTCTCGTTATGTCCGATGCTCTTGTTGCGGTCGTGGCCCACCGCGTGGCTTTCATCGACCTCGACCACGATGTCCTGATTGCGCTCGGCATGGATGTACAGCTGCTCGGCGCCTTTTTTGTCTTCCATGCGGATTTCGTTGAAATTGGCCGGTGAGCCGCCCTTGCTCGAACGGCTTTTCATGCCGCTCTGGGTGGCGTTTTCCGGCAGGTCGTAGGGCACGGTCTGTTCGGCGTTGTAGACGCGACCGGTGATGATCGGCCGGTCCGGGTCGCCTTCGAGGAAGCTGACGATGACTTCCTGGCCGATCCGCGGGATCTGCATCGAGCCCCAGTTTTTACCGGCCCAGGACTGTGACACGCGAATCCAGCACGAGCTGTTTTCGTTGGACTGATCATGCCGGTCCCAATAGAAATGCACCTTCACCCGGCCAAACTGATCGGTCCAGATTTCCTCGCCTTTGGGGCCCACCACCAACGCGGTCTGCGGGCCTTTGACGATTGGGCGGTGGGTGTTGAGCAGCGGGCGGTAGCTTTGTTGGGCGTCGATGCAGGTCAGGCTGCTTTCGAACTGCGCCGAAGGCGCACCGCCGCCGGTTTCCCCGCTTTCCTGGGAAATGTAATAGCGGGCGCCGACGATCAGGTATTCGCGGTTCTGGTCCTGGCGGCTGAAGCCGGTGAGGCTGAACAAATGACCCGAGCCCAGGCCTCGGGCGTTGCCGGCCAGCTCGACCTGTTCGTGCAGGGTCTGCAAGGCTTCGATGCGGGTGCGGGCGTAATGTTCGCCGTCTTCGCTTTGCACATAAATGCCGGGGTAGTCGTACAGCGGATAATCGCCGGCGGTGTGCGGACGGGGCATGGCCGAGCGCACGTCGATACGCGCGCTGGGGCGCTGGAAATCATAGTCGTTGAGTTCCAGCGAACCCGGCTGGACTTCCTGGGCCAGGTGCCAATCGTGGATGTGATCACGTTCGCGCTGCTGCTCATTCTTGGGGTAGTAGGGCACCGAGGCGTAGCCGGGCACGTTGGCATGGGCGCCGTAGGCATCGGCCAACACCAACACATGACGACCCTGTTCATGGCGGAAGAAGTAGTAGATTCCTTCCTGTTCCATCAGGCGGCTGACGAAGTCGAAGCTGGTTTCGCGATACTGCACGCAGTATTCCCACTCGCGATAGGGCCGGCTCAGGGCGTCTTCGAAATCGGAAAAGCCCAGGTCGCGAAACACCTGCTTGATAATCTGCGGGATGGTCAGGTTCTGGAAAATCCGGCAATCGGAGGTGCGGGTCAGCAGCCAAAGCCAAGGCCGCAGCGTGACCTGGTAGCTGGCAAACTGGCCCTGATCGACGTTCTGGCTGCAGCGGGCAACGATGCCATGGAAATGACGTTCGCCACCGCCGTCCAGTTGCAGGCTCAGGGACATGGGTTTGCCGAGCAACTGGTTGAGGTCGATGGCATTGTCCAGTGAGTGCAGCTGCAACTCATAGTTGAACAGCCGCCCCAGCTCTTCGCCGCCGCCCATGTCTTTGAGCAACAGCACCTCCGGCCCCAGGGGGCTGGTGATTTTTGCCAGGCGTGAGAGTTGCTCGAATAGCATCAGTAATCCCGTAAACGTTGTAATCGCCGCAGCGCTTTTCTCAGCAGAAACCGGATCAAATGTGGGAGCTGGCTTGCCTGCGATAGCGGTGTGACATTCAGCATTGATGCCGATTGATACACCGCTATCGCAGGCAAGCCAGCTCCCACACTGACCGCATTCCTCCAGGGCTATGCGGCGTCGCTGAAGTCGTAGTGCAATTCGTTGTCCCGGGCGCTGATCCGCACCCCTGCCAGCGCCTTGCCTTCGAGCATGCGGGTGAGGAACTCGCGGCTCATGTCCGGTAGCAGGCTGTTGGTCAGGATGGTGTCGATCATCCGCCCACCACTTTCAGTTTCGGTGCAACGGGAGACGATCAGGTTGATCACCTCATCGTCGTAATCGAACGCCACTTTGTGGGTGTTCTCCACGCGCTTCTTGATGCGGTTGAGTTGCAGGCGGGTAATGGCCTTGAGCATCTCGTCGCTGAGCGGGTAGTACGGAATGGTCACCAGGCGGCCCAGCAAGGCCGGCGGGAAAATCTCCAGCAGCGGCTGGCGCAGGGCCTTGGCGATTTCTTCGGGCTCGGGCACGTTTTGCGGGTCTTTGCAGACCCGGGCAATCAGCTCGGTGCCAGCGTTGGTGGTCAGCAGAATCAAGGTGTTCTTGAAGTCGATCACGCGACCTTCGCCGTCCTCCATCACGCCTTTGTCGAAGACCTGGAAGAAGATCTCATGCACGTCCGGGTGGGCTTTTTCCACCTCGTCCAGCAGCACCACGCTGTAGGGTTTGCGCCGCACGGCTTCGGTCAGCACGCCACCTTCGCCATAGCCGATGTAGCCCGGTGGCGCGCCCTTGAGGGTGGACACCGTGTGAGCTTCCTGGAATTCACTCATGTTGATGGTGATGACGTTTTGCTCGCCGCCGTACATGGCTTCGGCCAGCGCCAGGGCGGTTTCGGTCTTGCCCACGCCGGAGGTGCCGGCGAGCATGAACACGCCAATCGGTTTGCTCGGGTTGTCGAGGCCGGCGCGGGAGGTCTGGATGCGCTTGGCGATCATCTGCAAGGCGTGGTCCTGGCCGATGATGCGTTTCTTCAAGTGCTGGTCGAGGTTGAGCACGGTTTCCAGTTCATTACGGGCCATGCGGCCCACCGGAATGCCGGTCCAGTCGGCGACCACCGAGGCCACGGCCTGGTAATCCACAGTCGGCAGGATCAACGGGGTTTCGCCTTGCAGGGCGCTGAGACGCTGTTGCAGGTCCACCAGTTTTTCACGCAAGGCGTGGCTGGTCTCGCTGCCGTCCTCGCTGTCCACCACGCCGACGCGTTCGCGCAGGGTGGCGCGGGTAGCGAGCAGTTCGTCCACCAGGGTTTTTTCTTCAGCCCAGCGGCTTTCCAGCTCGACCAGGCGTTCGCGCTCAGCGCTCAGCAGGCTTTCGCACTGGGTATTGCGGGCGCCGATACCAATGCCGATGGCATGTTCGCGGGCGATGATCTGCAGCTCGGTTTCCAACGCCTCGATGCGCCGACGGCTGTCGTCCACTTCGGCCGGCACGGCGTGCAGGCTGATGGCGACCCGGGCGCATGCGGTGTCCAGCAGACTTACGGATTTGTCCGGCAACTGGCGCGCCGGGATGTAGCGGTGAGACAGTTTGACCGACGCTTCCAGGGCTTCGTCGAGGATCTGCACCTGATGGTGTTTTTCCATCGTCGAGGCCACGCCGCGCATCATCAGCAATGCCTTGTCTTCCGACGGCTCGGCCACTTGCACCACCTGGAAGCGACGGGTCAGGGCCGGGTCTTTTTCAATGTGCTTCTTGTACTCGGCCCACGTCGTGGCGGCCACGGTGCGCAACGTGCCCCGGGCCAGAGCCGGTTTCAGCAGGTTGGCCGCATCCCCGGTGCCGGCGGCGCCACCGGCACCTACCAGCGTGTGGGCTTCGTCGATAAACAGGATGATCGGTTTCGGCGAGGCCTGGACGTCTTCGATGACTTGGCGCAGGCGCTGTTCGAATTCACCTTTCATGCTCGCGCCGGCCTGCAACAGGCCGACATCGAGGCTGCGCAATTCCACATCCTTGAGCGCCGGCGGCACGTCACCGGCGACGATGCGCAGGGCAAAACCTTCGACCACGGCGGTTTTACCGACGCCGGCTTCACCGGTCAGAATCGGGTTGTTCTGCCGACGACGCATGAGGATGTCCACCAGCTGGCGGATCTCTTCGTCACGGCCGACGATCGGGTCAAGCTTGCCGCTGCGGGCCTGTTCGGTGAGGTCGACGGTAAAACGCTTGAGCGCTTCCTGCTTGCCCATGGCGCTGGGGGCCATGGCGCCGCTGGCTTCACCGGGCACGCTGCCGGCGTTGAAACCATCGCTGGCGCTGAGTGCATTTTCCGGCGAGTCGCCGACGTATTCGTCAAAACGCTCGCTCAGGGCCTCGACCTTGATCTTGTCAAACTCTGCCGACAGTCCCAGTAACCCATGGCGCAGGCTCGGTGTCTTGAGGATGCCCAGCACCAGATAACCGGTACGCACCTGGCTTTCGCCGAACATCAGGCTGCCGTAGACCCAGCCACGCTCCACGGCTTCTTCAACATGGGAGGACAAGTCAGTGATCGAAGTCGAGCCCCGTGGCAAACGGTCCAGGGCTTCGGTCAGGTCCCGGGCCAGGCGCGCCGGCTCGATATTGAACTGACGGATGAGGCGGTGCAGGTCCGAATCCTGCAATTGCAGCAACTGATGAAACCAGTGAGCCAGTTCCACATAAGGGTTGCCACGCAACTTGCAGAACACGGTGGCGGCTTCGATGGCTTTGTAGGCCACGCTGTTGAGTTTGCCGAACAACGCGGCGCGACTGATTTCACCCATGCTCTTGGCTCCTTGAGATCTGTGAGGTGTTGGCTTGCTCGGCGTAATGCCGGGCCAGTATTAAGTCCTTGGCATCTTTTGCGGGCTTGCCCACCCAGGTATTGAACCCCAGGCGGAAGCGGCCATTGAGTTGCAGCGTCGGCACTTCGGGCTGTTGCAGAACCAGGTTCAGATCCCAGTCCAGTTCATGGCCCAGGTATTCGGCCACCCAGGCCACCAGCTCATTGAAGGATGGGCTGCCGGGCAACATGCCCATGTAGTCATCCAGCTTGAGCGGCCCCAGGCGAATGCGGAATTTGTGCTGGCGATCCCAGACGCAGCGGCCCAGGCAAAAATCCACGCCCAATTGATGGGCGCTCACGCCCACGCGGCTGCGCTCCGGCAGCACCAGCCATTGGCCGACGTACTCTTCGATCTCCACCGGCAGGCCGAAGTACTCGCCGATAATTGCCTTCAAACCGTCGGGGTAACGGGTTTGTGCCGACAGATGACCGCTGTAATGCAGCTTCGCCGTGTCGGGTATCAGCCCTTGTTTGAGCAGGCTCGGCATGCCTCGACCGCTCAGTGCTGCCAGACGTGCCGACCAGTAGTCATCGTCCGGGCGATCATGGCTGACTGTCGGCCGGGCTTCGGCCCAGGCCCGGTAAAACAGGCTCAGCAGGCGATGGTGGAACACATCCAGAAAGCGTTTGCTGGTGCTGTCGGCGTTGTTGCGCTGGCGTTCGCGCACATATTCGGTGAGGTGCAGCGGCAACGGGCCGTTGGGGCCGCCGAGGCCGAAAAAGAACTGCTCCAGACGCGCCGGCGAACCGTCGATGCCCGGCTGTACCGAGGCCAGGGTCGCGGGGGCGAAGGTGCAATCGGCCTGTTGTCCAAGGCGCAAGGGGTCGTCGGCCAGGCGCAACGAATGGCCCAGGCGCGGGAGCTCAGGCGATTCGCACTCGATGCGCCGTAATGCCTGGAAGAAGTCGTATTCCCAGGGCTCCTGATGCATCGCGTCCAGGGTACTCACAGGGTCGGACGGCGTCCGGGTTTGGCTTTCCATCGCATGATCTCGCCGCGTTCGGTGGTACGGATCACCGTCTCGGTAAAACTGTTGATCGACACGTAACGTGCCAGGAAGCGCTCGAACACTGCGCCGAGCAAGAAAACCCCGGTGCCGCGAAACGCGTTTTCATCGAATTCCAGGGTGATCTCAAGGCCACGACCAAACACGATCGGGCCCGGCATTGGCAAGCGTCGGGTGCAGGCTTTGCTGCTGACTTCGCGCAGGCCTTCGATCTGCAATTGCAGCGCCGTATCGTTGCTGTCGCCGTACAGGCGCAGCAGTTCGCGCAGGGCGGCGGCGCCCTGGCCTTGCTCGCTGAGGGACAGGTAGTTCAGCGAAAGCTGGCTGATCAACCGCCAGGCCTTGGCGTCGTGGGCATGGCTGGCGCGTGGGCGGCTCGGGCCCGCCACGCAGCGCACTGCTGCTACCGGTGCGCTGTCGGCCAGGGTGAAGTCGGTCTTGCTGTTGCCCACACTCATGAACAGCGGCAGGTCGCGGTTGGTGCACAACGCCGTTACGCCCAATTGGCGCAGGTCGTGGCGATAGGGCGCCTGCTGGCTGTCCACCAGACTGACGAAGGTTTCGCTGCCGATGTACGTCGAACGTGGGCCGTTGCGCCGCTGACCGCTGGACAGCATGCGGGGTTCGCGCCGCACCGTGTAATACGCCTGATCGCGGCCGTAGCGAGACGGATCGCGGACGGCATAGAACGGCAAAAAAGGCTGTTCCGACCCGGTGCCATGGCCGGTGAGGGCGGTCAGGGAATGAATCTCGAAATCCATCGGCCGGGTACGGTCGGCGATCACGTGATGTTCATTCACCCGTTCCGACAAGTGGATGCGATCCAGGCGCTTGGGAAACAAGTTGATTGCCGGGGTGCAGAACGGCAGGAACTGCGCGGCACCGACGCTGCCTTCCAGGCTCGGATCATGACGGTCGAACAGCACGATCAATTCCAGTTCCTGACCCTCGCAGCGTTTGACTGCCCGGCTCAACCCGGTGAAGTCGACAAACAGAAAACGGCGGGGCAGGGCGAAGTATTCCTGCAACAGGCGATAGCCCTGGAAGGCTCGCGAGACCACGGGCAGCGCGGCGTCGGTATCGTCGAATCCCACGGAACGCAGTGCATCCTGTGGCAGGCGTTCTACCCAATCGCCGCCGGGCTGACGTGCGAAGACGGCGCAGGCGTTGCCCAGCAGCTGTTCATAGAGGCGAAAGGGCTGCTCGTCTGCACCGTTGAGGTACAACGGCAGGTTATCCAGGGCCAGACTATTGAACGGCAGTTCGGCACCGGTGCGCAGGGTCAGGCGCAGGCCGGCCTTGGCCTTGGGGGTGCTGGCAGCCAAGCGCCCGAGCACGGCGGACGGGTTGCCGAAGTACTCGGCCTGACTGACCTGCAATGGCCACAACGTCACCGCATGGGCGGTGCGGTATTCGCAGCAGGTTTGGGTTTCGCGCCCCAGGGCGGCACGCAGGACCGTGTCCCGGGGCAGCGGAAAGCCGCTGCTCAGCGAGCCTTCATCGGGGTCGGCCTGCAAGTGCACCACGGTCATCGACGGTGTCGGCGCCAGGTAATGGGGGTACGCGATTTCCAGCAGGTTGTGGGTGAAGGTCGGGTATTCGGCATCGAGCTTGAGCTGTACCCGCGCCGTCAGGTAGGCGAACCCTTCCAGTAAGCGCTCGACGTACGGATCGGCGCAGTCCATGCCGGACAACGTCAGCCGACTGGCGATTTTCGGGTATTCCTGGGCGAACTCCGCCGCGCTTTCGCGCACGTGGTGCAGTTCCTGGTTGTACAGTTCCAGCAGGCGCGGGTTCATGAATGTCTCCGCTGGTCGGCGTTGACCACCCGCACATGACCGGATTCCAGGTCCAGGTCGGTTTGCAGCATCAGGCGCAGCGGCACTGGCTGGGCCCAGAGATCACCTTCGATCTCGAAACTCAGGGCGTTGTGGTTCATCTCGGCAGATGCCCGGGCTCGCACGCGCAGGGTATTGCGCAGAATGCGCGGTTCGAACGTGGCGATGGCCTGGTGGATCAGTGTCTCAAGCGCCGCGATATCGACGTTTGACGCACTGTTGCCGGCCAGGGCCGGCAGCCCGAAGTTGACCACCGAAGTGCCGGCCGGTGTATGCAGCGTCGCATCGGCGCTGAGCAATGAAGTGGTGTTGAGCAGCCACGCCAGGTCCCGCAGCACCGAGGCTTTGAGTTGGGTCAGGGATAGCACGCGCTTGTCGGCGCTTTCCTTGAGGTTGCTCGGGTCGTCGTCGGTCAGCCGATCCAGCAGGGACGGTTGCAGGCGATCGCGAGTGGCGATGTCGGTTACCACGAGAAATGCGCCACGAAATTTTTCTGGTCCATGCCGCCGGTCATGCAGCCAGCACTATGAGCGACTTTCGACACTTCCATAGGCTGGCTTTTGATTTGGCGGATGGCCTGATACCGAGCGTCACAATCACGGCTCGGAGGGGGCTCGGGCGTGGAGTGCTCCACGATGATGATTTGGGCATTGTTGAAGATTTCGACCCGTGGCTGGCCCTTGCGGTCGACACTCAGAAAACAAGGCCATGGCATGTCTAGTTTCAAGATGCTTTGGTCCTGTTTGCGTAACGCACATTGCTGATCGTGGTTTTCCAGAGTCAATGTTTGTCCGGCGACAATGACTTGATTGCTGGGTGCAGCAAGTGGTTGCTGCCCGGCCCAGGCATTGAGGCTCAACGGCAGGCAGCCGGACAGCAGCATCAACAGGGTTCGTTTGATCATTTCAATCCTCAAAGCCCAACCTGTTTTGCGCGATGCGCAGAGTCGTGAGTGATTGCATGTGAAGTCGCTTACCAAGTGAAAAGCGCTGTGTAGTCTTTCTGGTCCCCTGCGCCACGCAGGCAACTGGCACTGCGAGAAACCACCGAAGGTTCGAGCTGGCCTTTGATCTGGCGTACGGCGCGGTACTCGGACCGACAGTCGCGACTGTTGGCAGGGTCAACGCTTATGTGCAGCACGATGGCAATTGGCACATTGTTGAAGGACTCGACGTGCGGCTTGCCTTGTCGGTCGACCGCAAATTGGCAAGGCCATGGCATTTCGAGCGGCAGCACGCTCTGATCCGGTTTACGCAACACGCAGCGCTGCTGGTCGTTCTCCAGTGTCAGTTGTTGTGCGCCCAGGGTGACTACCTGGTCCGTGGCAGCAGATGGCGCTTGCTGGTCGGCGCACGCGGATACACTCGACAATACGCAACACAGGACCACTGCGTTTCGGCTGGACCTGATCATGTCAGCTCCCAGAACCAGATGGCTCGGGATCGGTAGGAAGGGTCGCTATACCGGCCGATGGTCAGGCCGCGATTCCACAGGTCGATATGGTCGCCGGTGCGACTGTCCGATGACTCTCCTGTCTGCTGGAAACAATCCTTGAAGAAGATGAGTCCGGTCTTGTCTTGCAACTTTCGACGTTCTTCGGCACTTCCACCGAGAATCAATGGCCGCCCCAGATGATGCTTCCACAACCAGTTCGCCAGCGACTCGGCACCCCGGGCGTGTTCATGCGCACACTTGGGTTCGGTGTAGGTGGATTTGTTGACCTTGATGGTCAGCTCTGCATTGAGTGTCGCGCTCATGCGGATGGCACACTGGTTTTCCCAAGGGCCATCACAGGGCTTTGCGTCAGGATACGTAACCAGGAGATCGGAATACGCTTTCCACAAATTGATAAACGAAGGCTTGGCCATGACTCAGACACCGGATGGGGAAGGATTGGATTCGGGCAAGCACCAAAATGCCCCCGACGCATAACGACGGGGGCACGTTCGATTACACCTTGACGTTCTGGCGGATGTTCCAGCCGAACTTGATCGGCCCGCCGTCCTTGGTGCCGTCGGCTTTTTGCGGTTGGTAGTCCACCAGCACCTTGGCGAAGTTAAGGGTGACGTTTTCAGTCAGGCGATCATCGCTGCCCGAGCCGCCAGTGCTCAGGGAACTGATCAGCACTTCTTCCAGGTTGATGATCATGTACTCGACCTGGCTTTCGCCGCCGGCCTTGCGCACGGTCAGCTTGACCTTGTCGATGTGCTTGCCGCTGGCGCAATGCATCATCAGGTTGGGTGAGGCCTTGTCGACGAACTTGGTCAGCGACAGGTCCTGGACGTTCACCTTGCCGGCACCGCCGCCGCCGCCCAGGTGCATATTGCCCGACTGAGACATGCCCCAGCTCCAGTTCAAGACGTCGATTTCGTCCTTGTGGGCCTTGTCCATGGACTCGCCCTTGATGTCGCCGATCTTGATGAAAATATCAACAGCCATGTTCTCTCCCTGTGTGGTGTCTACCACGTTGTTTGGTTAACGCCGACCTTGCGAAAATCTGTTCAAGGCTTCAGCGCAATCACGCTTTTTCGGGCTTGTCCCGATGCCAGTCAGGGCACAGAACCTGTGGGAGCCGGGCTTGCCCGCGATGCAGGCCCCGCGGTTTTCAGCCGGACCGCGTTGATGCCATCGCGGGCAAGCCCGGCTCCCACACAAGTGTGCCGCTGCAGGTTTTTACGCGCCTTTGGCCGAAGGCAACTTGGATACCAGGCGCAGGGACACCGTCAGACCTTCGAGCTGATAGTGCGGGCGCAGGTAGAACCTGGAGTTGTAGTACCCCGGGTTGCCTTCCACCTCTTCGACAATCACTTCGGCCGCCGCCAATGGGTGCTGGGCCTTGGTGGTTTCGGTGGAGTGCGCCGGGTCACCGTCGACGTAGTTGAGGATCCAGTCCTGCAACCAACGCTGCATTTCGTCCTTCTCTTTGAAGGAGCCGATCTTGTCGCGCACGATGCACTTCAAGTAATGGGCGAAACGGCAGGTGGCGAACAGGTACGGCAGGCGCGCGGCCAGGTTGGCGTTGGCGGTGGCATCCGGGTCGTCGTACTCGGCCGGTTTTTGCAATGACTGGGCGCCGATGAATGCAGCGAAGTCAGTGTTTTTCTTGTGCAGCAGCGGCATGAAACCGTTCTTCGCCAGTTCCGCTTCACGGCGGTCCGAAATGGCGATTTCAGTCGGGCACTTCATGTCCACGCCACCGTCGTCGGTCGGGAAAGTGTGCGCCGGCAGGTTCTCCACTTCACCGCCAGACTCCACGCCACGAATGCGCGAGCACCAGCCAAAGTGTTTGAACGAGCGGTTGATGTTCACCGCCATCGCGTAAGCGGCGTTGGCCCAGGTGTATTTGGAGCTGTCGGCGCCGTCGGTGTTTTCTTCGAACGCGAAGGCTTCCACTGGGTCGGTCTTGGCACCGTACGGCAGGCGAGCCAGGAAGCGCGGCATGGTCAGGCCGATGTAACGCGAGTCTTCCGATTCACGCAGCGAGCGCCAGCCGGCATATTCCGGGGTGGTAAAGATTTTGGTCAGGTCGCGCGGGTTCGACAGTTCCTGCCACGAGCCCATGCCCATCACAGTCGGCGAGGCGGCGGCAATGAACGGCGAGTGCATGGCGGCGCAGACTTTCGACAGTTCGCCCAGCAACTCGACATCCGGCGGCGACTGGTCGAAGTAGTAATCACCCACGAGGCAACCGTAAGGTTCGCCGCCGAACTGGCCGTATTCTTCCTCGTACATCTTCTTGAAGATCGGGCTCTGGTCCCACGCGGTGCCCTTGAATTTCTTCAGGGTCTTGTGCAGGTCCGTCTTGGAGATGTTGAGCACGCGGATCTTGAGCTGCTCGTCGCTCTCGGTGTTGTTGACCAGGTAATGCAGGCCACGCCAGGCGCTTTCCAGTTGTTGGAAGTCCGGGTGATGGATGACCTGATTGACCTGGGCGGTGAGCTTGGCGTCGATGGCGGCAATGATCGACTCGATCGACTTGATCGCGTCGTTGGACACCAGATCGGTCTGCGCCAGGGCCTGTTCGGCCAGGGTGCGTACAGCAGTCTCGACGGCTTCGCGAGCGCGTTCGGTCTTGGGTTTGAATTCTTGCAGCAGCAGGGAGGCGAACTCGCTGGCTTCTTCGGTGGTGCCCAGTGTCTGGGCGTCTGCACGTACTGGATCGGTCATGATCATTCGTCCTGATTAAGCCTGAGGCTCGGCGGGCTTGGGCGCACTGGCAAGTGCCTGGAGCAGCGCCGGATCCTTGATGGCCTTCATGATGATTTCTTCGGCGCCAGTCTTGCCGTCCATGTAGGTCAGCAGGTTGGCCAATTGAGTGCGCGCTTCGAGCAGCTTGTTCAACGAGTCGACCTTGCGCGCCACGGCGGCGGGGCTGAAGTCGTCCATGCTTTCAAAGGTGATGTCCAGGCTCAGGTTGCCTTCGCCGGTCAGCTCGTTGGGCACGTGGAACGCGACGCGTGGCTGCATGGCCTTGAGGCGGGAGTCGAAGTTGTCGACGTCCACTTCAAGGAACTTGCGATCGGCCACAGGGGCCAGAGGCTCGGCGGGCTTGCCGGCGAGGTCAGCCATAACCCCCATCACGAAGGGCAACTGAACCTTTTTCTCGGCGCCGTAAAGCTCGACGTCGTACTCGATCTGCACTCGAGGCGCACGGTTGCGCGCGATGAATTTCTGAGAACTTTGCTTCGCCACGTTGCTGCTCCTGGTCGCTCAAGCGACGGTGTTGGCGTCATCGGCGGGGCCGGTGACGTGACTGCGTGATCCGTACGCTTTTATTCGCTGTCTGGTCCGCGCAGGTTTTCAAATTGGCTCATGCCGTCGGGAATCAGGTTGCGCACGATCGCCGCAAAGTCGGCGTGCACCAGATTCTTTGCCCGGTTCAACAGCACCGGCAGAGGGCTGGAGGGCTCATGACGGGTGTAATAGGCAAGAATCCGGTCCAGGCTGCGCAGCACGTCGTCGCGGTTGTTGATTTCGCCAGTGCCGCTGCTGCGCGGTGCGCTCGGTGCGGTGGCGTATTCAACTGGCGCGGCGCTATCGTCGCTAATGGCATCGGGCAGGGGGGCGTCGCCGCTCTGGGGGGCGAACTGACCGAGAATCTGCAGGGCCATTTTGAGCGGTTGCTTCAACGGGCCAAGGTCAACGCCCTGGGCGGACCCGACCTGTTCGCTGACGTGTTGCTCGATGGCCTCGGCGACATTGCGGGCCTCGTGCAAGGCGGCGCGGGTAATTTCCAGCTGCTCGGGATCGCTGTCGAGGAACGCCCCGGCAAGCTGCTCGGCGCCGAGGTTTTCGTCAGGGAAGCTTTGCAGGCCGCTGGCGTTGGCGGCGGCGCGCAGGCTGACAGCGCCAAAGGTTCGCGAACGGGCCAGGATACTTTCGCGCAGCAGACGAATGGTGGCATCGGACGCCAGGCCGGCGAGGGCGTTGATGCGTACGGTGGGATCGTTGTCGTCTTCGGCATCCAGGCGTGGATGCAGGTCGGCCCAATATTGCTTGAGCAACTCGCTGATCAGCGTCAGGACGCGGGCCAGGCCGGTGAGACCTTCCAGGGCAAGGGAGCTTTGCAAAAGGAAATGGGTGATACGCAGGTCTTTGCTGCGTTGCAACAAATCCAGGCTTTGCTGCTGGATGCTGCGCCATTCAGGCGGTTCGGCAGGCAATATCGAATCGCCCATGCTGCGCTCGGGCTGGCCTAGGGAATCGCGTTCCAGGCGCAAAAAGTCCGCGTCGTATTCCAGATCTTCGCCACAAGGCGAAATCGCGGAAACGGCGGCAAGCAGCGAAAGCACTTCCACTGAATTTGATCTCCCTATCGCCCGCGACAGAGTCGGGCAGTTCACACGTTAGTTCCAAGTGGAACTTCGCATGTTTCCTTGCGTGTAATGGCCCTTTGGATCTTCTATGATCTTAAAGTGCCATCATTGTTATTCAAGAAAGTTGTTCATTTTTGGTGTAGTACTTATGGCTTGTCAAGGTAAGCTATTTGTCCTGTGTGACGGATGTGAGGTGCTTAACAACCCTCGCGACCGGTAGGTCCAGGAAGGTGCTGACGCAGGTTTTTTGTCACGTATACCGGTTAAGATCAGCAAACATGCTGGTAAAAATCCGTTTTTGTGGTTGTTTGCAAGGTTTGTCGGCGAGTTCCGCGGGGATTGATCTCCTCATTCGTCGACGCGCAAAGTGTGCAGCAAGGAGGCGAAATGCCACTGTGTTTGACTATCACTAGTTATCACAAGATTACCCCTGGTCAATGCTCTGAAAAATCCATGGATCAGGGGATGATGGCAATTGGCCGTAATTCTGATAATGACTGGGTATTGCCCGATCCAGAGCGCTTGGTCTCCGGAAAACATTGCATTATTCAATACAAAGATGGCCGGTATTATTTGACCGATAACAGCACTAATGGGGTGGAGTTAGTCAAAGCCGGCATTCGTCTGCGCAAGGGAAACAGCGAGCCGTTGCAAGATGGGGAAGTTATCCGCATCGGTGATTATGAAATCCAGGCGCGCATCG
This sequence comes from Pseudomonas sp. 05N431, assembly GCF_056397005.1. NCBI lineage: Bacteria > Pseudomonadati > Pseudomonadota > Gammaproteobacteria > Pseudomonadales > Pseudomonadaceae > Pseudomonas > Pseudomonas sp. 05N431. Next base: position 17,674 of record NZ_JBFTMN010000030.1, read on the forward strand.
ATTTCAATCTGCCTGTGACCGACAGCAACCCGTTTGCCGATTCCTCCAGCAGTTTCGATGCCTTGATGGGACGCCAGGGCGCCGGCGTGAAGACGCCGACCCCGTTGCCCGTGGCACCCCCTGCACATTTTCAGGGCGTGTCGGCCATGGACACGCTGCCGGACTTGTTCGACTTTCTGGCACCGAGCAGCATCCCGCCGGCCACCCAGCCCGACCATGTCCCGGTCGAGCAACACAACTTCCGTCCACCGACCCCGATCCCTAAACCGACGCCCATGACAGAGCCTGCGCCGCTGGCGTCGGCCCCACTGATTCCGGAAGATTGGGACCTGTTCAGCGACCAGCCTGTGCCGCTGGCGGTTGCCCCCTTGCCTGTTGCAGAAGTTGCGCCGCCACCGGTACCTCAAATCAGCGTACCGATCGAGCCGGCCTCCCTGCGCGAACCGCCCGTGGCCATCGTTGAGCCCCCGGTCAGTCCGGTCAGCCATTCTCAACCCGACCTGTTGCAAGCCTTTCTGCGCGGCGCCGGGCTGGATCAAGTGCGCCTGGAAAAGGCCCAGGCCGAAGCGCAGATGGAAAGCATCGGCCGCAGTTATCGGCTGATGGTCGAGGGCCTGATCGATGTCTTGCGCGCCCGCAGCAGCCTCAAGGGCGAGTTCCGCATTCAGCAGACGATGATTCAGCCGGTGGAAAACAACCCGCTGAAATTCGCTCCCAACGTCGATGAAGCCTTGCTGTTGCTGTTGCGCCACACCAATCAGGCGTTCATGGCGCCGGACCTGGCGGTGCGCGACAGCTTCGATGACTTGCGCGCCCACCAATTGGCGGTGATGGCGGGTGTGGAAGCTGCGATCAAGCACCTGTTGGCGCGTTTCGAGCCGGCACAACTGGAAGAGCGCATGGGTAAGCCCGGTGGCCTGTCGAGCATTTTCAATGGCTCACGACAGGCCCAGTACTGGCAGCAGTTCACCGAGCTCTACAGCAATATTTCCCGTGAGGCCCAGGAGGATTTCCAGGACCTGTTCGGTCGGGAGTTCAGCCGCGCCTACGAAGAACACAGTGCAAGACAACGTCGCCGCTGAGCGCCGCTGTCACATAACGCGATTCATAGCAAAGAATGGAACAACGGATAGCTGAAACGTCATTGAGGACGCAGGATGATTCCCAGGTTTTTACTCGCAGTTGCCACCGCGCTTCTGCTGACCGCGTGTGCCAAGGATGCCACCAAACCCCAACCCGAAGAGGCTGAGGCCGACACGGCCGCCGTCGAGTTGCACTTTCACGCTATCGCCGGGCTCAACCCCGGAGCCACTGGCCAGCCGGCCCCTGTCCGGGTGCGCATTTTCGAATTGAAAAATGCCGCCACCTTCGGTCGTTCCGATTATTTCGCACTGGCCGAACGAGCCCAGGCGACGCTCGGTGCGGATCTGATCGACCAGGACGAAGTGCTGATCCAGCCTGGCCAGCAGTTGAGCCTGCAGCGCGACCTCGATCCGGCCACTCGCCATATCGGCGTGCTGGTGGGGTATCGCGAGCTGGATCAGTCGCTGTGGCGCACGGTGATGAACGTCCCGCCGCGCCAATACACCGAATACCAGATCAGCCTCGATGTGCGCGCCGTGCGCAGCGCCGTCGTTGTTCCCCCATCCAGCCCTGCCCAATAAGCAATCGGAGCCCCCATGTCCTGGAACAATCGCGTGGTCTGGTCGGAAGGCATGTTCATTGGAACGCAGCACTTCCAGCAGCATGACCGTTACCTGGAGAACCTCATCGACGCCCGGAGTCGCCCATTGTCGGCCGGGGCCTGGGGGTTTTCTGAATTGCTGATCGATCAGGGCCTGCTGGCCCAGGGCAAACTGGCGATCATCTCGGCGCGGGGGCTGTTGCCAGACGGCACGCCATTCAACATTCCCCAGGATGACCTGGCGCCGAGCCCGCTGAATGTCGATGAAAACCTGCGCGATGGTTTGGTGTACCTGGCCTTGCCGCTCAAGCGCGCCGGCGCGCGTGACACCGTTGACGAGGGCGAGGCCCTGGGCGCTGCGCGCTATGTGAGTCAGGTGCGCGAGGTGCGGGACGACAACGCGCCGTTCGAAAACCAGGCCCCGGTGGCCGTGGGGTCGAGGGCGCTGCGATTATTGATCGCCCGGGACGGCATCAGCGACTACGCGGCGATCGGCCTGGTGCGAATCAAGGAGAAACGCGCCGACCGCGCCTTGGTGCTCGACGACACTTACATCCCGCCGCTGCTGGATGTGGTCGCTTCCACGCCCTTGGCCGCGTTTCGCAACGAGCTACTGGGCCTGCTTCATCAACGCGGTGAAGCGCTCGCCGGGCGGGTGGTGGCGTCCGGTGCCGGCGGTGCCTCGGAGATTGCCGACTTCATGCTGCTGCAACTGGTCAACCGTGCCCAGCCGCTGATTCAGCACTTGAGCCAGTTGAGCCCGTTGCATCCCGAGCGGTTCTACAGCGAGTTGGTGAGCCTGGCCGGGGAATTCTCGACCTTTACCGCTTCCGGGCGGCGACCGCAGGAATTCCCGCAGTACCAGCATGATGACCTCGCGCTGAGTTTTGCGCCGGTGATGCAAGCCCTGCGTGAGGCGCTGTCAATGCTGATCGACAGCAAGGCCACGCCGATTCCGATCGTCGAAAAAGCCTACGGCATTCATGTGGCCATGCTGGCTGACAAAACCCTGCTCGACAGTGCCAGTTTTATCCTGGTGGTGCGCGCCGATGTGCCTGCCGAGACCCTGCGCAGCCGTTTCGGCCTGCAGAGCAAAATCGGCTCGGTGGAACACATCCGCGACATGGTCAACCTGCAATTGCCGGGCATCGGCCTGCTGCCAATGCCCGTGGCGCCACGGCAGATTCCGTATCACGCCGGTTCCACCTATTACGAACTCGACCGGGGCAGCGAGCATTGGCAACAACTGGCCAACTCCGGCGGTTTTGCGTTCCACATCGCGGGCCAGTTCCCGGGGCTGAACCTGGCTTTCTGGGCGATCCGAGGATAAACCGCGATGAATAACGACGATCGTACCCAGTTCATGCCGACACCCGGTGGCCGTGGCGCCGAGCCGGCCCGCCCGGACCCTGGTCGCGCCCAGCCCGCGCCGCTTTCGATGCCGGCCGCGCCGGTGTTGACCGGCAAAGCCGAAGGTCTCAACCCTCTGGAGAGCGCCGCGGGGCCGCTGCTGGCTTTGCTGACTCGCTTGCGCAACACCATCGCCCACCCGGCACCGGCGAGCCTGCGGGCGCAATTACTGGCCTACCTGCGCCAGTTCGAGGAACGCGCCGAGGCCGCCGGTGTGGTGCGCAACGATGTGTTGCTGGCGCGCTACGCCTTGTGCACCGCCCTGGATGAAGCGGTGTTGAGTACGCCGTGGGGCGGCACCGGCGACTGGGGCAAGCAGAGCCTGCTGATTACCGTGCATAACGAGGCCTGGGGCGGCGAGAAGGTGTTCCAGCTATTGGAACATTGCCTGCAAAGCCCCCGCGAACGTTTGTATCTGTTGGAGCTGTTGTACCTGTGCATGTGCCTGGGTTTCGAAGGGCGCTATCGGGTCATGAATGACGGTCGCAGCCAACTGGAGGCCTTGCGTGAGCGCACCAGTGCGGTCATTCGCAGCGCCCGTGGTGAATACGAGCGTGAACTGTCGCCCCATTGGCGCGGCGTTACCGTGGCGCGCGACCGGCTGGCGCAATTCATGCCGCCATGGATCGCGGTGGCCATCGGTGTGGCGTTGCTGCTGGCCCTGTTGTTCGGCCTGCGCTTGAAACTGGCCGCCGATGCTGAGCCGGTATTCAAAAACATCCACGCGCTGGGCGAGATCCCGGTGCAGGCCATCGACCGTCCGGTGGTGCAGCCGAAACTGGTCGAGCGGCCACGCTTGGCCGGTTTTCTCGCTGATGAAATCAAGGCCGGCCGGGTGGCCGTGGAAGATGCCGTTGACCGTTCAGTGGTGACCATCCGTGGCGATGAGCTGTTCGCCTCGGGCAGCGCCAGTATCGTCGACAATTTCCAGCCGTTGATGCTGCGCATCGCCGATGCGATTCGCAACGTCAAGGGCCAGGTCCGAGTGACCGGCCACAGCGACAATCGCCCGATTGCCACCCTCAGGTTTCCATCGAACTGGGCTTTGTCCGAGGCGCGGGCCACTTCGGTGCTGCAAATCCTTTCGGCCAAGACCGGCCAGCCCGAGCGCTTCAGCGCCGAAGGCCGCAGTGACACCGAGCCGTTGGCCTCGAACGCTACGACCGAGGGTCGCGCACGCAATCGTCGGGTCGAAATCACAGTATTGGCGGAGGGAGTCGAGTGAAGGCGTTTTTCAGTTTTATTGTCCGCTGGGTCATTCCGTTGCTGGGGCTGATCGCCCTGAGCCTGATCATCTGGTTTGTCGGGCCGCTGCTCGAATTCCTGGTGCCCGAAGGCCGGCGCTGGGCGCTGATCATTCTGCTGTTCGCGGTGTGGATCGCCTACCGGCTGTTTCGCATCATCCAGGCCCGCCGTCAGGCCGCCGAAGTCATGCGTAGCCTGGCGGCGCAAACCCCGCCGGACCCGACCAGCATCGCTACGGCGCAAGAGCTCGAAACCCTGCGTCAACGTATGGACGAAGCCCTGGCGCTGTTGAAGAAAGCCAAGCTGGGTGGCGACGAGCGACGCAATCTCTACGAATTGCCGTGGTACGTGATCATCGGCCCGCCGGGTTCGGGCAAGACCACGGCGCTGGTCAACTCCGGTCTGCATTTTCCGTTGGCTGCGCAGTTGGGCGCAGGTGCGGTGCGCGGCGTCGGCGGTACGCGCAATTGTGATTGGTGGTTTACCGACCAGGCCGTGCTGCTCGACACCGCAGGCCGCTACACCACTCAGGACAGCGACGCGACAGTCGACAAGGCCGCCTGGCTGGGCTTTCTGGGTCTGTTGAAAAAACAGCGGGCCCGTCGCCCGATCGATGGTGCATTTATCGCTATCAGCCTCAGCGACCTGTTGCTGGGCAGCGACGCCGAACGCGCCGCCCATGCCGCTGCGATACGCCTGCGCATTCAGGAGCTGTATACCCAATTGGGCGTGCGCTTCCCGATCTACCTGATGCTGACCAAACTCGATCTGGTGCCTGGGTTCATGGAGTATTTCGACACCCTGAGTAAAGAAGAGCGAGCCCAGGTCTGGGGCATGACCTTCGCTCTGGATGACGGCAAAAGCAATGACAGCCCGCTGGCCCATCTGCAAAGCGAATTCGCCGGTCTGGAGCAACGCTTGAACGATCGACTGGTGGAGCGTTTGCAGCAGGAACGTGACCCGGCGCGACGCGATCTGATCTACGGTTTTCCACAGCAGTTCGGCGCGTTGAAGGATTGCCTGCAAAGCTTCCTTGAGGGTGTGTTCAAACCCAACGCTTTTGAAGAGCGAGTGTTGTTGCGCGGGGTGTATTTCACCAGTGGCACCCAGGAAGGCAGTCCGATTGACCGGCTGATCGGCTCCATGGCCCAGAGCATGAACCTGGACCGCCAGCACCTGGCGCGCCAGACCGGCACCGGGCGCAGTTATTTCATCGAAAGACTCTTCAGCGCAGTGGCCTTTGCCGAGCGAGGGCTGGTGGGGGTCAACCCGAAAGTCGAACGTCGACGCAAGTGGATCGCCCAGGGCGTACTGGCCTCGACCGTGGCCTTGGTGCTGGTGGTCGGGACCTTGTGGTGGGTCAGCTACCGCGCCAATCAGGCGTATATCGCGCAAGTCGATCAGAAAGTCGTGCCCCTGGGCCAGGCCGTGCAGAACCTCAGCCCGGCACAGCGGGACGTGCTCGCGGTGTTGCCCTTGCTCAACGCAGTGAAGCACTTGGCCGATGATGCGCCGAACTGGGCCGAAGGCCTGGGGCTGTATCAGGGCGACATGCTTGAAGCCGAGTCCGGCAGTGTCTATCGCAAGCTGTTGATCGCGGTCTTCGCGCCGCGCTTGCTCACGCGTATCGAAGAGCAACTGCACGGCGGCGGCAATTCGGACTTCCTTTACGAAGGCTTGAAGGCCTACCTGATGCTCGCCGACAGCGAGCATTACGATGCTGACTTCATCAAGGCGTGGATCGCCCTGGACTGGGACCGCAGCCTGCCGCGCGACTTGCCGGCCGAGCAGCGCGTAGCCCTCGGTGAGCACTTGCAGGCGCTGTTCGAACGCCATCCACCCACCGCACGTCTCGACCCACGCCTGATCGACGATTTGCGCCGGCAGTTGCAACAACTGCCGGTGGCCCAGCGTGTCTACGACCGGGTCAAGCGGCAGAAACTGCCGGACGGCATCCCGGACTTTCGTATCAGCGAAGCGGCCGGGCACGATGCGGCGCTGGTGTTCAGCCGCAAGAGCGGCAAGCCGTTGGGCGAACCCTTGAGCGGCTTCTTCACCGCCAAGGGTTACCGCCAAGGGTTTTTGCTCACCAGCCTGAATCAGACCGGCACCCTGGCTGAGGAGCAGTGGGTGCTTGGTCACGACCAGGCAGAGCAACAGAACGTCGCCAGCCTGGCCGCCGACGTGCGGCGCCTGTATTTCCAGGATTACCAGCGCCAGTGGGACGCCTTGCTGGCTGATATCGACTTCGTGCCGATCACCAGCGTGGCCCAGGCCGCCGATGTACTGCGGGTGATTTCCGGGCCGACTTCGCCGTTGAAAAAACTGCTGATGGCGGTGGCGAAGGAAACCGACCTGCAACAGGAAGAACGCCTGCTGGCCGCCAAGGGTGCGCCGGTGGAAGGCGGGGTCGACAAGCTCAAGGAGCGCCTGGGCACCTTGCTCGGCCATGAGCAGGCGACGCAAAACACACCTGAGGCCAGTGACGATCCAGTCTCCGCGCATTTTGCCGAACTCAACCGCATCGTCAGCAAGAGCGAAGGCGAGCCGGCAGCCATCGACGGCCTGCTGGCCGACATGAATGCCCTGTATGTGCAGGTCAGCGCCATGGTCGGTGCCAGTGGCGACGCCTTGCTCGGCGAAGCCAAGAACCAGGCTGCGGCGGCGGCGACGCGGGTCAGCCTCAACGCCGAGCGTCAACCGGCGTTGGTGCAGGGCCTGGTCAAGTCGGTGGTCAACTCCACCACCAACAGCATGATGGGCGGGGTACGCAATCAACTGAACGCGGCCTGGACCAGCGAAGTGCTGAACATCTATCGCCAGTCCCTGGCTGGGCGTTATCCGATGTCGCCAGGCAGTGCGCGAGACGCGACTCTCGACGACTTTGGGCAGTTCTTCGGCGTAGGCGGGGTGATGGACAACTACTTCCGCAAGTACCTGCAGCCGTATGTGGATACCTCGACCCAGGCCTGGCGCTGGCAACCGGGTGCCGCGCAGAAGCTCGGCATCGCCCCGGGCGTGCTGCAAACCTTCCAGCGGGCAGCGACCATCCGGGATGCGTTTTTCCGTTCCGGCGGTACCCAGCCGGTGGTGCGCTTCGAACTCAAGCCCGTGGCCATGGACGCCTCCATCACTCAGTTTTTGCTCGACCTCGACGGCCAGCAATTGAGCTACGACCACGGACCGAGCCGTCCGACCGCGATGCAATGGCCCAACCCCGGCAGCATCGGCGTGGTGCGGATCTCGATCATGCCGCCCTCGGCCGGTGGTCGGTCCGGCATCACCCTGGACGGCCCCTGGGCCTGGTTCCGCCTGCTCGAGCAATCGGACCTGACCGCCGGCAACTCGCCGGATCGCTTCAACCTGCGGCTGCGGGTCGACGGCGCCAGCGCCTCTTACGAGCTGCGGGCCAACAGCGCCTTCAACCCGTTCAAGAGCCGTGTGCTCAGCGGTTTCAGCCTGCCGGAGCGTTTATGAGCACGCCGGGTTTCTATGGAAAGTTGGCCAGTCGCGGGGACTTTGTCAGCCGTGGCTTGCTGCAGAGTTTTATCGGCCCCTGGGATTCATGGCTGGCGGCGGGTTTGCTCGCCAGCCAGAGCCTCGGCGACCGTTGGCTGAATGCCTATCTGGTCAGTCCGCTGTGGCGCTTTATGGTCGCGCCCGGTGTGTGTGGGCCGCAGGCCGCCGTGGGGGTGGTGATGCCGAGCGTCGATCGGGTGGGCCGGTATTTTCCGCTGACCGTCGCGGTGCTGCTGGAACACGACGCCGATCCGGCATCGGTGGTCGGCGGTTCGGATGCCTGGTTTGAACAGGTCGAGCAATTGATGTTGAGCACCTTGAGCGTGGAGGCGAGCTTCGAAGCCTTCGGTGCAGGGCTGGAGACGCTGTGTAGCCCGACGTACCTGCGGCGCACCCGGAGCAGCCGTTTTGCCGGTCTGCACCGCTTTGATGTCACCGATCCGCAGGCGCGAATGATCGCCCTCGCCGAACAGGCCTGCGAAGGGGCCAGTGTGTGGTGGGGCCAGGGCTCGGAGCGCATCGCTCCCGGTTTATTGCGGTGCCAGGGCCTGCCGGCCGCCGCTGATTTTGCGCAATTTTTGCTCGGCCAAGAAGGTGTTGTGTAGATGTGTTCAAGCGTTGGAAGGATCCTCAAGTCTGCAAGCAAAAGCCATGTCGGCATGGTCCGCCAGGTTAACGAAGACGCTTGCCTGGACCTGCCGCAAAAAGGCCTGTGGGTGGCCGCCGATGGCATGGGCGGGCACGCGGCGGGCGACTACGTCAGCAGTCTGATTGTCGACAGTCTGCGTAGCATTGCCGTGGGTCGCTCGCTGGATGAATACGTCTCGGCGCTGAAAACCGATCTGCTGCGGGTCAACGCCGCCGTGCGTGAAGAAACTGCCAACCGCGGCGTGACCATGATGGGCAGCACGGTGGTGGTGCTGGCGGCGCGTGATTTGCGCGGGGTGTGCCTGTGGGCGGGCGACAGCCGCTTGTATCGCCTGCGTGACGGCCGGCTCAAACGCATCTCGCGAGACCACAGTTACGTCCAGGATCTGCAAGACAGCGGCTTGCTCAGTGAAGCCGAAGCCCGGGTACACCCGCGGTCCAATATTGTCACCCGCGCCATCGGGGTACAGGCACAGCTGGAGCTGGCGATGGTCGAGTTACTGTTGAAGCCCGGCGACAGTTACCTGTTGTGCAGCGACGGGCTGAACAAGACCGTTGAAGATCATGAGATCCGCGAGGTACTGGGCCACGACGAACCTGGGGAAATTGCCAGCAGCCTGGTGTCCCTGGGTCTGATGCGGGGCGGTCCGGACAACATCACCGTCATCGTCGTGAAGGTGCCTTCATGAACCTCACTGCGAACATGTTGATCCCGGGCTACGACATCGAAGGTGAAATCGGCGAAGGCGCCATGGCCAGTGTTTACCTGGCGACCCAGCGCTCGCTGGAGCGCAAGGTGGCGTTGAAGGTCATGGCCGCCGCGCTGGCAGCCGACCCGAGTTTCTGCGAGCGCTTCCTGCGCGAAGGCAAAACCCTGGCGCGCCTGTCTCACCCGCATACGGTCACCATCCATGACATCGGCAATGTCGGTGAGCTGTATTACATGGCCATGGAATACCTGCCCAACGGCACGCTCAAGGAGCGCATCGCCGCCGGCCTGACGCCGGAGCAGGGCCTGATCTACGTCCGCCAGATCGCCTCGGCGCTGGGCTATGCCCATGGGCTGGGACTGGTTCATCGCGACGTCAAACCGGCGAACATTCTGTTCCGCGCCGATGGCACGGCGGTGCTCTCGGACTTCGGCATCGCCAAGTCGCTGGACGACCGTACTCAGTTCACCCAAGCGGGTTTCGCCGTCGGCACGCCCAGCTACATGAGCCCGGAACAGGCGCGCGGCCAGGACATTGACGGCCGGGCCGATCTTTATGCCCTGGGCGTGGTGCTCTATGAAATCCTCGTTGGCAAACTGCCGTATACCGGCAACGACGCGCTCTCTACGGCCCTGGCGCATTTGACCGAACCGCTGCCGGAGCTGCCGGTGCACCACGGTCGTTATCAAGAGGTGCTGCGCAAGCTGTTGGCCAAGGATCCGGCCGAGCGTTTCCCGGATGCAAAGGCGTTGTTGCAGGCGCTGGATAATCTGCCCAGGGAATCGGTTGAAGCAACCACAATCCGGCCGTTGCCCCTTCCGGTGAGCAATGACCTGGCGGGGCTGACGCCGGTGTCCATCGACATTCCGACCAGCCCCGCGCAGCCACAATCTCAAGCCAGGCCTGTTGCACCGACGGTGAAGTCGACGCCGCAATCCCCGGCCTCGGCGCAGCGCAAGGGGCCGGTGTTCGCGCTTGCCGCTGTTGCGGTAGCCGTGGTGCTGGCCTTGGGTGGCGCGGGTTATTGGTGGCTGTCCAGTGACGTCGAGGCGGACGCCAAGGCGCCAGTGGTTTCACCGCCTCCAGTCAAAGCACCGCCGCCAGCCGTGGCGCCACCGATGACCCCCCCTGTGGCGACAGAAGTCGATAATGGTCAGCGTCCGCTGCTGATGGCCGGCAAAAAAACCTTGTTCCAGCGGGTGCTCAGCAAGCCGGGAGCGAAGCTTGCCAGCGAGCCGGGAGCTACACCCGACAAGGCCTTGCCGGCGTTTTCCGTGCTGTACGTCTATCAGCGCAAAGAGGTGGCCGGTAGCCCGTGGCTGCGTGTCGGCGCCGCTACTGACGGGCGCAGTGACGGTTGGTTGTCGGCCGAGCAGGTCAGCGACTGGAAGCAAAGCCTGGTGCTCAAGTTCACCGAACGCTCCGGCCGGGCGCCGGTGATGTTTCTGCGTCAGGCCGGCGACGTGGAGAAGCTGCTGGCCGACCCGTCAGCGGCAAAAAACCTGCTGCTCAAGGCCCAGCAGAACCACGAAGACAATCAACACGTGTTGGCCCTGGAACCGGCCGCGAGCGCGGTACCGCAGAACCAGTTCTACCTGTTGCCGATCTTCGATTCGCGCGAGAGCTTCGATGAAAACGGCCAGCCCGTGCAGTTGCTGAATGTGGCGTCCATCGACCCCGGCAATGCACCGAAGACCACTGCCGGCAACACCCCGGTCAGTGCCGCCAATGCCGACGCGTTTCGCACCGCCGTAGTGTTGGTCGTCGACACCACCGTGTCCATGCAGCCCTACATCGATCAGGTCCGCGACGTGGTACACCAACTGCAAACCCACATCGCCGAGCGCGGCGAGCAGGACAGCGTCAGCTTCGGCCTGGTGGGGTTTCGCAACAGCATCAAGAAAACACCGGGTCTGGAATACGTCGCTAAAACCTTGATCACCCTGGAGCAGGGTCGCGACCCACAACGCTTCATGGACTTGGCGCGGCAGGTCAAGGCGACCACGGTCTCGAGCCATTCGTTCAACGAAGATGCGTTTGCCGGTGTGATGGAAGCGGTCGAGGGCATGGATTGGTCCGGATATGGTGGGCGCTTGATTCTGTTGATCACCGATGCTGGCGCCCTGCGCAAGAACGACCCGTATGCCTCCACACAAATGAACGAGGCCGAAGTACGTCAGGCCGCGCTAGGCAAGCAGATCAAAATCTACGCCTTGCACTTGCTCAGCGACGCTGGCAAGAAAACCCACGCCGGTGCGCAAAGCCAATATCGCACCCTGACCGCCGACGCCAACCCGCAGATCGGCGACCTGTACATTCCGGTACCGGGCGCCGATGTGCGCAAGTTGGGTGAGCGGGTGGACGAGATCGGTTCGGTGTTTGCCGACCTGGTGCATCAGGTGCGCAGCAACACGCCGCAAACCGTGCCGCTGCTGAGCGCCACGCCGAGCCTGACCGACAAATCAGCAGCCGTCGGCTACGCGATGCACATGGACTTCCTGGGGCGTAAAGCCGCCAGCCAGGCGCCACAACTGGTCAGCGCCTGGACCGCCGACCGTGACCTGACCAACCCGGCCCTGCCGGCGTTCCAGGTATGCGTGATGCTGACCAAGCTGCAGCTCAACGACTTGCAGCAATCGCTGAAACTGATCGTCGACGCCGCCCGCAAGACCCAGACCTCGCCGAAGAATTTCTTCCAGGAAATCGCCAGCGCCAGTGCCTACATGAGCCGCGATCCCTCGGCCTTGCGCAAGGGCGGCAATCTGGCCGACGGCGGGGTTCTGGGGGAGTACCTGGAAGGGCTGCCCTACCGTAGCAAGTCGCTAAACATGACCCAGGATTTGTGGCTTTCGCTGAGCGTGGCCGAGCAGGAGGACTTTATCGACGAACTGGACTCGAAAATCCGCCTCTACGAAACCTTCCATAACGACTTGGCCAACTGGGTGCGTTTCGGCGATGCCGAACCGGGTGATGCCTTGTACCGCGTTCCGTTGTCGACGCTGCCGTGATGCTGAACATGAGCGCGGTGCACAAAAGCCGGGGCGCCGGCAGCCAGCGCTACAGCCTGGTGATTCCACGGCTGCAACTGCGTGCCGGTGAACAACTGGCGGTGGTCGGTCCCAGTGGCTGCGGCAAAAGCACGTTGCTCGATTTGCTGGCGCTGGTGCTGGCTCCGGACCAGGCCGGGCAGTTTGATTTTGCGTCCGGCCAAACCACGACGGACATTGCCGGGCTGTGGTGCGCAGATGCGCAAAGTGCCTTGGCGGATCTGCGCAGCCGGCACTTGGGCTACGTGCTGCAAACCGGTGGCCTGCTGGATTTTCTGGACGTGCGCGGCAACATCGACCTGTCGCGCCAACTGCTCGGTTTGAAAGACGACGGCAGCGTGGATCGTCTGGCCGGGGCGTTGGATATCACTGATCAACTGGGCAAAAGACCGTGCGACTTGTCCGTCGGCCAACGGCAGCGGGTGAGTTGCGCCCGCGCCCTGGCCCATGGGCCGCGCCTGTTGTTGGCCGACGAACCGACCGCTGCCCTCGATCCGCTCAACGCGGAACGGGTGATGCAGTTACTGGTGACCCAGGCTCGTGAACACAGCGTGTGCTGCGTCGTTGCCACCCACGACGAGGCACTTGCCCGCGCCAGCGGTTTGCAGGTGCGACGCATCAGTTGTCATCGCGACGTCGATGGCGGTGTCACCGCCATCCTCGGGGAGGCTTGCTGATGCGTGGCGCGCTGATGGCTTCGCTGGCTTGGCAGGATTACCGCAACAATGCGTGGCTGTCGGCCTGTTCGGTACTGGCGCTGGTGGCGGTGGTCGCGCCGCTGCTGGTGCTGTTCGGCTTGAAATTCGGCCTGGTCAGCAGTTTGACCGAACGCCTGGAAAACGACCCGGCCACCCGGGAAATCATTCCCTTGGGTGGCGGCCGATTCAGTGCCGCGTTTATCGAACAGTTGAGCCGGCGCAGTGATGTGGCGTTCGCCTTGCCACGTACCCGGCAGATTGCCGCGACGGCGGATCTGACCGCTGACGTTTCGACGGTGACCGTCGAAATGATCCCCACCGCCGACAACGATCCCTTGCTCGGCCGTCTGCCGATGCCTCAAGGGCTGGATCAGGTGCTGCTGAGCCAGACCGCCGCCGAAAAACTCGGGGTCAAGGCTGGTGATTGGCTGCAGGCCAGTTTCGGTCGGCAGGTGGCCGGGCATGGCGAGGCGCAGCGCACTCGTGTCCAGGTGCTGCACGTGCTGCCGCTGGAAGCCTTCGCCCGGGACGGGTTGTTCGCGCCATTGACGTTACTGGAAGCGGCTGAAGATTACCGGGACGGTCGCGCCGTGCCTGTGTTTGGTTGGCCAGGTGTTGCGGTGGGTGTGCCGGAGCAGCGGGTGTATCCGGCGTTTCGCCTGTACGCCCGCAGCCTCAATGATGTCGAGCTGCTGCGCCAGTACTTCGCTGCGCAGAACCTGCTGGTTTCGACCCAGGCCCAGGCCATCGCCCAGGTGCAATCGCTGAGCCGCAACCTGTCGATCGTGTTCTGGATCATCGCCGGATTGGCCCTGGCGGGAGCGTTCGCGGCGATTTTTGCCGGGGCGCTGGCGGCGGTCGAGCGTAAGCGTCGAGAGTTGTCGGTGTTGCGTCTGCTGGGATTTTCCACGGCGGCGTTGCTGTTGTTTGTGGTGATACAGGCACTGTACAGCGCCGGCTTTGCCGCCCTGTTGAGCGCCGGGCTGTATGGCCTGGCGCAATCGGGCCTGAACCATCTATTTGTGCAGATGCCGGGTGAGTACGCCAGCCATCTGCTGGCGCGTCACTACGCGTTGGCCCTGGCGGCAGTGTTTGGCGTCAGCGCCGTGGCGGCGGTCTGTGGTGGCTGGCGAGTGGTGCGTATCCAGGCGTGTGAAGGAATCCGAGATGTATAAGTTACTGGGCGCCGCCATGGCGCTGAGCCTGGCCGGCATGGTCTGGGCTGATGACGGCACCGACAAACTGGACAACCCCAAGCCGTTGCCCGATGACGTCAGCCTGCCGCTGCCGTGCGAAGGGCAGATGGTGTTCCGTTACGTCTACATCCTGGCCCAGGGCAGTCTGGACGATCGCGAGATCAGCCTCGGCTACCCGTTCAGCGAAGGCGAGGCCGGTTATCAGCAGTCGTTCATTTCCGGTTATCGCCGGGACTTCATCAATGGCCAGTTCACCCTTAAAGATCTGCCCAAGGACTGGAGCAAGAGCATCACCCCATTGATGCCCAAGACCGACGCCAACACTCCGCTCAAACCGATGTTCTATTTCATCGGCAAATACGAAGTCACCGCCCGCCAATACGCGCAGGTCATGGCCCAGGCACAATCGTTGGCTAGCGGCGAGCCGGCGCCGGCCTGCGAAGCCCTGCAAGCCGAGCTTCCCCAAGGCATGGCCGGGCGTTTGCCCAAGGTGAAACTGTCGCGATTCGAGGCCGAACGCTTCTCGGCGGTGTACAGCGCCTGGCTGATGAAATACCACAAGGACCTACTGCCGGTGAGCGGTCGCGGCACCTCGGCAGAAGAGGGCGGGCTGGGTTTTGTGCGCTTGCCAACCGAGGTCGAATGGGAATTCGCTGCCCGTGGCGGGCAAGCTGTCAGCCGGCAGGACCTGGAAGGGCGTCTGTTTCCCCGGCGCCTGGACGGCAGCGAAAGCGATGGGCCACTGGCGGACTGGGCGGTCTTCAATCAGGTCGCCGGCGGCACCGGTCAGGCCGCGCGGTTGATGCCGATCGGTACCAAACTGCCAAACCCCATCGGCCTGTTCGACGTGATCGGCAACGCCGCCGAGATGGTTCAGGAGTCCTTCCAGCTGGTACACGCCGGACGCCGCCAGGGCACCTACGGCGGCTTCGTGGTCAAGGGCGGCAATTACCTGGAAGGCGAGGGCACCTTGTTCACCGGGATGCGTCGTGAGTACCCGCTGTTCGCCGCCGACGGCACCGAGCAAAACAACGAAACCACCGGCTTCCGGGTCGCGGTTGGCGCGTTGTCGGCGCCCCGTTCGCGCTACAAGGAACTGTTTGCCCAATGGCAGAAAGAAGGCCGGCTGGCTTCGCTGACCGATGCCATCGACGACGCCCAG
This sequence comes from Pseudomonas sp. 05N431, assembly GCF_056397005.1. Taxonomy (NCBI): domain Bacteria; kingdom Pseudomonadati; phylum Pseudomonadota; class Gammaproteobacteria; order Pseudomonadales; family Pseudomonadaceae; genus Pseudomonas; species Pseudomonas sp. 05N431. The sequence goes on from NZ_JBFTMN010000030.1 coordinate 32,993, forward strand.
GACCCGACCAAACGCCTGGACAGCATCATTGCCGCCAGCGTTGATCCACGTCTGCAAGCCGAGTTGGGGTTGGTCAACGAAGAGCTCAAGCGCAACGTCTCGCTCATCGCCCAACAGCGCGAGGAGGCGGCCGGCAACCTGATTCAGTCGGCGGCCTTGGTGGCCGAGACCGTCAACAACTACAACATTCGCCTGACCAATTTGCAGAAGAGTCGTCAGCAGGCCATGGACGCCAAGGACGAGGCCAGCGCCAAGCTGTTCGCCGTGGCTATCGACAACGGCCGCAGCGCGCTGGACGGCGCGGTGGCGATCTACATCGACAACCTGGCGACTGGCACGCGCTACACCGATGCCGTGATCCAGGCGCAGTTTCAACGCATCAAGGAAGAGTTGGAGCGCAAGCCGGTACTGGGCAAAAGCCTGGTGGCGCGCGCGACGTTATTCGTTCGCCATGTCGGTGATTATCGTCAGCAACGACGAGCCGACCCGGCGGCGATATTGAAGGAGTTGCTCGCATCGAACGCTCAGCGGTCTTGATCGTTTGTTGTACAGCGAGCTTTGGAAGGGACTCAGACGGCGGTGGGCTGTGCTGAGCAGGTCAAACCTTAAAAGAGAACATTATTATGCTTTCCTCTCGTAAACCTTTTGCCTCAGTTTCCAAGCGTCATTTGCTGCTGATTGCCGTCGGCTTCAGCACTGTACTGACTGGATGCGCCACGTCACCGACTTCCAAGGTTGCCTCGAGCACCAAGGTCGAGTACTACCCGAACTGCTACGAGCCGGTGCAGCATCTGCGCGCCACCGATTCGAACATGACCAAGTCGGTGGTTACCGGCGCGGCTGTCGGCGCTGTCGGCGGTGCACTGTTGGGCGCCCTGACCGATTCCCAGAACCGTGGCCGCAATGCCGCCATCGGTGCAGCGGGCGGTGCCCTGGCGGGCGGCGCGGTCGGTTACTACAACGAGCGCCAGAAGCAGATCGCCGATGACAACCAGCGCATCGCGTCCTACGCCTCCGACGTCAATAAACGCGCCGCCGACATCGACCGCAGCACCGCGTACGCCAAGGCGTCCCAGCAGTGCTACCAGAGCGCGTTCACCAAACTGGTCGCTGACCGCAAAGCCAAAACCGTTAACGACATCGAGGGCCGCAAGCGTCTGGCAGAAATTGTTTCTGGCCTCAAAGAGTCCAACGACCTGATCGTCGCGGTGAACGGTAAAGCCAGCGAAGACCTGAACAACTACACCCAGGCCTACGAAAAAGACCTGCAGCAGGTTGGCGTGCAGCGCACCGACGTCGTCACCGTGGCGACCGCCGAAACCACGCCGGCCGTGACCCCGACCAAGAGCAAAAAAGTGGTGAAACCAGTGAAAAAACCGGTACTGCCAACCGTGCCGCAAGAAGCGGTCACCACCGAGAAAACCCTGCAGACCGCACAAGCCAAACAGGCCGAAAGCAAGCAAGTCGCCAGCGCAGGCACCACTCAGGTCAACAGCATGTGCAAAAACCCGGACCTGGGCGACTGGGCACCGGTACCTTGCCCGAACGTTTGATTGAGTTTTTGTAGGGCGTTGAGCATCCCCACGTGTTGCGTGGGGATGATCTTGGCGCTATGCGTCGCCATCTCCTGCGCTGGCAAGTGATCCAGCGCTCGCTTCACCAGTAACTGCAGGTTATCCGCCATTCTGCTCAACGCCAATTTGCATCCCTACCAGCTTCCATAGGGGATGCCGAATTTCTCGATGTAGGCTTTGGACTCTTCAGACAGGGGCCGATGTTTTCCGTTGGACGTGCCCCCGTAGGGGCCTTCGGGGTTAATAGTGCCTTGTACGCGGGTGACTTCGGTCGACAATAAACATTGACCGCCCAGCCATACCTTGGCGATTCCTCCAGGCGCCAAGCCTACTATCAGCATGTCTCGGTAATCCGTTATCCATTTACCGTCTGCGCGGCAGAAAGTTTTTTCACCCTGGAGCATGGCGTTTCGCGCCGATTCGGGGATCTCGATGTACGCTTCATACGTCTGCGGTTCGGCCATGGACTGCCAGCGCACGTAGACCAAACGTGGTAGATCAGCTCCCCTTACATATCGACCTTTTCCTACTGGATGTTTAAACCACCCCTTTGCATCGCCCTTGAAGTGAGCCGGTATGCCTTTACTTCGCCCCCGGGGATAGCCAGTCGAGGGGATTCCGCTACCTGCACCTCGAAACACACGCTCATTGATATCAACGACATCCGCCGTTTCGATCCAGACCTCCATGTAGTCGGGCGAAAAAAATCTGAGACTCCAATCGTCATAGGGTAATGATCTGTGCTCGCTATAGGCACATCCTCCCAACAACAACGCGAATAAAAATGTAAAGCTTGTTTTGAACATGGATGAGCGCCTACGCATTCGGGTGCACCACGCGAACATGGTTTTCGGCGGGACGATTGATGAACACGATATCCAGATCGCTGTTGTTGAAGCCTTTGGCGGCGTTCCAGTTCGCAGAGAGATGGATATAGCGCCCAACGAGCAAAGCCTCTTCGTCCAGGCTCAAACCCACGCGACGGGTTTCGCCCAGCGCATAAGCCATCAGTTTTTGAGCGATCGGTTGCAGCTCCACCGGTAGCGCGTACTTTTGATCATCTTCGTCAATAGAGCGGAAAGGTACATCGTGCCTAGCCCCCAGCTCTCGCATGATGCGCAGGTAAATCAGGGCCAGCTCATTACGCACTTCCCGATGGCTACTGACCGCCGCATGCACATGCTGCCACTTTTCCCTGTCACCTTTGACGGTGCGTTCAAACTCCAGTACCCAGGTTTGCACCTGCAATGGCAGATCATGAAGGTTGAGCTGATCCTGAAGGCGATGCAGCTCGGTTTGGGTCCAGCGATGGGCAATGGATCTCACGGGGGACACGTGAGCATCCTCGGTGCTGCGGAATGGCTTGCTGAGCAGAATCCGCTCAGGGACGCGGGGCAGATAACCGCCGCCAAGGTCCGAGTGGGCGCCCGGCAGCACGATATCGGCAGCGCCGGCACTGTTGAGCGAAAAGTTGTGGCGACGCTCGTCCCGCGCCACCAGGTGCACGATTTTTTTGGCCAGGTCCGGCGCCAGGTACAGGTTGACCCCGGGATTGTTGGCGTCGTGGACGCTGATGCCGCCACTGGAAACGCTCGCGACGGCAGCCACGGTGTCGAAGATACCGATGAAGTTGATGGACACATCGGTGTTGGCGCACCAGGCAAACTCCTCGACGAACAGTGGCGAGTTGGCTGGCAGCAGCGTGGCCAATGAGCTCTGTTCTCCTTTCAATACTTCATTGGCAAAGTGTCGCGCGGCAGCGGCGCCCCGACTGAAGCCGAAGATATCAAACTCGATAGACTCAATTTTCCGGTCGGGGTTTGCCAATTCGAATTGTCGGACTTCACGAAGGATGCTTGCCGGGCTTTGCTTAACTCTTGCCAATACACCTTGGGTACCTGCGCCGGTCATTTGTGAAAAAATTGAATCCTTTTCACCACTGCTAGTACCGATGCCATCCAGATAAACGGGGATGTACCCGATGGTTTCGTCATCAGCCAATAACCGTTCACTGTCATTGATGTACAGGTCATACAGCTTCGCCACATTACTGCTGTCATTCCCATAACTGTTATCCGGCGCTCCCCCCTTGCCGTCATACCCATGGGCCTGACAAAACTGCCGAATGTCCTCCGCCTGCTCCTCCAAACCCACATCCCGCGCATAGCACCCAGCGACCATTTCACTGTTGGACCGGTTATTGCCGGTGCCATCGAAGAACACGCCGATCCGCAAGGTAATCCCCTCCAGCTCGACTTCTTCTTCCTCTTCCTCCAGTTCACCTGACGCTTCGTCCTCAAGTGGCGCGGGCGCGACGGATGCCAACAAGCCCGCCGTTGCCCCCGGCAGCAATGCATGTGCGGCCATAGCCGGCACGGGAGAACCACCGACCTCAATCGCGGTACTGCTGAAAATACCGTCAGCGTCGATCACGATGTGCTGACCGCCGACCTTCACCGAAAGGCTCTCACCCGCCTCTATCACAAGGTGCGTACCGGCCTTGATGTGCACCTGCTCACCGGCTTCGATCACCAGGGTTTTGCCGATCCGTGTATGGCTGCTGCTGGCTACCTGTAAGTAGTCGTTAGCCTTGAGCTGGACCTTGCGATCCGCCGCGACCGTGCGATGCTCTTCAGCCCCCAGCACCGTAATGCTGTCGCCCTTGATGGTTTCCTGGCGCTCGTTACCCACTTCCAGCCGGCTGTCGTTTTCGACCTTCTGCTCCAGATCCCGCTGGGCCCGCAGGTAGATCAGCTCCTGCCCGGCGCGGTCTTCGATCGACAGTTCGTTGTAACCACCCGTGCTGGGCGAGCTGTGGCTGCGCAGTACGGTTTTGGTTTTGTTCTCGGGCAAGGGATAGGGTGCAGGTGTGACTTTGTTGCTCAGGCAACCGGTGATCAGCGGATGATCGGGATTGCCTTCGAGGTAGGTGACGAGGACTTCCATGCCGATACGCGGAATGGTCACCGCGCCAAAATGCTCCCCAGCCCAGCTGGAGGAAACCCGCAGCCAGCAACTGCTTTTTTCGCTGTCGCGTTCGGCCCGGTCCCAGTGAAACTCGACTTTGACGCGACCATATTCATCGCAGTAGATCTCTTCGCCGGCCGGGCCGGTGACGCGGGYGGTCTGGCAGAC
>NZ_JBFTMN010000031.1:0-29173 GCF_056397005.1 Pseudomonas sp. 05N431
GTGCCGATGGTCGAGCACAATATTGCCGAAGGTGTTCTGAACAATGTGATCGGCACACTGAATACCGCACAGGCCGCGCTGCAGGCCGGTGTGGCGAACTTCGTGCTGATTTCGACCGACAAGGCCGTGCGGCCCACGAATGTCATGGGCAGTACCAAGCGGTTGGCGGAACTGACGTTGCAGGCGTTGAGCCGTGAGCTGGCGCCGGTGATGTTTGGCGACAAGACCAACGTGTCCCGGGTCAATAAAACCCGGTTCACCATGGTGCGGTTCGGCAATGTGCTCGGGTCTTCCGGTTCGGTGATTCCGCTGTTTCACAGGCAGATCAAGGCCGGTGGCCCGCTGACGGTCACGCATCCGAAAATCACCCGTTACTTCATGACCATCCCCGAGGCCGCGCAGTTGGTGATTCAGGCTGGCTCGATGGGGCAGGGCGGTGATGTGTTTGTGCTGGACATGGGCGAACCGGTGAAGATTGTCGAGCTGGCGGAGAAGATGATTCACTTGTCGGGTTTGAGTGTCCGTTCGGACAAAAATCCTCACGGCGACATTGCCATCGAATTTACCGGGCTGCGTCCAGGCGAGAAGCTTTACGAAGAGCTGTTGATCGGTGACAACGTGGCGGCGACTCAGCACCCGATGATCATGACGGCCAATGAAGATTTGCTGCCCTGGGAAGTGCTCAAGGGCAAGTTGACGGAGTTGCTGTCTGCGATTGAGCGGGACGATTATTCGCGGGTCCGCCAACTGCTGCGCGACACCGTCAGCGGTTACGCTCCGGATGGCGATATCGTCGACTGGATCTACCAGCAGCGCCGCCTCGAGCCCTGATTGTTACACACCCTGTAACTGATACATTTTTGACAGGCTCACAGCATGACCTAGGTTTGGGAGGCAGCTTCGGAAAAGCTGCTTCTTACTTATCGATGTCATGGAGCGTCACTTATGCGTACAGGCTATTTCTACTCTCTGGTTTTTGCCCTGCTGACCAGCGCCTCGATTACCGCTATTGCTGCGCCAGCGGCCAAAGTCGAGGCCGTAACCGCGCCATTGGAAGTGCAGGTTGCACCTTCCGGGGAGGTTGCAAAAGTCGATCTCAATGCCGCAGATGCAACGACGCTGCAGCGGGAGCTCACCGGGGTAGGTGAGGCCAAGGCCAAGGCGATTGTTGCGTATCGCGAGAGTAATGGGCCGTTTGCGTCAGTGGACGAGTTGTTGGAGGTCAAGGGCATCGGCAAGGCGATTCTGGACAAGAACCGCGACAAGCTTGGGGTGAACTGATTCGTAGAAGCTAGTGCCAGAGGCCGGTCAATGACCGGCCTTTTTTGTTTCCGAGGTTCGGTTCCTCCAGAGAGGCGGAGCAATTCCGCCTTTTGTCTGGATAGTAAAATTACGGCTGTCATATTTCGTCTGGATTATGCCTATAATAAAACCGTCGCCCGTACAGGTTCCCTGAATCTGGGCATTCAACATCCTTGAGCTATCTCCCAGGAGCGCAGCTATGAATTCCATTCAGTCCAAAGGTACTGCTCTGATCACCGGGGCTTCATCCGGTATCGGTGCAATTTACGCCGAGCGGTTGGCGGTGCGTGGTTTTGACTTGTTGCTGGTGGCTCGCGATGAGCAACGTCTGCAGGCCGCAGCAACACGGTTGCGGGCCGAACATGGTGTGCAGGTCGAGGTGTTGAAGGCGGACCTCACGCTCAAGGCTGATGTGTTGGCGGTGGAGCAGCGTCTGCGCAGTGATTCCGAAATCAGCCTGCTGCTGAACAACGCGGGTATCGCCGCCGATGGCTCTTTGGCCAGTGCAGACACGGATCAGTTGGAGCGGATGATTCAGCTCAATGTGGTGGCGGTGACACGTTTGGCGGCTGCGGCAGCCGCGAACTTTTCGGCGGTTGGGCGCGGTTCGATCATCAATCTGGCGTCGGTGGTAGCGCTGATTCCCGAGCGTTTCAACGCGACTTACAGCGCGACCAAGGCTTACGTGCTAAGCCTTACGCAGTCGTTGAATACTGAACTGAGTGGTTCGGGCGTGCAGGTTCAGGCGGTGTTGCCAGGGGGGACGCGCACCGAAATCTGGGAACGTTCAGGGATTGATGCCAGTGTTATCCCGGCAGAAATGGTGATGGAGACCGGGGAGATGGTCGATGCGGCATTGTCGGGATTCGATCAGGGTGAGTTGATCACCATTCCTTCGTTACCGGAGGCTGGAGAGTGGGACGCCTTCGTCACCGCGCGTCATGTGATGGCTCCGAATTTGTCCAGGCATACCGCCGCCGCACGGTATAAGTGAGGCACCATGAATCGGCTTGAGGTAGTTGCGACATGAGTGATCGTCGAGTGGTTGTCACAGGGATGGGGCTGGTATCTCCGCTGGGTAGTGACGTCGAGGTGGTCTGGGCGCGCCTGTTGTCCGGGCACTCCGGGCTGCGGGCTTTACCGGATGAGGTGAGCGCCGATCTACCGGCCAAGGTGGGTGGCGTCGTGCCGACCCTGGCACAAGATGCTGAAGCGGGTTTTGATCCGGATCTGGCGACCCCACCCAAAGAACAGAAGAAGATGGACCGCTTCATTATGTATGCCATGGAGGCTGCGCGTCAGGCGCTGGAACAGGCTGGTTGGCAGGCGCAGGACGCCAATGCCCAGGAGCGGACAGCAACCATCATCGGTTCGGGAGTGGGCGGTTTTGGCGCGATAGCCGATGCAGTGCGCACCACGGACAGTCGAGGGCCGCGGCGTTTGTCGCCGTTTACCATTCCTTCGTTTCTGGTCAACCTTGCTGCCGGCCACGTGTCGATCCAGCATGGTTTCAAAGGCCCGTTGGGTGCGCCGGTCACGGCCTGCGCGGCTGGGGTTCAGGCGATCGGTGATGCGGCGCGGCTGATTCGCTGTGGTGAGGCGGATATTGCGGTGTGCGGTGGCGCGGAGGCGGCGATCGATCGGGTCAGTCTGGCCGGGTTTGCCGCTGCCCGGGCCTTGTCCAGCGCTTACAACGAAACTCCCGAGCGTGCTTCGCGGCCGTTCGACAGTGGTCGCGATGGCTTCGTGATGGGAGAGGGCGCCGGTCTCTTGGTGATCGAATCCCTGGAGCATGCCTTGGCCCGTGGTGCTCAACCGATAGCCGAGCTTGTCGGCTACGGCACCAGCGCCGATGCCTATCACCTGACGGCGGGTCCCGAAGATGGCAGCGGTGCGCGCCGGGCAATGTCGCTGGCGTTGGCCCAGGCGGGCATTTCAGCGGCACAGGTCCAGCATCTCAACGCGCACGCAACCTCGACGCCAGTGGGTGATCTGGGCGAGTTGGCGGCCATCAAGTCATTGTTCGGAACGGCCAATACGGTGGCGGTGACGTCGACCAAGTCGGCCACCGGACATTTGCTCGGCGCCGCCGGTGGAATCGAGGCGATCTTCACATTGTTGGCGATACGCGATCAGATCGTGCCCGCCACCCTCAATTTCGAAAACCCGGACCCCGCCGCTCAAGGGGTGGACATCGTCCATGGTCAGGCGCGGCCGATGGCTATCGAGTACGCATTGTCCAACGGCTTCGGTTTTGGTGGGGTTAATGCCAGCGTGCTGTTCAAGCGCTGGCAGGGCTAGTCCCGGGGCTGTTTTATAAAAGTGCGAGTGACGTCGAGAATCCTCTGAGCCAACTTTGGATTCTCGACACAGCGTGACAACAGCAACTGGCATGAATAGTGATTACTTATTGACCGATGATTGTTGAACAATCCTGAGGCAATGAGCATGAATAGCGGACTGTCCCTGGCAGACCAGATCACACTGGAGTTGCGCGCCGACATCATTGGCGGTCGTTTGCTGCCGGGCCGGGCGTTGGTGGAAGGCGATCTGGTGATTGCCTACAACGCCTCGCGCAATACCATCCGCGAAGCGCTGCACCGCTTGGGGCAGGAGGGCCTGACCCTTTATGTCCGAAATAAAGGCGTGATGGTTCGCCAGCTCGGCGCCGATCAGGTGCGCGACCTGTTTAAGGTCCGACGCACGCTGGAGTTACAGGCCATCAGCGCCAGTCGACCGCTGCGCGAATACCAATCCGATCACATGATCGAAGCCATTGAAGCCGCGCAACTGGCCCGTGAGCGTGAAGACTGGCGGGCTGTCGGCACCCACAGCCTGCGTTTTCATCAACACATTGTCGGATTGTTACGCAGTCCGCTGATCGATGAATTCTTTACCAACGTCGTTGCGCAACTGCGTCTGGTGTTCAGTGCGGCGCCTGACGAGTCTCGCTTCCAGGCGCCTTGGCTCGAGCGCGACCGGCACATTCACGACTTGCTGGTCGAAGGCGACAAGCCCGGCGCTTACGACGCCTTGAGCGATTATCTCGACGATTCCGAACAGCAACTGCTTGAGTTGTTCAACCATCCTTCCCGTCATTGATCGAGGACTCATGCCATGTACAAAGACTATCCCGCGGCTTATCAGGTCAGTAAGGGCTCGGCGTTGCAGGTCGATAAAGCCTTCTACGAGCGGATCCGCGATACACCGGACGCGCGCACGCTGATCGAGCAATTCGAAGTGCCGATTCGCACCGGGCGCGCCTGGCATGTGCCGGCGGGGCATGTGTTCCGTGTGACCACACCAGTGGGCCCGCAAGTGGGGGACTTCAACGTCTGGAATGCCAATGACCCGCGCGAACGGCTGTGGGCTGCACGGACCCGGCAATTGCAGGGCGCTCACGTCAGCACCCATGACCGGCTCTGGTCGAACCTGCCCTTTCTGCGCCCGCTGGTGACCATCACCGACGACAGCCTGGCCAACTATGGCATCGACGAACATGGCGGACGTTTGCACGATCTGCTGGGCACGCGCTGCGATCCCTATGTGAACAAGATGCTTACCGGTGAGGACTTCCATCACCATTGCCATTCGAACCTGACCCGCGCTGTGTTACCTCACGGTCTGACCGAGTTCGACGTGCATGACGTGCTGAACATCTTTCAGTGCACGGGGCTCAACCACGACGATATGTACTTCATGAAGGCCTGCCCGGCGCAGAAGGGCGATTACCTGGAGTTTTTCGCCGAGATTGATCTGCTGTGTGCATTGTCGACCTGCCCGGGAGGCGATTTGTCGCTGCCGATGTGGGGGCCGAATGCGCAGGATCCGCTAAGTGTCTGCCGGCCGTTGGGTGTGGAAATCTATCGTTTGGAGGAGACGTTGCTCGAAGGCTGGAGCCAGCCTGAGCGGGCGGCCTATAAAGGCCTGCATGGTTTGCACATCGCCAAGGCCGAGTGGGAGAAGTAGAGAAGTTTTTGTGGCGAGGGAGCAAGCTCCCTCGCCACAGTCCAGTCAACGATCCTGCGCATCCTTGGCGTCCGCTTCGGCGTTGCGCTCAGCGACGCGTTTACGTTGCTCATCGGTCAATTCCACTTTGTTCGCGGTGTCGCGCAGCAACATCAAGCCACCGACGATCGATCCGATAGCAACCACCAGAATCAACCAGGCATACCAGGGCATAGGTGTTCTCCTTAAGGGCAGGCCAGTAGGCGAGGGCTTCGCCAACCGATCGTGCATACCACTTTTGAGCGATCAATTTTCGCAGTGGTTCCATTCTATGCCTGATATACCGCAGACGCCGCACATCCTTGTACGCGACGTCATCAGCATCATTTCAGTGCTTGCTCAAAGCCCGCTCAACATCGCATCCGCCGGCGCATCGGCACGCAATTGTGCTGTCAGCAGGAAGTAGACAAAACCGACCGCCATGAAGCCGAGGAAGATCGCTCCGATCAGCGCGTTGAACCAGGCCATCGCCACCAGGCAGACCACCGCCAATGCCAGGGCGATCGCCGGCACAAGTGGATAGCCGGGCGCACGGAAAGTCCGTTCCAGGTTCGGTTCGGTTTTACGCAGTTTGAACAGGCTGAGCATGCTCATGATGTACATCACGATAGCGCCGAATACCGCCATGGTGATCATCGCCGCGGTCAGGGTCATGCCGCCGAGGTTGATCATCCCGTCGCTGTAGATGGCCGCGATGCCGATCAGGCCGCCAGCGATGATTGCCCGGTGCGGTGTCTGGAAGCGTGACAGCTTGGCCAGGTACGTCGGCAGGTAACCTGCACGGGCGAGGGCGAAGAACTGTCGCGAGTAGCCAAGGATGATCCCGTGGAAGCTCGCCACCAGCCCGAACAGGCCAATCCACACCAGCATGTGCAGCCAGCCGGAGCTTTCACCGACCACGGCTTTCATCGCTTGCGGCAACGGGTCGTTGATGTTCGCCAGGGTCCGCCAATCTCCCACGCCGCCAGCAAAGAACATCACGCCCATGGCCAGCAATACCAGGGTCAGAATGCCGCTGATATAGGCTTTGGGAATCGTCCGTTTCGGGTCCTTGGCTTCTTCGGCGGCCATGGCTGCGCCTTCGATGGCGAGGAAGAACCAGATCGCAAAGGGAATCGCCGCGAACATCCCGGCGATGGCCGGTGCACCAAACGCATCGGAACCGGCCCAGCCATTGAGGGCGAAATTGCTGAAGCTGAAGGCCGGGGCGACCACGCCCATGAATACCAGCAACTCGATGACCGCCAGCACACAGACCACCAGTTCAAAGGTCGCTGCCAGTTTCACACCCAGGATGTTCAGGCCCATGAATACGATGTAGGCGCCTACCGCTGCATGTTTCGGGTCGAGGGCGGGGAACTGCACGTTGAGATAAGTGCCAATGGCCAGGGCAATGGCCGGCGGGGCGAAGACGAACTCGATCAACGTCGCCAGACCGGCGATCAGTCCACCTTTTTCGCCAAAGGCGCGGCAACTGTAGGCGAAAGGACCGCCTGCATGCGGGATCGCTGTAGTCAGTTCGGTGAAGCTGAAAATGAAGCAGGTGTACATGGTCGCGACCATGAGAGAGGTCACCAGAAAGCCGAGCGTTCCGGCTACGCCCCAGCCGTAGCTCCAGCCAAAGTACTCGCCGGAAATCACCAGCCCGACCGCGATCCCCCATAAATGCAGGGTGCCCAACGTCGGTTTGAGTTGTGTGTTCATGCGTTTCTCCCGCTGCGATTTGGAAAGCCCGTGGAGGGCGTGTGCAGTGGGCGTGCCATGTTGGTCTTGTGCGTCGTAAAGCGCAGAAAGCTGTCGTATCGAGGATGTTCGCTGCTGAATGTGCTTTTTTTGTGCGCCAGTTGAGGGCGGTGGTGTCTGTTCTGACGCCTTCGCGGGCAAGCCCGCTCCCACAGTGGAGCGCATTTCAAATGTGGGAGCGTGGCTTGCCCGCGAAGAGGCCCTGATGAACATCACCGGGCCTGTAACCCCGGCATAAAGCCACTCTTTACGCTTTCTTTATGCCGCGCCCAACCCCTCGGTCTCGTTCCTTTACAGCCTTCCTGCGGACAATTGCGCCACACGCGGCAGTCGCCGTACGACGGAGAAATTCCATGAGTGTTCTGGACGGGGTGTCCCTGCTGTTGGCGGTGGGACTGTTCATTTATCTGTTGGTTGCGCTGTTGCGCGCGGATCAGCACTAGGAGCGGCTATGCACAGTTATGACTATTGGCTGATCCTCGCCTTCTTCGCCGTGGTGCTGATTCCGGCACCGTTCCTGGGAAGGTTCTACTACAAGGTGATGGAAGGCCAGCGCACCTGGCTGACACCGATCCTCGGGCCCGTGGAGCGCGGTTGTTATCGCGTGGCCGGGGTCGACCCGCAGAGCGAACAGAGCTGGCAGAAATACACCCTGGCGTTGCTCGCGTTCAACCTCGCGGGCTTTTTGCTGTTGTTCGCGATCCTGTTGTTTCAGGACTACTTGCCGCTCAACCCGCAAAATCTGCCGGGGCAGGAGTGGACGCAGGCGTTCAACACCGCCGTCAGCTTCATGACCAACACCAATTGGCAGTCTTACAGTGGTGAAGCGACCCTCAGCTACCTGAGCCAGATGATCGGCCTCACCGTGCAGAACTTCGTCAGCGCCGCCACCGGCCTGGCCGTGCTGGTTGCCTTGTGCCGTGGCATTGGCCGCAAATCGGCGCAAACCCTGGGCAACTTCTGGGTCGACATGACTCGTGCCACCCTCTACGGCCTGTTGCCGATATGCCTGCTGCTGGCGCTGTATCTGGTTTGGCAGGGCGTACCACAAACCTTCGCTCATTACGTGAATGCGCTGACCATGCAAGGTGTGGATCAAGTGATTCCACTGGGTCCTGCGGCCAGCCAGATTGCGATCAAGCAACTGGGCACCAATGGCGGCGGCTTCTTCGGCGTCAACTCGGCGCATCCGTTCGAGAACCCGACAGCCTGGAGCAACCTGTTCGAAGTCACGTCGATCATCCTGATCCCGGTAGCGCTGGTGTTCACCTTCGGCCATTACGTCAAGGACCTGCGTCAGAGCCGGGCGATCATCGCCTGCATGCTCGCGCTGTTCCTGATCGGTGGCGCGGTGTCGTTGTGGGCTGAATACCAGCCGAACCCGACCCTGAACAATGTTGCGGTCGAACAAACCGCACCGCTGGAAGGCAAGGAAGCACGCTTCGGTACCACGGCGACCGTACTCTGGTCAGTGACCACCACCGCAGCCTCCAACGGCTCGGTCAACGGTATGCACGACAGCCTCAACCCGCTGAGCGGCATGGTCGCGCTGATCAACATGATGGTTGGTGAAGTGATCTTCGGCGGCGTCGGCGCCGGCCTCTACGGCATGTTGCTCAACGTGCTGATCGCGGTGTTCCTCGCCGGTCTGATGATCGGGCGCACACCGGAATACCTCGGCAAGAAACTGCAAGCCAAGGAAGTCCAGTTGCTGGTGGTGACCTTGCTGGTGATGCCGATCGGCGTGCTGGTGCTGGGTGCCATTGCGGCGAGCCTGCCTGGCCCTGCGGGAACCATCAGCAACCCCGGCCCCCACGGTTTCAGCCAGTTGCTGTACGCCTACACCTCCGCCAGCGCCAACAACGGTTCGGCATTCGGCGGCCTGAACGCCAACACGCCATTCCATAACCTGATGCTGGGCCTGGGCATGTTGATCGGGCGCTTCGGCTACATCCTCCCGGTACTGGCCCTGGCCGGCAGCCTGGCGATGAAGAAAACCGCACCGATTGGCCAGAACAGCTTCCCGACCCATGGCCCGCTGTTCGTGACGTTGCTGACGGTGACCATTTTGCTGGTGGGTGGCTTGACCTTCCTGCCGACCCTGGCGTTGGGGCCTATCGCTGAACACTTGAGCTTGGGCTTCTGAGGGATTTGATGATGAATATGCCCGTTCGTGTATCGAAAAAAGCCGCGCCGCACGCTGTGCCGGCGCAACCTGCCGAGCAACCGAAAACCGCGATCTCGGCCCTGTGGCGGCCGGCGCTGGTGCAAGCCTTCGTCAAGCTCGATCCTCGGCAACTGAAGCGCTCGCCGGTGATGCTGGTGGTCGAACTGACCGCGATCCTCACCACCGTGTTGTGTGTGATTCCAGACCCGGCAGTGCCGACGTTTGTCGCGGCGCAAATCGCCTTGTGGTTGTGGTTCACCGTGCTGTTCGCGAACTTCGCTGAAGCGCTGGCCGAAGGTCGCGGCAAGGCCCGTGCTGACAGCCTCAAGGCCGGCAGCGAAGGCTTGAGCGCTCGGCGTAAAAAAGCCGATGGCAGCTTTCAGGTAGTGCCAGCGGTCAGCCTGCGCAAAGGCGATGTGGTTCGCGTCGAAGCCGGCGAGATGATTCCCGGTGACGGCGAGGTGATCGAAGGTATTGCCGCGGTCAACGAAGCGGCGATTACCGGTGAGTCCGCGCCAGTGATTCGCGAGTCTGGCGGCGACCGTTCGGCAGTCACCGGCAACACTCGACTGGTGTCTGACTGGTTGCTGGTGCGCATTACCGCGAACCCAGGCGAATCGACGCTGGACCGCATGATCGCCCTGGTGGAAGGCGCCAAACGCCAGAAAACCCCGAACGAAGTGGCGCTGGATATCCTGCTGATCGGCCTGACCATGATCTTCCTGGTGGTGGTCGTGACCTTGCAGCCGTTCGCCCACTTCGCCAATGGCAACCTGCCGCTGGTGTTCCTGGTGGCGCTGCTGGTGACGCTGATTCCCACCACCATTGGCGGTTTGTTGTCGGCCATCGGTATCGCCGGCATGGACCGTCTGGTGCGGCTGAACGTGATCGCCAAATCCGGCCGTGCGGTAGAAGCCGCGGGCGACGTGCATGTGTTGCTGCTGGACAAGACCGGCACCATCACCTTCGGTAACCGTCGCTGCACCGCGATCTATGCCGCGCCGGGCGTCAGTGCCAAGGAGCTGGCGGAAGGTGCGCTGTTCGCTTCGCTGGCCGACGACACGGCCGAAGGCAAGTCGATTGTCGAGTACCTGCGTGGACTTTATCCACAGGCTGAACCGTCCACCGAGGTGCTGACCGTTGTGCCGTTCAGTGCCGAAACCCGCTTGTCCGGCGTTGACTATCAGGGGCGTGTCTACCGTAAAGGTGCAGTGGATTCGGTGCTGGCCTTCATCGGCCTGACGCGTGCCGAGATACTGCCGGCGATGTCCCGGGAAATCGACAAGATTGCCCAAAGCGGTGGTACGCCGTTGCTGGTGTGTGCCGAGGGTAAGTTGCTTGGTGCGATCCACCTCAAGGACGTGGTCAAGCCAGGCATTCGCGAGCGTTTCGCCGAGCTGCGCAAGCTGGGGATTCGCACGGTGATGGTGACCGGCGACAACCCGCTGACCGCGGCGGCAATTGCCGCTGAAGCCGGTGTCGATGACGTGTTGGCCGAAGCGACACCGGAGAAGAAACTCGCCCGCATTCGTCACGAGCAGAACGACGGTCGTCTGGTCGCCATGTGCGGTGACGGCGCCAACGACGCACCGGCTCTGGCACAGGCCGACGTCGGCATGGCGATGAACGACGGGACTCAGGCAGCGCGCGAAGCGGCGAACATGGTCGACCTCGACAGCGATCCGACCAAACTGCTGGACGTGGTGCAGATCGGTAAAGAGTTGCTGGTGACCCGCGGCGCGCTGACGACGTTTTCCATCGCCAACGACGTGGCCAAGTACTTTGCGATCTTGCCGGCGCTGTTCGCCGCGATCTACCCGCAACTGGGCGTGCTGAACATCATGCACTTGAGCAGTCCGCAGAGCGCGATTCTCTCGGCCATCGTCTTCAACGCCTTGATCATCGTCGGACTGATCCCGTTGGCCCTGCGCGGGGTACGTGTCCAGGCCGCGAGCGCTGCACACCTGCTGCGCCGCAACCTGCTGATCTACGGCGTGGGCGGCATCGTGGTGCCGTTCGTGGGCATCAAGCTGATCGACATGCTGCTGACCGCTTTGTATTTGGTGTAACTGCTGCACGCCGCGCCCCGGGTGCGGCGTTTTACCTGAATTGAGGATTTGATGATGTCCACAATGATTCGTCCGGCCTTGAGCCTGCTTGTCCTGATGACCCTGATTACCGGCGTCGCTTATCCACTGGTGGTAACCGGTGTTGCCCAGGTCGCGTTCCCCGATCAGGCCAATGGCAGCCTGGTGCGTGACGCCGATGGCAAGGTGCGCGGTTCGTCCCTGATTGCCCAGGATTTTGTCGGTGATGCGTGGTTCCATCCACGGCCATCGGCGGGCGCATTTGCGACCGTATCGAGCAGTGCGAGTAACCTGGCACCGAGTAATCCGGCACTCGCGACCCGGGTGATCGACGATGCCAACAAACTGCTGGTACCAGGCCAGGGGCCGGTGCCCTTGGCGTTGCTGACCACCTCTGGCAGTGGCCTCGATCCACACTTGCCACCGGCGGCAATTGCCTATCAACTGGCGCGGGTTGCCGCAGCGCGCAACCTGCCGATATCGACGGTCGAGCAGTTGATGGATGCGCACATCGAGCAGCCGTTAGTAGGACCGCCGGTGGTGAATGTGCTGGCGTTGAATATCGCGCTGGAAAAGCTGTAAGACTGTGCTGCCGCCAATCGCGAGCAAGCTCGCTCCCACAAGGACGGTGATGAACCTGTGGGAGCGAGCTTGCTCGCGATGACGGTTTTGCAATCACCACCTGAACAACAGACAAGCAGAGACTTTCAAGCATGAGCGACTCCGGCCGCGCCGACGCACTGTTAGCAGATTTGCCCCGCGATGGTCGTGGCCGGCTCAAGGTTTTTCTCGGTGCCGCTCCTGGCGTCGGTAAAACCTACGCCATGTTGCAAGCCGCCCACACTCAGCTGCGCCAAGGCGTGAAAGTCATGGCCGGGGTGGTGGAAACCCACGGTCGGGCGGAAACCGAAGCGCTGCTCGGCGGCTTGCCGCAGTTGCCGTTGGTGCGCTCGGAATACCGTGGCGTGATGCTCGAGGAAATGGACCTCGATGGCCTGCTCAAGGCCAAGCCAAAACTGGTGCTGGTCGACGAACTGGCTCACAGCAACGCCCCCGGCAGTCGCCACGCCAAGCGCTGGCAGGATATTCAGGAGCTGTTGTCAGCCGGCATCGACGTGTACACCACGGTCAACGTCCAGCATCTGGAAAGTCTTAATGATCAGGTGCGCGGGATCACCGGTGTGCAAGTGCGCGAAACCCTGCCTGACTGGGTGCTGCAAGAAGCCTACGAACTGCTGTTGATCGACCTGCCGCCGCGCGAGCTGCTCGAGCGGCTGCGTGATGGCAAGGTTTATGTGCCGGAGCAGGCGCGAGCGGCGATCGATGCGTTCTTCACCCAAACCAACCTCACGGCACTGCGCGAACTGGCGATGCAAACCGCGGCGGCGCAGGTCGATGATGACCTCAGTCGCGGCTACCGACAGTTGGGTCAGGCGGCACCGGCCGTGCGCGGTCGCTTGTTGGTGGGGGTCGATGGCGATGCCCAGGCCGAGCGTCTGGTGCGGCATGCCAGTCGGGTCGCGCAGCGTCGGCATTTGCCGTGGAGCCTGGTGCATGTGGACAACGGCAGCGTGCGCGACGAGCAATCGCGTTTGCGCCTGCAAAGCGCTCAGCAATTGGCTGAACGGCTGGGCGGCGAAGTGGTGCTGCTGCGCGCTGGCGAAGTAGCGAAAACCCTGATTCAACATGCCACCGAACGGCGTGCCAGCCTGCTGCTGGTCGGTCAGTCGCGTCAGCGTTGGCGTCGTCGACTGTTCGGCGGCGGATTGGCCTCACGCTTGTTGCGCAATGCCCGAGGCCTGGAAATCAACGTCCTCGACAGTGATGAACAACAGCATCAACCGCGCCAGCGTTCAGTGCATTCGTTGGTCTGGTTCGACTATGCGCTGGCGCTGTTGGCGACGGTGCTGGCCAGCGCTTTGGCCTGGGCGGTGTCGAGTATTTTACCGCTGCCGAATATCTCGCTGGTGTTCCTCGCAGCGGTGTTGCTGGTGGCGGTACGCAGCAGCCTCGGGCCGGCGCTGGCGTGTGCGGCGTTGTCATTTCTGACCTACGATTTCCTGTTCATTCCGCCGACCTTTTCCTTTGCGATTCAACGTGAGGAGGACGTACTGACGCTGCTGTTCTTCCTGCTGATGGCGGCGCTCACCGGTAATCTCGCGGCCCGCCAGCGGCGACAGTTGGAAGCCTTGCGCGACACTCAGCAAGAGACCAGCGAACTGCTCGACCTGTCGCGCAAGCTCACCGCTGCCACCGACCGGCAAGCCGTGATCAGCGCGGCGGCGGCGCATCTGGTCGGCTGGAACGATCTGCAATTGTGTCTGGTTAACCGTGACGGGCAGGGTGGCTGGAAGGTCGAAACCGGTGGCCCGCTGCAGTTTTCCGAAGCCGAGAGCGCTGCCGCCGACTGGGCCTGGCAGCACGATCAACCGGCTGGCATGGGCACCGGCACGTTACCGTTCGGTCGCTGGTGGTGGTGGCCGTTATCGGTCGAAGACGGGCCGTTGGGCTTGCTCGGCGTTTGTCCGAAAGAGGGCCAGCAGCTCAGTGGTCAGCGGCGACGCTTGTTGACTGCATTAAGTCAGCCACTGGCTCAAGCGTTGGCCCGTGCACAGTTGGCCGACGACCTTGAGGCGGCGCGCCTGCATGGTGAAACCGAGCAATTGCGCAGTGCATTGCTGGCCTCGGTGTCCCATGATTTGCGCACACCGCTGACGTCCATGCGCGGCAGCATCGACAGCTTGCTGGCGCTGGGCGAGGCGATCCCGCTGGAGGATCGCCGAGAGTTGCTTGAAGGCACTCGTGATGAAGCCGAACGGCTCGACCGCTATATTCAGAACCTGTTGGACATGACGCGCCTGGGCCACGGCGCGCTGAAGCTGGCACGCGATTGGGTGTCGCCGGCGGATATCGTCGGCAGTTCACTCAACCGTTTGCGCGCAGTGCTGGCGCCGTTGCTGGTGACCACCGATGTGCCGAGCGCGCTGCCGTTGCTCTACGTACATGCAGCATTGATCGAGCAGGCGCTAGTGAATGTGCTGGAAAACGCTGCGCGCTTTTCGCCGGCCCATGGCCGTTTGCAGCTGAGTGCCGGCGCCAGTGACAGCGAGCTGTTTTTTTCCGTGAGTGACGAAGGCCCGGGCATTCCCGAGGACGAGCGCGCGAAGATCTTCGACATGTTCTACACCGCCGCCCGTGGTGATCGGGGCGGGCAGGGCACCGGGCTGGGCCTGGCGATCTGCCAGGGCATGGTCGGCGCCCATGGCGGGCGGATCAGCGTCGCCGATGGTATCGATGGGCGCGGCACCTGCATCACCATTCATTTGCCGCTGCAGGAGCAACCGGGGTTTGAAAGTGAAGCCTGACGCTGCCTGCGCTACTCTCTCGCCACTTACTTTGCCTGATTTGAAACCATGAGCCAGACCACGACCATTTTGGTTATTGACGATGAACCGCAGATCCGCAAATTCCTGCGCATCAGCCTGGCCTCCCAGGGCTACAAAGTACTTGAGGCTGGCACTGGCACTGAGGGCCTGGCCCAGGCCGCGCTGAACAAGCCGGATTTGCTGGTGCTCGACCTCGGCCTGCCCGACATGGACGGCCAGCAAGTGCTGCGCGAATTCCGTGAATGGTCGACGGTGCCGGTGCTGGTCCTGTCAGTGCGCGCCAGCGAAGGGCAGAAAGTCGAAGCGCTGGATGGCGGCGCCAACGACTACGTGACCAAGCCGTTCGGTATTCAGGAGTTTCTGGCGCGGATCCGCGCCTTGTTGCGGCAGGCTCCAGTCGGGGAAGCCCAGGAAGCAGCGCTCAAGTTCGGCCCGTTGACGGTCGATCTGGCGTATCGGCGGGTATTGCTGGACGGTGCCGAAGTGGCGCTGACCCGCAAGGAGTACTCAGTGCTGGCGCAACTGGCGCGCCACGCCGGGCGGGTTATCACCCAACAGCAACTGCTCAAGGACATCTGGGGGCCGACCCACACCGAAGACAGCCATTACTTGCGGATTGTGGTCGGGCATTTGCGTCAGAAACTGGCGGATGACCCGACCCGGCCGAGGTTTATCCTGACCGAGGCGGGAGTGGGGTATCGGCTGTTGAATGAGGCTGGCCTGTAGTCCAGCGTTGTGTGGTCAATCGCTATCGCGAGCAGGCTCGCTCCCACAGTGAATCTTCAGTGTTAACACAATTTGTGCTCAGCACCGAACCAATGTGGGAGCGAGCTTGCTCGCGAAGAGGCCCGGACAGTCACTCGAGAATCTCCAGATTCTCAATCCCGCTCATTCTCATACCGATCCAGCGTATCCCGGGCAATCTCCTGTCCCAGCGCGATCAGCTCCGGCGCCTTGTAGAACTCGAAAAACCGGCAAACCCGCTTTGGCACGTTGATCAGGATGTCCGGTGGATAACCGGCAATCTTGTACTGCGCCAACGACGTTTGCATCACCTCGAAACTCTGGTTGATCAAGTCCAGCAACGAGGCCGGGCCAACGTTGTCGATTATGAATGAGCCCGTGGCGGATTTCGGCGCCCCGTCGCCTTCCGGGGCTGCGGCGGGTTGTTGCGCCTGGGGTTCGGCGGATTCGAGCCAGGGGTTGATTTCGGCGGCTTCACTGCGCAGTGCTTCCTGTTCCAGAAGCAGCAATTGTTCGGCCTGTTTGCGGCGGAATGGCAGGCGTGAACCGAGCGAGTTGATCAGGTTGTCGAAGCGGCTTTTGAACGCGGCAGGACGCTGGATTACCGGCAACTGATAGTGCCGCTGGTTGGTCGAGTTGAGGTTGACTGCAATGATCAGGTCGCAATGGCTCGAGACCACCGGAACAATCGGCAGAGGATTGAGCAAGCCACCGTCGACCAGCATGCGATTGCCTTGCATGACTGGGGTGAACAGGCTGGGGATCGCCGCCGAGGCGCGCATCGCCTGGTGCAGGCAGCCTTCCTGGAACCAGATTTCCTGCTGGTTGGTCAGGTCGGTAGCGACGGCCGTGTAGGGGATGCGCAGGTCCTCGATGTTGATCTCGCCAACGATCTTGCGGATCTGCCCGAACACTTTCTCGCCGCGTATCGCCCCAAGACGAAAGCTCACGTCCACCAGACGCAGTACATCAAGGTAATCCAGGCTCTCGATCCAGTCGCGGTAATCGTTGAGTTTGCCGGCGGCGTAGATGCCGCCGACCACGGCCCCCATGGAGCAACCGGCGATACAGGCGATGTCATAACCGCGTCTTTCGATTTCCTGGATAACTCCGATATGGGCATAGCCTCGGGCGCCACCTGAGCCCAGCACCAATGCGACACGCTTTTTCATGACTCGCCCCTTCATCAAACAGGCTTCAACAATGCACCCAATGAGGGGCGTGCTTCAATCATGCTGACTCTGAGTCAGGCCATTAGCGTCGTTTTTTCGATACTCAATAACGGCACATGAGTATTCTTGCGGGCGCTATAGTTTCCATGGGTGGACCAAGGCACTTTTTGCAGCATTGGCCGTCTTACCTGCACGATTGTTTTTTATACCTTGAGGAATCATTGATGAAAGCCTGGATCTGTCTGCCATTGATCGCGTTGGTGCTTGCCGGTTGTGCAGGAAAATCTGCTTACCGCGACAGTTGCGGTAGTCAACTGGATGCCGCCTGGCAGGAGCTGGACATTGCCAAGGCTGAAGGTTTCGCCGGTACCGTAAGTTACTCCAAGGCGCTTTCGCTGCTGACCGGGGCCAAGACCCAGCAGCAGTTCGAGGCCTACGAGGGCTGCACTAAAAAAGCCGAGAAAGCACGCTTCTATATTCGTGAATCCCGCGCAGGGCGTTGAATTCACAATGATCTGACGCAATGTCGGCACCCGGTTTTACCGCCAGCATGAGCGTAAACTTGCGATCTGATGCTGGTTGTCGACTTGGGAGAGAGCGATGTCTGCGTTGGTGAATCGGTTGGTGGCCAAGGTGGTGGGGTTGGAAGTGCGTTTGCTGGCCTGCCAGGCGCGCTTGAGCGCCAGTACCGACGCGGAAGCGCTGCATGACTTGCGTACGACGGTTCGCCGTTTGCGCAGCCTGCTGCGACCATTGCGCGGTTTGCCCGGTGTCGAACAACTCGAAGCGGCAGCGGCGGGGGTCGGAGGCCTGACCACGCCGCTGCGCGACCGTGAAGTGCTGGCGGCGTACTTGCTGGCACACGGTCAAGCGGACGCGGCCACGCGCCGAATGGTGCAAATGGCGCACGCCTATCCGGCTGTGGCTGATAGCCCGGAACTGGCGCAGCTGTTGATGATCCTCGACGCCTTCCCGCGCTTTTTACGCGCCTCCCAGCGTCAAGGCTTGCTCAAGGGCTTGCGTGCGCGTATCGAGAAACGCCTGGCCAAACAATGGAAAGCGCTGGATGCGGCCCTGCACGATCCCGCGCATGACCGCCATCGCCTGCGTCTGTTGATCAAGCGCGTGCGCTATGCGATCGAAGCCTATCCCGAACTGGACCGCTTGCCCACAGCTGCCATGCCGCGTCTCAAGTCGGCACAGGAAGCGCTCGGCGACTGGCACGATTGCTGGCAATGGTTGGCCCGTGCCGAGCATGAGCCCGACTTGCTGCCTTGCGTGGCCGTCTGGCGAACAACCATGACCAAGGCTGAAGGTCGCGCCGATCGGGTGCTCGACAAACTCATATCGGCTTGCTTCAAACCCTGACGCGGATTGCCTTCCGTAGCAGCTGGCGAAGCCTGCGTTCGAGCGCGCAGCGGTCGTAAAGTCAGGCTATGTGTTCTTTCAGGAAAACCGCGTCTGCCGGTCTGGCGAGGACTGCGTCCTCGAACGCTGCCTCGCGGGCTCGACAGCTGCTACGGATCGGTATTCGTCGCAGGAATCGGCCTATCTGTCAGCCTCTTTGGCCGGAATAGGCGCTGTACAGGCGCTGCTGGCTGGTTAACATCCTTCAATCCTTCCCCAGCCTTGAGGTTTACATGCGCTTTTCCGATTTGCTCGACGCCGTGCGCAGTTCGCCGCATGAGCTGTCTATTCCGGCGGAATGGGCCCAGGGCCGCGCCAGTTTCGGCGGTCTGGTCGCCGCGTTGCAGTATGAAGCCATGCGCGCGAAAGTCCCTGTGGATCGCCCGGTGCGTTCGTTGGCGATCACCTTTGTCGGCCCGGTCGAACCTGGTGTGCCCGTGAGTTTTGAAGTGGACGTGTTGCGCGAAGGCAAAGCGGTCAGCCAGGTGCTGGGGCGGGCCGTGCAGAACGGTCAGGTGGTGACTCTGGTGCAGGGCAGCTTTGGCGCTTCCCGTCCTTCCGAAGTCGAGGTGGTGGCTGCGCCCGCGCCGGAGATGAAACACTGGGACGATTGCCAGGAGCTGCCCTACATCAAAGGCGTGACGCCCGAGTTCATGCGCCATCTGGCGATGCGTTGGAGTGTCGGCGGTTTGCCGTTCACCGGTAATAAATCCCGGGATATGGGCGGCTGGGTTCGCTTGCGTGGCGACGTCAAGGAAGAGCCGGTCACCGAGGCGCACATTCTGGCGCTGGTGGATGCCTGGCCTCCGGCATTGTTGCCACACCTGAAGAAACCGGCGGCGGGCAGCACCCTGACCTGGACCATCGAATTCGTTCAGCCGTTGCTGGCGTTGAGCACGTTGGACTGGTGCAAATATCTCGTGGAAATCGAACATGCCCGTGACGGATATGGCCACGCCGC
Organism: Pseudomonas sp. 05N431; assembly: GCF_056397005.1. NCBI lineage: Bacteria > Pseudomonadati > Pseudomonadota > Gammaproteobacteria > Pseudomonadales > Pseudomonadaceae > Pseudomonas > Pseudomonas sp. 05N431. The sequence goes on from NZ_JBFTMN010000031.1 coordinate 18,978, forward strand.
CGCAGCGTTGTGGAGTGCTGAAGGGCAGTTGATTGCGCTGAGCCGGCAGACGGTGACTATTTTCGCCTAAGACCTTTAGCGGTGATGGCGCTTGCGCCAGGCGCGCCACCAGCCGCCGCTGAGGACAAAGCGCGGGAACGTCAGGAATTGCTCGACCAGCAAGCGCGACACCGCATCTTTGCGATCACTGAATGGCTCGGAGGCTTGCGCTTCCAGGCTGTGACCGTGGCGTTGCAAGCCAAGCGCGGCGAGCAGACCAACGACCCCGATGGCGACGTTCAGAAAGCTCAGGCCGAACACCCCGGAAACGATCAGTAGAAACGCCACGATGAACAGCGGCACGGCAATCAGGTGCAACACCAGATTGGTCGGGTGCTGGTGGTTTTGCGGGTACGCACGCCATTGCCAGGCGGGAAGGTTGGGGTGACGTTTGCCCATGGGGGTAATCCTCGATCCGTGTTGAACACATGGTTGAAGGATAGGTGGGGCAATTGCAGGCGGCGAATCAAGGTTGGCTATCGGTGCGATAGGTGGTCATGGTCAATATTGATGTTGACTGGTCTGGCGCTATCGCGAGCAGACTCGCTCCCACATTTGATCGCATTCCAATGTGGGAGCGAGCTTGCTCGCGATAGCGCCCTCAAAGTTTGAGCTGCCCGATCGCCTTGCTCAACTCACCCGCCAGTGTCGCCAGTTCATTGCTGGTGCTGGCTGAATCCACCGTCTGCTGCACGGTGTTCACGGTGACATCGCGGATGCTCACCACCGCGCGGTTCATTTCCTCTGCCACCTGGCTCTGCTGTTCCGCTGCCACGGCAATCTGTGTGTTGCTTTCGCGCATTTGCGCTACGGCACCGGTGATCTCTGCCAGCGCGGCGCCAGCCTCTTGAGCCTGTTGCACACAGTCATCGGCCTTGAACGAGCTTTCTTGCATGAAGTCCACCGCATCCCGTGTACCAGCTTGCAGCGCGGAGATCATGCTGGTGATTTCGTCAGTAGAGGTCTGGACCCGCTTGGCCAGATTGCGGACTTCATCGGCGACTACCGCAAAGCCCCGGCCCATTTCTCCGGCGCGCGCGGCTTCGATGGCGGCGTTCAGGGCCAGCAGGTTGGTTTGCTCGGCGATGCTGTGAATCACGCTGACCACGCCGTTGATCTTCTGGCTGTCTTCGGCCAGACGCTGAATCATCTCGGCGGTTTGCTGCACCCCGGTAGAGAGCCCGGCGATGGATTTTTGCACCCGGCTGACGACTTCCTGGCCACTGCCGGCGAGGGTGTCGGCGGTTTGCGAGAGGTCGCGAGTGGCGCCGGCATGTTGAGCGATGTGATAGACCGTGGCCGACATCTCATTGATCGCAGTGGCGGCCTGATCGGTTTCGCTTTGTTGGCCGAGCATGCCGTGGCGTACGTCGTTCATGCTGGCGGCCAGGCGCGCGGCGCCGAGATCCAGTTGGCGGGCAGTATTGGCCACGGTGTTGACCACGCGCTGGTAGCCGGCCTGCATGGCGTTGAAGGCGCTGGCCATCTGACCCACCTCATCGGTGCAAGCCAGCGGTACGCGAGCCGACAGGTCGCCGGTTTTTTCGACGTGCAGCATCACGTCCTTGAGGGTGTTGAGCTGGGCGAGCAGAAAACGGATCAACAGTTGCGAGGCACCAAGCATCGCCAACATCAGGATGAACACGGCTGCCGCGTAGTTGGCGAATCGTTCGCCGAACACCTGGCTCAAGCTCGGGCCATAGGCCAAAACGGCGATCTGCTCGCCGTTGGCGCGTGAAAGCACCTCGGCACCGATCAACGGGTTCTCGCCAAACAGCGGCATGTCATTGATGTCGACCCAGCCGTTGGCGTTGTTCAACTCGGGCAATGGCTGTTGGTTCAGCAGGGGAATCTGGCCTTTGCTGAAGCTCAGCAAGTGTTCGGCTTCAGGCAAGGCCTGGCCGACCGGCCAGCTGCTGATCAGCCGCGCTTGAGCGATGGCCGACTGTTGTGAAGCCTGGCTGCGCGCTTGTTGCTCCAGTTGCACGGCATACAGCACCAGCAGCAGGGTGGTGACGAAGGCGACCGCGTTGACCGCCCAGAATTTGTATTTCAGCGAAATATTGCTAAGCCAGGCACCCATGGAGGTCTTCTCTGATAGCGGAAACAGTATTGGCAAGGTGCCAGCATTGTGCCGCTATTCAGCGCAGGGACTTTTGATGTGGATCAATAAGCCCCCGCCGATTCAATGTGGGAGCGAGCTTGCTCGCGATGACCGTCTAGTATTCAGCGCAGCGCTGATTGTCAGATCGCAATCGCGAGCAAGCTCGCTCCCACAAGGGATCTGTGTTTATCGGGTAATCGACGGCAAGGCAAAAAACGCTCGCGCACACGCGGTGCTGTGAGCCGCTACGTCTTCCAGGCTTTCGCCACGATGCAAGGCCACTTCACGCAGCACTTCGGTCAGATACGCCGGTTCATTGCGCCCGTTCTTGGGCTTGGGGCGCAGGCTGCGGGGCAACAGGTACGGCGCGTCGCTTTCGAGCATCAAGCGCCCATGCGGAATCTCGCGGACCAGTGGGTGCAAGTGAGTGCCGCGGCGTTCGTCACAGATCCAGCCGGTGATGCCGATATGCAGGTCGAGGTCCAGGTAGCTGAACAGCGCGCGCTTCTCGCCGGTAAAGCAATGCACCACGGCGGCCGGTAGCTGGTCGCGGTAGTCGCGCAGGATTTCCAGCAGGCGCTGGCTGGCATCGCGTTCATGGAGGAAGACCGGCAGTTGCAGTTCGACGGCCATTGCCAGGTGCTCTTCGAGCACTTTTTCCTGTTGCGGACGTGGTGAGAAGTCGCGATTGAAATCCAGCCCGCATTCGCCGACCGCCCGCACGTTGGGTTCTTTGAGCAAACTGCGTAAACGCTGAGCACTGTCGGCATTCCAGTCACTGGCCGAATGCGGGTGGATACCGGCGGTGGAGAACAACCGCTGCCCGGTTTCGTCCAGTTGCTGGCACAACTCCAGGGCCTGTTCACTGCCTTCGACACTGGTGCCGGTAAGCACCAATTGGCAGACGCCAGCGGCATACGCGCGGTCGAGTACCGCCTGGTGTTTGTCGGCGAAACTGGGGTTGGTCAGGTTGACGCCGATATCGATGAGTTGCATGGTGTGACCCTAGCCTTTGGCCGGAAAGCATACCAGAGCTGTAGATTTATAATAAAAACCAAGAACTACAAAGAGTTAAAGCTGTCTTTTGATGCCGGAAGAGAGCTTCGACGAGCCAGTTGGCCGTCGCGGCTGCACTCTTTCGCACTCTGCCAGCGCTCCAGGCGCTCTGTTTCTGTCGACCCACGGCTCGAAATATCGAGACGTTGGACAGTATTCTTTCCGGAGAACGGATGACACGACTCCAGGTTTTGCTAGTGCTGTGCTTGTCGATGCTGCTGCCGATGCCGGCCATTGCGCGGTTGGTGGGTCCCTTGGAAGCCGTTCAGTCGGGCAAGGTCCGCGATCTGGCGGAAATCCGCGGCAGCCGCGTGCTGCGGGTGCTGGTCAATCAGAGCCGCAACAGCTCCGGCGAGGTCCAGGGCCAGACCATTGGCGTTGAGTACCATCGCCTACGAGCCTTCGAACAGTACCTCAATGGCCATGCCCGTGACGGCCAGGAAATCTCCCTCAAGATCATCCCCAAAGCCAAGGATCAATTGCTCGGCGCGTTACAGCGCGGCGAGGGTGACCTCGTAGCTCCGGGGGAGTTGCTCGATGTGCAGTCCGCGCACGCGATCAGTACCAGCGAGCCGATTGGTGCAAACGTGCCGTTGCTGCTGGTAGGGATCAAGGGTGAGCGCCGCTATACGCGGCTTGAACAACTTTCCGGAAAAACCCTGGCGCTGCCCGCCGGTAGCGCGGCCGGTGAGGCGATCAACCAGATCAATCAGAAGCTGGCGTTGCGCAAGCTGCCACCGGTCAAGGTCGAATGGGTCGATCCGAGCCTGGCGGTCGAAGACGTGCTGGAGATGGTGCAGGGCGGGATTTTTCACCTGACCATCGTCGAGCAACCGATTGCCGAGCGTTGGGGCAAGATCCTGCCCAAACTGCGTTTCGATCGGCAAGTGGTCATCAGCGAGCCGGGCAAGGAGTACTGGTTCGTCCGCCGTGATGCCTCGATGTTGCGAGCGAGCATCGATCGCTTCCTGCAAGGCTATAAGACCCCGTCCGATGAGGATGTGGCGTTCCTGCGTATTTACCGACGCTTGTATCAGGTTCACTACCCGCTGGCCCGCGCCGACCGTCAGCGTCTGGAAAAGCTGCGCCCGGTCCTGCAAAAGCACGCCCGCGAGCAGGGCATGGACTGGTTGAACCTGGCGGCGCTGGCGTTCAAGGAATCGGCGCTTGAGCCAAGCAACCGCGGCGGCGGTGGCCCGACCGGGTTGATGCAAATTACCCCGTCGGCGGCGCAGCGGGTCGGGGTCAATAACATTCAGTCCGTGGACAGCAATGTGCAGGCCGGGGCCAAGTACCTGGCGATGATCCGTCGCAAGTTTTTCGCCAGCCCCAAGCTCAATGAGCGCGAGCGCATGGCCTTCGTTCTGGCGGCCTACAACATTGGGCCGGAGCGTGTTCAAGGCATGCGTGCCGAAGCACGGCGCCGTGGCTTGAACCCAAATCAGTGGTTTTTCCAGGTCGAGCGCATTGCCATGGAGCAGGTGGGAATGGGTCCTGTCAGCTATGTTAATAGTGTGAACAAATACTTTTTGGCATATGACCGGGAACGGGAGTCGTTGGAGCCTCAGGGGCAGAAAGTTGCCTCTCGTAAATGATCGACTAAACTGATTGTTATGGCGGGTTTTTTGCGCTTTTAACATGAGATTTACTGATTAATATAGCGCCCAACCAACACACTCCCACAATGGATGACACAGCATGAGCACTCTGATCAACAAGGTACTGTCCACCCGCGCCGGCTACGGCCTGACCGTTCTGCGGATCTTCGTCGGCATCATCTTCGCTGCCCACGGCTCACAGAAACTCTTCGGCATGTTCGGCGGTTATGGCATTGCCGGCACCGCGCAGTACATGGAAAGCGTCGGCCTGGCGCCGGGTCATCTGATGGCGATCCTGGCCGGTGGTACCGAGTTCTTCGCCGGTCTGGCGCTGATCATCGGTCTGCTGGTACGTCCGGCAGCGTTGGGGCTGACCTTCCTCTCGCTGGTCGCGATTTTCTCGGTGCACATCCACAACGGTCTGTTCATGGCCAACAACGGTTATGAATTCGCCCTGGCCTTGCTCGGCGGTAGCATCGCCGTACTGATCGAAGGCGCTGGCAAGCTGTCGGCAGACCGTGCCATCAGCGGCTGAGCGCTCTGACTCAACAAAAAGACCCGCCTTGTGCGGGTCTTTTTTTTGTTGCGCTAGATTCTTGACACTGTCCTGTCGGCTTCTCTAGGATGTTTGCCATGCGCCGATTTAAACAGCTACTTGCGGGGCGCCAGGTAACTCATCCAGTTACCGATAGAAGCTTGAAACAGGCTTCGAAATACCGCTAAAGCGCTGGTTCGGTGTTGCCTCTCACCTGCCATGCAGACTTTTGAGGCAGAGACACGACACGATGAATGCATTACGCCCCCCAGTACGTCCCGCGCCGATCACGGCACACCTGACCCAGCGCAATCCAAAAATCCTTCTTGGCGGTAATCATCAGCCGACGCTGCTGCGTTATCTCGATGGCTGGCCACGTCGTACCGGCGGCCCGGCAGCGTTCCTGATCCAGTTTGTCGAAGACGGCGAATCGCTGGCGCGTTTTGCCAGCGACAGCTTTGATCTGGCGGTGATCCAGTCACCCAGTGCCGAAGACGCGGCCGAAGTGATCAAGCAACTGACGCGTGTTGCGCGCCAAGGGCTGATTACCCGTCGCTAGGGGTCGCTAGGGATAGTCGATTGCGACGATATATACGAACTGCTCGCCAGTAGGCGTCTGGACCCGGACTTCGGCATCCAGCGCTTTGCCAATCAAGGCCCGCGCGAGCGGTGAGTCGATGCTGATCAGGCCTAGTTTGAGGTCAAGTTCATCCGGGCCGACGATGCGATAGCGTGATTCTTTGCCGTGCTCATCTTCGATGGTCACCCAGGCCCCGAAGTAGACCTTGTTCGGGTCACTGGGTTTTTCGCTGACTACCTTGAGTGCTTCCAGCCGCTTGGTGAGAAACCGCACGCGGCTGTCGATCTCGCGCAACATCTTTTTGCCGTAGGTGTACTCGGCGTTTTCAGAGCGGTCGCCCTGCGCAGCAGCCTCGCTGACCGATTGGGTCACCTGGGGGCGGCGTACATGCCAGAGCTCATGGAACTCGGCACGCATCCGCGCTTCGCCCTCGGGGGTGATGAGGGCGGTGCCGGCGGTGCGAGGAGGGCGGTAGCGGCTCATTGCGGTTTCTTTTGGTCAGGAGGCATCAAGTTTATCAACCCTCGCGCAAGACTGTCAGTGGGCTGGCATTCAGCGCCCGACGAGTGCCGAACACACCCGCGCCGCCGATCAGCAGCGCGCCAATCACCGGCAACCATAGCAGCCACGGATGCGGATGCCAGGCCAGGTCGAACGCATAGCGGTACAGCACCAGGCTCACCAGTTCCGAGCCAAGTGCGGCGAGCAAACCGCTGACCGCACCGAGCAAGCCGAACTCGATCCGCCGAGCCTTGACCAACAACTGTCGTTCGGCGCCCAGCGCACGTAGCAATGCACCTTGGCGAATGCGCTCGTCGAGCGTCGCCTGCAAGCCGGAAAACAGCACCGCCATGCCGGCCGCCAGCACGAACAACAACACGTACTCGACCGCCAGGGTGACTTGCTCAAGGATACTGCGCAACTGCGCCAGCAAGGCCTCGACCTGCAGAATGGTCACCGCCGGGAAGGCGCGCGACAGGTCGATGATCTGTTGGTCGTGACCGGCCGCCAGGTAAAAACTGGTCAGGTACGTGGCCGGCAGGTCTTTCAAGGTGCCGGGCTGGAAGATCATGAAGAAGTTCGGCTGGAAGTTGTCCCAGTTGATCTTGCGCAGGCTGGTGACCTGCGCCTCGCGGTTGACCCCGCCAACAGTGAAAACCAGATGATCGCCAAGCTTGAGCTTCAGGCTCTCGGCCACTTTGCCTTCCACCGAAACGCCGGGTACGTCGCCGGTAGGTTGCGCTGACCACCAGCTACCGGCCGTGATGCTGTTGCCGGCGGGCAGGTCGGCGGCCCAGGTCAGGCTCAGATCGCGCTGGATGGCCCGATCACCTTCGGTGTCCTTGCTGACGATGCCCTGCACCGGTTGGCCGTTGATGCTGATCAGTCGTCCCGGCACCACCGGGTACAGTGGCGCGGATTGGGCGGAGAGTTCGATCAGGCGATCAGTGAAGGCCTGTTTGTCGGCGGGTAAGATATTCAGCGCGAAGTAGTTGGGGGCGTTTTTTGGCAACTGGTTTTGCCAGGTGTCCAGCAACTCTCCGCGCAGCAGGGCGATCAGCGCCATCGACAACAGGATCAAACCGAAGGCCAGCGATTGTCCCGCCGCCGCCAGCGGGTGACGCAGCAATTGGCCCAGACCCAGGCGCCAGGGCAAGGACGCACGGGCCAGCAGACGACGCAGGCTGTTGAGTACCAGCAGCAACAGGCCACCGAGGACCAGTGCGGCGATGATACCGCCACCGAGCAGGGCGAAGGTCAGCAGCAGGTCCAGGCTCAAGCGCCACATGATCAGGCCCAAGGCTGCCAGTGCGGTGCCGTAAACCATCCAGGTGCTGGAAGGGATCGGCAGTATGTCGCGGCGTAGTACCCGCAGCGGTGGAACGCGACCCAGTGCCGCCAGTGGTGGCAGGGCGAATCCGGCGAGTGCGACCAGTCCGGTGCCGATCCCGGCGACGGCCGGCAGCAGCCCGCCCGGCGGTACATCGCTGGGCAGCAATTCACCCAGCAAGGCGAACAACCCCAACTGCGCGAGCCAGCCGAGGAGGGCGCCGCTGAGGCTGGCCAGCAGGCCGAGTACAGTCAGTTGTACGCTGAATAGCAGCAGGGTTTCCCGGCGCGACAAACCCAGGCAGCGCAGCAGCGCGCTGGCATCGAAACGGCGGGTGGCGAAACGGGTGGCCGAGAGCGCCACGGCAACGCCGGACAACAGCACGGCGACCAGGCTGGCCATGTTCAAGTAACGTTCGGCTTTGCCCAGCGCACCGCCGATTTGCCGGTTGCCGTCGCGGGCGTCCTGCAGGCGCTGGTTGGCGGCCAGCCCCGGTTTGATCAGCTCTCGATAGGTTTCCAGGGCCGGTGCCGTGCCGCGCCAGAGTTCGTGGTAACTGACCCGGCTGCCGGGCTGGACCACGCCGGTGGCGGCCAGGTCGGCGAGATTGATCATCACCCGGGGCGTGAGGCTGTAGAAATTGCCGGCACGATCGGGTTCATAGGTCAGCACGCGGGTCAGGTGCAGGGTTTTCATGCCGACGTCGATGGTGTCACCAACCTTCAGGTCCAGCGCCGTCAGCAGGCGCGCCTCGGCCCAGGCTTCGCCCGGTTTCGGACTTCCTCCGGCTTCTTCGGGAGCAAACGGAGCGGGCGCGCTTTTCAGCTGACCGCGCAGTGGATAGACCCCGTCCACGGCTTTGATGCCCGACAGCTGAATGCCTTTGTCGGTGGCGATGACGCTGGAAAACTCCACCACTTGCGCGTGTTGCAGCCCCAGCTCCTTGCCGGATTGTATTTGTTCGGGGCGTGCGGGCGAGCTGCCTTCCAGCAGCATATCCGCGCCCAGGAATTCGGTGGCGCGCAGCAGCATGGCACCGTTCAGGCGGGCGCCAAAGTAGCCGATGGCGGTACTCGCCGCCACGGCGACCAGCAGGGCGAAGAACAGCACCCGCAGCTCACCGGCGCGGGCATCGCGCAGCAATTGGCGAAGGGCGAGGCTGAACAGGCGCAACAGCGGCAAACGTGCCATCAAGGCTCCAGAGGGGCGACGACCAACAGGCCGGCTTCAAGGCGGATCAGGCGGTGGCAGCGGTGTGCCAGGCGTTCGTCGTGGGTCACCAGGACCAGCGTCGTGCCGCTTTCCTTATTGAGTTCGAAGAGCAGATCGCTGATGTGCTCGCCGGTGTGCGTGTCGAGGTTGCCGGTGGGTTCATCGGCAAACAGTACATCGGGTTCGGCGGCAAATGCCCGGGCGATCGCCACGCGCTGCTGTTCGCCACCGGAGAGCTGACGCGGCGAATGGCTCAGGCGTTGGCCCAGGCCGACGCGGCTCAGCAGTTCGGTGGCGCGTTCGCGGGCGTCTTTGCGGCCGTCCAGCTCGAGCGGCAACATGACGTTTTCCAGGGCGTTGAGGCTGTCGAGCAACTGGAACGACTGGAACACGAAGCCGACATGCTCGGCGCGTATCCGCGCGCGCTGGTCTTCATCCAGATTGCTCAGGGCTTGCCCGGCAAGGGTGACTTCGCCGCTGCTGGGCAGGTCGAGACCGGCCAGCAAACCCAGCAGGGTAGATTTGCCGGAGCCGGAACTGCCGACGATGGCCAAACTGTCGCCCTTGTTCAGTTCCAGGCTGAGTTCGTGCAGGATGGTCAGTTCACCTTCCGCGCTGGGAACCACTTTGCTAAGGTTCCGCGCAGTGAGAATGCTTGCGCCCATGGAGAGTCCGATGCGTGTGTGGTTTTTGAGTGCTGGCCTGGCCTTGATGTGCATGGCCCAGAACGCAGCGGCGGGTACAGTCCTGATCGTTGGCGATAGTATCAGCGCAGCTTTCGGCCTGGATACCCGGCAAGGGTGGGTGTCGTTGCTCGAGCAGCGGCTCAAGCACGAAGGTTTCACCGAGACGGTGGTCAATGCGTCCATCAGTGGCGACACCAGTGCCGGCGGCCAGGCGCGCCTGCCGGCGCTGCTTGTGGAGCATAAGCCTGAGGTGGTGATTCTCGAGTTGGGGGGCAACGACGGGCTGCGCGGATTGCTGCCAACGCAATTGCAACAAAATCTTGCGTCGATGATCGACAACGCCAGGGCCAGCGGTGCCAGGGTGCTGCTGCTGGGTATGCAACTGCCACCCAATTATGGGGCGCGCTACACCGAGGCTTTCGCGAAGGTCTACAGCGATCTGGCCGAGGAGAAAAAAGTCCCGCTGGTGCCGTTTTTTCTTCAGGGAATCGGCGGGAATCCCGAGCTGATGCAGGCCGATGGCATTCACCCGGCGGTCGCGGCGCAGGGCAAGTT
>NZ_JBFTMN010000032.1:0-29077 GCF_056397005.1 Pseudomonas sp. 05N431
GGCTGCGAAGCAGCCGTAAATTCAGCAATCGCGGTGTGTCAGGTACACCATGGCAGCCGGACTCACGACTGCTTCGCAGCCGAACGCAGCCTTCGGCAGCTGCTACAAAGAATGCCTCGCGGCTGAAGTTGCTTAAGTGAACAGCATTACGCAGTAGAGCGGCCCAGCGGGATCAGGCTGTGTTCATCTGCGCAAAGTGCCTAGGCGAATAATGTAAAACGGTTTCTAAAAGCCGATGCTAGGCTTGATACATGCGTCGCCAGGGCGGCGTTGTTTGCGACTCTATTTGAGTTGCCGGTTAACCATGGGGGATTGAGCCAACACACGTCGTGGTGGTCGGGGGGATTTTACCGGCGCGTTGCCGGCAGGACAGGCATCATGAGTAGTTCGCAAACTATTCACCCGATCTGGCTACGGCTGACCCACTGGATCAACGTCATCGCCGTGGTCATCCTGGTGATGAGCGGCTGGCGCATCTATAACGCCTCGCCGATTTTTTCCTTTCAGATTCCCGCCAGTATCACCTTGGGTGGTTGGTTGGCAGGTGCACTGCTTTGGCACTTTGCGGCGATGTGGGTACTGTTCATCAACGGCATTGTCTACCTGCTGCTGAATATTTTTTCCGGGCGCATCGTCCACAAGTTCTTTCCCATACCTCCCCGCGAAGTCCTGCATGATTTCCTCGCTGCTCTCAGAGGCAAGCTCGCCCATGCGGACTTGCGGTACTACAACACCCTGCAAAAGCTCGCCTATCTGTTTGCCGTGCTCGATCTCATTGTGCTGGTACTGTCGGGCCTGGTGATCTGGAAGTCAGTGCAGTTTCCGTTACTGAGGGAGCTGATGGGCGGTTATGACTCGGCGCGCATCGTGCATTTTGTCTGCATGGCGTTGCTGGTCGCTTTTACCGTGGTGCATCTGGTGATGGTGGCCCTTGTGCCACGCACCCTGATTGCCATGCTGCGTGGGCGCTAACTCATGAACAGAACGACTGGAAAAGACCGGATGGATGACCCCGCCATCATCAGATCGGTGGCGCAGGAACTTGATTTACCCGCACGCAGGCAATTTCTTCGGCATGCCTGGACGCTGGGCGGGATTGCCTTGCTGACAGGTTGTCGGCTGGACGACAGCAACTCAGTGGAGTCCATGCTGAAAATGGTCTCGCGCTTCAATGACAAGGTTCAGGCGGCGCTGTTCGATCCGGCCCGATTGGCACCGACCTACCCTGAGTCGATGATCACGCGCCCGTTCCCGTTCAATGCCTATTACGACCGCAACGGCATTCCGGACATCGAGGAAGATGAGTTCTCACTCACGGTTGGCGGTCTGGTCCAGGATAAACACAGCTGGACCCTGGCCGAATTGAACCAGTTGCCGCACACCACTCAGGTCACACGGCTGATATGCGTGGAGGGCTGGAGCGCCATCGGCAAATGGGGTGGGGTGACCTTTTCGACTTTTTTGCAACGGGTGGGCGCTGATACCAGTGCCAAATATGTCGGGCTCAAATGCGCGGATGACTATTACACCAGCATCGACATGCCTACGGCTTTGCATGCGCAAACGCTGCTGACCCTGAGCTATGACGATCAGGTATTGCCGCCGGAGTACGGCTACCCGCTGCGACTGCGTATGCCGACAAAACTGGGCTTCAAGAACCCGAAACATGTGGTGGAGATTTTCGTGACCAACGATTACCCCGGTGGATATTGGGAAGATCAGGGTTACAACTGGTTCAGTGGCAGTTGAGCAATCGGCTGTTCTGAAGCGCGGCGCATTGCCGCTGTCCTTAACGCGAACTGCACAGGAGTAGTGACATGAAGAAGCTGATTGCTGCGGCGATTGCTGCCGTAGTCCTGGTGGTAGCCGCCCCGTTGTTTGCGGCGGAAGCGAATACGAATGACATGTCCAAGGATCAGATGGACAAGGGCACGATGAAAAACGATGAAATGAAAAGTAATGCCACGAAGACCACCAAGCACCACTACAAGACCAAGGGCGAGAAGACCAAGAGTGCCACCATGAAGAAAGACAGCATGGAGAAAGGTGGCGCGATGAAGAGCGAGGGCATGGAGAAAAAGGACGAAATGGGCACTGACACGATGAAAAAATATTAAGGCACCCGGTCGCTTCAGCAGTGGATCGCGTGTGGTCCCGCCCAGGACATGCCAGGGTCATCAGTAGCTGCTGAGGCACCAGAACAGCCGTTTTTCATATCGTCGGTATATGGGTGCCCCTGCATCAAACCGGCTGAATGAGCTGCGCTCTGAAACTCAGGTTCGGTCTTGCCGACAGCCGACGACCCGATATACGTCGCTCATGGAGTCAGGAGTGGCTCATTCAGAGTGCGCAAAAAGTTGCGCACCTCGATCTCGAAAAATTACCTATAAAATCGCTACAGGCCAGGTGGTCTGTGGCTTACAGGCGAGTGCGCAAGAAGTTGCGCAGTACTGTGCAACTTCTTGCGCACTTTGGTGAATCTTCCTACATAAAAAACGGAGAGATGCACGGGCAAGTTCGCTGAAGCCCTTTATAAATAATGGCCATATGATGGCTGGCACGACTTTTGATATCTCCGTCGGCGCCTGACAGGCAATTGTGCCTGCCGGTCCTGACTTTTTAGCAAGGAGAGCATCCATGGCTACACCAGCGTATATGTCCATCACCGGCACCAAACAAGGCCTGATCACTGCCGGTGCATTCACCGCTGATTCGGTTGGCAACACCTACCAGGAAGGTCACGAAGACCAGGTCATGGTTCAGGGTTTCCAACACGAAGTGATCATCCCGCGTGACCCGCAGTCCGGCCAACCAACCGGCCAACGCGTTCACAAGCCAGTGAAAATCACCAAAGTTTTCGACAAGTCCTCGCCACTGCTGCTGGCAGCCCTGACTTCCGGCGAGCGTCTGACTTCGATCGAAATCAAGTGGTACCGCACTTCGGCTGCCGGCACCCAAGAGCACTACTTCACCACCAAGCTTGAAGACGCGATCATCGTCGACATCAAAGACTACATGCACAACTGCCAGGACCCGGCGAACTCGCACTTCACTCACCTGGAAGACGTAGAGTTCACCTACCGCAAAATCACCTGGACCCACGAAGTATCCGGTACTTCGGGTTCCGATGACTGGCGTTCCCCGGTCGCTGGCTAAGTCTGGCCGACCGTTTCAAAACATCGGCCAGCGCTGCTGGTCGATGCTGTTTGCATCACTCAAGATTTTTTGCGTTCGTTGATACCCGACTCGGATGTCGAGGGACGCCGCAGCATTGTGCGAGGAACAAGGGATGTTCTCACCGGCCAACCAGCCCCATTTCACGTTGACCCTCGAAGGCGCGGACTTTCAGGTCCTGGCCTTCAAGGGCCGCGAAGCCCTGAACACGCCGTTCGAATTTGAGCTGGAGCTGGTCAGCGAACGCGCCTTCCTCGACCTCGAAAGCCTGCTGCACAAACTGGCCTTTCTCCAGCTCGCGCAAAACGGCACCGGCATACACGGGCTGGTCTACAGCATCGCCCAAGGCGAGGCCGGTAAACGCCTGACCCGCTATCGGATTTCCCTGCGCCCGCAATTGGCCTACCTGGCCCATCGGGTGAATCAGCGGATCTTCCAGCAGATGACTGTGCCGCAGATCATCGCCAAGGTGCTGGAAGAGCACGGCATCCTCGCCAGCGATCACAAGTTCCAGCTGAGCGCGGTGTATCCCGAGCGCGTGTACTGCGTGCAGTACGACGAGTCCGACCTGCAATTTGTCCAGCGCCTGTGCGAAGAAGAAGGCATTCACTACCACTTCCAGCACAGTACCAAAGGCCACTTGCTGGTGTTCGGCGACGACCAGACGGTGTTTCCGAAACTTGCGCCGGTGGCCTATCAGCAAGACACCGGGCTGGTCGCCGACACGCCGATGATCAAGCGTTTCGGGCTGCGGGTGGCGACCCGCACCAGCCGCGTCACTCGCCGTGACTACGATTTCACCAAACCGCGTATCGAACTCGAAAGCGACGCCAAGAGCGCCGCCCAACCGGACCTGGAGGATTACGATTATCCGGGGCGTTTCGTCGACCGTGAGCGTGGCAAGCACCTGGCCACTCGCAACCTGGAACGGCATCGCAGCGACTACCGGCTGGCCGAAGGTCGCAGCGATCAGCCACTGCTGGTCAGCGGGCATTTCCTGGCCCTGACCGACCACGCCAACCCGGCGTGGAACGACCTGTGGCTGCTCACCGAAATCCGCCATGAAGGCAAGCAGCCGCAGGTGCTCGAAGAGTCGGTGACCAGCGACGTCACCGACCTCAAAGACGATTTTCACCAGGGTTACCGCAACCAGTTTTCCGCGATCCCGTGGAACGTGCCGTATCGGCCGCCGCTGGAGCATCCGAAACCGAAAGTCCTCGGCACCCAGAGCGCGGTGGTCACCGGTCCCGAAGGCGAAGAAATCTTCTGCGACCAGTACGGTCGGGTGAAGGTGCAGTTCTTCTGGGACCGCGAAGGCCAGCACGACGACAAGACCAGTTGCTGGATGCGCGTCGCCTCGAACTGGGCCAGCCAGAACTTCGGCTCGATCAACCTGCCGCGCATCGGCATGGAAGTGCTGATCACCTTCCTCGAAGGCGATCCCGATCAGCCACTGATCACCGGTTGCCTGTACCACGGGGTGAACCTGCCGCCGTACAAGCTGCCGGATTTCAAGACCCTTGCTACGGTCAAGAGCAAGGAATACAAGGGCAGCCGCGCCAACGAACTGCGGATCGACGACACCACCAGCGAGATCAGCATCGCGCTGCGCAGCGATCATGGCGCCAGTGCGATCAACCTTGGCTACCTGACTCATCCACGCCCGTCCGGTGGCCAGCCACGCGGTGAGGGTTTTGAGCTGCGCACCGACCGCCATGGCGCGGTGCGCGCGGCCGCCGGTTTGTTGGTGACCACCGAGCCACGCCCGAACGAATCCAAGCACCACAAGGACCTCCCGGAAACTGCCGAACGGCTGGCCACCGCCGCCGATCAGCAGGACGGTTTCGCCATGCAGGCCAAGGAACTGCAAGCCCAGGAACCGGGCGATCAGGACGACGTGGCCAAGGCGCTGCACAGCCAGCATCAGGGCATCCTCGGCAGTGGCCCGGCGAACATGAGCGCTAACGAGTTTCCGGAATTCACCGAACCGCATCTGGTGCTGGCGAGTCCGGCGGGCATCGCCCTAACCACGCCACGTTCCAGCCATATCGCCACCGGCGAGCACTTGGCCCTGAGCAGCACCGGCCACACCAGCCTGTCGATCGGCAAACGCCTGCTGGCCAGCGCCAGTCGCGGCATGCGCCTGTTCGTGCAGAGCATGGGCTGGCGCTTGGTCGCGGCGTCCGGCGATATCGATGTGCGCGCCTTGAAAGACAGCATCAACCTGCTGGCCAAGCTCAACATCACCGCCAACGCCGATCGCATCACGATCACCGCCAAGACCGAACTGGTGATCCAGGGCGGTGGCAGTGCCACGACCTACAACGCCGGAGGCATCACCCACGCCACCACCGGCCCGTACACCGCGCATGCGGCGAACTTCGCCTACACCGGGGCGAAAAGTCTGGCCGGCGCGTTCCCCGAACCGCCGAAGCCGGGCAAAGGCAACCTCGAACTGTTCAACCAGTACGCCGGGAGCCAAGGCATCAAGGGCGGCGACTTCGAAGTCATCGATGCGCTGGGCAAAAGTCTCAAGGGCAAGCTTGATGCCAAGGGGTTCGCCAGCGTCTCCGGTGCGGCACCGGGGCCGGCACGCGTGCTGTTCGGCAAGGATCCGGCGGACACCTGGAGTGATGGCAGCTACATCGGCAAACCCGAGTGGCCACGCGAACAACCGGGGGCCGAGCGCATTCCGGCGCAGGTGCAGGCGATGGTTGCCCAGGTCTTGCCGAGTGCCGGCAGCAGCGCCGAGCTGCTGAAAAGCGCCCCGGCCCTGGCGCAGACCGGCATGAGCGCGGTGCAGACCGGCCTTGGTGCGGTGCAGACCGCGCAACAGGTGCGCGGTGCTTTGCAGGCCGGATCGGCTGGGGTGCCGCAGCTCGCGAGTGCAGCGCTGCCGACGGCATCACGACTGCTCGGTGCCGCGAGCAAAAGCGGCAAGTTGCCGCGTCTGCCGGCCGCCACCGCTCCCAAGACTTCCTTTAAAACCCCGGGCCTGCTGGCCGGTGAGATGCTTTCATGACGACTGAAATTGCTGTTGTAAAAAAACGTGAACCTCAAGTGGCGGTCGTTCCACTGAACCTCATCAAAGTCGGGGATGTCGGACGCAGCGCCGCGCAATTCGACGCTTGGTTGCAGTCCACCAGCGGCGGTGTGGTCACCCTCGACCGGATCAAGAATGTTGCCGGTGCGCTGCCAGTAGTCGGCAACATCATGGCGCTGGTCGATGCCTTGAATGACATCATCATCCTGTCGACCAGCAAAAAACGCGAAGTGCTCGATTGGGTCAGCCTGGGCATCAACCTGATTGGCGTCTTGCCCATGCCGCCGAGCATGGCTGCTGCACGTATGAGTCTGCGCCCGACGCTGTTTCTGGTGCGCCAGGAATTGAGGCAGGCCGGCAAGATGTTGCTGGGCGATTCGCTGATCGAGATCGTCGTCGGCCACCTGAACGCCGATATCGTCGGCACCATCGATGACTTCGTGAAACAGGCCCAGACCAAGCTCAAGGAAATCCTCGACGACGCCGGGAAACTCGGCGAAGACGTGATCAAGGAGATTGCCAATGGCCTGGAGAAAGCGGTCAACGGCAAGCTCGACGCCAAGGGCAATCTGCACGAGGCGGAAAAACTGGCGAGTGCCGCCAGCGATCAGTTACTGCATGACCCCAAGAAGGCCATCAGCAACATCTTCGGCGCTGTCGCCAATGTCTACAAGGCCGCTGGCAAGGGTGTCGCCAACAGTGCCGCCGAGCACCTGCTGCCTGATGAGGCGAAGGAAAAGGTACTGGCTAACACGGCGTTGTTGCGGGCCATGGGCCCGGAGCTACGGACTCAGCTCAACCGTCTGAGCGACACTCAGATTCAGAACTCGATCGGCGCGTTGCTGATGGTACTGGCCGGCGCTGTCGCAACCTGGCGTCTGCGCAATGCTCATGGTCAAGGCGGCAACGTCAAACCCGGCACGACCAGCCAGGCAAAACGCAAGGCAGGTGAAGGCAGGACGGAGGTCAGCAAGCACGAGGAACCTGCGAAAACCCGTCCCAACGAAGAGAAGAACTGTGCCCGTGCGACGACCAAGAGAAGTATCAGTTTCGCTCTTGGCTCGGAATCTGTGCGCCATACCGACTTCAGCTTACCGGGACCGTTTCCCATCGACTGGACTCGTACCTATTCCTCGAACCTGGATGCTTATGATCAGGACGTACTGGGTGCGCGTTGGATCACTGCCTTCACGACGAGGTTCGACCTGGTCGATGATGCGCTGCTGTTCCATGACGCCGACGGCCGTAGCCATGACTACCCGCTGCCCAAGGTCGGTTTGTTCCATTACGACGCCATCGAAAACCTTACGGTAGCGCGCGTCAACGACGACCAGTTGCTGTTGTGCCGAGGCTTCGAGCGCAAGGAAACCTACGTCCGTCGTGGCCAGCGCTACCTGCTGACCGGCGTGGTGCTGCGCAATGGTGCGGGGATCATGCTGCATTACGAGCACCACCACGCCGACCATTCGGTACTGTCGGATCTGATCACCTATCAGGACGATGTGACTAAGGTGCATCTGCACCTCGGTACACTGATCGACGATCACGGCCGCCTGATCGGTCTCTGGGAAATTCGAGACGGTGCCCCGCAGCGCCAACTGTGCAGCTATCAGTACGATGCGTACGGCGACTTGACCCAGGCCCAGGACGAGAACGGCGCCGCCTGGCGTTATCAGTACCAGCATCACCTGATCACCCGCTACACCGACCGCACTGAGCGCGGCATGAACCTGCAATGGCAAGGCCACGGCGCCGATGCCAAGGCGGTGCGCGAATGGGCCGATGACGGTAGTTTCGACACCCGCCTGGAGTGGGACGAAAACATCCGTCTGACCTACGTCACCGACGCCCACGGCAACGAGACCTGGCACTACTACGACAGCCTCGGCTACACCTACCGCATCCGGCATGCCGATGGAAGTTCGGAGTGGTTCTTCCGTGATGATGCCAAGAATGTGGTGCGTCAGGTTCATGCCGACGGCAGTACCGACCGCTTCAGCTACGACGATCGCAGCAATCTGCTCGAGCATATCCGCGCCGACGGCAGCGTGATGCACTACGCCTACGACGACCAGAGTCAACTGATCAAGATCAGCGACGCCGAAGGTGGTCAGTGGCAGCGGGCTTACGATCTGGTGGGCAATCTGGTCGAAGCCATCGACCCGCTGGGCAACAAGACCGAGTACGCCTACAACCCGGCCGGTCTGCCGACCGCGATCAAGGACGCCAACGGCAACGCGAAAGAACTCGAGTACAACGACGCCGGTCAGTTGGTGAAATACACCGACTGTTCCGGCAAGGCCAGCGCCTGGAAGTACAACGAGCGCGGGCAGATGATCTGCTTCACCGACGCGGCTGGGCAGAGCACCGAGTACCAATACAAGGCCGGACAACTGACCCTGATCAAGCACCCGGACAAGACCGAGGAGCGTTTCGAGCGCGATGCCGAGGGCCGTTTGCTGGCCCACGTCGATGGCCTGGATCGCTGCACCACCTGGAGCTACACCGCTGCGGGCTTTATCGCCGAACGGGTCGATGCCGCCGAACAAACCCTGCGCTACCGCTGGGACCGCCTCGGTCGATTGATCGCGCTGGAAAACGAAAACGAGCGACGCGCACACTTTCTCTACGACCCGGTGGGTCGGCTGCTGGAAGAAACCGGCTTCGATGGCCGTACCACCCGTTATCAGTACGACCCCGAAAGCGGTCGCTTGGCCAGAACGCTCAACGGTGAACGCAGTATCTCCGTCAGCTTCGACCCCATGGGCCGCTTGACCGAACGCCGCGCCACGCTGGGCGAGCAGTCGCAAAGCGAAACCTTCGCCTACGATGGCAACGGCAACCTGATCCTGGCCAACAACGCCGACAGCCGTCTGCAATGGTTCCACGATCCGGCCGGCAACCTGTTGCGCGAACACCAGCATTACCTGGGCCTGGAAAAACCACTGGTTGCGGTCTGGCAACACGAGTACGACGTGCTCAATCAGCGCGTTGCCACCGTGCGCCCGGACGGCCATCGCGTCAGTTGGCTGACCTACGGCAGCGGCCATTTACTCGGCCTGCGTCTGGATGAGCATGAGCTGATCGGTTATGAGCGCGATGATCTGCACCGCGAAGTCGCCCGCCATCAGGGCAACCGCCTGCTGCACACCCAGAAGTGGGACCCGGCCGGGCGTCTGCAAGAGCAACTGCTGGGACGCAGTGACGACAAGTCCACGCTGCTCAAACGTGAATACAAATACGATGCCGCTGGCCAACTGACCGATATCAACGATAGCCGCCGTGGTCCATTGGCCTACCGTTACGATCCGGTCGGCCGACTGCTCAGCGCCACCAGCCGCTTGGGCGTGGAAACCTTTGCCTTCGACCCGGCCAGCAACCTGCTGGACGACAAGATTGCAGAAATCCGCCGGCCGCTGGATCAGGACTCGCCGCGCAGCAAACTGCTCGACAACCTGTTGCGCGAATACGCCGGCACCCATTACGAGTACGACGAGCGTGGTAACCAGATTCAGCGCTGGCACAACGGCAGCTACAGCCGGATGCAATGGGACCTGTTCGACCGTCTGGTGCACTTCGACGACACCCGCCTGACGGTGGACTACGCCTACGATGCCCTCGGCCGCCGTCTGCACAAGAACTCCAGCGCGCACTATAAACAGCGCCCAGAGGCCGGTTCTCTATGGAACCGTAACGAACACGCCCGTAAACAACGCGAGCTCGGCTGCGACTTCACTCTCTATGGCTGGGATGGCGACAACCTGGCCTGGGAAAGCAGCCCGGCCCAGGTCGATGGCAGCGCGGGTCGCACTGTGCACTACATCTACGAGCCAGGCTCCTTTGTTCCGGTGGCTCAGGCCCTGAAACATAAACCGATTCACCTGATGGGGCAGCCGGACTACAGCGGCGACTACAGCCTCGACGACGATCCGTTGTGGAACCACAAGCCGAGTGCACAACCGTTCGATGTGCTGGCCTGGTATCAGTGCGACCATCTGGGTACACCGCAAGAACTGACTGACCAGAACGGCGATATTGCCTGGAGTGCGCAGTACAAGGCTTGGGGTGAAATCTGCGAGCAACGCTCGGCGTTAGCGCAGCAGCATGGACTGACCAACCCGATCCGTTTTCAGGGGCAGTATCACGATCATGAGACGGGGCTGCATTACAACCGGTATCGGTACTATGATCCAGCGGTTGGGCGGTTTATCAGCAAGGACCCTATCAGCTACTCGGGTGGTACAAACCTATATGCGTATGCGCCGAATCCGGTGCTGTGGAGTGACCCACTGGGGTTGGCCCGTGTAAAGGGAATCACACCGAACAATAGGGGAACTCGTACAACCATCGAGGGTGGAAATCTTCCGGAACCAGCGGTCGGTTATAGTGCAACAGCTGGAGGCGACGGTATTCACCACCCGGTCGTAAAGGAACTCTACAATTCAGTTCCCGATGATAAACGCTCCGATTTTCATGGCCTATGCGGAGAGCCAGATGCACTTAGCCATATTGCAAAGCAACACAATGTGCAGTCAGTTGCAGAATTGAGAGATCTCACTCAAGGCGCAACCTCAACAACCATCAGGAACGATGGTAAACCGTTAGTTTTTTGTCGTTCATGTTCTAAAGTTATGGGTGATCTTGGCGTGAAAGACGGAGTTTAAAAATGATAGATAATCAAGAAGTCCAAGAAATTGACGCCCTCGAAGAACAAATACTCGAGGAGGGCGTGTCATATAATGAGCTTAGACGCCACTATGCGCAGTTTTTGCTTGATCTCGTCAATAACGGAAGACTGAAAAATATTTCGAACGAGAAACTGCAAAATATCGTCTCATATCTACAAGAGGCAGTTGCTCGCGAAAAAATAGATGTGAATGATGTATTCATAAGAAAACTTGTTTCTGAGTTGTGGGCTATCGAAGAACAGCGATGGGAATTGGATGCAGATCTCTCAAGGTTGGCTCGCTGTGTTATTTTTTGCTTTGGGAGTGAAGAAAGATGGATAGAAGATGATACGGGTGACGCAACGCCTATCTATATTTACCTTTTGGTCTTGAAAAAAATCCTACCCGATATACGGCAGGAATTTATCGGGTTTTTCCAGAAGCTCTTTAAATATATTAAAGAGAAGTAGTATTGACTGATTGGTAGGGTGGTTTTTTCAACGGCCTGATTTCCCAATGGCAGTTAACACTTTCCCATTCTCAGGAAATTTGCAAGATCGTGGTAGAAGCAGCGCGTGACCTGAGTGCAGGAAATTATGGTTACGCGTTATTTGAAGATAACGCCCCCTTTCTGAGAGAGCAACGTGAAAGACATTATTCGTCTCGGCGACTCCACGACTCACGGTGGCGCAGTATTGGAAGCCTTCTCCCAAACGGACCTCAACGGCAAACCCATTGCCGGTGTTGGCCACAAAGTCAGCTGCCCACTGTGCAAAGGCGTCTTCCCCATCGCCGAGGGCAGCAGCACTTACACGGTAGGCGGAATTGCTGTCGCACTGGACGGTATGAAAACCGCCTGTGGCGCCAGTCTGATAGCCAGCGGTCCAAAGGGGGCTGTGATTAGTTAACTCCAATGACTTAAGCATCACCAGAAATACCTGGATCGTTCCCAAGTTTTACGACATGAGCGCGAAAGCTTACCTATAACCGTTGTTTCTATTTGAGATTTTGTATGCTTCCATTCAAACCTGTTTTTAGCCGGTGCCGTACTGTTTGTGCTCTGACTCTGGTCCTCCTCGGCGGCTCAACCATAGCGCAAGCCGCATCGGGGAAGGATCTAACCCAAAAACTGGACGAAGCGGTGATGGAATACGCTTATTCCAAAGATGGCAAAGATCTGAATACCGTCAACACGTTGCTCAAAAAGGGGGCGAAACCCAATATTCAGGTTTTGTGGCATGCCGCTTATTACAAACGGCCTGATCTGGTCGATCGTCTGCTTGAATTCCCGGTGGATGTAAACGAAGCCATCAGCGAAAACGGTGAAACAGTGCTGCTGTCCGTGCTGGGTAATGTCGACACCCCGCAGGCATCTGGGGATGATTTGCTAATTCTGCAGAGCTTGCTCAAGGCGGGGGCCAATACGAATGTGATTGCTCAAGGCGGGACCAATACTCCACTCATTGCAGCCGTCAACAGCGAGAAATCCACCCAGCCAGAACTGGTCAAATTACTGTTGCAGTTTGGCGCTGACGCCAAATTGGTGACCCCTCAGGGATTCTCGCCACTCATGAATGGAGGGGCGTCCAGCCTTGAGGTCATC
This sequence comes from Pseudomonas sp. 05N431, assembly GCF_056397005.1. Classification (NCBI taxonomy): domain Bacteria; kingdom Pseudomonadati; phylum Pseudomonadota; class Gammaproteobacteria; order Pseudomonadales; family Pseudomonadaceae; genus Pseudomonas; species Pseudomonas sp. 05N431. Next base: position 12,488 of record NZ_JBFTMN010000032.1, read on the forward strand.
AAACTGCTGATCGCTGCAGGTACCGATCCTTATGGCGTCAGCAAAGTCGGTTCAACCCCTTTGCATTTTGTCTGCAAGCGCGCCTATGCGCTGAACGACCAGCCAGACCCGCAAGCGGCACAACGTATCGCCCTGTTGCACAAAGCTGGAACTTCAGTTGATGCACTGCAGCCACAGCAGCAACCATGGCCGGTTGGCACACCCTTGCTGGAAAATGCTATCAGTCACAATCCGGATTGCATCAAGGCCTTGCTGGCTGCTGGTGCTAATCAGAATGCGCCCGCTTTCCCAGCAGAATACGTGGCAGAAGATCCGAGCGTGAAAGGTCAAACGGTGCGTCAGCATGTGCTCAAATCGGCGAAAGACGTCCCCCTACTGTATTCGGATGCCATTGTGAAGTTGTTCGAATAAGGCTGGTTTATAGGCAATACATCTGAGATGTCAAACGTGTTCAAGGAGTGAATATGAAAAAAGCTATTGTGGTTTTTGTAATGGCAAGTGCGTTGGGTTCCTTTGGCTATGCCTATGCAGAGGGGCCGGACCCAGTTGCAATGAAGGGTATGTACGACGGCAGTCGCAATGCATCGGGGCTCATTAGCTACTGTGTTGATAAAGGTTTTCTGAAGTCTGACAGCATCGAGAATGCCAAGAAGATGGTCGCATACGTATCCGGTGTTCCAGTGGAAATAGATAAGCGTGATGGAGACAAGAGCGAAGCCAATGGCCTAAAGGGCCTGGTGAGAGTGGGCGAAGGACAATACAAGGATTTACAAACCGCCGCTCCAGAAGGTGTTGAGGCGTGGTGCGAGCAAGCTGATGAGGGTCTCCGTAAGGGGCTGAGTTCTGTCGGCCTGTGAGTGAGGTTACTCAAACGTAACTCTCACGCATCGGTACGGGCGGACGCTCGCGAATGAGCGGTCCGCCGATCAAGTGTCGCGGGCGTGCTAGACCAGATTGTGCTGCTTGGTACCCGGCCAACCGGCCTGGCGCAAGGCATGCAACAAGGTGCCGGCATCCAGCCCCGGCACCGCATGCCCATTGCCCTCGGTAGTCTCGGAGGCCAGCAAGGCATTGATGATGGCTTCTTCTACCGCTTCGGTGGCGGCCAGGAACAACTCGCTGATGTGGTCGTTGTTGACCATGCGCAGGTTGTCGCAGGTCGGCGCCCCTTTGCCCTGGTAGGCGGCCGGCGGCACGTGTTGATTGCCGGTGGCGAAGGCCACGAAAATGTCACCGCTGTGGTCCTCGTTGCCGCCCCCGGTGCGGGCGAGGCCGAGGCTGGCACGCTGGGCGAGGCGTGTGCACTGGTGCGGCAGCAACGGCGCATCGGTGGCCAGGCAAACAACGATCGAGCCCATGCCCGGGTAGGGCAGGGACGCTTTGAGGAACGGCGAGTCAGCCTGTTCCATATAGCGCCCGACCGGGTAACCGTCGACGCGCAATTCATTGCGGATGCCGTGGTTGGCCTGGACGATGGCGCCAACGGTCCAGCCACCCTGCGCGCTGCTCAGACGACGCGAAGCGGTGCCAATGCCGCCCTTGAATTCATGACAGATCATGCCGCTGCCGCCGCCGATGGCGCCTTCGGTGACCGGGCCGCCAACCGCCGCGCGCAGGGCCTGGGCCACGTGTTCGGTCTTCACATGGAAGCCATTGATATCGCTGAGCAAGCCGTCGAAGGTCTCCAGCACCACCGGCATGTTCCAGTACAGTCGCCCGTCATCAGGTTGACTCTGGCGATCCAGTTCAATCAGCGCATCACGGACCACGCCCAGGCTGTGGGTGTTGGTGAAGGCGATCGGGCTGGTCAGCAGGCCGGCCTCGCGAATCCACTCAAGCCCCGTCGCATCGCCATTGCCGTTGAGCACATGGACACCGGCAAAGCACGGCTGTTGATTGGTGGAGCCGGCCCTCGGTTCGATCACGGTGACGCCGGTAAGAATGTCGCGGCCGTCGGCTGTTCGTCCACGCACGTTGCTGTGGCCGACCCGTACGCCGGGCACATCGGTGATGGCGTTGAGGGGGCCGGGTTGCAGCTGGCCGAATTGAATGTTCAGGTCGCGGGCACGTGGTTTCATGCTGAAACTCTCAGTCAAGTTAGACAGTAAAGGCGCACATTGCTCAGGGCATACGCCGGGGGGACGTCGGCTCGGTTGCCGTTCTTGATGTTGCTCCAGCGCCGCGTGCGGACACGCTTGGTCGCATGGGACGGTGGACAGGTTAGTGAGGCAGGCCGCAGGTGCCTATTACCCTGGTGGGGTACTCGCAAGGGGGTAGTGACTGGAATGTCGGCGGGTTGATCTGATCCGTATTTTCCCGGGCTATCTGCTTCTGTAATGAACCCGGCCCCGGCCTCACAATGACGCTGCAACCACAGACGTATAATTTTGGAGGCCAAATGCTGAAGATGGCGATTTTCCTGGGTGGATTTCTGGCATTGACCATCGTGATCGGTGCGCTTGCCACCATCTCTCCGATGTAACCAAAAGAAGAAAGCGCCGCGTTTTTCCGGATCCTCCTGACCTTGTATACGTGGCGCTTTTCGAGCATTGCCGGCACAGCCTTTGTTGCGACCTCTAGTACCCGGTTACAGGCCGGTCAGGTGATGGTGGGGATGTAGTCGATGTACGCCAATCGCTCGCCATTGTGGTAAACATCAACCGCTTCGTAGTGGGGCGCGCTGGGGGGCATTACCCGGTCGAACCTGGCCTGTGTGCTGCACAATATTTGTGGCCAGATTCCAGGCTGCTGGACCAAGTGCAGATCCAGCATGAGGATTGACGGGTTAAAACCCTGCGGGGCTCGCATGGTCAGATAGACCTTGATTCCCGGATTGGCAACTTCAACATCGCCTACCACGTGGAAGTCATCCGGTTTCGGCGGCATCGCGTTCAGCCATGCATGCCAGTCTTTGCTGCTAGTGCTCATTTTTCTATTCCTTGAGAAATGAAACCCGAAGCTTGAAATACTGCAGTTCCGTATGGCGCTTCGTATGCCATCGAATGAAATGTCGGGTGTCCAACCGACCGTGAAAGGTCTCCTGTCTAAAGGTGTAGACGAGGAAAGGGCGCTCCCGCTTCAGGCTGGACGAACGGTCGCCACGAGGGCTCGGGGCATGAAGCCCGGGTTTGAATTCAACGGGTGCGGCTCAGTGTTCAAGGAATGAAGCGGTAACCCACACCGGTTTCGGTCACGAGATGGCGTGGCTGTGACGGGTCGGCTTCGATTTTTTTGCGCAGGCCGCCCATGAACACCCGAAGGTACGGCGTATCGGTGGTGTGCGAAGGGCCCCATACCGCTTTGAGCAGTTGCAGGTGCGTCAGCACACGATCCGGGTGCGAGCACAGATGCACCAGCAAACGGTATTCCAGCGGCGTCAGGTGCAACGGGACACCGGCGCGTTCCACGACGCGTCGGTCCAGATCAATTTGAATGTCGGAGAAGCTCAGCACCGCACGGTTCTCGGCATCTTTCACACGCCTGCGTAACAGGGCGCGGACGCGGGCGAGCAGCTCGCCGGTGCCGAAGGGTTTTACCAGGTAGTCGTCGGCCCCGGTGTCCAGGGCGAGGATCTTGTCGGATTCGGCGCCACGGGCCGACAAGACAATGATCGGCACCTCCGACCAGGTGCGCAGATCCCGGATGAGGTCAACGCCATCACCGTCAGGCAGGCCGAGATCCAGTACGATCAGGTCCGGCCGGCGCGTTCCCGCGTCGATCAGGCCGCGCTGAAAGTTCTCGGCTTCATGCACTTCCAGACCATCGGCTTGCAAGGCCATCCGCACAAAACGGCGAATTTCCTTTTCGTCTTCAATCAGCAGGACACGCAGTACAGGCTCGCTCATGGTGAGTCCTCGTCAGTCTGCTGCGACAACGCTTCAATGTTCGGTGGCTCTTCACGGGGCAGACGTAGCGTGAAGCGCGCACCGCCTTCCGGGCGGGTGATACCCAGCATGGTCCCGCCATGCACCTGGGCAATCGCCCGGCAGATGGCCAGGCCCAGACCGACGCCGGGAATCGAACTTTCCTTTTTGCCGCGCATGAATTTGTTGAAGATCGCCTCTTCGTGACCGTGGGGCAATCCCGGCCCTTCATCGGCGACCCACAACTCAATGCTCTCGGGCGTAGCGTTGGCCCCCAGGCTGATCGGGGTACCGGGCGGGGTGTATTTGACGGCGTTTTCGATCAGGTTGATGAGGATGCGCTCGATCAGCACAGCGTCGATGCGCACCGGGGGCAAGTCATCTTCCAGTTCAACCTGCACCGAACGCCCTCCCAGAATCGGCTGGATAGCTCTCAGGGCGCTACCGACCACGTCCTCGATGGGTTGCCATTGACGATTCAACACCACCTTGCCGGATTCGAGGCGAGCCATGTCCAGCAGGTTATTGACCAGCGTATTCATGCGCAGCGCAGATTCGCCCACCGCCGTGGCGATCTCGGCGGCATCGCCGGTCAGGGGCGGTTTGGTCAGCTTGAGTGCTTCGGCGAGCCCGACCATGACCGACAGCGGGGTGCGCAGATCGTGGGAGATGGCCGAGAGCAGCGAATTGCGCAACCGCTCGGACTCCATCTGAACCGTGGTGTCCTGAGCGACGTTGATGTAGTGAATCCGCTCAAGCGAGATGGCCAGCAATGATGCGCAGGTGTCGAGCAGGCGCCGCTGTTCCGGCACCGCCAGCCGGGTCGTGTCTCGCGGTTGCACGGCCAATACTCCGCGCACCCGCATGGGCGCCGACAAGGGCAGGTAAAGCGTGGAACTGGAGGGCAGGGTATCGGTGCCGTAGCCGGCCGGTTCGGTTTTGTCGAACGACCACTGGGCGATGGCAACGTCGACTTGCGGTGCCTCTCCCGTGACCATCGGCGCCTGCAGTTTGTTGTGGTCATCGGCCACCAGCAACGCCGATCGGGCGCCAAACTCGGCTGACAGAAACTGCGCGCCGATTTCCGCGACCTGCTCGGTCAGCAGCGCGGCGGACAACAGACGCGACATGTCGTACAGCCCGCGCATGCGGTCTTCGCGTCGTTGTGCGACCCGCGCCTGATAGGTCAGGCTGGCGGTCATTTGCCCGATCACCAGGGCGACCACGAGCATGACGCTAAAGGTCACCAGATACTGGATATCGGCGATGGCGAATGAAAAACGCGGCTCCACAAAGAAAAAGTCGAAGGCGCCGACTGAGACAAAAGCCGCCATGACGGCCGGGCCACGGCCAAAGCGCACCGCCACGGCAACAACCGCCAGCAGAAACAGCATGACGATGTTCGCCTGTTCCAGTAGCCCGGCCAGAGGCAGGGCCAGCAGGGTCGTCACCGCGCACAGCGCTGCGCTCCAGAGATAGGGTCGCCAGGTGATCGGGCTTTCGCCGGTTTTGGCGGTGCTGTCGGTTGACGGTTGGCGGCTTTCCGGCAGCGAAATCTGAATCACGTCAAGATCGGCGCCCAGCACACCAATCCGATCCGCAAGCACCTGCCGCCAGAGTCGCCGATGCGGACGTTCATCACGGCCCAGCACGACCTTCGAAAGATTGTGCTGCCGTGCGTACTTGACCAGCGTCTCGGCAATGTCCTGACCGGCCAGGGTCGAGATCTGCGCGCCCATGTCCTGGGCCAGTTTCAAGGTCGCTAGCACGCGACGGCGCTTGGCCTCGGGCAAACGCTGCAAGGCCGGGGTTTCGACATACACGGCGTGCCACGGCACGCTGAGCTGAGAGGCCAGGCGCGCTGTCGAGCGTACGGTTTTTTCTGCCTGTTCATGGGGGCCGATACAGGCGAGTAAAGAGTCGCGGGTTCCCCAGACCGGCTTTGGTGCGCTGCTTTGGCGGTACTGCAGCATGTCGCTGTCGACCCGGTCGGCGGTGCGACGCAACGCCAGTTCGCGCAGGGCGATCAGGTTGCCTTTGCGGAAAAAGTTCTGCACCGCGCGCTCGGCCTGTTGCGCCAGATAGACCTTGCCTTCCTTCAAACGCTGCAACAGGTCGTCGGGCGGCAAGTCGACGATGACCACTTCATCGGCGGTGTCGAAGACATGGTCGGGCACGGTCTCCCAGACACGAATCCCGGTGATGCCGCCGACAATGTCGTTCAGGCTTTCGAGGTGCTGAACGTTCATCGTCGACCAGACGTCGATACCGGCGCTGAGCAGTTCTTCAACGTCTTGCCAGCGCTTTGGATGTCGGGAGCCTGCGACATTGGAGTGAGCCAGTTCGTCGATCAGGATCAGGCCCGGCTTGCGCGCGAGCGCGGCGTCCAGATCGAACTCGGTCAACGTACGGTTCTTGTCGACAACCTGTTTCAGAGGCAATTGTTCGAGCCCTGAAGTCAGGGCCTGAGTCTCGGCACGACCATGGGTTTCGATCACGCCGGTCAGCACATCAACGTTTTGCTGTTTTGCAGTCTGGGCGGCGGCGAGCATTGCGTAGGTCTTGCCGACACCGGCGCTGGCGCCGAAAAAAATCTTCAGCCGACCGCGTTTGGCTTGCGCTTCTTCTTCGCGAATCCGGGCCAGTAGCTGGTCCGGATCAGGACGTTCTTCGGCCATCAAGCTCACCGTGTGTTAGCGCTCAATGTGCGGCGTCGAGTGCCAGGTTCAGTGCCAGGACGTTGACCCGAGGCTCGCCGAGGAACCCGAGCAGCGTGCCTTCAGAATACTCGCTGATCAGTTGGAGAACCTGCTCGATGGGCAGGTTACGCACTCGCGAAACCCGGCCTGCCTGATACAACGCTGCGGCAACGCTGATATGCGGATCAAGGCCACTGGCGGAACTGTAGACCAGGTCGGCGGGCACCGTGGCGGTGTTGCCCGGATCGGCAGCGTGCAAGGCGTCGATGCGGCCCTTGATCGCGTCCGCCAGCGCCGGGTTCAGCGGACCGAGGTTCGAACCGCCCGAGGCCAGCGGGTTGTAGGGCATGGGGCTGGTGGCGGAAGGGCGGCTCCAGAAATACTTCGGATCGCTAAAGCCCTGACCGATCAACAGCGAGCCGACGGTTTTGCCGTCTCTTTCGATCAAGCTGCCGGCGGCCTGATGGGGAAAGACCAGCCGGGCGATCCCGGTGGTGACCAGCGGATAGGCGAGCCCGGTGAGCAGTGACAGTGCAATCAACAGGGTCAATGCAGGACGCAGCAGAGATACCATGGCCATACTCCCTCACGTCAGACCGACAGCGAATAACGCCATGTCGATCACTTTGATGCCAATGAATGGAACGATCACCCCACCCAGCCCGTAGATCAACAGGTTGCGCCGCAGCAGCAGCGCCGCACCGACCGGGCGATACTTCACGCCTCGGAGCGCCAGGGGGATCAGGAAAATGATGATCAGCGCGTTGAAAATCACCGCCGACAGCACCGCCGAGTTCGGGCTCGTCAGGCCCATGATGTTCAGTGCCGCAAGCTGCGGGTAGGTGCTGACAAAGGCCGCGGGCACGATCGCGAAATACTTGGCGATGTCGTTGGCAATCGAGAAGGTAGTCAGCGAGCCCCGGGTCATCAGCATCTGTTTGCCGGTTTCCACCACCTCGATCAGTTTCGTCGGGTTGCTGTCGAGGTCGACCATGTTGCCGGCTTCCTTGGCGGCCTGAGTCCCGGAATTCATCGCCACGGCGACATCCGCCTGCGCCAGTGCCGGCGCATCGTTGGTGCCGTCGCCGGTCATGGCCACCAGCCGGCCTTCGGCCTGATAGCTGCGGATCAGTTCGAGTTTTTGTTCGGGCGTCGCTTCCGCCAGGAAGTCATCGACACCGGCCTCGGCAGCGATGGCGGCGGCGGTCACCCGGTTGTCGCCCGTCACCATCACCGTCTTGATGCCCATGCGCCGCAGTTCGACGAAGCGCTCCTTGATCCCGCCTTTGACGATGTCCTTGAGTTCGATGACGCCCAGCACCTTGGCCCCGTCGGCGACCACCAGCGGCGTGCTGCCCCGGCGTGCGACTTCTTCGACGATGGTTTGCACCGCGTCGGGGAAATGCCCGCCCAGACTCTGGACATGCCGCACAATCGCTTCGCCGGCGCCCTTGCGCAGTTGCCGGGTGCCCATGTCGACACCGCTCATGCGGGTCTGCGCCGAAAAGTGCACGAAGTGTGCGTGCAACGCCGTGATGTCGCGTTCGCGCAGGTTGAACCGCTGCTTGGCTAGGACCACGATGCTGCGTCCTTCAGGCGTTTCGTCGGCCAGGGACGCGAGCTGCGCCACATCCGCCAGTTCCGCCTCCTTGATACCCGGCGCCGGTAAAAACGCCGAGGCGTGACGGTTGCCCAAGGTGATGGTCCCGGTCTTGTCGAGCAGCAGCACATCCACGTCACCGGCAGCCTCAACCGCCCGGCCGGAGGTGGCGATGACGTTGGCTTCCATCATGCGGCTCATGCCGGCCACACCGACCGCCGACAGCAGCCCGGCGATGGTCGTCGGAATCAGGCACACCAGCAACGAGATGAGCACGGTGATCGAAACCGGCGAGCCGGATTTGGCCGCAGCAACCCCGAACAGGGAGTAGGGCAGGAGCGTCACCGTGACGCCGAGGAACACAATCGTCAGTGCGACCAACAGGATCGACAGGGCGATTTCATTCGGGGTCTTTTGCCGCTTGGCGTTCTCGACCATCGCGATCATGCGGTCGACAAAAGTTTCGCCAGGGTTGGTGGTCACGCGGACGACGATCCAGTCCGAGAGCACCCGCGTACCGCCAGTCACCGCCGAGAAATCGCCGCCGCATTCGCGAATCACCGGAGCCGATTCGCCGGTAATCGCCGACTCATCCACCGAGGCCGCGCCTTCGATCACCTCGCCGTCGGCGGGGATCACCGAGTCCGCGAGGTCACCGGCTTCAACCACCACCACGTCGCCTTTGCACAGATCGCTCGACTGAGCCAGTTGCCACTCGGCGCCGTAGTGCGGCTCGCGCAGTTTCTTGGCCCAGGTTTGCTTTTTCAGGTCGCGCAGGGAGGCGGCCTGGGCCTTGCTACGGCCTTCAGCCAGCGCTTCGGCAAAGTTGGCGAACAGCAGGGTAAACCACAGCCACAAGGCAATCGCGAGGATGAACCCGCTGCTGGCTTCACCCTTGCCGCTGAGGGCCTGCGCCCAGAGGGCGGTGGTGATGATCGCGCCGATGTAGACGACGAACATCACCGGGTTGCGCCACTGGATTCGTGGGCTGAGTTTGCGCACCGACTCGAGCATGGCTGGACTTATCAGCTTCGGGTCGAACAAGGAGAACGCTTTGCGTGTCATGGTCGTGGTCTCACTTGATCATGATGAGGTGTTCGACGACGGGGCCCAGCGCGAGCGCCGGCACATAGTTCAGCAAACCGACCAGCAACACCGTGCCGATCAGCAGCACCACGAACAGCATCCCGTGGGTCGGCATCGTGCCGCCGGTGACGGCCAGGCGTTTCTTCGCCGCCAGGCTGCCAGCGACCGCGAGCACCGGTACGATCACGCCGAAGCGGCCTAACCAACAGGCGATGGCCAGCATCGTGTTGTAGAACGGGGTGTTGGCCGACAGGCCGGCGAAGGCGCTGCCATTGTTGTTGGCTGCCGAGGTGAAGGCGTAGAGGATCTCCGAGAAACCATGGGCGCCAGGGTTGGCGATCCCCAGCTTGCCGGCCTCGGCCATCACCGCAATGGCGGTCCCGAACAGCACCAGCAGCGGCGTCACCAGAATCGCAATGGCGACCATTTTCATCTCGAAGGCTTCGATCTTCTTGCCCAGGTATTCGGGTGTACGGCCGATCATCAAACCGGCGATAAACACCGCGAGGATGGCGAACACCAGCATGCCGTACAGGCCGGAACCGGTGCCGCCGAACACCACTTCACCGAGTTGCATCAGCACCAACGGCACCGCACCGCCCATTGGGGTGAACGAGTCGTGCATCGCGTTGACCGCACCGCATGAAGCCGCGGTGGTCACGGCCGCGAACAGGCTGGAGGCGCTGATGCCGAAGCGCAGTTCCTTGCCCTCCATATTGCCCGCTGCCGTGTCGATACCCAGCGCTGAAAACTGCGGATTGCCCAGCTGTTCGTAATGGGTGACAGCCACCACCGCGATCACGAAGATGATCGTCATTGTCGCCAGCAGCGCCCAGCCTTGGCGTATGTCACCGACGACGTGGCCGAAGACGAAACACAGCGCGGTCGGGATCAGGAAGATCGCGATCAGCTGCAAGAAGTTCGTCAGCGCGGTCGGGTTCTCATAGGGGTGCGCCGAGTTGGCGTTGAAGAAACCGCCGCCATTGGTGCCAAGCATTTTGATTGCTTCTTGCGAGGCCACCGGCCCCATGGCAATCGTCTGCTTGTCGGTGCTGGCGGCCTTGGTCACCGGATTGCCCTGGGCATCGAGGGTCGGCTGGCCGGCGTCATTGAGCACCGGGTTCTGGTACTGCATGACCTCCAGTGTCGAGACGTCCTTGTACGGGTCAAGGTTCTGAATCGCGCCCTGACTGACGAAGAACAGCGCAAAGATCAGCGACAGTGGCAACAACACCCACAACGTGATGCGGGTGAGGTCGGTCCAGGCATTGCCGATGCTGTCTGCGCTGTGGCGTGCGAACCCGCGGATCAACGCAATCGCCACCACAATGCCGGTGGCGGCGGACAGGAAGTTCTGCACCGTCAACGCGAGCATCTGGGTCAGGTAACTCATCGTTGACTCGCCGCTGTAGGCTTGCCAGTCGGTATTGGTAACGAAAGCGGCGGCGGTGTTGAACGAGGAGTCGGGCGTGACTGCGCCAAACCCCTGCGGGTTGAAGGGCAGAACACCTTGCAAGCGTTGCAAGGCGTACACCGCCAGCAACCCGAGCGCGTTAAACAGGATCAGCGCGAGGGCATATTGAAGCCAGCCCATCTGCGCGTCAGGCTTGACGCCGGCCAGTCGATACAGCGGCGACTCGATGCGCGAGCCGAAGGCAAACCGACCCTCCATCACCGTGGTCAGCCAGCGCCCAAGGGGCCAGGCCAGAAGCCCCAGCGCCAGGAGAAAGGCACCGAGTAAAACCCAGGCTTGAATAGTCACAGGAAGTCCTCCGGAAACAACAGCGCGGCGACCAGGTAAACCAGCAAACCGGCGGCGATGATCCCGCCGAACAGATAGAAGCCCGTCATGACCGCCTCCTGTTGAGCGCTGCACAGCCTTGCGCCAGGCCGACCAGGGTGATGAAAAACAGCGCACCGAGTAGCAAAAACATGAAGTCCATGGCGTTTCCTCCGGTAATGAAGAAAGCCTAAATGGACGCTTGGAAAGTTGTTGACAGGATTTGGGGTGGGGAAATAAAGATTTGATAAAGATGTTGGTCGGGTACAACAGGCTGTTTAAAGGCCAGGGACTGCGCCAATACAGGTCCTACATAAACCCAAGAAGCCGTCACCTTGCCCCTCGATTGGATGCAGCTTATAGTCCGCTCCGTCGCCCATATGGCGACTGGGTTTGGCGACCTGACAAACGAGTGCGAGAGCTGACTGCTTATTTGCAGGCACCTCCGCACCTGCTATGCCGCTTTCTATGGCGGCTGTGCGCGGGAGACCTTCGGGTCTGCCGGTTACTCGTTTCCGGTTCGCCAACCTGCGTACAGCTGCCACCTTTTCGTTTGGCGACGATTTGTTGGCAGCCTCAACAATCTAAACGAGGCTTTAACTATGGATAGATACATGCCCCTCACCGGAATCGACCTGATCCCGGCCTCCCTGCTCATCGACACCCAAGCCCCACTCGACGTACTGCAAGCCACTGCCGACTACCGCATCCGCACCGTTACTCAGGTGCTGGAAAATATCGCTTTTCGTGCTGATATCGAGAGCGACACGGTGGTGCTGGCCGACTTCGCCAAACTGCTGGCCATTCCATTGCGCGATGGGTGTGATTTGATGGATGTGATTGGTAGACGTTTGCGGGAGCAGGTGGGGAAGTGAGTGAAGGCGGGCGTTTTGAAGGTGTGATGCTGGCCTGTTAAGCGTTTAAAAGATCGCAGGCTGCGGCAGCTCCGGATTTACGTACGGGCTTGACTGCTCGGCGTAGGAGCCTGGCGTAGGCTGCGATCTTGGCTATTCTGCATGCACTGAAAGTCTGCGGTTTACTACGCCGTTGTACTAAAAGGGGCGCCCATTACCAACGGGAACAAGCGACTCAAAGCGGACGTTGATGGATGGTTATGACTGCTACCAAAGTGCCCTGGCAGAGCGGATCAATGGGATATTGAAGACCGAATTTCTGCTCCAGCGACCACAGGATTTGATGCAGGCAAAGAAGATGGTGGGTGAGTCGGTATCAATCTATAACCGCGAGCGCCCGTACCTGTCTTTGAAATACAAAACGCCCGATGCGATGCACCGGGCGTTGGGGTGAAACAGGTGTAAACCTATTTCAGGACTAGACAGCGTCGAGGCTGATGGCAGATAAATAAGTCTGTCCCTTTTTTACCGAAGCTAATGCTAATAACCCCAATTTGAAATCCTATGCATCATTGTTGCTGATGGTGCTTTAAGTGATATATAGAAACAGCCTTTAATGAAATTAATTGTGCGCTTTAATAATTGAATGGTAGTCGCTCGTGTGATATGATCGGCAGTCTAAAATTGGATGGGTTATATATGCATATTAATTCCATGAGTACGTTTAATATTTTCGGCTCCGCCGAGAGTCGTACCATAGCATTGGATTCTCCAGTTGTTATTTTTACCGGTTATAATGGGGCTGGCAAGTCTACGCTACTAGGGGTTTTGCATAGCACTCTTTCAGTTGCGAAGGGGCAAGAGTATCTGTTTCCAAAAAGCGACTGGGGTTGTCATATTAAGTTTGCGGATGATAGTGAGGTTCTTCATGTGAAAACGATCCGGCAATTGCCGGAAAATTTTTCGTCGTCACCTTTCCATAAATCAAAAAATCGTGATCCTTTGAAGAGTTTTTACGAAGGCATTCAGAACTCCATAGATGCGCGAATCGATAATAAAAAAGTTATTGTGATGCGTGAAGGGGAAGGTCGGGCTGTAAAATCGACAAACATAATGAGTCTAAGGCTGGGGAAGTTAGGTCCTTCAAATTGGCCGGCATCTATTTTATACGGAGATGAGGTTTTCAGCTCCAAGCAGGATGAGTTGGATTCGAAGAAGTTTGAAGATTTAGATATTTTTTCGAAGAAAAAGAATTTGGATAAAACTTTTTTTCTCTTGCAAGCTGAGTTCTCAGCTCAAGCGAAAAGTAACTCAGATGATCATGCCACATCGGAATTGATAGACGTAATTGAAAAAACTATTCAGGTTATGAATCGTGTGGGCGTTGGTGACAAGGATGGATTGCGAGTTCAGGTAGAAAAACTTGAGAAGCTTAGAGACTCGAGGTTGCGTTCCAATCCTTTGCTTAAAGAAGCAAATTTATTTTTTGCCTCTACTAATCGAGAGGTAAAGATTGGTGTGAATGGATTCCTCTATATGAAAACCTCCCACGGTGATGTTCAGTGGTATGACTTCTCAAAGGGGGAGAAGACCCTATTGTGCTTGCTGTTGGTCGCTCATCTGGCGGGTGAAAAGAGCATGGTGTTCCTGTTGGATGAGCCAGACCTCTCCTTGCATATAAAATGGCAAAGGCAGCTGTTACCTTCTTTGCGAGTACTATCTCCGAACGCGCAGTACATCGTGGCAACGCACTCTCCCGCTTTAATCGGGCGGACTGAGAATGAAGCGATTGTCAACGTTGGGGCGATTTCTAAAGGTTGATCATGGACGAAGAACTCGGGTTTCCATTTGACACAGAGTACCTGGATAATCAAAGTTTATTTTTGGACTTGGATGAAGGTGCTCCTGATGAAGTTATAGTGTGGGTAGAGTCGCGTGATGATATAAGGCTTTGGAAACACGTTTTGAGGGATAATAAAGCCTATACATATGATTTTCGACCTGCTTCGATGTTTCGTGGCGCGGACGGGAAGGCTGCGAATGGCTGTAATAGATTGACCAAGCTGTGGCAGGCTGGAGAGATTCAAGCGAGTAGAAGAAGTATATTCTGCTTGGATAGTGATTTTAAATATTTGGCAAGTTTTGGTGATAAATATTCTGGAGAGGATTATGAGCTTCCTCATTTTTATTGGACTCGAGTTCACTCCAAGGAGCATTTGTTTATATTCGAAGATCTTGTTGATGAGGTTGTTTCGCATATTACTTGTGTCCCTAAAGCTAGGTTGGAGCAGCGCGCTGCCATCATGCACGAGAGAATATCTAAAGAGATATACACTCCGTTTTTGAAGTTGTTGTATTTGCGCTCTTGTTGCTTCGATAACGTACGTGCGGAGGTTCAGGATTTTAGTTTGCGTCTTGATACGGCTTTAAATGTACTTCTTAACAAGCCTCAAGAGATTTTCAAGGTGGATGGGTGTACCGTCTGGGATGCTTTTCTAAGCAGGCTTTCTGTGTTGACTGGGGACTTGTCGAGTTATCTAGAGGCTGAATATCCAGGTGATGGGTTTGTTTGCTTCGAGAGGGCGCTGAGCAATATAGGTGTTGGTCGTAGTAATGTTTACCTGTTTTATCGAGGGCATGATTGGTACGCAATTTCATATCATATTGCGAAATCTTATCTTGGTTATTTCAATAAGATTAGACTTGATGAGATTCGGGCGACCTCCGTCGATGTAAGAAGAGATGTGCATGAGTATCTTAATCAGACTCCGAATGTTAGGGAGGCCTTCCTATCAGCTATTCCAACAGTAGAGAATGTTCCGTTTTTTAAAGAGACGGTTCAAGTGCTCAGAAGTAACTACCCTGAGCTTTACTGATAACTACCGGGCTGAGGCAGCGAAACCACAACATAACAAGCGGAGTGGCATGATGCTGCGCAAGCTATCAAAGGTGTTCGGGGGAAAAAGGGGACAGATTTATTTTGCATTGCGTTGAGGCTGATGGGGGCGTTGTAGGGGCTCGCCTGCGACCCCTGACCGCATTCAAGGCAAAATCCGCTGCGGGATAATGGCGACTGTCATCTATTACGGGGTTCGCCGATGTTGCTCGTCGTCTTCAAGGTTCTGCTGACCATCCCCGTGGCCTGGGCGTTGGCGTGGCCCTTGGTGCATCCTTCGGTGGCCGGGGGAATCTTCAGCGAACTGGACGCGTTGGGCAGCATCGGGGCGTCGATATTGACGCTGGTGTTCCTGATCGCCGTATTCTTTTATTGCCGCGACCTTCAGCGTTCGCTGACATTGGTCAAACCTTCATCCAGGGTGGCGTCGCCTCGAAGTGTCTGGCTGATGTTTCTGCTGCCTTACAACTTCATTGAAGACTTTTTCATTGTCGTTCACGTGGCCCGATCGCTACGGCGTGAAGCCAGGCATAACAAAGCTCTGGGCTCGTTCAAAAGCTTTGGCCTGTTCTCAGGGGTGGGGTGGTGTACCGCGCAGATTGTTTCGTTGCTGCCCAACGAACTTGGTTCGCTGGGAGGGGCTTTGGCGTTGCCGCTGTGGATCGTCCACTGGCGGTTGGTGAGACGGGTAAACAGGGTGATGGCGCTTGCTTGAGCGGTGGCGGATCTAAAACATGAAAATGGGGCAGACTTATTTATCTGCCATCAGCCTCGACGCAATGAAAAATAAATCTGTCTCCTTTTTTCCAGAGAGCATTTTTTAAAAATGCTGATTTTCAATTAAACTAATCATCCATCCTGCCGACATAATTTTTTATGTCATGCAAGCGACGCTGAGCTGTTCACTTACTCGAATTGGCGAAATTATGGTTTCTGAAAAATATATACTGTTAACTCAAATTTTCGCTTCATTTTTCATGGGGCTTGACTATTTCTTTACAGAGAAGCAACGGGATGGAATTAATCGATTTTTAAAATCTCACCTCCATCCTTTGCTAGACAGCGAGGAGCTATATCTAGCGGCTAAACTTGAGCAAGCAAAAAGGAGTTGGACTAGTATTGTCTTGGTTTTATTGCTCTTCTTCGGGAGTCTTCTGGCAATACGCTATATTACCCCTGCCATGGAGCAGTGGGTAAATTTATGGCTCGTATTGGCAGGAATTACCCTGGCATTCCTGACGCTGTTAGCAAACTCAATAAAAATATTTGATGTCACGTTTAAGGATGGGGTGCCTATCGTTTTTTCACTTTTAAAGTCATTAGTTGCACGCTTTTTAATTAACTGCCCTAAAGGAACCGGTTTTGGGGTTGGGTTCTTGCTCTTGGCAATCTCATTTGTTTGCCGTGGAGCCAATATATCTTGGTAGCTCAATACCTACTGTCATAAGCGTGTAATTAGTTTATCGAAAAGCATATCGATATACTGACCAGACTTTGACGTCACTGAGCAGTAGTGTACATAGCCACGGAAAAGGGGGCCGGCCAGATGATTCTCAGATTTATTTTTCATTGCGTCGAGGCTGATGGTGTCTAGTCCTGAAATAGGTTTACACCTGTTTCACCCGTTGTAGGGGCTCGCCTGCGACCCGTGACCGCATTCAAAGCAAAATCCGCTGCGGCATAATGGCGACTGTCATTGATTGCGGGGTTCGCCGATGTTGCTCGTCGTCTTCAAGATTCTGCTGACCATCCCCGTGGCCTGGGCATTGGCGTGGCCCTTGCTACATCCTTCGGTGGCCGGGGGAATCTTCA
>NZ_JBFTMN010000033.1:0-27545 GCF_056397005.1 Pseudomonas sp. 05N431
TGATCTTGATCCACCCGCCCCTTCGGGAGGCCGAGTGGAGGTGTTCATCAGGGGGTGGGCGCGCAGCGCCGTACGGCGCAGCCGGACACATCGAGAGGAGGTCGTCGCGCAGCAGACCGTAGGCGATGCCCCCTGATGGACACCGGAGCGAGGGGACGCCGAGCCTAGGCGAGGTGCCGTACGCTTGGGGCGAGACCTTTGGTTACTTTGGGGCGTTTGCCAAAGTGACACGCTGTAAGAGCGGAACCGTAAGTGGCCGTTACCGCAGAAATGGATATGTACACCTGCGAGAGATTGGTCGGCTGTCAGGCCGCCATCGCGGGCAAGCCCGACTCCCACAATGGATTGGTGTACATCCGCAAGCGATAGGTCGGCTGTCAGGCCGCCTTCGCGAGCAAGCTCGGCTCCCACAGTTTTGATTGGTGTACATCTGTGGGAGATGAGTCGGCTGTCAGGCCGCCAAGATCAAAAGATCGCAGCCTGCGGCAGCTCTACGGGATTGGGTATTCCGTGGAACTGCCGCAGGTTGCGATCTTTTGCGTCGAATCAGACGCGTGAAGCAAACAGCGCCTGATGCTGGCGGCATTGTTCGGCGCTGAGCATGAACACTCCGTGACCGCCGCGCTCGAACTCCAGCCAGGCGAAATCGACTTCCGGGTACAACGCCTCGACGTGTACCTGGCTGTTGCCGACTTCAACGATCAGCAAGCCCTTCTCGGTCAGGTGATCTGCCGCTTCGGCGAGCATGCGCCGTACCAGGTTCAAACCATCGTCGCCGCAGGCCAGGCCCAGCTCGGGCTCGTGCTGGTATTCGTCCGGCATGTCGGCAAAATCTTCGGCGTCCACATACGGCGGATTGGACACGATCAAGTCGAAACGCTGCCCTGGCAAACCGTCGAAGCCATCACCCTGAACGGTGTACACGCGCTCATCGACGCCATGGCGCTCGATGTTCTGATTGGCCACTTCCAGCGCTTCGAAAGACAGATCCGCCAACACCACTTCAGCGTTCTGGAACTCGTAGGCGCAGGCTATGCCGATGCAACCGGAACCGGTGCACAGGTCGAGAATCCGCGCAGGCTCAGCGCCCAGCCACGGCGCAAACCGTTTTTCGATCAGTTCGCCAATCGGTGAGCGCGGAATCAATACACGCTCGTCAACGATGAACGACATCCCGCAGAACCATGCCTCACCCAACAGGTAAGCCGTCGGGATGCGCTCCTCGATTCGACGTTTGAGCAAGCGCTGCAGGTTTACCAGTTCGTCGTCTTCAAGACGGCAGTCCAGGTAGCTGTCGGCGATTTCCCACGGCAGGTGCAACGCGCCCAACACCAGTTGACGGGCTTCGTCCCAGGCGTTGTCGGTCCCATGGCCGAAAAACAGATCCTCCCCATGAAAACGGCTGACAGCCCAACGAATGTGGTCGCGCAAGGTGCGCAGGCGGGAAGTGATCACGGGGCAAACTCCTGAAAAAACGACTGGCGATTCTAACAGCCTAAACCCGCCCCGACGACGCAAGAAAGATCACCGGACGAATGTAGGATTGATCCTGATTTTCAGCTTTTGATTGAACATCTGCTCAGCTCTTGACAGGCTGCAGGCCAGCAACGACGGTGCCTACGATGGTAGCGATTCACAGAAGCGCTCAGCCAGAGGACAATGTCGCAAAAGCCCCACTCGAAGGAGCCCCAGAATGTCCGTTCCAAAAACGATGTTTCAACTCAGCGGTCGTGGTTATGCGCCGGCCAATCTGGCCCACGCGACGCTGGTGATCATCGATGCCCAGAAAGAGTACTTAAGCGGCCCATTGGCCCTTTCCGGCATGGACGCCGCTGTCGACAATATCAAGCAATTGCTCGCGGCTGCCCGCAAGGCGGGTCGGCCGATCGTCCATGTTCGCCACCTCGGCACCGTCGGTGGCCTGTTCGACCCACAAGGCGAACGCGGTGAGTTCATCCCCGGCCTTGAGCCGCTGGCTGACGAAACCATCATTGGCAAATTGCTGCCCAGCGCTTTCCACGGCACCCCACTGGAAAAACGCCTGCAAGACCTCGGCTCGCTGGACCTGATCGTCTGCGGTTTCATGAGTCACTCCAGCGTCAGCACCACCGTGCGCGCCGCGAAAAACCTGGGCTTTCGCTGCACCCTGGTCGAAGATGCCTGCGCCACGCGGGACCTGCCATTCAAAGGCGGAGTGCTGAGCGCCGAGCATGTCCAGCAAACCGAAATGGCGATCATGGCCGACAACTTCGCGACCCTCGCCCAGACTCAGGACCTGATCTGATCGAGCGCTTGATGAGCGGCCAACGCAGCCGCTCATCCGCAAAAGCCTCTCATTCCCTGCAATTGCCTTAGCCTCAGGAACCACCCGGTCAACTCCCGGTCGAAGGGCCGATACCCATTGAGGAAGGTCGGAATGAAGAAATCCGATGGTTTTGACGCTCGCCGCTTGCGGCCCAAAGGCCCACGTAACTGGCGTTATCGTTTTGGCGCGGCATTTTCCGCGCTGCTGGCAACCCTCGGCGTGTTGCTGGCGCTGGCGGGTGTTGCCAGCCTGTTGGGCCACCCGCCGGCGCTCGGCGAGTTGAACGCCAGCCCGGCCGGCGCGGCGGTGGTCCTGGCGATTGGCCTGTTGCTGCTGTATGGCGGTGTTGCGTTGTGGCGTCGCTGCCGCCGCCGGATGCGCCAACCGCGCGAGCTGAACCTGGCTCCGCATTTGATGAAAAAACATGACTGAGTGGCGCGCGTTGCGTTTTGACGCGCCCGATTCACCTCGACTTGGGTAAACTGGCCGCCCTTCGCGGAGGCTGACATGCAAGACGACGATTTTTCCCTGTTCAAAAGCGCGATCCAAGGCGTCAAGCCGATCAAGCACGATCGCGCTGAAACCGGCAAACCCAAGGCTGACCGCGCGCACATCGCCAAGCTGCGTCAGGCCGCCACCGTGCGCACCGATGCCACCACCGTTGACGGTCTGTCCGATCAGTTCGTGATCGATGTCGGCCCGGAAGACGAGTTGATGTGGGCGCGTGACGGCGTTCAGGAAAGCCAGATGCGCAAGCTGAAGATCGGGCAGATCCCGTTCGAAGGCAGCCTCGACCTGCACGGCATGACCGTCGAAAAAGCCCGCGAGACGCTGTGGGCTTTTCTCGCCGAAGCAACTAAATTCGAAATCCGCTGCGTGCGCGTGACTCATGGCAAGGCTGTACGCCTGGACGGCAAGCGGCCGATGATCAAAAGTCACGTCAACACGTGGCTGCGTCAGCATCCGCAGGTGCTTGGCTTCACCTCGTGCCAGGCCCGACACGGCGGTGCCGGAGCGGTTTATGTGATGCTCAAACGGACCATGATGGAAGGTCGCGACGAGTAAAGCTGATGCGCTACGCTTGCAGCGCCGTGTCCGCCACCGTACCCTTGCCCTTTGCGTAAAATCCCACAGGTAGTTTCATGTCTCTGGAACAGAATTACACGGCGATCCTCGGCCAGCTTGGCGAAGACGCCACCCGCGAAGGTCTGCTCGACACGCCAAAACGTGCCGCCAAAGCCATGCAGTACCTTTGCCGCGGTTATGAGCAGACGCTCGAAGAAGTCACCAACGGTGCCTTGTTCAGCTCCGACAACAGCGAAATGGTGCTGGTCAAGAACATCGAGCTCTACTCGTTGTGCGAACACCACTTGCTGCCATTCATCGGCAAGGCCCACGTTGCCTATATCCCGAGTGGCAAGGTGCTGGGCCTGTCGAAAGTCGCGCGGATCGTCGATATGTACGCCCGCCGCCTGCAGATCCAGGAAAACCTCAGCCGGCAGATCGCCGAAGCGGTCCAGCAAGTGACTGGCGCCCTGGGCGTGGCGGTGGTGATCGAAGCCCAGCACATGTGCATGATGATGCGCGGTGTAGAGAAACAGAACTCGTCGATGATCACCTCGGTGATGCTCGGTGAGTTCCGCGAAAACGCGGCGACCCGCAGCGAGTTTCTCAGCCTGATCAAGTAATCTGCTGCACGAAGAAAACCGGCATTCATCGCCGGTTTTTTTTCGCCTGTGAAAAATCAGGTAAGCTGCGCGCCTTTCTTCATTCGCCCGTGAGGCTTATACCGTGTTAGTAAAAGCGCTTCGTGTCGGCCTCGGCCAGCTGATCATCTTCATCGATTTCCTCACCCGCCCGAGCAAAAAGAAGCGCCCCGCCGCCGCTCAGGCCCAGGTCGAAAACGCAGCGAAAGGCCTGACGCTGTATCAGTTTCACGCCTGCCCGTTCTGCGTGAAAACCCGCCGCACCCTGCGCCGCCTGAATGTGCCGGTGGCTTTGCGTGATGCAAAGAACAACGAACAGGATCGTCAGACCCTGCTTGAGCAAGGCGGCAAGATCAAGGTGCCGTGCCTACGTATCGAAGAGAATGGCCAGACCACCTGGATGTATGAATCCAAGGTGATCATTGATTATCTGGACAAGCGATTTGCTGCAGCCTGATGGGTTTGTGGTGTTCTGACGGGCGCCATCGCGAGCAAGCTCGCTCCCACAGTGGTTTTGTGGTGTGGATGGGATTTGGGTTTAAAACAAATCCCAGTGTGGGAGCGAGCTTGCTCGCGATGAGGCCCGCACAGCTACCACAAATCCCAGACAAAAATAAACCGGCTTATTCGCCGGTTTATTTGTTTTTGGCTTTCCCTCACGCAGCCAGAGCAGCCTGTGCCTGACGCACCACCCCAGCCAATCGTTTAAGCCCTTCGTCCAGCCGCGCCGGATCGATGTGGCTGAAGTTCAGCCGCAGATGCCCCGGATTGTTGTCCGGTTCAGAGAAGAACGGCTCCCCCGGCATGAAGGCCACGTCCTGCGCCAACGCCTCGTTCAGCAAGGTCCGGGTGTCCAATGGCTGCTTCAGGGTCAGCCAGAAAAACAGCCCGCCTTGCGGCACATTCCACTCGGCCAGATCGGAAAAATGAGTTTCCAGTGCCAACTGAAAGGCGTCACGCCGAACCCGGTAGAAGTCCCGCAGTTCACTCAGGTGATCACGAAACTTCTCGGTGCCGATCCATTGCAACGCTTGCCATTGGCCGACACGGTTGGTGTGCAGATCAGCCGACTGCTTGAGTCGCAGCAGGTGCGGAAACAGGTCCGGGCTGGCGATCAGATAGCCAACACGCAACCCTGGCAGCAAGGTCTTGGACACGGTGCCGGTGTAGATCCAGCTGGCCTTCTTCAAGCGACTGACTATCGGCGTGGCGCTGCCGCCATCAAAGGTCAGCTCACGGTAGGGTTCGTCCTCAATCAAGGTCACGCCAAACTCATCGAGCAACGCCGCCACCGCATCGCGCTTGGCTTCGCTGTAGCGCACTGCCGAGGGATTCTGGAACGTCGGGATCAGGTAGATGAACGCCGGGTGATGTTTTTCCAGGCGCGCACGCAGCTCATTCAGGTTCGGGCCGTCAGCCTCCAGTGGCACGGTCAGGCAGTCAGCGCCGAACAGCTGGAAGATTTGCAGCGCGGCCAGATAGGTCGGCGCTTCGAGCATGATCTCGGTGCCTTTGTCGATGTACAGCTTGGCCGCCAGATCAAGGGTTTGCTGGGAGCCGCTGACCACCAACACCTGACTCGCCTCGCACGGCACACCCAAGGCCCGGGCCTCAGCCGCCAGCGCTTCACGTAATGCCGGTTCGCCTTCGCTCATGCCGTATTGGCCCATGGACAATGGCATGTCAGCCCACTCGACCTTCGGCAGCATGGCTTCGGCAGGCAGGCCACCGGCAAACGACATCACTTCCGGGCGCTGAGCCGCGGCAAGGATTTCACGGATCAAAGAACTTTTAAGGCGCGAGACACGTTCGGAAAAAGCCATGGAGGTCACCGGTAGCGAAGGCCAAGGGAATTAAGTCAAACTACTTGACCGAAATTACGACAGCGCGAGCAGATACGTCAATATGCTTGACCTTAAAAACCAGACCACCCAGCAAGCCGCCATGGAAGCGTTCTTCTTCGGCTACCAGGCCTTCACCGCCAAAGCCGACGAAATGCTTGAGCGCCGAGGTTTGAGCCGCGTGCATCAACGCATCGTGTTTTTCATCGCCCGCTACCCGGCCCTGAGCGTCAAGGAATTGCTCGCGCTACTCGGGGTGAGCAAACAGGCGCTGAACATTCCGCTGCGCCAGTTGGTGGAGATGCACCTGGTGGACAGCGTGGCGTCAGCGACCGACAAGCGTAAACGCCTGCTGGAACTGACCGTCGACGGCGCGCGGTTCGAGGAGTCGCTGCGACGTGAGCAAGTGAAATTGCTTGAGCGGGTGTTTGCCGAGGCTGGCGAGGCGGCGGTGGATGGTTGGTTAGCGGTGAATAAGGCACTGGGGCAATACCGCTAAACCACGCTTTCGTAGCAGCTGGCGAAGCCTGCGTCCGGCTGCGAAGCAGTCGTAGGGTTCCTCCCGATAAACCGCAGAGGTGGATTTTACGACCGCTGCGCGCTCGAACGCAGGCTTCGCCAGCTGCTACGGAACAGCCCTATCCCCCTGCATATAGCTTTCCCTCCAATCTTTTCGTCTACAAAATCAAAAACATTATTTGCTTTATTTGTATACAAAAGCATAATCCGTTTCGTGCGAGTTCCTGACCAAGCGGTCAACAAATTCGCAAGTACCTCAAAGAGCCGCTGCCCACCTCATGTGTCCGGCTCTGGAAATAACAATAAAACTCTTGAGGAGTACTCGCTGTGGAAAGCCGCAAATCCGAAGCCTCGACGCTGGAACTCTCGCCGCCGTTACGCAATGGCTGGCTGGAGCGCATTTTTAAACTCAGCTTGCATGGCACCACGGTGAAGACCGAGTTGATCGCAGGTATTACCACTTTCATCACCATGGCCTACATCATCTTCGTCAACCCCAACATCATGGCGGACGCCGGGATCGACCACGGCGCTGCCTTCGTCGCGACCTGCATCGCCGCTGCACTCGGTTGCCTGTTGATGGGTCTGTACGCCAACTGGCCCGTCGGCCTCGCGCCAGGCATGGGCTTGAACGCCTTCTTTACCTACACCGTAGTCGGCACCATGGGCTACCACTGGGAAGCTGCGCTGGGCGCGGTGTTCATTTCCGGTGTGTTGTTCATGTTCCTGACGCTGTCGCGCGTACGGGAATGGCTGCTCAACAGTATTCCGGTGAGCTTGCGCTTCGCCATGGGCGCAGGCGTTGGCTTGTTCCTGGGGATCATCGGCCTGAAAACCGCCGGCATCATCGTCGCCAGCCCGGCCACGCTGATCAAGCTGGGCAATCTGCGTGACCCTGGTCCGCTGTTGGCCGCCGTCTGCTTCCTGATGATTGCAGTACTCAGTTACCACCGCGTGTTCGGTGCAATCCTGATCAGCATCATCGCCGTGACTCTCGCCGGTTGGGGTCTGGGCCTGGTGCACTACAGCGGCATCATGTCGACACCGCCGAGCCTGGCACCGACCTGGATGGCCATGGACATCGCCGGCGTGTTCAACATCAGCATGATCAGCGTGGTGCTGGCGTTCCTCTTCGTGCACATGTTCGACACCGCCGGCACCCTGATGGGCGTAGCGCAACGGGCGGGCCTGGTCGGTGACGACGGAAAGATCGAAAACCTCTCCCGCGCGTTGAAAGCCGACAGTGCGTCGAGCGTGTTCGGGGCGATGGTCGGTGTACCGCCGGTTACCAGTTATGTGGAAAGTGCCGCTGGTGTAGCCGCCGGTGGTCGTACCGGTCTTACCGCAGTGACCGTAGGTGTGCTATTTATTGCCGCGATGTTCTTCGCGCCGCTGGCTGGCATGATCCCCGCGTACGCCACCGCCGGTGCGCTGATCTACGTGGCCATGCTGATGATGAGCGGCCTGGAGCACATCAAGTGGAGTGAAGCCACCGACAGTATTCCGGCGATCGTCACGGCCATCATGATGCCGCTGACCTTCTCGGTTGCCGACGGTATCGCGCTGGGCTTTATCACCTATGTGGTGCTGAAGGCCGGTACGGGTAAACACAAGGAAATTTCCATCAGTCTTTGGGTGCTCTGCGCGATCTTTATCGCCAAGTTCATTTTCTTGTAAGCGTTACGCAGTACGCGTTTCAAACCAGCCTCACCCTGTTGGGTGGGGCTTTTGCACATAGGGAGGAAAGTGATGAGTCTGGAAACCTGGCTGCTGTTCAGCGGCGCTGCACTGGTGGTGATCCTGATCCCGGGGCCACTGTCGTTGCTGATGATCAGCAACAGTCTGAATTACGGTCTGCGGCGTTCTTACCCGGCGTTTCTTGGCGGCGTATTTGCCTCGATCTGCCTGCTCAGTGCTTCGGCATTGGGTCTGGGCGCCCTGCTGCTGGCTTCGGAGCAACTCTTCAGTGCGCTGAAGATTGTTGGCGCGCTGTACCTGTTCTACCTCGCCTGGCAAAGCTGGCAACAATCGCGGCAGCCATCGACCGGCGCCGAAGTGCCCCAGGCCGCGCCGATACCGCGCTTTCGTGCACTGTTCGGGCGCGCGTTCGTTCTGGGTGCCAGCAACCCGAAAGACATTCTGTTCTTCGCCGCCTTTCTACCGCAGTTCTTGAGCGCACAGCAGCCCTTTTTGCCGCAGTTACTGATCATGATCGTCACCTGGACCGTGCTGGATCTGTGCTGCAAGCTGGCTTACGGCCTCGGCGCACATGGTGCAGCGCGGTACCTGCGCAGCGGCAAGGGCCAGAGCTGGTTCAACCGGATCAGCGCCGGATTGTTCAGTGGCGCGGGAGCTGCATCCTTGTTGAGCCGCTAAGAGCATCGCGAGCAAGCTCGCTCCCACATTGGATTATGACGCTCACAAAACCTGTGGGAGCGAGCTTGCTCGCGATGGCGTCGGCACAGGCACCACATTTCTCAAGACGAAAAAAAGCCCGCAGTGTGAGCGGGCGAAAGACCAAAGAAGCTATATGCGCAGTCGCTTCTGAGAAAGATAGCTGGGGGAAAGTCCTAGCTTCCTCTGTAGGTCGAATAGCTGTAGGGCGAAATCAACAACGGCACATGGTAGTGATCCTGCTCTGCCGAGATGCCGAAGCGCAGCACCACCACATCCAGAAAGGCCGGTTCCGGCAGCTGCACACCACGCGCGCGGTAGTAATCGCCAGCATGAAACTGCAACTGATAGACCCCGGAACGGTAGTCATCACCTTGCAACAAGGGCGCGTCGCAACGGCCGTCGCTGTTGGTCAGTGCACTGGCGACCAATTCCAGCTGCGAGCCCTCAACGCGGTACAACTCGACCTTGATCGAGCTGCCCGGGCAACCGTGTGCTGCGTCCAAAACGTGTGTAGTCAAACGTCCCATTGATTCTGCGCGCCTGCCTGCGTTTGCAGCAGTCAGGCCTCGCGCCTCCCGGAGTCAGTTAAAAAGGAGACCGCACCTTTTCGGAGCACGAAAAGCGGCGGCGAGCGACTGATTAAGACACTTTTCATAAAAATTGTACACAATAAAAACGACATTTTTACCCTCACCCCCGCCATCCATGGTTTCTCGGCAAATCTGACGCTGAACCATAAGATCAGAGGACCTTCCATCCATTAGCTGACCACTCAGGCAGGTTTCTTGCTACACACTGAAAAGATGACAGTTGATGAAAAATGCAAAAAATCAGGCTTACAAAGTGAATATAAAGTTGTATACAATCAGCCCATCGCTGTGACGCCAGCCTGTCACCTCACCTTCAGGCCGCCACACACCCCTTATCGCGAATAAGCAACCCGAATAAGAAGGAAGACTGCAGTGAGCGCTGACTACCCACGCGACCTGATCGGTTACGGCAGTAACCCTCCCCACCCACACTGGCCGGGCAATGCCCGCATCGCGTTGTCCTTCGTGCTCAATTACGAGGAAGGCGGCGAGCGCAACATCTTGCACGGCGATAAAGAGTCGGAAGCCTTCCTCTCGGAAATGGTCTCGGCGCAACCGCTGCAAGGTGAGCGCAACATGAGCATGGAGTCGCTGTACGAGTATGGCAGCCGTGCCGGCGTCTGGCGGATCCTCAAGCTGTTCAAGGAATTCGACATCCCGCTGACCATCTTCGCCGTGGCGATGGCCGCCCAACGCCACCCGGACGTGATCCGCGCGATGGTTCAAGCCGGCCACGAGATTTGCAGCCATGGCTATCGCTGGATCGACTACCAGTACATGGACGAAGCGCAAGAACGCGAGCACATGCTCGAAGCGATCCGCATCCTCACCGAAATCAGCGGCGAGCGCCCGCTGGGCTGGTACACCGGCCGTACCGGGCCGAACACCCGTCGGCTGGTGATGGAGGAAGGCGGCTTCCTGTACGACTGCGATACCTACGACGACGACCTGCCGTACTGGGAACCGAATAACCCGACCGGCAAACCGCACCTGGTGATCCCTTACACCCTGGACACCAACGACATGCGCTTCACCCAGGTTCAGGGTTTCAACAAGGGCGACGATTTCTACCAGTACCTCAAGGACGCGTTCGACGTGCTTTACGCCGAAGGTGCCGAATCGCCGAAAATGCTCTCCATCGGTTTGCACTGCCGCCTGATCGGTCGCCCTGCCCGCCTGGCTGCACTCAAGCGGTTTATCGAATACGCGAAAAGCCATGAGCAGGTCTGGTTCAGCCGCCGAGTCGACATCGCCCGCCACTGGCACGAAACCCACCCGTACCAAGGGGCTTCGAAATGACTGCTTTCCAGACCCTGAAGCCTTCGACCTTGAGCCGCGACGCTTTCGTCAACGCCTTCGCCGACATCTACGAACATTCGCCATGGGTCGCCGAAAAAGCCTTCGACCTGGGCCAGGACGCGGCGATCGACGAGATTGAAACCCTGCACCAGCGCATGAGCGATATCCTGCTCTGTGCCGATCACGCCAGCCAGCTGGCCTTGATCAACGCTCACCCGGACCTGGCCGGCAAAGCTGCCGTCCAGGGCCAACTGACCGAAGCCAGTACCAACGAGCAAGCTGGCGCCGGCATTCACCAATGCACGAGCGAAGAGTTCCAGCGCTTCACCGAGTTGAACGACGCCTACAAAGCCAAGTTCAAGTTTCCCTTCATCATGGCGGTAAAAGGCAGCAACCGGCATCAGATCCTCGCAGCGTTCGAAACGCGCATTCACAACTCGGCAGACACCGAATTCAAATGCGCGCTGGCGGAGATCAACAAGATCGCCCTGTTCCGATTACTGACTCTTTAGCGAACCTGGCCCGGACGTGAATGAACGTGAAAAACGCCCAGGGCCCTGCAAGCATCCCAAGCCACTTTAATTAAAGGCAGACAAGAAGAATGAAAGCTTACGCCGTACCTTTCGAGAAATTCGTCAACCTGGCCGACGCCCGCCTGGGCACCAAAATCATCTCGGTCACCGATGACTGGTTCGCTGATGCCAACCGCCTGTTCCAGCCGACCCCGGCCGTGTGGAAAGAAGGCGTGTTCGATGACAACGGCAAGTGGATGGATGGCTGGGAATCGCGCCGCAAGCGCTTCGAAGGCTACGACAGCGCGGTGATCCGCCTCGGTGTGCCGGGCTCGATCAAGGGCGTGGACATCGACACCTCATTCTTCACCGGCAACTTCCCGCCGTCTGCCTCCCTGGAAGCCTGCTTCGTGGCCTCCGGCGAGCCGACTGAAAGCACTCAGTGGGTTGAAGTGCTGTCGGCCGTCGAGCTGCAAGGCAACAGCCACCACTACCACGAAATCAACAACGACCAGGCCTTCAGCCACCTGCGCTTCAACATCTACCCGGACGGCGGTGTCGCTCGTCTGCGCGTGTACGGCATTCCGTACCGCGACTGGTCGGCGGTTGGCGACAACGAACAAATTGACCTGGCCGCAGCCCTGAACGGCGGTCGCGCCCTGGCCTGCTCCGACGAACACTTCGGTCGCATGAGCAACATCCTCAACCCGGGCCGCGGCATCAACATGGGTGATGGCTGGGAAACCGCCCGTCGTCGCACTCCGGGCAATGACTGGGTGATCGTCGCGTTGGGCCATGCCGGTGAAGTCGAGAAAGTCATCGTCGACACCCTGCACTTCAAGGGTAACTACCCGGACACCTGCTCGATCCAGGGCGCGTTCGTCAAAGGCGGCACCGACAGCCAGATCGAAACCCAATCGCTGTTCTGGCGCGAACTGCTGCCAGCGCAGAAACTGGAAATGCACGCCGAACACACCTTCGCCGAGCAGATCAAGGCCCTGGGCCCGATCACCCACATCCGCCTGAACGTGTTCCCGGACGGTGGCGTGAGCCGCTTGCGTGTATTGGGCAAGGTCGCGAAATAAGCGCTGAGGCCAATCGCGAGCAAGCTCGCTCCCACATTTGACCGCGTACCCCTGTGGGAGCGAGCTTGCTCGCGATAGCAATAGAACAGACAACAACGAATTCAAGGTAAGAAGACCAGCATGCGCACATTGACGATTGAACCGCTGACCAAAGAAGCCTTCGCCCCTTTCGGTGACGTGATCGAAACCGATGGCAGCGATCACTTCATGATCAACAACGGTTCGACCATGCGCTTTCACAAACTGGCGACGGTGGAAACCGCCACGCCAGAGGACAAGGCGATCATCAGCATCTTCCGCGCCGACGCGCAGGACATGCCGCTGACCGTCTGCATGCTGGAGCGCCATCCGCTGGGCAGCCAGGCTTTCATTCCGCTGCTCGGCAACCCCTTTCTGATCGTGGTCGCGCCACTTGGCGATGAACCTGTATCAGGCTTGGTCCGCGCCTTCGTCACCAACGGCAGGCAGGGCATTAATTACCATCGCGGCGTTTGGCACCACCCGGTGCTGACGATCGAAAAGCGGGATGACTTCCTGGTGGTTGATCGCAGTGGCACAGGCAATAACTGCGATGAGCATTTTTTCAAAGAGGATGAGCGTTTGATCCTCGCCCCCCACCAATAAGAGAAGGTCTGATCACTCGACAACAAGAGTGACAGGCGAGAGGTAAAGACTGTGGAAGCACATCTGTTGGAATGGCTGAACCTGAGCGTGCGCTGGGTTCACATGATCACTGGCGTGGCCTGGATCGGCGCGTCGTTCTACTTTGTCTGGCTGGAAAACAACCTCAATCGGGTCAACCCGAAAAACGGACTGGCGGGCGATCTCTGGGCAATTCACGGTGGCGGGATCTACCACCTGGAGAAATACAAACTGGCCCCACCGACCATGCCGGACAACCTGCACTGGTTCAAATGGGAAGCCTACTTCACCTGGATGTCGGGGATCGCGCTGCTGTGCGTGGTGTTCTACTCCAATCCGACGCTGTATCTGCTGGCACCAGGCAGCAGCCTGAGCGGACCTGAAGGTGTGGCCATCGGTCTTGGCTCGCTGTTCATCGGCTGGTTCATCTACTCCTTCCTCTGCGACTCGGCCCTGGGCAAACGCCCTGCCCTGCTCGGTGGAGTGCTGTTCGTGTTGATCATTGGCGCTGCTTACGGCTTCAGCAAAGTGTTCAGCGGTCGCGGCGCGTATCTGCACGTTGGTGCGTTGATCGGCACCATCATGGTCGGCAACGTGTTCCGCATCATCATGCCGGCCCAACGGGCACTGGTCGCGGCCATCGCCGAGAACCGCACACCGGATCCGGCACTGCCAGCCAAGGGCTTGCTGCGTTCACGGCACAACAACTACTTCACCTTGCCGGTGCTGTTCATCATGATCAGCAACCACTTCCCGAGCACCTACGGCAGCCAGTACAACTGGTTGATCCTGGCCGGGATCGCAGTACTCGCGGTGTTGGTGCGTCACTACTTCAACACTCGTCATGAAAGCCACAAGTTCGCCTGGACCCTGCCCGTCGCGGCAGTGGGCATGATCTGCCTGGCGTACGTCACCGGCCCTGCGCCGATGAACACCCCGGAAGTGGCCAAGGCACCGGCGAAGATCGAGTACCAGCCGCTGCCCGAAACCGCCCTCGGTGGCGGTGCCAAACCCGCTGAAGCAGCACCTGCTGCTCCGGCCGCCCCCGCCGCACCGGCACAAGCCTCGACAGCCAGCGGTCCGGACTTCAGCAAGGTGCACAGCGTGATTCAGGAACGTTGCGCGGTCTGCCATTCGGCCAAACCGACCAGCCCGCTGTTCAGCACGGCACCGGCCGGCGTGATGTTCGATACCCCGCAACAGATCCAGCAATTGGCCCCGCGGATTCAGGCCCAGGCTGTCGCCAGCCAGATCATGCCGTTGGGCAACATCACGCAGATGACCCAGCAGGAACGCGACCTGATCGGCGCCTGGATCAACCAGGGAGCCCGAACCAATTAAGTAGTTGAAAGCATCGCGAGCAAGCTCGCTCCCACACAGGCAACACAGATCCTGTGGGAGCGAGCTTGCTCGCGATCAACCGCGAAGCGGTTGCCTGACGCACAAAATCACAAGAATAAAAAAGATCCGAGGTGTTGCATGTCCGTGTCATCCGAAGCACGCATCCCCGACGCACCCGCGATTCAACGACTGCCGCTGTTGCAACTGATTCTGGTCGGTCTGCAACACGTTCTGCTGATGTACGGCGGGGCCATCGCGGTGCCGCTGATCATCGGACAGGCCGCTGGCCTGAGTCGTGAAGAAATCGCCTTCCTGATCAACGCCGACCTGCTGGTCGCCGGCATTGCAACCGTCGTGCAATCGCTGGGCATCGGCCCCATGGGCATTCGCATGCCGGTGATGATGGGCGCCAGTTTTGCGGCAGTCGGCAGCATGGTAGCCATGGCCGGCATGCCTGGCATCGGCCTGCAAGGGATCTTCGGCGCGACCATCGCCGCCGGGTTCTTCGGCATGCTCATCGCGCCGTTCATGTCCAAGGTGGTGCGTTTCTTCCCGCCGCTGGTGACCGGCACGGTCATCACCTCGATCGGTTTGTCGCTGTTCCCCGTGGCCGTGAACTGGGCCGGTGGCGGCAACGCTGCCGCGCAGTTCGGCTCCCCCGTCTACTTGACCATCGCCGCTCTGGTGCTGGGCACTATCTTGTTGATCCACCGCTTCATGCGCGGTTTCTGGGTGAACATTTCGGTGCTGATCGGCATGGGTCTGGGTTACATCCTCTGTGGCCTGATCGGCATGGTCGACCTCAGCGGCATGGCGCAGGCGCCGTGGGTACAAATCGTCACCCCACTGCATTTCGGCATGCCGCAATTCCATCTCGCGCCGATCCTTTCAATGTGCCTGGTGGTGGTGATCATCTTCGTCGAGTCCACCGGAATGTTCCTCGCCCTGGGCAAGATCACCGGCCAGGAAGTCTGCCCACGGATGCTCCGCCGCGGTTTGCTGTGTGATGCCGGCGCGTCGTTCTTCGCCGGGTTCTTCAACACGTTCACTCATTCCTCGTTTGCCCAGAATATCGGCCTGGTGCAAATGACCGGCGTGCGCTGCCGTTCGGTGACCATCGTTGCCGGTGGTTTGCTGGTGGTGCTGAGCCTGCTGCCCAAAGCGGCCTTTCTGGTGGCATCGATTCCACCGGCGGTACTCGGCGGCGCGGCGATTGCCATGTTCGGCATGGTCGCGGCTACCGGGATCAAGATTCTTCAGGAAGCCGACATCGCCGACCGTCGCAACCAACTGTTAGTGGCGGTGAGTATCGGTATGGGCCTGATCCCGGTGGTTCGTCCGGAATTCTTCGCCCACTTGCCGTTGTGGATGAGCCCGATCACCCACAGCGGCATTGCCATGGCGACCCTCAGCGCCCTCTCGTTGAACCTGTTGTTCAACATCCTCGGCGGCGCAGAACGAGCCGCCAACAACGAGTGCCACGCTCATCAGCACTGACGGATAACCGGACGGTCCGCCCGTTCTTCCGTTGTTATCCCGCTTCACCCGTGACACGAAATACCCGCATGACAGACCGGCCGGTGATACGTCCGGTCGCCGTCGGCGGCTGTCTGCGCCTTAAGAATAAAAACAATCGAGGAGCAACACGATGACAAACCTGATAGCAGCGCTCCGTTGCGGGGCGCTTGAGCCATGGCGCGGGAGTCAGTATTCTCCGCGGCCGCCTGAATCGGCTCTAAAAAAAAGCCCGGAATTATTTCCTGACCAGATAGCCAGCTTACCCCGGCTCTGGACGGTCACACGGCACACTCCAATAAAAACCGAATGGACGCTTGATCGACTGTTTTCGAACAGCCGGGCGGGCGTTCTTTTGCTTTTGAAAAGCCTTGGCCCAGCGCTTGCCGGAGCGCTGAAACCGATCGACTGGAGAACTTTTTACGGCAACGAAAAACAGGCGCCACAGCAGAGCGCCGATTCAAAAAAAAAACGTGGAACCACTTACTTTGGGAGCAACCGAATGAACCGTACGTGCACTAGCCTGATGCTCGCTGGATCCTTGCTGGCAGGGGGCCAGGCAATGGCCGGCGATCTGCTGCAGTGGCAGAACAACAGCCTGACCTATCTCTATGGCAAAGACTTTAAAGTCAACCCGAGCATCCAGCAAACCGTGACCTTCGAGCATGCCGATGCCTGGAAATACGGGGACAACTTCCTGTTCATCGACAAGATTTTCTACAACGGCAAACCTGACGCCTACGTCGGCAATAACACTTACTACGGTGAGTTCAGCCCACGCCTGTCGTTCGGCAAGATCTTCGACCAGAAACTCGAATTCGGCCCGATCAAGGACGTCCTGCTGGCCATGACCTACGAGACCGGTGAAGGCGACGTCAACTCCTACCTGATCGGTCCGGGCTTCGACCTGGCCATTCCCGGTTTCGATTACTTCCAGTTGAACTTCTACAATCGCCACACTGACGACAAACGCCCGGGTAACAACATCTGGCAGATCACTCCGGTCTGGTCCTACACCATCCCGGTGGGCAGCTCCAGCGTGCTGATCGACGGGTTCATGGACTGGGTGGTCGATAACGACAAGAACAGCAAAGGCACCTACCACGCCAACCTGCACTTCAACCCGCAGATCAAGTACGACCTGGGCAAAGCCTTGCACTGGGGTGAGAAGCAGCTGTACGTCGGTATCGAGTACGACTACTGGAAGAACAAGTACGCCATCGAAGACACGAAGGACTTCACCACCAATCAGAGCGCCACGAGTTTGCTGGTGAAGTACCACTTCTGATCCAGGGTTGAAAGATCGCAGGCTTCGCCAGCTCCTACATAAGCGCATCGAGTGTAGGGGCCGGCGCCGGCTGCGGTCTTTTGCTTTGCTGCCAAAACATCGAAAAACCCGATTAAACCCCCGCAAAATTCGCAACCATTGATCAATCCGTCTGGCATAGCATGGCGCCATTCCACTCTGATCAAGGAGTTGCACCGATGACTCAATTTCGCAAAGTACTTAGCCTGCATACCGGCCAACCCGCGTCCGATGGCGCCGGGGTCAAGCTGACCCGGGTGTTTGGTGGCGCAGGCGTCGAACGCTTCGACCCGTTCCTGATGCTCGACGAGTTCGGCTCGGAAAATCCCGACGACTACATTGCCGGCTTCCCACCCCACCCGCACCGCGGCTTCGAAACCGTGACCTACATGCTCGAAGGGCGCATGCGCCATGAGGATCATCTGGGTAACGTCGGTTTGCTGGAGGGCGGTGGCGTGCAATGGATGACTGCCGCCAAGGGCATCATCCACAGTGAAATGCCGGAGCAGGAAGAAGGCGTGATGCGCGGCTTCCAGCTGTGGCTGAACCTGCCGGGCAAGCACAAGCTCGATCCGGCCAGTTATCGGGACATTCAGCCGGCGGACATTCCACGACTGAAAACTGCACAAGGCGTCGAGGTGGTGGTGATCGCCGGTCTGTTCGACGACGGCACCGTCAAGCAAATGGGCGCGGTACAACGGCCAGACACCGAACCGTATTACTTTGATTTCCATCTGCCGGCTGGCACTAGCATCGCGCCGAAACTGCCTGATGGGCATCGGGCACTGCTCTATGTGTATGACGGCAGCGTTGAATTGCCGGGACAAACCCAGAGTGTCGGCGTCAGCAAACTGGTCCGTTTGTCGGATGAAGGCGAGCTGCAACTGAGCAGCGAGTCCGGCGCCAGAGTGCTGTTGATCGCCGGTAAACCGCTGGGAGAACCGATCGTGCAGTACGGACCGTTCGTGATGAACACCCGGGAGGAGATCGAACAGGCGTTGCGTGATTTTCGCGATGATCGGTTGACCGCATAGTTCTTTATCGCCTGAACGTACGCTATCGCGAGCAAGCTCGCTCCCACATTTGATCTTCAGTACACACGGTATTTGTGCTCGACAACGATCCTCTGTGGGAGCGAGCTTGCTCGCGATGGCTGCGCCACAGTTTTCAAGCCGGGATTACAGGCTCTTCCAACCCCAGGAATCCGCACAATTCTTCGCGCTTGGCCAAGGCATCGCGGCGGCCAAGCTCGATCAACTCGCTGCAATACCCCGCCTCGAACAGCAAATAACTCAACACCCCGGCGCCGCTGGTCCGGGTCGCACCCGGCCCGCGCAAGAACAGTCGCAACGCGGCTGGCAGCTCTTGCCGATGCCGCGCAGCGATTTCATCGATCGGTTGACTTGGAGCAATCACCAACACGTCCACCGGTGCCACACCCAGGCTGCGTGTCGTGGTACTGGCCGGTAACAAGTGACTGAACTGATTCAAGCGTTGCAGCAGTTCGATGTCGCTCTCCAGGCTGTCAATGAACGTACTGTTGAGCATGTGCCCGCCAATCTGCGCCAACGAGGGTTGCTGACCGGTGTAGGTGCGCTGCAACGGGTTATCGGGATCAACGCCGCGCGGGTTACCACTGACGCCCACCACCAGCACCCTGCTCGCCCCCAGGTGCAGGGCCGGGCTGATCGGTGCCGACTGACGCACCGCACCGTCGCCGAAGTACTCGTTGCCGATCTTCACGGGCGCAAACAACAACGGGATCGCCGAACTGGCAAGCAGATGATCGACCGTCAATTGAGTCGGCACGCCGATACGTCGATGGCGCAGCCAGGCATCGATGCTCCGGCCGCCCTGATAGAAGGTCACGGCTTGCCCGGACTCATAACCGAATGCGGTAACGGCCACGGCGTGCAGTTGTTTTTGAGCGATGGCTTCACTGATGCCGGAAAGGTGCAGCTTGTCGTTCAACAAATCGCGCAATGGTGAGCTGTTGACCAGCGCCACCGGTACTTTTGCGCCAATCCCCAACAGGCTGTGACTGACAAACCGAGTGGCCTGGCTGATGACTCCCGGCCAATCGCTGCGTAACACCAGGTCGCTGCGAAAGCCCTGCCAGAACGCGGTCAAGCGCTGGATGGCGGCGGTAAAGTCCGTCGCCCCGCTGGCCAGGCTTACCGCGTTGATCGCCCCGGCCGAAGTACCGACGATCACCGGAAACGGATTGGCGGAACCTGCCGGCAGCAGCTCGGCTATCGCTGCCAGCACCCCGACCTGATACGCCGCCCGAGCCCCGCCGCCGGAAAGAATCAAACCTGTAACCGGCTCAACTGAACTCATCGCAACGCTCCATGGTGCCTGGGGCTTTCAATCTAGTCTGACGAAATGGATTCAACCACGCTTGGGATACAATTTCGGCTCGCCGGGTGGGCGGCTCTTGAAGCGGCGATGGGTCCAGAGGTATTGCTCAGGACAATTGCGCACGCAACCTTCGACCCACTGGTTGATCCGGAGGCAGTCGACCTCGTCGCTTTCACCCGGAAAGTCGTTCAGCGGCGCATGGATCACCAGACGGTAACCACTGCCATCGGCCAGGCGTTCCTGGGTGAACGGCACCACCAGCGCCTTGCCCAGCTTGGCAAACTTGCTGGTGGCGGGCACGGTTGCGGCCATAATGCCGAACAACGGCACGAAGATACTTTGCTTGGCGCCGTAGTCCTGATCCGGTGCGTACCAGATGGCCCGGCCAGCGCGCAGCAACTTGAGCATGCCGCGTACGTCATCGCGCTCGACCGCCAGCGAGTCGAGGTTATGCCGCTCACGACCGCGCCGCTGAATGAAATCGAACAGCGGGTTTTTGTGTTCGCGGTACATGCCGTCGATGGTGTGCTGCTGGCCGAGCAACGCCGCGCCGATTTCCAGAGTCGTGAAGTGCAACGCCATCAGGATCACACCCTTGCCGTCGCGCTGAGCCTGCTTGAGGTGCTCCAGCCCTTCGACATGGGCCAGGCGTGCCAGGCGCGCGCGGGACCACCACCAGCTCATGGCCATCTCGAAGAAGGCAATACCGGTCGAGGCGAAGTTTTCCTTGAGCAGACGCTTGCGCTCGGCAGGTGTCTTTTCCGGGAAACACAGTTCCAGGTTGCGTTTGGCAATGCGCCGACGATCGGTGGCAACCCGATACATCCCGCTACCCAGCAGGCGACCAATGCGCAGCAGCAGCGGATACGGCAGCTGAACGACCAGCCACAACAGCCCTAGACCGCACCATAGCGGCCAAAAACGCGGATGAAAAAATGCAGCTCGAAATTGCGGGCGATCCATTAACGATTCCGGACAGACAACAAGGCCGCGCATTCTACATCGGTTCGACCCGGCTTGCGGCTTACGGGCGTTCTCGTTATAAGTCTCGGCACTTTTAGTGACAAGCCGTTTTATGCCGACCATGAGCCAAACCGAACCGCTAGACCAAGATCCCGTGTTCCAGTTGAAGGGCAGCATGCTCGCCATTACGGTGCTGGAACTGGCCCGCAATGACCTCGAAAGCCTCGACCGACAACTGGCTGCGAAGGTCGCCC
Organism: Pseudomonas sp. 05N431; assembly: GCF_056397005.1. NCBI lineage: Bacteria > Pseudomonadati > Pseudomonadota > Gammaproteobacteria > Pseudomonadales > Pseudomonadaceae > Pseudomonas > Pseudomonas sp. 05N431. The sequence goes on from NZ_JBFTMN010000033.1 coordinate 20,637, forward strand.
TGGCGCCGAACTTTTTCAGCAATGCCCCGCTGGTGCTGGCCCTGGACAAACTCCCGGCCACTGAAGGCGCGGTCGACCTGCCTGCACTGATGCGTGTTTGCCGCCACCATGGCTTGCGCACGCTGGCCATCCGCGCCAGCCGCATCGAAGATATCGCCGCCGCCATTGCCGTCGACCTTCCAGTGCTGCCGCCGTCTGGCGCGCGCGAGCGTGCACTTGACCCGCACGAAGGCGAAGTCAGGAAAAAACCGGAAAAACCGCCTGAACCGACCATCAAGCCGACCCGAATAATCACTTCGCCAGTACGTGGCGGCCAGCAGATTTATGCCCAGGGTGGCGATTTGGTAGTGGTTTCCTCGGTCAGCCCGGGGGCGGAACTTCTCGCCGATGGCAACATCCATGTATACGGACCGATGCGCGGTCGTGCGCTGGCCGGTGTAAAGGGTGACTCCAAGGCACGGATTTTCTGTCAGCAATTGAGCGCTGAACTACTCTCCATCGCCGGTCATTACAAGGTTTCCGAAGATCTGCGCCGCGATCCGCTGTGGGGTGCCGGTGTACAAGTCAGCCTGTCGGGTGACGTGTTGAACATCATTCGGCTTTAACGGATACTGCCGCATTTTCCAAGCATCTCTAAAACGTAGCGAAAACGGCTCAAACGAAGTAGGAAAAAGGCACAAGGTAGTGTTTACCTGAGGTAAACCCCGCCGAACACCGGATTCCAGCCAAGGCTGTCCGACTGCAGTAGTTTTCAGGAGATGTTTTTCAGGGGCTAAATGTCCTTTTTCCTTAGGGGTGAAACACCTTGGCCAAGATTCTCGTGGTTACATCCGGCAAGGGTGGTGTGGGTAAGACCACCACCAGCGCCGCTATCGGTACCGGCCTCGCTTTGCGCGGTCACAAAACTGTCATCGTCGACTTCGACGTCGGCCTGCGTAACCTCGACCTGATCATGGGTTGCGAGCGTCGCGTGGTGTACGACTTCGTCAACGTGGTCAACGGCGAAGCCAACCTGCAGCAGGCCCTGATCAAAGACAAGCGCCTGGAAAACCTCTACGTGCTGGCCGCCAGTCAGACCCGCGACAAAGACGCGCTGACCCAGGAAGGCGTGGAAAAGGTCCTGATGCAGCTCAAGGAAGACTTCGAATTCGTGGTCTGCGACTCTCCGGCGGGCATCGAGAAAGGCGCTCACCTGGCCATGTACTTCGCTGATGAAGCGATCGTCGTGACCAACCCGGAAGTCTCCTCGGTTCGTGACTCGGACCGCATGCTCGGCCTGCTGGCGAGCAAATCGCGTCGCGCCGAAAACGGCGAAGACCCGATCAAGGAACACCTGCTGCTGACCCGCTACAACCCTGCACGCGTCAGCAATGGCGAAATGCTCGGCGTCGAAGACGTCAAGGAAATTCTGGCGGTCACCCTGCTGGGCGTGATTCCAGAATCGCAAGCCGTACTCAAAGCTTCCAACCAAGGCGTACCAGTGATTCTCGACGACCAGAGCGACGCCGGTCAGGCGTACAGCGATGCCGTCGATCGTCTGCTGGGCAAAACCGTGGAACACCGGTTCCTTGACGTTGAGAAGAAGGGATTCTTCGAGCGCCTGTTTGGAGGTAGATAATGAATCTTTTTGACTTCTTTCGTGCCAACAAAAAAGTAAGCACCGCGTCGGTAGCGAAAGAGCGTCTACAGATCATCGTGGCGCATGAACGCGGCCAACGCAGTACCCCTGATTACTTGCCGGCCTTGCAGAAGGAGCTGGTCGAGGTGATCCGCAAGTACGTCAATATCGGGTCCGATGACGTGCACGTCGCACTGGAAAACCAGGGCAGTTGCTCGATTCTGGAACTCAATATCACCCTGCCTGATCGCTGAGTCGATCCGGCTGGAGCCACGGCGGCTCAGGTCCTTTCCGGCAACGGAGAGGACCTGAGCCGCCGTTGGCGTTTGTTACGAGGCTGTTTTAATGCCGCTGTCGAATATCCGCATCATCCATCAGGACGCCGCCGTACTGGTGGTGGACAAGCCTACCCTGCTGCTCTCCGTGCCCGGTCGCGCCGATGACAACAAGGACTGCCTGATCACCCGCCTGCAAGAAAACGGCTACCCGGAAGCGCGCATCGTCCATCGACTGGACTGGGAAACCTCCGGGATCATCCTGCTGGCCCGCGATCCCGATACCCATCGCGAGCTGTCTCGGCAGTTTCACGACCGCGAAACCGAAAAAGCCTACACCGCACTGTGCTGGGGCCAGCCGGAACTGGACAGCGGCAGCATTGATTTGCCGTTGCGCTACGATCCCCCGACCAAACCCCGCCATGTGGTGGACCATGAATTCGGCAAACATGCGCTGACCTTCTGGCGTGTGCTGGAGCGTTGCGGCGACTGGTGCCGGGTGGAACTGACGCCGATTACCGGCCGCTCGCATCAGTTGCGCGTGCACATGCTCTCCATCGGCCATCCGCTGCTGGGCGACGGGCTTTACGCTCATCCGCAGGCCTTGGCAGCCTGGCCGCGCCTGTGCCTGCACGCCAGCATGCTCAGCTTCACCCACCCGCAAAGTGGCGAACGCTTGCGCTTCGAGTGCCCCGCACCGTTTTGAGTGCTACTGATCGACTGATCGTTCCCACGCTCCCGCGTGGGAATGCATCCCGTGACGCTCTGCGTCACTGCCGAAGCGGACGCGGAGCGTCCAAGGCGGCATTCCCACGCGGGAGCGTGGGAACGATCATCAAAGTTGCGTACCACGCAAAACCTGCGATCAATACGTTAAACTCGCGGCACTGCTGTCTGGAGCTACTTATGCGCGAAGAGTTGAACCAAGGCCTGATCGACTTCCTCAAGGCCTCCCCTACCCCATTCCATGCCACCGCCAGCCTTGTTCAGCGTCTGGAAGCGGCGGGTTATCAGCGCCTTGACGAGCGTGAGCCTTGGGCCACCGAAGCCAATGGTCGCTACTACGTCACACGCAACGACTCCTCGATCGTTGCGATCAAGATGGGCCGCAACTCCCCACTGCACGACGGCATCCGTCTGGTCGGCGCCCACACCGACAGCCCATGCCTGCGGGTCAAGCCACAACCTGAACTGCAACGTCAGGGTTTCTGGCAACTGGGTGTCGAAGTGTATGGCGGCGCATTGCTCGCCCCCTGGTTTGACCGTGACCTGTCGCTGGCCGGTCGCGTGACCTTTCGCCGCGACGGCAAGGTCGAAAGCCAGCTGATCGACTTCAAGGCTCCGATCGCCACCATCCCCAACCTGGCCATTCACCTCAACCGTGAAGCCAACATGGGCTGGGCGATCAACGCACAGACCGAACTGCCGCCGATCCTTGCGCAATTTGCCGGTGACGAGCGTGTGGACTTCCGCGCCGTGCTCACCGATCAATTGGCCCGGGAACACGGCCTGAACGCCGACGTGGTGCTCGATTACGAGCTGAGCTTCTACGACACCCAAAGCGCCGCCATCATCGGCCTGCATGGCGACTTCATTGCCGGTGCGCGCCTGGACAACCTGCTGTCGTGCTACGCCGGCCTGCAAGCCTTGCTGACAGCTGAAACCGATGAAACCTGCGTGCTGGTGTGCAACGACCACGAAGAAGTCGGCTCCTGCTCGGCGTGCGGTGCCGACGGCCCGATGCTCGAACAAACCCTGCGTCGCTTGCTGCCCGAAGGTGACGAGTTCGTCCGCACCATTCAGAAATCGCTGCTGGTCTCGGCCGACAACGCCCACGGCGTACACCCCAACTACGCCGACAAGCACGACGCCAACCACGGCCCGAAACTCAATGCCGGCCCGGTGATCAAGGTCAACAGCAACCAGCGCTACGCCACCAATAGCGAAACCGCAGGGTTCTTCCGTCATCTGTGCATGGCCGAAGAAGTTCCGGTGCAAAGTTTCGTGGTGCGCAGCGACATGGGCTGTGGCTCGACCATCGGCCCAATCACCGCCAGCCATTTGGGCGTACGCACCGTGGACATCGGCCTGCCGACGTTTGCCATGCACTCGATCCGTGAACTGTGCGGCAGCCATGACCTGGCGCACCTGGTCAAAGTACTGAGCGCTTTCTACGCCAGTCGCGAATTGCCGTAACGCAATCCCTGTGGCGAGGGAGCTTGCTCCCTCGCCACTGTAATTACGGGATGCTGCTGAACCATTTCTGATACCGATCAACCCGGTTCGCACAAAAGCCACCTAGACTTACATCACCTTCCCCGACAAGGCTGTCGTCATGATCTCGATGTCTGTTTTCAACTCCATGCTCATTCCGATTCTTTCGGGAATGATCCTGCTGGCCATCGGCTTCAACTTTCGCGACAAGAATGCCGGGGTGTTTGCGATGTGGGTCGGCATGCTGCTGATCCTCGCCACCGTGATTTACAAAATCCTCGCCAAACTGAACGAATAAAAAGCGCTGCCTGCGCTCGCATTGATTTTACCCCGCTCGTACACTCGGTCGACCTGCACCCTGTTGAGGTTGACCACCTAGTGTTCGCTCGTCTTTTTGCCCTGCCGTCTACGTTGTTCATCTGCCTGTTGATGCTGCTTCCCGTGGCGCCTGCTCAGGCCGTCGGCCTGCCGGGCCTGCTCAACGGCTCACCAAAAGCCCAACCGGAAGCGACCGCACCGCTGGGCCAATCGCTGGACGAAGTGATCAAATCGCTGGAAAACGATCAGCAACGAGCCAGATTACTGAGCGACCTGAAGAAACTGCGCGACACCACTAAAAAGGCCCAGCCCCCCGAAGAAGACGGTGTGCTCGGCTTGATCGGCGGCACCCTGGCCAGCCTCGAAAAACAGTTTTCCGGTGCCGACAGCCCGATCACTCGCTGGTCCGACGAGTTCGACCTGGCCAAGGACGAACTGAGCGCGCTGATGCTGCCGGCCAGCGAATGGCTGCCGATGCTCTTTGCCTTCGCCCTGATCCTGATGCTCTGGAGCCTGCTCGCCGCTGCGCTGATCTGGCTTGGTCATCGCGTCCGAACGCGCTTCGGCCTGACCGAAGAACTACCGCAACACCCCAAGACCTGGGACATGCTGCGCTTTGCCCTGCGTAAACTCGGCCCCTGGCTGATCGCGCTGCTGATTACCGTCTACATGAGCTATGCCTTGCCATCATCGCTGGGTAAATACCTGGCCATGGTGCTGGCCTATGCACTAGTGGTCGGCACCTGTTTCTCGGCGATCTGCGTGATCGCGTTCTCGGTGCTCGACGGCCCGCACCGCCATCGCGCCCTGTACATCCTGCGGCACCAGGCCTTTCGTCCGCTGTGGCTGATCGGCAGTTTTGCGGCCTTCGGTGAAGCCTTGAACGACCCACGACTGGTCACCAGCCTAGGCATTCACCTGGCCCACACCACCGCGACCATCGCCAATGTGCTGGCAGCGATATTCACCGGCCTGTTCATCCTGCGATTCCGTCGGCCCATTGCCCACCTGATCCGCAACCAGCCGCTGTCGCGGCGACTGACCCGTCGTGCGCTGAGCGACACCATCGACATTCTTGGGACCTTCTGGTACTTGCCCGCACTGGTGCTGGTGGCGATTTCACTGTTTGCCACCTTTGTCTCGGCCGGCGACACCAGCACCGCGCTGCGCCAATCGCTGATCTGCACCGTGCTGCTGGTGTTGTGCATGGTCATCAACGGCTTGGTCCGCCGCCACGCACTCAAGCCACAACGCGGGGTAAAGCGCCATGCGTTGTACTCGGACCGCCTCAAGAGTTTCTTCTATACCCTCGCGCACCTGACAGTGTGGCTGGCGTTCATCGAACTGGGCTTGCGGGTCTGGGGCATGTCGCTAATCCGCTTCACCGAAGGCGAAGGCCATGAAGTCAGCGTCAAACTGTTCAGCCTGGGCGGCACACTGATCTTCGCGTGGCTGATCTGGATCCTCAGCGACACCGCCGTGCACCACGCCCTCACCCGCTCGCGCAAAGGCCAGGCCAATGCACGGGCGCAAACCATGATGCCGCTGATTCGCAACGTGCTGTTCGTGGCGATCTTCATCATCGGGATGATCGTCGCACTGGCCAACATGGGCATGAACGTAACGCCGCTGCTGGCGGGTGCCGGCGTGATCGGCCTGGCCATCGGTTTCGGTGCGCAGTCGCTGGTTGCCGACCTGATCACCGGGCTGTTCATCATCATCGAAGACTCGTTGGCCATCGACGACTACGTGGACGTCGGCGGCCACCTGGGCACCGTCGAAGGCCTGACCATCCGCACCGTGCGCCTGCGGGACATCGACGGCATCGTGCACACCATCCCGTTCAGTGAAATCAAAAGCATCAAGAACTACTCACGGGAATTCGGCTACGCAATCTTCCGCGTGGCAGTGCCCTACAACATGGAAATCGATGACGCGATCAAACTGATGCGCGACGTCGGCCAGAAAATGCGCACCGACCCGATACAACGCCGCAACATCTGGTCACCACTGGAGATTCAGGGGGTGGAAAGTTTCGAGTCCGGCAGCGCGATTCTGCGCGCACGGTTCAAGACCGCACCGATCAAACAATGGGAAGTTTCAAGAGCGTTCAACCTGTCGCTCAAACGCCATCTGGATGAAGCCGGGCTGGATTTGGCGACACCGAGGATGAGTATTCAGGTGGTGACGGCGGCTGGCGGGTTGGAGAAGGAATAACGCAAAAAGCAGACGCAGAGCGTCCACGGCTGCATTCCCACGCAGAGCGTGGGAACGAGATCTAAGCCGTACGCGCTCCAACCACTCAGGCCGGCCGGTAGGCCGCCGTGCTGTTGTCGTTGATCTTGATCCACCCGCCCCTTCGGGAGGCCGAGTGGAGGTGTTCATCAGGGGGTGGGCGCGCAGCGCCGTACGGCGCAGCCGGACACATCGAGAGGAGGTCGTCGCGCAGCAGACCGTAGGCGATGCCCCCTGATGGACACCGGA
>NZ_JBFTMN010000034.1:0-18581 GCF_056397005.1 Pseudomonas sp. 05N431
GAGCATTGGAACCACCTGATCCCATCCCGAACTCAGCAGTGAAACGATGCATCGCCGATGGTAGTGTGGGGTTTCCCCATGTGAGAGTAGGTCATCGTCAAGATTAAATTCCGAAACCCCAATTGCGAAAGCAGTTGGGGTTTTGTTTTAAGTAGAAGTCACCAATTTTGCTGGCACGTATACTTCATACGGGCCGGTCACAGAATTTCTTGACGACCATAGAGCATTGGAACCACCTGATCCCATCCCGAACTCAGCAGTGAAACGATGCATCGCCGATGGTAGTGTGGGGTTTCCCCATGTGAGAGTAGGTCATCGTCAAGATTGAATTCCGAAACCCCTGTCTGCTTATGCAGACAGGGGTTTTGTCATTTCAGAGGCCGCTAAACCTTGCCTGCGCGCCTCGCCCTCCTGCGCGGTGATTGGTGCAGAGCGCCTGCTCCGCTTGCTCAAGCGTCATCAAAAGAAACGTAGGTTGAGTGCTCTAGCACGCCGTTTGACGGGTTTGTGCAGGGAAAACTGTGGGTTTTGCATAAAAGCCTAAGTTTTCTCGGATCTGTGCCGAAAGACTGGTGAGACATGCGTGCACCAAAGTAGAGCCGCCTTAGAACGGCCTATGGCGTCACATGGAATGTTGCACCCGGAACGCATCCCCACTCCTCATAAGAAGTCCCATGAAATGAATCTCAAGTTCAGCCATAAAATCCTGTTGGCCGCTTCAGGCGTAGTGGTTCTGGCGTTTGCGTTGTTCACTTTGTACAACGACTACCTGCAGCGGAATACCATCCAGCAAAACCTCGACTCCTCCGTCCAGCAAGCCGGCGATTTGACCGCCAGCAGTGTACAGAACTGGCTGAGCGGGCGAATTCTGGTACTGGAAAGCCTGTCCCAGAACGTCGCGCACCAAGGTGCCAACGCAGACTTTGCCGGGTTGGTCGACCAGCCGGCCTTCACCTCGAACTTCCAGTTCACCTACGTCGGCCAGTCCAATGGCGTGTTTACCCAACGTCCTGACGCCAAAATGCCGGATGGCTACGATCCACGTCAGCGCCCTTGGTACAAGCAGGCTGTAGCGGCCGACAAAACCATGCTCACTCCGCCCTACATGGCCGCCGTTGGTGGGCTGGTGGTGACGATCGCCATGCCGGTGAAGAAGAACGGTGAACTGCTCGGCGTCGTTGGCGGTGATCTGAGTCTGGAAACCCTGGTGAAGATCATCAACTCGGTGGACTTCGGCGGTATCGGTCATGCGTTCCTGGTCAGCGCTGACGGCCAGGTAATCGTCAGCCCGGACAAAGACCAGGTGATGAAGAACCTCAAGGACATCTACCCAGGTTCGAACGTACGTATCGAGAAGGGCAATCAGGAAGTGCTCCTGAACAAGCAGGCGCGCATTCTGTCCTTTACCCCGGTTACTGGCTTGCCGAATGCTGAGTGGTACATCGGCCTGACGATCGATAGGGATAAGGCGTACGCACCACTGGGCAAATTCCGCACCTCGGCACTGATTGCAATGTTCATCGCGGTGACCGCGATCGCTGTGCTGCTGAGTCTGTTGATTCAAGTGTTGATGCGTCCACTGACCACCATGGGTCGTGCAATGCAGGACATCGCTCAAGGTGAAGGCGATCTGACTCGCCGTCTGGCGGTGGAAAGCAAAGACGAGTTCGGTGAGTTGGGCGGTGCCTTCAACCAGTTCGTAGAGCGGATTCACGCGTCGATTTCCGAAGTGTCGTCGGCCACGCGCCAGGTACATGACCTGTCGCAACGTGTCATGGCATCGTCGAATGCATCGATCATCGGCTCCGATGAGCAAAGCGCACGGACCAATAGCGTGGCGGCCGCGATCAACCAGCTGGGTGCCGCTACCCAGGAGATCGCCCGTAACGCAGCGGACGCTTCGCAACACGCCAGCGGTGCCAGTGAGCAGGCTGACGACGGTCGTCAGGTGGTGGAGCAAACCATTCAGGCAATGACCGAGTTGTCGCAAAAGATCAGCCTGTCGTGCACCCAGATCGAAACCCTGAATGCCAGCACCGACAACATCGGGCACATCCTCGACGTGATTAAAGGCATTTCGCAGCAGACCAACTTGCTGGCCCTCAACGCGGCCATCGAAGCGGCGCGAGCGGGTGAAGCCGGGCGCGGTTTCGCGGTGGTGGCGGACGAAGTGCGCAACCTGGCTCACCGCACTCAGGAGTCGGCGGAAGAGATTCACAAGATGATTACCTCGTTGCAGGTCGGCTCGCGTGAAGCGGTATCGACCATGAATGCCAGCCAGGTATCCAGTGAGGAAAGCGTCGAAGTAGCGAATCAGGCCGGTGCACGGTTGATCAGCGTGACCCAGCGGATCACCGAAATCGATGGCATGAACCAGTCGGTAGCGGCCGCAACGGAAGAGCAGACGGCGGTGGTGGAAACCTTGAACGGTGACATCAATCAGATCAACCTGCTGAACCAGCAGGGCGTAGCCAACCTCAACGAAACGTTGAAGGATTGCGATGCCTTGTCGTTGCAAGCCAATCGCCTGAAGCAACTGGTGGATAGCTTCAAGATCTGACCGCGTTATCGTTCAATCGCGAGCAAGCTCGCTCCCACTGTGGATCTTCAGCGAACACAACATTTGTAAACGACTGAAATCTCTGTGGGAGCGAGCTTGCTCGCGATAGCGGTGCACCAGTCACCGCTGAACCAAAGCTCTACGCAAACAACTTCAGCGCATTACTCATCGAGTCATCGGCAAACCCCTGCACGAACTCCTTGAACCCCGGCATTGCTTCTGCGCCGCCCTGGGCGGGTTCGGCGATGATGGTCCAGGTCGCGCGCGACTTGCCAGCGCTCAGGGGCTCGACGCTCATGGCGGCCCACAACTGACCAACGCCCAAGGTGTTGTAGACGGTAGTCCAGGTCATGCTCAGCGCCTGATCGTCGTGGGAGTTGAGTTGCTCGACGACCAGGTTGCCGTCCTTGAAGAACTTCTTGCGCAGTGACGACACGCCTTCACCGGTCATCTCGATGTGCGATAGCGCCGGGATAAACTTGTCAAAGCCGGCGAAGTTGCCGACCACTTCCCAGACCCGCGACGCCTCGGCGGGTATTTCCACCGACGACACAACGTGGCAGCCGTGCGGGTTTTTGATCAGGGTATCGGGTTGCAGAGTGCTCATGGTCTTGCTCCATTTTTACGGGTGATGGATCAGATGAAGTTGATTTCTTTCAGGTAGTCGCAGCCGCGACGCAGCAGCGCCGGAGATTTTTGCGGGTAGTGCGTGCCCATTTGCTGCACACCGGCCTGGGCATTGGCGTGGCCGATCATCGAGATGTCGCCGATGTCCTCCTCGAAGCCGTTGAGGTAGAAACCCAGCACGCCAAACAACGCGTTATCGCTGTCGACCCGGCCCAGTTGCTGTTGCCAGTCGGCGACGCTGACCATTTGAAACTCGCGGCCGGCCTCGCGGAACGAAGCGACATAGGCGTCCCAGCTCAGCGGTTCAGGGTTGTGCAGGTTGAACACCGCCTGTTCGGGCTGGTAACGGCTGGCGTGAAAGGCGATGAAGCGAGCGAGGAAGTCCACCGGCATCAAATCGAAGTTCAGCGCGAACTCCGGCACCTGGCCGAGCTGGATCGAGCCTTTGAGCATCAGCATCAGACGGTTCTTGTGCGGCTGGCAGACGCCGGTGAGGCTGTTGAAGCTGATGTTGCCCGGCCGGTAGAGGTTGACCCGTACACCACGCTCGCGAGCGCGCTCAAGGATCCGTTCGCCGACCCATTTGGACAGGTTGTAGCCGTTCTTGATGTAGATCGGCGGGGTCTGCGCGGCGGGTTGTTCGAGCACTCGACCCTCGGAGTCGATGGTGCTGGAGGCCGACAGCGTGGAGACGAAATTGAAGATCTTCTTGCTGCGCCCTTCGCAGAGTCGCAAGCACTCGAAAATCGGCTCGACGTTATCCCGGGCCAACGACTCGTAATCGAGCACGTGGTTGACGTTGGCGGCGTTGTGTACCAACGCGCCAAACTCCCGATCCAGTCGCTCATACACCTCTGGCGCCAGGCCCAGTGCCGGTTGCGTGATGTCCGCCGCGTAGACCTGCACCCGAGTCAGGTCCAGATGTTCCAGGCGGTTTTCACGCAGGGACTCGGCAAAGCGCTGCGCAGCGCTTTGCCCGGCACTGTCACGCACCAGGCACGCGACTTCGCTGGCACCCCAGGCCAGCAGCGCCTCGACGATATGCACGCCGACGAAGCTATTGGCACCGGTAACGATGACCTTGTGCACATCGCCCATCCGGCTGACCGGCAAGGGCTGTACATCGAGCTCGCGGAAGGCATCAGCCAGGGCTTTTTCGCTGAGTACTTCTTCGCCGGCAGAACCTCTGACCAGCGTGGCCAGCCTGGCGATGGTCGGGACTTCGATGAAGCGGTTGATCGAGATACTGCGTCCGAACTGCTCGCGTATTTGCAGCAACATGCGCGACAACAGGATCGAGTGGCCACCCAGATTGAAGAAATTCTCGTCGGTGGAAATATCGCTTGCCGGCAACTCCAGCAGATCGGCCCAGAGCTCCAGCAGTTGCGCCTCGTCGGCGGATTCCGGTAACCGACGCTGAAGGTTTTCGAGGACACTGACCGGCATCGCCAGCAGCGCCCGGCGATCGACTTTACCGTTGCTGGCGAACGGCATGCTCGCCAATTCAGTCCAGGCAATGGGCTGCATGTAGTCCGGCAAGAACTGCTGGGCGTGAGTTTTCAGCGCTTCGCGCGCTGCGCCTGGCTGGTCTTCCTGGGGTTGTGCGAGGAACGCCAGAATCCGTCGATGACTGTCGATCACTACGGCCACCTGGCGGAACAACTGGCTGTCGCGCAGGCAGCGCTCGATCTCTTCCGGTTCGACCCGGTAGCCGCGGATCTTCACCTGATTGTCTCGTCGCCCACAGAGCTCGATGCCGTCGACGGTCCACTTCGCCATATCGCCGGTGCGATAGGCACGCAAACTTTGGCCGCCCGGCAAGGGCAATTGCAGGTAGCGCTCGGCGGTCTGCTGCGGGTTGTTCAAATAGCCCAGGCACACCCCTGGACCGACGATGTACAGCTCTCCGACGGTCTGCTCGGCCACGGGCTGAAAGTTCTCGTCGAGGATCAGCACCTGGCTGTTGGCAATCGGTGCCCCGAGGCTGCGATTGCTGTCACCAACTTGCAGTTGTCGGGCGGTGATCAGCACCGTCGCTTCGGTCGGGCCATACAGGTTGTAGAGCTTGCCTTGCTGGGTCAGTTGCTTGATCACATGGGGTTCGCAGACGTCGCCACCGGTCATCACATGCGCAAGGTCGCGCAACTGATCCAGCGGCAGAATGCTCAGCAGAGCTGGCGGCAGAAACGCGTGGCTGAGCTGATGATGACGGATCAACTCGACCAGTTGCAGCGGGTCACGACGCTGGTCGTCGTTGGGTACGATCAGCTGGGCGCCCTGGATCAACGCCGGGAAAATATCGATCAACGAGGAGTCGAAACTCAGCGATGAAAACTGCAGTACCCGACTCTGTTCCGTCAGCCCGACGTAATCGGCGTACCACGCGGTGAAGTGCCCCAGGTTGTTCTGGCTGAGCAACACGCCTTTGGGATGACCGGTGGTGCCCGACGTGTAGAGCGCCATGCACGGCGCCTGGCAGCCGGGGCGCTGGCGCATCAGCGGCAAGCCGGGATTTGCCTCGCGGGCGTCGATGCCAGTGATGTCGAGCCCGGGCATCTCGTTGCTTAATGGGTGCTGGCCATCGTGCAACAACAGCACGGCGCCAGCGTTCTCCAGAATGTACTGCTGACGTTGCAGCGGATGGCTGGGTTCGAGTGGCAGGTACACTGCGCCACTGCCGAGAATCGCTAGAATGCCGGCGAACAATGCACTGGATTTCGGCAGGCAAATGCCCACCACCACCGGTCCATCAACTGCTCGGTATTGCTCGATCAGTGGCAGCAGCCGTTGTTGAATGGCCAGGCTCTGGGCGTGCAAGTCGCCATAGCTCAGCACCTCACCGGCAATGTGCAGCGCCGGGCGTTCACGGAAGGTTTTGAAGCTCTGTTCGAGCCGCTCGATCATCGGGATTTGCCCGAGTTGCAGCAGCGCTGCTTGTTCGGTGAGATTAAGTCGATGGGCGTAGGCCAGACTTTCCAGTACGAGCAAACTATCTTCATGTTCATGACGACCGGGCGTGGCCGCTGCAGCGTGTATGAAGTACTCGGCATCGCGGGAAAAACGACTGACCTCAAGCGCGACACGATCGACCAGTTCGGCGATGACTTTCAGGCGTAACGCCTGGCCATTGCCCGAGGGTTCGTCGGCGACGGGGACGCGAGCGATCAGTCGTTGGTCGCCACTCGATGTGTAACTGCACAGCACATCGATGGGTGGCAGGCCGCTGGCGTCTTTTGGTCCCAGGCCCAGGCGCACGCTCAATTGTGCACACTCATCCAGGTCGCGCAGGCGTTGCGCCGGGATGACCAGGCTGCCGTCGTCGATCAGCAGCTCGGCGCTATCGACAGATTGTTCGTTCAGGGTATGGCTGTCGCTCAATCGCGTCAGCGTATGGCCGTGTTGTTCCAGCTCCAGCGCCAGCTCATCCAGCGCTTGGCTTTGACCGATGAGCAGAATGTCGAGACGTCTCATGATGTTCTCCTCGGCTAGATCAGGTAATCGCTCAGTGCGTCTTGCACGCACGGTGAATCGAGCAGCGAACTGCTGCGGAAAAACCGCACGATGTTGGCGACCAGCGGGTGGTGGCGATTGATCGGGAAGGCCAGGCCTGCCACTTCGCTCTTGAGTGCGACCTTGGCGGCATCGCTGATGTGCAGGTGCTCGATCAACCGGAAATCGAACGATTTCTGAATGTCGTTAGTCAGGTAATGAGCGATGAATACCGGCAGAATCTTCGCGATCAGTTGGCGGTCGTCTTCGTTAGCCGAGTGCCAGTAGATCCGTACCAGCCGTGACCAGAACCCAGAGTGGCGGCCCTCGTCGAGCAAGTGGTCAGCCATCAGGCCCTTGATCGATTGCTTGACCGTGTCGTCCTTGGCGAATGCCGCGACGTCGTTGGTCACGGTACTTTCCGCGATGGCCACGCAGATCAGTTCCACGGCGCTGCGCAGATGTTCCGGCGCCAGTGCCAACGCTGCAGGAATTGCCCGGCTCAGCTCGATTTCACGCGGCAGTTCGATCGGCGTGATGCCGGTCATGGCCACGGTCTGCTGCATGAAGTCCATCGCCACCAGCGCGTGGTAATCCTCATCCACCACCACGGTCATGGCGTCATAGCGACAGGCGAACGGGAAGGGCACGGCGAAGCGATTCTTGGCGATGCTGCGGGCAGTCTTGTCGACGATCTCGGTTTCGAAAATCACTACGTCGTTGATGAACTTGTAGAGCGTCTGCACCAGTGCAAAGTCGCGTTGCTCCGGGCATTCGCGGACAAAGGTTTCGCTCAGTACCAGCGGTTGGCGGCTCAGGGGATAGATCAGTTTGTCGTCGTTTTCGACCATGCGCCGCGGACGTGTACGGATGGTCGCGCGGTTTTCCCAGGCGTCGGCGAAGGATTGGTAGTCGGCGGCGTTCATGCACTCACCTCGGCGACTGATTCACGCATGCTCAGACGCAAGCCGTCCCACAGCGCGATACGGCTTTCCACGGCGGCGATGGCCGCGGCGTAGACGTCTTCCTGCCGTTGCGGATCGCCATCGACCAAGCGTGCCAGGAGTGTTTCGGCGGCGGGGCCGTGGTCTTCGGAGTCGACTTCGATATGCCGCTGCAGGTAGTACCGAAAGGTCGGCGCCTGTTCGATGCCTATTCCCCAATCATCGAGAATGCGCTGGAACATCTGTGGGATGACGCTTTCACGGCCATGCAAAAACGCTGCGGCAACGCTGTGTCCCGGCGCATACAGGGCGGTGTGCAAGGTGTGCCGGACGAAGTTCGATGCGGCTGGGTCGACGTCCACGCTTTGCAGGGCGACGTCGTAGCTCACGCCCTCCTTTTGCAGGGCGACGAAGCGCTCCACAGCCGCCGTGCTGGCACCAACTTCGCGCATCGCGTCCAGGTACAACTCGAAGTGGCTGTAGTGACCGTGATCGAGCCGGTCATCGGACTCTTCGCCAAGGACGATTTCGTTGATCAGGCGCGCGGCCTGAGGGTCTTGGGGTGGCAGCCAGGGCAGCTGCACGCACGTGAGTTCCTGTTGCAGGCGTTTGGTCAGTGACATGAAATCCCATACAGCAAATACATGGGTTTCCATAAAGCGTTGAAGTATCGACAGTGAATGAATCTCGGCAAAGATAGGGTGGGCGCTCAGCGCTGCTTTTTTTTGATCGAGAAGTGCTTTATTGGGTTTCATGAGAGACCTTTAAGTTGTGAGTTAAGTTGTTCGGTTGGCAGAAGTTTGTTAGGCAAGTTCAAACACGGTGCTGCCTGATCTTTTTAATAGGCGAACAAGTACCTCAAACAAACGCTGATGCAGTTTATTGCGTTGGCGGACCTTGCCAGGCAAGGCATTGCCTGCGTCGATGGTGCTTGGTGGCCAGATGCCGGGGAGAGTCTTACGGACCCTGGGCATTGACCGTGTCGACAAGTACGCGGGAGCTTGAAGTTGTCGGCGGAGAAAAATTAATACATGAAACAAGTAACGAGCAAGTGTTTTTTATATTATTTGTCAAGTGTATTTTTTTCGGGCGTGACAAGTTCCGATAAAACTTTTGGGTTAAGTTTTATTGAGGTGAAGTTGTTCCTTCCGGCTTATATAAGTCAGAATTTAAATGAGTGAATGCCTCACTCGGAGCAACTTTGTATCTGGGGAGTTGATGTTTTTTTTGATGTGGTGGGCAGGAGGCGGGCACGGCCCCATCTCTTCCCGTCCTTTGGTAAGCCTCCTTTTGTTCGTCCATCACGCGAGGGCTGTGCAGGCAGATTTACACGCCGCTCGTCCTTTTTTAGTCGGCAAACCAAGAGTGAGCCCAAAAAGCCAGTACTGCTATCACTGGCGCAGGGAGGGGCAGGGGGTTTCAGGGAGGGAAGAAGGGATTGGTGTCGCCAGCGCTTCTCGAGAGCCTGTGCCTCATGGCACAGGCGTCAGGCGCTTACTCGCTGAGCAGGCCCAGATGGGTGTTGATGATCTGCAGCAGTCGATGACGCTGAGTGGTGGTGAAAAAATGATTACCGGTCATTTCGATGAGTTCGAATTCACGGCGGGTGAACTCGCGCCAATTGACCATGCTTTCAAGAGGGGCCAGCGGATCGTCGCTGCCGTAGAAAGCAGTCATCGGGATGTGCAGGCTGCGACTGGAAGGGTCGGCCCAGGATTCGAGCAGTTTCAAATCACTGTGGATCAGTGCTTCGAAGGCGGCGAGTTGATCGCTGGCTGTTGCATCGAGAACCGCACCCGGGCTGGAGGGGGCGTAACTGTGCTGGATGTTCGGCAGGCTGTGCAGTGGCGCAGAGGCAGGTCGGGTGTCCGGGCTGCGGCAGCCGGAAATGAACAGGTGACGGGTTTGCCCCGGGCAGTGGAGTTCGCTCAATTTGGCCAGCTCGTAGGCCAGAATTGCGCCCAGGCCATGGCCAAACAGTGCATGGGGTTCGGACAAGTAAGGTTGTAGCGCCGCAAAGGCGTCGACCAGCAGCGGTGGCCATTGTTCGTAGCGTGTCCGGTTCTGCGGATTGTCATGGCCGGGAAGCTTGAACGCGAGCAGTTCAATGTGCTCGCTCAGTGCTTGCGTCCAGCTGCGGAACTGCTCGGGGTCGGCACCGGCCTCGCCGAAGCAGATCAGCCTGACGTCCGTCGTCTGACTGGCGCTGATCACGGTGAGCCATGGAGTGTTTCGGGTGTGCACGGCTTTCCTTGTGCGATTCACGTCGACGATTTCTTGCCCTGAGGTTCAAGGCTGTTCAGGTAACGCGTGATGACCTCGACACCCCGGTTGAGGTGGTTCTCAAGCTTTGTCACGGTTAGCGCGATGTCTCGGGCTTGCGCTGCGCGCAGCAGGTCACGGTGATCTTCCTGGGACAGTTTGCCGAGCCCCATGGCTTCAAGGTTGAAGCGCAGAAAACGCTCCTCTTCCCACAGGCCGTCTTCCACCAGCTTGAGGAGCCTGCGGTTGGGCGCCTTGCGGTACAGCGTCATGTGGAACAATCGGTTGAGTCTGCCAATCTCGGCGTAATCGGTTTGTGTTTCGAGGTCGTCGATATAGCGCGCCGCCTCGGCAAAATCTTCGTCGTCAAGCAGCGGAATCGACAGGCGCAGGGCCTCGGACTCCAGCAGGATACGCAGGGCATAGGTTTCGGCGGCGTCACCTTCGACCAATGGCGCGACAACCGCACCTTTGTGTGCGACAACATGCAGCAGCGATTGCGCCTCGAGCTGGCGCAAGGCTTCGCGCACGGGCATGCGGCTGACGCCGAACAGGTCGGCCAGGTCTTGCTGGCGCAGCGCAGTGCCGCAAGGCAAACGGCCGTCGAGAATCGCCGAGCGCAGGGTTTCTTCGATCACCGATCGCGCAAGGTGAGCGGGGATTGGGCCGCTGACCGGGATAGTGCTTAAAGGGTTGGGCTTCTGTGTCACGACAACGCACCCTGATTAATATGAAGAATATTGGATCCAATGCACACTAGTGACTGCCTGGCAGGTTGTCAAACCGGCAAAACAAATCCGTTTCCGTCAGTTTTATGTCACGGGCTTGCTACTGAACACAGCATCACAGGCTACGATTTTTTCAACTGCGTCCGCTTTCCCCCAAGTTTAGCGTGCTCGCGGTGATTGCACCGTGCCATTGTCTTTTATCCATCAAGGCTTCACCATCCATCGATTTCCAACCGCCCTTTGGACTCACTGCATTGCAGGCACGTTTCGCTCTCCCTCGGCCCCTGCGCTGGTTGTGTTCAGCACTGCTGATTGCCGGCGTCTTGCTGGGCGGTCTGCATGCCGATTGGGACTTTTCGCTGATCAGCCGCCGGGCCGAAACATTGTACGGGCCGTTGGGTGAAGGCAAGCAACGAATCGACGCCTGGCAGCATCTGCTGGCGACACAGAAGCAAACCCCTGAGCTGGAACAGCTCAACGTGGTCAACCTGTTCTTCAACAAGCAGATGCGCTATGTGGAAGACATCGACCTGTGGCACGTCGAGGACTACTGGGCGACACCGATCGAAGCCTTGTGGAAAGGTGCTGGCGATTGTGAGGACTACGCGATCGCCAAGTATTTCAGCCTGCGCCATCTTGGGGTTTCCAGTGACAAATTGCGCATCACCTACGTCAAGGCCCTGCGCCAGAATCGCGCGCACATGGTCTTGACCTACTATTCAAGCCCGGACGCCATGCCACTGGTCCTCGACAGCCTGATGGATGCGATCCAGCCGGCCAGCCAGCGCACCGATTTGTTGCCGGTCTACTCCTTCAATGCCGAAGGGCTTTGGTTGCCGGGCGCCAAGGGCAGCAAGAAAGTCGGTGACACCAAGCGTCTGTCCCGCTGGCAGGATGTGTTGAAGAAAATGCAGGCCGAAGGATTTCCGGTCGAGACGACTCACTAGGAGCACGCGCTTAGATGTCTTTGTTCAAACAACTGTTGATCGCTATCTGCCTGTTCCTGGTCGTCGCCTTCAGTGGCAGCTTCATGGTCGGCCTGGAGAGTTCGCGGACCCAGTACGTCAATCAGTTGCGCTCCCACGCGCAGGACGCTGCGACCGCGCTGGCACTGTCGCTGACGCCGAACATCGACGACCCGGCGATGGTCGAGTTGATGGTCAGCTCGATCTTCGACAGCGGTTATTACGCGAGTATTCGCGTGGTCGACCTCAAAACCGACAAGGCCATCGTCGAGCGCAGTGGAATTCCGGAAATCAGCAGCGTGCCTGGCTGGTTCGTCAAATTGATCGCTCTGGAGCCTGCTGGCGGTGATGCGCTGGTCAACCGTGGCTGGGAGCAGGCAGCCAGGGTCGAGGTGATCAGCCACCCGATGTTCGCCGTGGCCAAGCTCTGGCAGAGCGCTCTGGGCAGTCTGGGCTGGTTGCTGATCTGCGGCGCATTAAGCGCGCTACTCGGCGCACTGTTGCTGCGTCGACAATTGAAACCGCTGGATTACATGGTCAAGCAATCCCACGCCATCGCCCGCCGCGAATTTCTCAGCCTGCCCGAGTTGCCGCGTACTCCGGAACTGCGGCGCGTGGTGCAGGCGATGAACCAGATGGTCGAGAAACTCAAGGCGTTGTTTCACGAGCAGGCTGAGCGCAGTGAAAAACTGCGGGTCGAGTCCTATCAGGACAACCTGACGGGATTGGCTAACCGGCGTTATTTCGAGATGCAGCTGAACGCCCGGGTGAGCAACCCGGAGCAGGCCAGTTCGGGTTATCTGTTGCTGTTGCGGGTCAGGGACCTGGCCGGTTTGAACCAGCGTCTGGGCGGTCAACGCACCGACCAGTTGCTGCGGGCGGTCGGTGAGCAATTATCGCGTGAGTGCGCCAAGTTCCCGGAAACCCAGAACCTGGTGACGCGCATTCGCGGCGGTGAATTTGCCGTGCTGGCGCCCGGTCTGGTGCGCGAAGAGGCGCTGCAACTGGCGCAGAGCCTGGACAGCGCACTGGCCAGTTTGCACGCAACCGGGGCGACCGACGTGGCGTCGGTGGCGTCGATCGGTTTGGCGCCGTTTGCCCATGGCGACACACCGCAGGCGGTGTTGAGCCTGGCGGATCAGGCGCTGTCACAGGCGGAAGCCGAGGGTGAGTCGAACTGGGCGTGCCTGGATCACAGCGCAGCGGCCATTGTCGGCGACGATCACCATGCTTGGCATACCTTGCTCGATCAGGCACTGGATCAGCAGCGATTCGAGTTGTACTTCCAACCGGTTGTGGCCAGTCAGGACACGCAGTTGGTGCTGCATTACAAAGTGCTCTCTCGCTTGCTCGATGAGCAGGGCCAGACCATCCCTGCCGGGCGTTTCCTGCCGTGGCTGGAGCGTTTTGGCTGGACCGCGCGGCTGGACCGTCTGATGCTGGAGCGGGTGTTGGTGCAGATGGCAGGCCATGAAGACTCGCTGGCGCTGAACCTGTCCGCCGCCACCCTGGCGGATCCGCAAGCCCTGAACAAAGTCTTCGAAATCCTGCGCGAGCATTCCAGTCTGGGACCACGTTTGACCCTGGAGATCGGCGAAGAGCAATTACCTGATCAGGCCGTGCTCGAACAGCTGACCCGTCGTCTGCGTGAGCTGGGCTTCTCCCTGAGCCTGCAGCGCTTTGGCGGTCGCTTCAGCATGATCGGCAACCTGGCGCGGCTGGGGCTGGCCTATCTGAAAATCGATGGCAGTTACATCCGTGCCATTGATCAGGAAAGCGATAAGCGTCTGTTCATCGAAGCCATCCAGCGCGCCGCCCACAGCATCGATTTGCCGCTGATTGCCGAGCGAGTGGAGACTGAGGGGGAGTTACGGGTGATTCGCGAGATGGGTGTGTACGGCGTGCAAGGGCAGTTGTTTGGTGAGCCGAAGCCTTGGCAGTAGGGCTTTAGGGATGAGTTGCCAATGAGTCAGTCATCGCGAGCAAGCTCGCTCCCACAGGGAATTTCGTTAGTACAAACATCTGCGCAAACGATGAAAATCTAATGTGGGAGCGAGCTTGCTCGCGATGGCGTCGGTGTGTTCAACGCGATGGCGACGCCTGAAACACAAACGTTCAGAAACTCAGATCAACCCGGTCTCGTCATCATCAATCAGATGACTCAAACCACCCAGCGCTTCACGGGCCTGGGTCCGGTCCATCAGTTTGGCTTGCGCGGCCGCTGGCAGGTCGGTGATGCGAATCACCCCTTTGCTGGCCAGCACCTGAATCAGGTCGTCGAGTACCCGGATCATCTCCAGGTCGCTTTGCTTGAGCTGCTTGAGGCTGGTCTCCATCACTTCGTTGGCGTACCAGGCCTGGATTTCATGGTGATCGGAGGGCAGCGTTTCCGTAGCCTCCGCGTAAGCCGCCGCTTCCACGCGCACCAACTGGCCTTGCGCATCGCGTTGCACGTAGAACATCGAAAATCCCTCATGAATGAACCCGCGTCGTGCTGTCAGCAGCATAGGCCAACGCCTGCGAGTATGCGGTGCAACAACGAAATCGTCACCCGCTGGCAGGTTGACAGCAACGTGACGACCGTTCGTTACGAGCGGCCGTCAGGGGCTTGATCAGGTGTTGTTGTGGTCGATCTTGATGGTCGGGTCGCTACCGGCGATCAGCGAGTTGATGCTCTGACCGGACCAGTTGTTGCCTTCCAGTTTGATCGTCACGTCAGCATTGGCCACGCCGCCGGCTGCGTTGAGCTTGCCTTCGGAGCTGACCTGCAACGTCGACACACCTTCAACCGTGGTGATTTTCAGGAAGTTGTCGATGGTGCTGCCGCTTTCGCCCTGCAACAGATCCCGCAGGTCGATCCGGTCGCCTTCGCTGGCCTTGAAGTCCTTGATCACATCGTTACCGGTGTCGCCGGCCTTCCAGACGAAGGAATCGGCACCCGATCCGCCAATCAGGATGTCGTTGCCCTGACCACCGATCAGCGTGTCGTTACCCGTACCGCCGAGCAGGATGTCATTGCCCTTGCCGCCGTCGAGGATGTCGTTGCCGCCCTGACCGAAGAGGATGTCATTACCGGCACCGCCCAGCAGCGTGTCATTACCGTCATGAGAGCCGGACACATCGAACGCGGTGTAGTGCTCGGTGATGTACTGGTGCACGTTGCTGGTGGTGACTTTGCTGGCATCCACGCCGGTCTGCTGGGCCACAAAGGCCTGCATGGCCTGGTAACCCTCACCGGCAATGCCGTTGAAGCTCACCAGGTCGCCGAACAGGATGTCGTTGCCGTCGCCGCCACTGACCGTATCGGCGCCCGGCATCGTCGCTTCGGTGTGACCGATGATCGAGTTGGCCAGGTTGGCTGGATCGATGTTGGTTTGCGGTTTGCCGTCGGTGTCGAACGGTTTCAGGTCGCTGAGGCTGACATCGCTGTTCAGGCCGATGGCCTCGACGTGCGACAACTTTCCGAGCAACGCGAAGCTGTCGTTGGAGTTACTGGAAGTGCTGCTGTCTGTGTTGTAGCCGGTGCCGTCCAGTTTCGACAACTCATAGGTGCCATCGCCTTGAGCGTGGAGCATCCCCAGGTCTTTGCTGACCCAGCGATTGCCGTTATAGGTCTGCAGCGTCGTCGAACCATCGGTGTTGATGGAGAGGTAATGGGTGTTGTCCAGATACTTGGCGAACGTGTTCCCCAACGTGTAGTTGCTGGTCGTGACGACGTCATCGAGCTTCGCGCCACCGTTGTACAGCGACGGGTTGGTCTGTTCGCCGGACTGGTAGAACGTTGGCTGTCCGTCGGTAATGAAAAACGTCAGGTTGGTCGCGCTGCTGTTACCGGTGGCCATGCTGCTCTGGAAGAAGTTGGCCGTGGTCTTGAACACGTCTTCGTAGTTGGTGCCGCCGCCGGAAGCCATCGAGTCCAGCACCGACTTGAGCAGGGTCAGCGCATTCGGATCGTTCAGGTTGACCGCAACCTGCTTGTTGACCTGGGTGTCGAAGTCCGCGAGGAAGATATTCACCGTGCCCGAAGTGCTGGCGCCCAGGCTGTTCTTGAGGGTGTTGAACACCGATGTCAGCGAGTCTTTGGCCGCACTGATCGAGGAGGCGCTCATGCTGCCCGAGCTGTCGACCATGAACGCGATGTTGTAGTTGGTGCCGGGCACTACGGTCAGCCCGCCGATGTCGGCGACCATGATGTCGTTGCCGCTGGTGCCGACAAAATTGTCATCCCCTGAAGTGGCGACCGACGCGTTATACACCGCCGGATAAACCGTGACCGGGATCTGCGCAATGCTTGGTGCCGAACCGCCGAGGGACTCGGTGGAAGTCGACGTGACTGTCAGAGTGATCGAGCCGTTGAAATACGGCGGCGGAGTGAGCGTCAGGGTGCCGAGGTTCCAGCCAGTGACGTTCGCTTCGCCGGTGGTCGCCACGGTGAAGGTATGACCTGCGCCATCGCTGAGTACGGAACCGGCCGGCATACCGCCGATTTTCACGCTCAGGCTTTCGGAGCCGTCGATGTCGGTCAGCGCGGTGGTGATTTTCGACAGGTGAACACTGCCACCCTCGGCGCCGGTGTTGAGCTTGTAGCCGTCGTAGTAGCCGTCACCGTTGCTGCCGTGCAGGTCGGAAACCGTCACACCGGCATTGATCAGGTCGGTGACACCCGTGTAGATCGGTACGCCAGCGCTGCTCAGGTCGATGGCCGGGGCGCCGTTGACCGACAGGTTGACGTCGTAGCTGCCCGGGCCACTTTGGTTGTGGTGGTAGATGTCCAGGGTGTAGTAGCCGCTGGTGGTCGGCGTGAACGATCCCGAGATTTGGCCACCCGCGCCCCACGTGGCGCCGGCCACGTTTTTACCGCCGATGGTCACCAGCAAACTGTCGTCAGCGGTACCGCTGAAGCTGTAGGTCTTGCCGGCTTCGAGGTAGATCAGCCCGGATGTTTTAGATGCTGTGCCGGCTGCAACGTTGCTGTCGGACTGCACGTTGCTCACGGTACCGCTGCTGTTCGGAGTACCGGCGGCATCGATCACTGATTTCAGGGTTTCAGCTGGCGCGCCACTACCGCTAGTGCCGAGACCGGCCAGACCAGTCCAGACCTCCTTGATCAGGCCTGTCGAATTCACGTTGTTGTCGGCGACGCTGAGTGTTGGCGCATCGGCGACTGGCGTGATGTCGACTTTCAGCGTGCCGGTGTTGCCCAACAACTGGCCGTCGGTTGGCTTGAACTGGATCTGTGCGTAATCCGCCTGTTGGTTGCCCACGCCGGTGCCGCCGTAACCATTGGTGCCGGATTCGTTGGCATCAGGCGTGAAGCGCAACTTGCCTGCATCAATGTCGGCCTTGCTGAAGGTCTGGTTGTTGGCTACGTCTTTCCAGGTCGAACCGTCCAGGTACTGCAACTTGCCGTCGCCCGGTAGCTGGGTGATTTTCACGCCCAAGCTAGCGGCAGGGCTGTCGACATCGCTCACACCGAAGTTCGACCAGCCGAGGATCAGTGGGGTGTCTTCAGTGCCGGTGACCGCACCGCCAGCGGCGACTGGAGCATCGTTGACCGCGACCACGTTGACGGTGGTGGTAGCGACGTTGGAGTAGTTGCTGCCATCGGTCACCGTCACGGTGATGGTCCGCGGTGTGGTGCTCGGGTCTTCACTGTTGTTGGTGAAGGTGATGTTCTTGATCTGCTGCATGTAGTCGGCCAGCGTCGCGTTGCCGGACAGCGTCAGGGTGATCGAACCATCCTTGCTGTTGGCGTTGATGCTGATGCCGTTGACGCTGTTGCCCAGGTTCAGCGAGTCGCCCGGCTGACGGTTGGTCAGCACGATGGTGGCGCCGGTCAGCATCGTGCTGTCCGGGTCAGTGATCGTAAGGTCCGTGTCGCCGATCGATACGCCTGGACCGGTGGTGCCTTCGGTGAAGGTGACGTTGTAATTGGCACCGGTCGCGCCGCTGGAGTTGTTGGCGTCCAGGTCGATGACGGGCGGAGCGTCGTTGTCGATGATGGTCGTGCTGACACTGCCATTGGTGCCGCTGACCACCAGGTTTTCGAAGTTGCCGCCGGTGGCCGAGTCGATCTTGACCACGAAGTTTTCGGTGCTTTCGGTGATCTTGTCGTCGATGGTCGCGATATTGAAGCTGGCGCTGCTGGAGCCCGCCGGGATTTTCACCGTGTACACACCGGTAAAGTCCGAGCCGTCGGTGGCGGTGCCGCTGTAGACGATCTTCAGCGTCACGTCGGTTTGCGCCGGGTGCGTCAGGGTCACGGTGTAGCTGGCGGTCTGGCCTTCAGTGACCTGACTGCTGCCGCTGATGCTGACTTCGGTTTTATCGATGGTGTCGGTGACATTCGTCACGGCAGCGGTTTTATCGGTGACCAGGTTTTCGAAGTTGCCGCCGGTGGCGGTGGCGATCGTTGCCTGGACCTTACCGGCGTCGAGGTAGACGTCGTCTTTTGGTGCATCGACCACTACGGTGCCGGTGGTTTTACCGGCGTCGATGTTGATTACGGCGCCGTTGCTCAGGGTCACGGTCACCGGTGTGCCAGCGGCGTTGGTCAGGGTGGCGGTGTAGGTGATGTGACCACCTTCGGCCACGGAACCGGTCGCGCTCAGTGTCAGGTTTGTGGTGTCGACGGTGTCGGTCACGGTGGTGCTGACCGGGGTCTTGTCGGCGACCAGGTTTTCGTAGTTGCCGCCGCTGACGTTGGTAATCGCGTTGGTCAGCGGAGTGTGGCCGACCAGGGCGTCGTTCGGCGCGGTGGTGGTCGCAGTGCCGCTGGATTGGCCGACCGGGATGGTGATGGTCTGGCCGTTGGCCAACGTCACGATCACTGCCGAGCCGGTGACTGGCGCGCTGACGGTGGCGGTGTAGGTGACGGTGCCGCCTTCTGCTGCCGAATCGGTGGCGGTCAGTTTCACCGTCGAGGTGTCGATGGTGTCGGTGACGTTGGTGACCGCTGGTGTATTGCTGGTGACCAGGTTCTCGAAGTTGCCGCCGGTGGCGGTGG
>NZ_JBFTMN010000035.1:0-15837 GCF_056397005.1 Pseudomonas sp. 05N431
AAGGCGTTGAAATGGTAATGCCAGGTGACAACATTCAGATGACTGTTACCCTGATCAAAACCATCGCAATGGAAGACGGTCTGCGTTTCGCTATCCGTGAAGGCGGTCGTACCGTCGGCGCTGGCGTCGTAGCCAAAATCATCGAGTAAATTGTTGTAATGTCTTTTTCGGGCCGGCATAATGGTCGGCCTGATTTTGTTTTAGGTCAGTAGCTCAATTGGCAGAGCGACGGTCTCCAAAACCGTAGGTTGGGGGTTCGATTCCCTCCTGACCTGCCAGATTCACTCAGTGCGTCTGGCTTTCTTTTCACAGGATCTTCATAGATGACTCCTAAAGCTGAAGCTCAAGGCTCTCGCTTCGATCTGCTCAAGTGGCTTGTAGTAGTCGCCTTGGTGGTTGTTGGCGTTGTCGGCAATCAGTATTACCATGCTGCGCCGATCCTGTACCGTGTACTCGCTTTGCTTGTTATTGCTGCTGTAGCTGCCTTTGTAGGCCTGCAGACAGTCAAGGGCAAGTCTTTCTTTGTACTGGTTAAGGAAGCTCGCACCGAGATTCGTAAAGTCGTGTGGCCAACTCGCCAAGAAACCACGCAGACCACCCTGATTGTGGTGGCTGTTGTTCTGGTTATGGCGTTGCTGTTGTGGGGGCTTGATTCCCTGCTCGGCTGGCTTGTTTCCTTGATTGTTGGCTAAGGGTGTCCCGTGGCTAAGCGTTGGTACGTTGTGCATGCTTACTCGGGTTACGAGAAGCATGTCATGCGTTCGTTGATCGAGCGTGTAAAGCTGGCTGGCATGGAAGATGGCTTCGGCGAAATTCTGGTTCCCACTGAAGAAGTGGTTGAAATGCGTAATGGCCAGAAGCGCAAAAGCGAGCGTAAGTTCTTCCCTGGTTATGTGCTGGTCCAGATGGATATGAACGAGGGTACTTGGCACTTGGTCAAGGATACTCCTCGGGTGATGGGCTTCATCGGCGGTACTGCTGATAAGCCAGCGCCGATCACTGACAAAGAAGCAGAAGCAATTCTGCGTCGTGTTGCTGATGGTAGTGACAAGCCGAAACCCAAGACTCTGTTTGAGCCGGGTGAAGTGGTTCGTGTTACCGACGGTCCGTTCGCTGATTTTAATGGCACGGTCGAAGAAGTTAACTACGAAAAGAGCCGGATCCAAGTCGCAGTGCTCATTTTCGGTCGCTCTACTCCGGTAGAGCTAGAGTTCAGCCAGGTCGAAAAGGTCTAGCCGAACAAGCATCCCAACCCCGCAGCCCTAGGCTGTGGGGTTTTGTCGTCACTGGGATAAACGCGCAAGTAACCGGGGAGCCTCTCGAGGCGTTCGAACCCGTAATTGGAGTGCCTCATGGCCAAGAAGATTACCGCTTACATCAAGCTGCAAGTGAAGGCCGCTCAGGCTAACCCAAGCCCACCTGTTGGTCCTGCTCTGGGTCAGCACGGCGTGAACATCATGGAATTCTGCAAGGCTTTCAACGCCCGTACTCAGGGTATTGAGCCAGGTCTGCCGACTCCAGTGATCATCACTGTCTACAGCGACCGTAGCTTCACTTTCGAAACTAAAAGCACCCCGGCTTCGGTTCTGCTGAAGAAGGCTGCTGGTTTGACTAGCGGTTCCGCTCGTCCAAACACCGTTAAGGTTGGCACTGTCACTCGTGCTCAGCTGGAAGAAATCGCGAAAACCAAAAACGCGGATCTGACTGCAGCTGATATGGAAGCAGCCGTGCGTACTATCGCCGGTTCTGCTCGTAGCATGGGCCTTAACGTGGAGGGTGTGTAATGGCTAAGCTGACCAAGCGCCAAAAGGCTATCGCCGGCAAAATCGAAGCGGGCAAGGCCTACAACTTTGTAGATGCCGCTGCTCTGCTGGCTGAGCTGTCGACTGTCAAGTTCAGCGAGTCGTTCGACGTTGCTGTGAACCTGGGTGTTGACCCGCGTAAATCTGACCAGGTTGTTCGTAGCGCTACTGTGCTGCCACACGGCACTGGCAAGACCGTTCGCGTTGCTGTGTTCACCCAGGGCCCAGCAGCTGAAGCTGCTCTGGCCGCCGGCGCTGATCGCGTAGGCATGGACGACCTGGCTGCCGAAATGAAAGGCGGCGACCTGAACTATGACGTGGTTATTGCTTCCCCGGATGCAATGCGCGTTGTAGGTCAGTTGGGTCAGATCCTCGGTCCACGTGGCCTGATGCCTAACCCTAAAGTCGGCACCGTAACTCCAGACGTAGCTACCGCGGTTAAAAACGCAAAAGCTGGTCAGGTTCGTTATCGCACCGACAAAAACGGCATCATCCACACCTCCGTTGGCAAAGTCGGCTTCGATGCCGTCAAGCTGAAGGAAAACGTTGAAGCCCTGATCGCTGATCTGAAGCGTATCAAGCCAGCTTCCTCGAAAGGTATTTACGTCAAGCGCGTTACCCTGAGCACCACTATGGGCCCAGGTCTGGTCATCGACCAGGGTTCGCTCGACGCGTAAGACACAGATTGGCGCGAGTAATTGCGCCAATTGAAAAATTGGGGTCCCTGCCTGGCGGGGGCTATCCAAGACCGTAGGCGACGCAAGTCTTAAACCTCAAGCCTACGCAGATGGTGCTCCCGGTTCCTTACCGAATCAGACACCAAAACGACATCCGGCCTCGGCTGGATGAAACGGTAACAAGCAGGAGTTAAACCCGTGGCAATTAAACTCGAAGACAAGAAGGCCATCGTCGCTGAAGTCAACGAGGCTGCCAAAGCTGCTCTGTCCGCTGTCGTGGCTGATGCCCGTGGCGTAACAGTAGGCGCTATGACCGGACTCCGTAAAGAGGCTCGTGAAGCTGGCGTTTACGTACGTGTTGTACGTAACACCCTGCTCAAGCGCGCTGTTGCTGACACTGAATACAGTGTTCTCAACGACGTGTTCACTGGCCCGACCTTGATTGCATTCTCCAAAGAACATCCGGGCGCTGCTGCTCGTATCTTCAAGGAATTCGCAAAAGGTCAGGACAAGTTCGAGATCAAGGCAGCTGCGTTCGAGGGCAAGTTCCTCGCAGCTAACCAAATCGACGTACTGGCAACTCTGCCGACCCGTGACGAAGCAATTTCTCAGCTGATGAGCGTGATTCAAGGCGCTACCAGCAAATTGGCTCGCACTCTGGCGGCAATTCGCGACCAGAAAGAAGCTGCTGCAGCCTAAGGCTCGCCATCTTCTCGCGTTTTTTGTTTATTTCGATGGTCGCGTAGGCCGTCCCCCAATTCAGGAATTAGAGTCATGTCTATCTCTCAAAACGATATCCTTGAAGCCGTTGGCAACATGTCCGTAATGGAAGTTGTTGAACTGATCAAAGCTTTCGAAGAAAAATTCGGCGTTACCGCTGCTGCTGCATCGGCTGGTCCAGCTGTTGCTGCTGCCGTTGCTGAAGAGCAAACCGAATTCAACGTCATGCTGACCGAAGCTGGCGAGAAGAAAGTTAACGTGATCAAGGCTGTACGTGAACTGACCGGTCTGGGCCTGAAAGAAGCCAAGGCTGTAGTTGACGGCGCTCCTGCCATGGTTCTGGAAGCTGTTGCCAAAGACGCAGCTGACAAAGCCAAAGCAGTTCTGGAAGAAGCAGGCGCTAAAGTCGAGCTGAAGTAAGCTTCGACTTTGCGTCTCCAGCCCGAGCGTTAAGCGAAAGGCTGATGGCTGGTGGCTCTTGCCACCGGCCTTTTTCCGTTATTGGCAGCCGACTGGGTCGGTGCTGATAACGAGCTGTAACCACCCGATGCGGTGGCGCAA
The DNA here is from genome assembly GCF_056397005.1 of Pseudomonas sp. 05N431. Lineage (NCBI taxonomy): Bacteria > Pseudomonadati > Pseudomonadota > Gammaproteobacteria > Pseudomonadales > Pseudomonadaceae > Pseudomonas > Pseudomonas sp. 05N431. The sequence continues at coordinate 3,761 of NZ_JBFTMN010000035.1, forward strand.
ACCATGGGGTTTGCACGATTTTCTGGCTGCTCCCGTCGGGAGGGGCCAAACAAGCAGGTGACCAAGCTGGGGAACGCTGATGGCTTACTCATATACTGAGAAAAAACGTATCCGCAAGGACTTTAGCAAGTTGCCGGACGTCATGGATGTGCCGTACCTCCTGGCCATCCAGCTGGATTCGTATCGTGAATTCTTGCAAGCGGGAGCGACTAAAGATCAGTTCCGCGACGTGGGCCTGCATGCGGCCTTCAAATCCGTTTTCCCGATCATCAGCTACTCCGGCAATGCTGCGCTGGAGTACGTCGGTTATCGCCTGGGCGAACCGGCATTTGATGTCAAAGAATGCGTATTGCGCGGTGTGACTTACGCCGTACCTTTGCGGGTAAAAGTGCGCCTGATCATTTTCGACAAAGAATCGTCGAACAAAGCGATCAAGGACATCAAAGAGCAAGAAGTCTACATGGGTGAAATCCCCCTGATGACTGAGAACGGTACCTTCGTAATCAACGGTACCGAGCGTGTAATCGTTTCCCAGCTGCACCGTTCCCCGGGCGTGTTCTTCGACCACGACCGTGGCAAGACGCACAGCTCCGGCAAACTGCTGTACTCCGCGCGGATCATTCCTTACCGCGGTTCGTGGCTGGACTTCGAGTTCGACCCGAAAGACTGCGTATTCGTGCGTATCGACCGTCGTCGCAAGCTGCCTGCATCGGTACTGCTGCGCGCGCTCGGCTATACCACTGAAGAAGTGCTGGACGCGTTCTACACCACCAACGTTTTCCACGTGCAAGGTGAAAACCTCAGCCTGGAACTGGTGCCTCAGCGCCTGCGCGGTGAAATTGCTGTCCTTGATATTCAGGATGACAAAGGCAAGGTTATTGTCGAGCAAGGTCGTCGTATCACCGCTCGTCACATCAACCAGCTGGAAAAAGCCGGGATCAAAGAGCTGCAAGTGCCGCTGGACTACGTCCTGGGTCGCACTACCGCCAAGGTCATCGTGCATCCGGCTACCGGCGAAATCCTGGCAGAGTGCAACACCGAGCTGAACACCGAGATCCTGGCGAAAATCGCCAAGGCCCAGGTCGTTCGCATCGAGACTCTGTACACCAACGATATCGACTGCGGTCCGTTCGTCTCCGACACACTGAAGATCGACTCCACCAGCAACCAATTGGAAGCGCTGGTCGAGATCTATCGCATGATGCGTCCTGGCGAGCCGCCAACCAAAGACGCTGCCGAGACTCTGTTCAACAACCTGTTCTTCAGCCCTGAGCGCTATGACCTGTCTGCGGTCGGTCGGATGAAGTTCAACCGTCGTATCGGTCGTACCGAGATCGAAGGTTCGGGCGTGTTGTGCAAAGAAGACATCGTCGCGGTACTGAAGACTCTGGTCGACATCCGTAACGGTAAAGGCATCGTCGATGACATCGACCACCTGGGTAACCGTCGTGTTCGCTGCGTAGGCGAAATGGCCGAGAACCAGTTCCGCGTTGGCCTGGTACGTGTTGAGCGTGCGGTCAAAGAGCGTCTGTCGATGGCTGAAAGCGAAGGCCTGATGCCGCAAGACCTGATCAACGCCAAGCCAGTTGCTGCGGCGGTGAAAGAGTTCTTCGGTTCCAGCCAGCTGTCCCAGTTCATGGACCAGAACAACCCGCTGTCCGAGATCACCCACAAGCGTCGCGTTTCTGCACTCGGCCCTGGTGGTCTGACGCGTGAGCGTGCGGGCTTTGAAGTTCGTGACGTACACCCGACTCACTACGGTCGTGTATGCCCGATTGAAACGCCGGAAGGTCCGAACATCGGTCTGATCAACTCCCTGGCCGCTTATGCGCGCACCAACCAGTACGGCTTCCTCGAGAGCCCGTACCGCGTGGTGAAAGACGCTCTGGTCACCGACGAGATCGTGTTCCTGTCCGCCATCGAAGAAGCTGATCACGTGATCGCTCAGGCTTCGGCCACGATGAACGACAAGAAGGTCCTGATCGACGAACTGGTAGCTGTTCGTCACTTGAACGAGTTCACCGTCAAGGCGCCGGAAGACGTCACCTTGATGGACGTATCACCGAAGCAGGTAGTTTCGGTTGCAGCGTCGCTGATCCCGTTCCTCGAGCACGACGACGCCAACCGTGCGTTGATGGGTTCGAACATGCAGCGTCAAGCTGTACCAACCCTGCGCGCTGACAAGCCGCTGGTAGGTACCGGCATGGAGCGTAACGTGGCTCGCGACTCCGGCGTTTGCGTCGTGGCTCGTCGTGGCGGCGTGATTGACTCCGTTGATGCCAGCCGTATCGTGGTTCGTGTTGCTGATGACGAAGTTGAAACCGGCGAAGCTGGTGTCGACATCTACAACCTGACCAAATACACCCGCTCCAACCAGAACACCTGCATCAACCAGCGTCCGCTGGTGAGCAAGGGTGATCGGGTTCAGCGTAGCGACATCATGGCCGACGGTCCGTCCACCGACATGGGTGAACTGGCTCTGGGTCAGAACATGCGCATCGCGTTCATGGCATGGAACGGCTTCAACTTCGAAGACTCCATCTGCCTGTCCGAGCGTGTGGTTCAGGAAGACCGCTTCACCACGATCCACATCCAGGAACTGACCTGTGTGGCGCGTGACACCAAGCTTGGGCCAGAGGAAATCACTGCAGACATCCCGAACGTGGGTGAAGCTGCACTGAACAAACTGGACGAAGCCGGTATTGTTTACGTAGGTGCTGAAGTTGGCGCAGGCGACATCCTGGTTGGTAAGGTCACTCCGAAAGGCGAGACCCAACTGACTCCGGAAGAGAAGCTGTTGCGTGCAATCTTCGGTGAAAAAGCCAGCGATGTTAAAGACACTTCCCTGCGCGTACCTACCGGTACCAAAGGTACTGTCATCGACGTACAGGTCTTCACCCGTGACGGCGTTGAGCGTGATGCTCGTGCTCTGTCGATCGAGAAGACTCAGCTCGACGAGATCCGCAAGGACCTGAACGAAGAGTTCCGTATCGTTGAAGGCGCTACTTTCGAACGTCTGCGCTCCGCTCTGGTCGGCCACAAAGCCGAAGGCGGCGCCGGTCTGAAGAAAGGTCAGGAAATCACCGACGAAGTACTCGACGGTCTTGAGCACGGCCAGTGGTTCAAACTGCGCATGGCTGAAGATGCTCTGAACGAGCAGCTCGAGAAGGCTCAGGCCTACATCGTTGATCGCCGCCGTCTGCTGGACGACAAGTTCGAAGACAAGAAGCGCAAACTGCAGCAGGGCGATGACCTGGCTCCAGGCGTGCTGAAAATCGTCAAGGTTTACCTGGCAATCCGTCGCCGCATCCAGCCGGGTGACAAGATGGCCGGTCGTCACGGTAACAAGGGTGTGGTCTCCGTGATCATGCCGGTTGAAGACATGCCGCACGATGCCAATGGCACCCCGGTCGACGTCGTCCTCAACCCGTTGGGCGTACCTTCGCGTATGAACGTTGGTCAGATTCTTGAAACCCACCTGGGCCTCGCGGCCAAAGGTCTGGGCGAGAAGATCAACCGTATGATCGAAGAGCAGCGCAAGGTCGCTGACCTTCGCAAGTTCCTGCACGAGATCTACAACGAGATCGGCGGCCGCAACGAAGAGCTGGACACCTTCTCCGACCAGGAAATCCTGGATCTGGCGAAGAACCTGCGCGGCGGCGTACCGATGGCCACTCCGGTGTTCGACGGTGCCAAGGAAAGCGAAATCAAGGCCATGCTGAAACTGGCGGACCTGCCAGAAAGCGGCCAGATGCAGCTGACTGACGGCCGTACCGGCAACAAGTTCGAGCGCCCGGTTACCGTTGGCTACATGTACATGCTGAAGCTGAACCACTTGGTAGACGACAAGATGCACGCTCGTTCTACCGGTTCGTACAGCCTGGTTACCCAGCAGCCGCTGGGTGGTAAGGCGCAGTTCGGTGGTCAGCGTTTCGGGGAGATGGAGGTCTGGGCACTGGAAGCATACGGTGCTGCTTACACTCTGCAAGAAATGCTCACAGTGAAGTCGGACGATGTGAACGGCCGGACCAAGATGTACAAAAACATCGTGGACGGCGATCACCGTATGGAGCCGGGCATGCCCGAGTCCTTCAACGTGTTGATCAAGGAAATTCGTTCCCTCGGCATCGATATCGATCTGGAAACCGAATAACACGTGACGCGAATGAGAGCGGGGCAGGATTGCCCGCTCTCTGCTCCGCCAGGAGGAAAGGCCTTGAAAGACCTACTGAATTTGCTGAAAAACCAGGGTCAAGTCGAAGAGTTCGACGCCATCCGTATCGGATTGGCATCGCCTGAGATGATCCGTTCGTGGTCGTTCGGTGAAGTTAAAAAGCCGGAAACCATCAACTACCGTACGTTCAAACCTGAGCGTGACGGCCTGTTCTGCGCCAAGATCTTTGGCCCGGTAAAGGATTACGAGTGCCTGTGCGGTAAGTACAAGCGCTTGAAGCACCGCGGTGTGATCTGCGAGAAGTGCGGCGTTGAAGTCGCGCTGGCAAAAGTTCGTCGTGAGCGCATGGCGCACATCGAACTGGCCTCGCCAGTTGCCCACATCTGGTTCCTGAAATCGCTGCCGTCCCGTATCGGCTTGCTGATGGACATGACCCTGCGTGATATCGAACGCGTTCTCTACTTCGAGAGCTATGTCGTTATCGATCCAGGCATGACCACCCTTGAAAAAGGTCAGCTGCTCAACGACGAGCAGTACTTCGAAGCGCTGGAAGAGTTTGGCGACGATTTCGATGCCCGCATGGGTGCCGAAGCTGTCCGTGAACTGCTGCACGCTATCGATCTGGAGCACGAGATTGGCCGTCTGCGTGAAGAAATTCCGCAAACCAACTCCGAAACCAAAATCAAGAAGCTGTCCAAACGTCTGAAGTTGATGGAAGCCTTCCAGGGTTCCGGCAACTTGCCAGAGTGGATGGTGCTGACCGTTCTGCCGGTTCTGCCGCCAGATCTGCGTCCGCTGGTCCCGCTGGATGGCGGTCGTTTCGCGACTTCCGACCTCAACGACCTGTATCGTCGAGTGATCAACCGTAACAACCGCTTGAAGCGCCTGCTTGATCTGTCCGCTCCGGACATCATCGTGCGCAACGAAAAGCGTATGTTGCAGGAAGCTGTCGACGCCTTGCTCGACAACGGTCGTCGTGGCCGTGCTATCACCGGCTCCAACAAGCGTCCTCTGAAATCCTTGGCTGACATGATCAAGGGTAAGCAGGGTCGTTTCCGTCAGAACTTGCTTGGTAAGCGTGTTGACTACTCCGGTCGTTCGGTAATTACCGTAGGTCCGACCCTGCGTCTGCACCAGTGCGGTCTGCCGAAGAAAATGGCTCTCGAGCTGTTCAAGCCGTTCATTTTCGGCAAGCTGGAAATGCGTGGTCTCGCTACCACCATCAAAGCTGCCAAGAAGATGGTCGAGCGCGAGTTGCCGGAAGTTTGGGACGTTCTCGCTGAAGTTATCCGCGAACACCCAGTGCTTCTCAACCGTGCACCGACCCTTCACCGTCTGGGTATCCAGGCATTTGAACCGGTTCTGATCGAAGGTAAGGCTATTCAGCTGCACCCGCTGGTCTGCGCTGCGTACAACGCCGACTTCGACGGCGACCAAATGGCCGTGCACGTACCGCTGACACTGGAAGCCCAGTTGGAAGCGCGCGCGTTGATGATGTCGACCAACAACATTCTGTCGCCAGCCAACGGTGAGCCAATCATCGTTCCGTCGCAGGACGTTGTATTGGGTCTGTACTACATGACTCGTGAAGCGATCAACGCCAAGGGCGAAGGTCGTGTGTTCGCGGATCTGCAAGAAGTTGACCGTGTGTTCCGTGCCGGCGAAGCCGCACTGCACGCCAAGGTTAAAGTGCGGATCAACGAAACCGTCAACGACCGTGATGGCGGCAGCGTGACCAACACCCGTATCGTCGACACTACTGTCGGCCGTGCGCTGTTGTTCCAGGTTGTGCCAAAAGGTCTGTCGTACGACGTCGTCAACTTGCCGATGAAGAAAAAGGCGATCTCCAAGCTGATCAACCAGTGCTACCGCGTGGTTGGTTTGAAAGAGACCGTGATCTTCGCTGACCAGTTGATGTACACCGGTTTTGCCTATTCGACCATTTCCGGCGTTTCCATCGGTGTTAACGACTTCGTTATCCCGGATGAAAAAGCCCGCATCATCGGTGCTGCCACCGACGAAGTGAAAGAGATCGAAAGTCAGTACGCCTCCGGCCTGGTAACCCAGGGCGAGAAGTACAACAAAGTGATCGACCTTTGGTCCAAGGCGAACGACGAAGTTTCCAAGGCGATGATGGCCAACCTCTCGAAAGAGAAAGTCATCGACCGTCATGGCGTCGAAGTCGAGCAAGAGTCCTTCAACTCGATGTACATGATGGCCGACTCGGGCGCACGGGGTTCTGCTGCGCAGATCCGTCAGCTCGCCGGTATGCGTGGCCTGATGGCCAAGCCGGACGGTTCCATCATCGAAACGCCGATTACTGCGAACTTCCGTGAAGGTTTGAGCGTACTTCAGTACTTCATCTCCACTCACGGTGCTCGTAAGGGTCTGGCGGATACCGCGTTGAAAACTGCGAACTCCGGTTACCTGACTCGTCGTCTGGTAGACGTGGCGCAGGATCTGGTTGTAACCGAGATCGATTGCGGCACCGAACACGGTCTGCTGATGACTCCGCACATTGAAGGCGGTGACGTTGTAGAGCCGTTGGGTGAGCGCGTATTGGGTCGTGTTATCGCCCGTGACGTATTCAAGCCAGGCACCGAGGAAATCATTGTTCCTGCCGGCACTCTGGTAGACGAGAAGTGGGTTGAATTCATCGAGCTGAACAGCATCGACGAAGTGATCGTGCGTTCGCCGATCAGCTGCGAAACCCGTTATGGCATTTGCGCCAAGTGCTACGGCCGTGATCTGGCTCGTGGTCACCAGGTGAACATCGGTGAAGCTGTCGGCGTAATCGCTGCCCAGTCGATCGGTGAGCCGGGTACCCAGCTGACAATGCGTACGTTCCACATCGGTGGTGCGGCAAGCCGGACCTCTGCAGCCGATAGCGTTCAGGTGAAGAATGGCGGTACCGTCCGTCTGCACAACCTGAAACACGTTGAGCGAGTGGATGGTTGCCTGGTTGCTGTGTCCCGTTCCGGTGAGCTGGCAATCGCAGACGACTACGGTCGTGAGCGCGAGCGCTACAAGCTGCCGTACGGTGCTGTGATTTCGGTTAAAGAAGGTGACAAGGTCGACGCTGGCGCAATCGTGGCCAAGTGGGATCCGCACACTCACCCAATCGTTACCGAAATGAAAGGTACCGTGACCTACGTGGGCATGGAAGAGGGCATCACGATCAAGCGTCAGACTGACGAATTGACCGGTATGACCAACATTGAAGTACTCGACGCCAAAGACCGTCCTGCTGCCGGTAAAGACATCCGTCCTGCCGTGAAGATGGTTGATGACAACGGCAAGGATCTCTTGCTGCCGGGTACCGACGTAATCGCTCAGTACTTCCTGCCTGCCAACGCCCTGGTCGGTGTGGCGGACGGTGCGAAAATCGCGATCGGTGATGTTATCGCTCGTATTCCGCAAGAGACTTCGAAGACCCGTGACATCACCGGTGGTCTGCCGCGTGTTGCCGACTTGTTCGAAGCCCGTCGTCCGAAAGAAGCCTCGATTCTGGCTGAAGTCAGCGGCACCATCGCGTTCGGTAAAGAGACCAAAGGCAAGCGCCGTCTGGTCATTACCCCGAACGACGGTAGCGATCCGTATGAAGAGCTGATTCCGAAGTGGCGTCACCTGAACGTCTTCGAAGGTGAACAGGTAAACCGCGGCGAAGTTATCTCCGACGGCCCGAGCGATCCACACGACATCCTGCGTCTGCTGGGTGTGAGTGCGCTGGCCAAGTACATTGTTAACGAGATCCAGGACGTTTACCGTCTGCAAGGCGTGAAGATCAACGATAAGCACATCGAGACCATCCTGCGTCAGATGCTGCGTAAAGTTGAAATCGCTGAATCCGGCGATTCCACTTTCATCAAGGGCGACCAGATGGAATTGACTCACGTACTGGTAGAGAACGAGCGTTTGGCTGCAGACGACAAGTTCGTCTCCAAGTTCACTCGCGTTCTGCTGGGTATCACCAAGGCGTCGTTGTCCACCGAATCGTTCATCTCGGCGGCCTCTTTCCAAGAGACCACTCGCGTACTGACCGAAGCGGCGGTAACCGGCAAGCGCGATTACCTGCGCGGCCTGAAAGAAAACGTGGTCGTGGGTCGTTTGATCCCGGCAGGTACCGGTCTGGCTTATCACAGCGAGCGTAAACGCCGCCGTGATGCTGACAAACCGTTGCGCGTAAGCGCCAGTGAAGTGGAAGCTGCACTGACCGAAGCGCTGAACTCGAGCGGTAACTGAGTTCTGCGATAAATAAGTGTGGGGCCCTGGCGCCCCCGTTCATCGAATCGAGACAATTTGTCGAGGTTGGATGAGCGGGGAGGTCGGGGCCTTGCCTTGACTGGGGACAAGATCCTCTTTAGACTCTTGTACCCCTAAATTTGGCGGGAATTCGTTCCTGCCATTTTGCTTTTCTTGCAAGACAATAGCGTCGCAAGACAACAGTGGAGCTAGTAGATGGCAACTATCAACCAGCTGGTACGTCAGCCGCGTAAGCGTATCGTCGAGAAATCCGACGTGCCTGCGCTGCAGAACTGCCCGCAACGTCGTGGCGTATGCACCCGTGTGTATACCACCACGCCGAAAAAACCTAACTCGGCACTGCGTAAAGTATGCCGTGTGCGTCTGACCAACGGTTTCGAGGTTTCCTCGTACATCGGCGGTGAAGGCCACAACCTGCAAGAGCACAGCGTGGTACTGATCCGCGGCGGTCGTGTAAAAGACTTGCCAGGTGTTCGTTACCACACCGTACGCGGTTCTTTGGATACTTCCGGCGTTAAAGGTCGTAACCAGGGTCGTTCGAAGTACGGTACCAAGAAGCCTAAGTAGTAGTGGCTTTTTGTAAACACTGAATTATCTATTTTCTGAGTCGATAAGAGTAAGGTCGGAGGCGTCCCGAAAGGGCACCGATTCCGAGCGAACCTGAAGACCGTTTGAGGGCTTATCCATGCCAAGAAGACGCGTAGCAGCCAAGCGCGAAGTGCTTGACGATCCAAAATACGGAAGCCAAATCCTGGCCAAGTTCATGAACCACGTGATGGAAAGCGGCAAAAAAGCCGTTGCCGAGCGTATCGTTTATGGCGCGCTGGAAAAGGTTAAAGAACGCAAGAACAGCGATCCCCTGGAAATCTTCGAGAAAGCTCTCGACGCCATCGCTCCGCTGGTCGAAGTGAAGTCGCGCCGTGTAGGCGGTGCTACTTACCAGGTTCCGGTCGAAGTTCGTCCGTCCCGTCGTAACGCTCTGGCAATGCGCTGGTTGGTAGACTTCGCCCGTAAGCGCGGCGAGAAGTCTATGGCTCTGCGTTTGGCTGGCGAACTGTTGGACGCTGCTGAAGGTAAAGGTGCTGCTGTTAAGAAGCGTGAAGACGTGCACCGTATGGCTGAAGCTAACAAAGCTTTCTCGCACTACCGCTTCTAATTTTAGCTTCACTAATTTTGCGAGGGCTTTATGGCTCGTACTACTCCGATTAGCCGCTACCGTAACATCGGTATCGTTGCTCACGTGGATGCTGGTAAAACCACTACCACCGAGCGCGTCCTTTTTTACACCGGCAAAAGTCACAAGATGGGCGAGGTGCATGACGGCGCCGCGACCACGGACTGGATGGTGCAGGAGCAGGAGCGTGGTATTACCATTACTTCTGCTGCTATCACCGCCTTCTGGCAGGGTTCTGCGAAGCAGCACAAGGACCAATACCGTTTCAACGTCATTGACACCCCGGGCCACGTAGACTTCACCATTGAAGTTGAGCGTTCCCTGCGTGTACTCGACGGCGCGGTCGTTGTGTTCTGTGGTACTTCGGGTGTTGAACCTCAGTCCGAAACCGTATGGCGTCAAGCCAACAAGTACGGTGTTCCACGTATCGTTTACGTGAACAAGATGGACCGTGCTGGTGCGAACTTCCTGCGCGTGATCGCTCAGATCAAGCAGCGTCTGGGTCACACTCCAGTGCCAATCCAGTTGGCTATCGGTTCCGAAGACAACTTCCAGGGTCAGATCGATCTGATGACCATGGAAGCGGTTTACTGGAATGATGCTGACAAGGGCATGACGCCTCGTCGCGAAGCTATCCCTGCTGAACTGCAGGAACTGGCTGAAGAGTGGCGCAGTAACATGGTTGAAGCTGCGGCCGAAGCCAGCGAAGAGCTGATGAACAAGTACCTCGAAGGGGAAGAGCTCTCCATCGAGGAAATCAAGGCCGCTCTGCGTCAGCGTACTATCGCTGGTGAGATCGTTCTGGCTGTTTGCGGTTCTTCCTTCAAGAACAAGGGTGTTCCCCTGGTTCTCGACGCCGTTATCGACTACCTGCCTGCTCCTACCGATATTCCTGCCATCAAGGGTACTGACCCGGATGACGAGGAAAAGCAGATGGAGCGTCATGCGAGCGACGACGAGCCGTTCTCGGCTCTGGCGTTCAAGATCGCTACCGACCCATTCGTGGGTACCTTGACCTTCGTCCGTGTTTACTCGGGCGTGTTGGCCTCCGGCGACGGCGTGATCAACTCGGTTAAAGGCAAGAAAGAGCGCGTGGGTCGTATGGTGCAAATGCACGCAAACGCCCGTGAAGAAATCAAGGAAGTACGCGCTGGTGACATCGCGGCCTTGATCGGCATGAAGGACGTCACTACTGGCGAAACCTTGTGCAACGCTGACAAGCCAATCATCCTGGTTCGCATGGACTTCCCGGAGCCGGTTATTTCGGTTGCCGTTGAGCCTAAGACCAAGGATGACCAGGAAAAAATGGGTATCGCTCTGGGCAAGCTTGCTCAGGAAGACCCGTCTTTCCGCGTTAAAACCGATGAAGAGACTGGTCAAACGATCATCTCCGGCATGGGCGAATTGCACCTGGACATCCTGGTTGACCGGATGCGCCGTGAGTTCAACGTTGAAGCCAACATTGGTAAGCCTCAGGTTTCCTATCGTGAGCGCATCACGAAGAGCTGCGAAATCGAAGGCAAGTTCGTTCGTCAGTCCGGCGGTCGTGGCCAGTTCGGTCATTGCTGGATCCGTTTTGCTCCTGCTGACGAAGGTCAGGAAGGTCTGCAATTCCTGAACGAAGTTGTGGGTGGTGTGGTTCCTAAGGAATACATCCCGGCTATCCAGAAGGGTATCGAAGAGCAGATGAAGAACGGCGTTGTTGCCGGCTATCCGCTGATCGGCCTGAAGGCTACCGTGTTTGATGGTTCTTACCACGACGTCGACTCCAACGAGATGGCGTTTAAGGTGGCTGCTTCCATGGCGACCAAGCAACTGGCCCAGAAGGGCGGTGGTGAGTTGCTTGAGCCGATCATGGCGGTAGAGGTTGTTACACCTGAAGACTATATGGGTGACGTGATGGGCGACCTTAACCGTCGTCGCGGCATGATCTTGGGTATGGAAGACACGGTCTCCGGCAAAGTAATTCGTGCTGAAGTTCCGTTGGGTGAGATGTTCGGTTATGCGACCGACGTCCGTTCCATGTCTCAGGGTCGCGCAAGCTACTCTATGGAATTCAAAAAATACAATACAGCTCCGTCGCACATCGTCGAAACTGTTACCAAAAAACAAGGCTGATTCAGCCCCTTTAGGCTAGGAGTTAATTGTCGTGGCTAAAGAAAAATTTGATCGTTCCCTACCGCACGTCAACGTTGGCACCATCGGTCACGTTGACCACGGTAAAACCACTCTGACTGCTGCTCTGACTCGTGTTTGCTCCGAAGTTTTCGGTTCGGCTCGTGTTGACTTCGACAAGATCGACAGCGCACCAGAAGAGAAAGCTCGCGGTATCACCATCAACACCGCACACGTTGAGTACAACTCGAAGATCCGTCACTACGCTCACGTTGACTGCCCAGGTCACGCTGACTATGTGAAGAACATGATCACCGGTGCTGCTCAAATGGACGGCGCTATCCTGGTTTG
>NZ_JBFTMN010000036.1:0-15480 GCF_056397005.1 Pseudomonas sp. 05N431
GTGTCCATCAGGGGGCATCGCCTACGGTCTGCTGCGCGACGACCTCCTCTCGATGTGTCCGGCTGCGCCGTACGGCGCTGCGCGCCCACCCCCTGATGAACACCTCCACTCGGCCTCCCGATAGGGGCGGGTGGATCAAGATCAACAGCGGCAGGCGAGCTAACGCTCGGCCTGTTGAGTGGTGAAGGCGAGTTCGATTTCTGTAGGAACTGCCGAAGGCTGCGATCTTTTGGAAGCAGGCATCAAACAACAGCGGGAGACCGCGCTTGCTTGAACGATCCCACGTAGCCATTTGTCTGCAATGCATCAGCCTTGAATGCTCGCTGTCCGGTCAACTGGTTGTACACCTTGACCCTGCGGTGGCTATGCGCATATCCGCCCATCGCTGAAACCGTCCCGCTTTGAATATGGTCCAGGTAGCGGAATATCGTGCGTGGCGAAATGAAGCCGATCTTGTAGTTCAGCGCAGCCATCCGGTCTTGCAGTTCGTAACCGGGATTGCGCCCATCCATTTGAAAGCGCAGGCCGTGCTGTTTAACCAGTCGCACATTCCACAGGGTACAGAAGCTTTTCAGGTAAACCTCCCTGAACGGTTTCGGTGCCCGAGCATTCAACCCCAGGGCCAGCAAGCTACGCCGGGTGTAGTGCTTGAAAAACCGTGATGTCAGGCGCCAGGCCGTTCGGGCCACACCTCGGTTGAGCTGTTCCAGGCAGCCGACCGCCGCCACTTCTTGTGGGCCAGTGCACTGGCTGAGCATCAGGCTGAACACAGTCGGGTCGTAAATGAACGTGTCGGTGTGCAACAAAAACAGGTACTCGGTTTCAACCTGCTCCAGGGCAAGGTCCAAGGCCCGGCCATGAGCAAAACTCCCGGCTTCAGGGCCGTTGCTTTTGCGTTCGATCAGGTTGATCCAGTCGAGCGTGCGCAGGTATTCGCTGCTCGCGTCGTTCGAATAGTTGTCCACCACAAACACCGGCACGCCAGCCTCTTGCACATGCTTGCGCAGCAGTTGCAGGCAGGTTCTGGTCAGTTCAAGCGATTTGTAGTTGACCAACACAATGCTGTAGTTGGCCGGGGTCGAAAGTGGGCGCGTCATAGGTTATTTAGCCTCGAATGCTGCCTGAACTTCAGGCGTGCGCTCATCCTAGAGAGGTCAAACTTTCGGCCTGTTCCCACATGGATAAATTTTTTGACAGGGTTGTTTCTGATCACGACGCGCAGGGAGGCGGGGGAGGCGGGGAGAAAGTTCAGGCACCGCGAAAAAAGCCTGTTCCCCGAGCGTAAAGCATCGTAGCTTACGCGCCATAATTACAAGGACGCTTAGGGGGTTGAGTGGGAGTTTATCGTCTGCTGTTGGCCGTTCTGGTGGCCGTTTCTCATATGGGCAAGACGTTCGCGGGGCTAAACCCCGGCGTGGTTGCCGTGATTTCCTTCCTGATTATCAGCGGTTTCGTGATGACCTCGCTGATTGAGCGCAACTACAAGGCGCCGGAGAAAATCGGCCTGTTCTACATGGACAGGGCCTTGAGGCTCTACCCCCAGTTCCTGTTCTACTTCTTTATCTCCTGCGCGGTGATCTATTTCCTCCTGCCCGGCACGCCTCAAGCCTCTGAGTTGACGCTCAGGAACATCGCCGTGAGTCTACCTATCGTACCCCTTGGCTTTTACATGTTCGGGGTTGCCGGATCGGAGATCTTGCCGCCGGCCTGGTCGCTAGGGCTTGAGATGTGTTTTTACCTGGTGATCCCTTTCCTGATTATCTTCAAGGCTCGGGGCGTTGCGTTTGTCCTGTCTGTTGCTGTTTTCATGGCCGCGTGTCTTGGCTACATCAACGCCGACCTGTACGGCTATCGGCTATTGCCGGGCGTCCTGTTCATGTTCCTGTGCGGCAGCTACCTGTACAAAGCACAGGCGAAGGGGCTAACGATCGCTGCCGGCACCGCCCTGGCGGCGGCCTTGATATTTGCGGCCATCATGGCGGGATTGATAGAGCGCCGGCCATTCAATGCGGAGGTGACCGCCGGCATAGCGTTGGGTATGCCTGCTGTGTACCTGCTGACAAAGCTCAGGTTTCACCGGGTTGACGAATTCCTCGGGAACATCAGCTACGGCGTGTTCCTGAATCACTTTGTGGTGATGTACTTCCTGCGCGCGTTTTGGCCAGTCGCCTACGATGGACCCATCGTTGCAACCGTGCTGACCCTGTCGTTCCTGTTGAGCGGCGTTTCGTACTACTACGTTGAGCAGCCGGCTCTGAAGCTTCGTCATGCGCTTCGAGCCGGCGTGAGGTATGGCGTGGGTCAATCGCAGAGCCGCAAAGCGGCGGCTTAGTGCGTATGGTGGCTGGAGAACACTCCGCCTGCGTAGCCGCCGAAACTCAGCGCACCAGGCAGGGTTTCTTGTTATCGAACTTCCAGCCCGGAATCATGAACTGCATCGCCACGCTGTCGTCGCGCGCGCCGAGGCCCATGCCTTTGTAGAGTTCGTGAGCCTTGGCGACCGCGTCCATGTCGATGTCGACGCCCAGGCCGGGTCTGGCTGGAACCTTGATGTGACCGTCGACGATTTGCAGCGGCTGCTTGGTCAGGCGTTGCCCGTCCTGCCAGATCCAGTGGGTGTCGATTGCAGTGATATCGCCGGGGGCAGCCGCCGCGACCTGGGTGAACATCGCCAGTGAAATGTCGAAGTGGTTGTTGGAATGCGAGCCCCAGGTCAACCCCCACTCATGACACATCTGCGCCACGCGCACTGAGCCTTGCATGGTCCAGAAGTGCGGATCGGCCAATGGAATGTCCACCGATTGCAGCTGGATGGCATGGCCCATTTCGCGCCAGTCGGTAGCGATCATGTTGGTTGCGGTTTTCAAACCCGTGGCGCGACGGAATTCAGCCATGACTTCACGGCCCGAGTAACCGTTTTCTGCGCCGCATGGGTCTTCGGCGTAAGCGAGAACGTGATGCTGATCGCGGCACAAACGGATGGCTTCTTTAAGCGACCAAGCGCCATTCGGATCAAGGGTGATGCGCGCATCCGGGAAGCGTTCGGCCAAGGCAGTGACGGCCTGGATTTCCTCCTCGCCGCGCAACACACCGCCCTTGAGCTTGAAGTCGTTGAAACCGTATTTGGCCTTGGCGGCCTCGGCCAGGCGCACGATGGCTTCAGGCGTCATCGCCTGTTCGTGACGCAAGCGGAACCAGTCATCCGCGTCGGGTTCGCTGCGGTACGCCAGATCGGTCTGGTGACGGTCGCCAATGTAGAACAGATAGCCGAGCATCTTCACCGCATCGCGTTGCTGGCCTTCACCGAGCAAGGCCGCCACCGGGACTTCGAGGAACTGACCGAGTAAATCCAGCAGGGCCGCCTCCATGGCGGTCACGGCATGAATGGTGATGCGCAAGTCAAAGGTTTGCAGGCCTCGGCCGGCGGCGTCGCGGGCGGCGAAAGCGCTGCGCATGGCGTTGAGGATGCTTTGGTAGTTGCCGATCGGTTGCCCGACCACCAGGCTGCGAGCGTCTTCCAGCGTTTCACGTATGCGCTCGCCGCCGGGGACTTCACCGACACCGACGTTGCCGGAGCTGTCCTTGAGAATGACGATATTGCGGGTGAAAAACGGGCCATGGGCGCCGCTGAGGTTCATCAGCATGCTGTCATGGCCGGCAACAGGGATGACCTGAAGGCTGGTGATCAGCGGAGCTTTGCCGGTGTAGTGCAGGTGTTCAGTGTTCATGTTCAGTTCCTGTCTTGTCAGTTCGAGCCAATCGCCGGTCAGTGCGATTTACCGAGCACGGGTTGGTGAATGTCCGTGTTGGCGGTGTCCGTTACCGTGGGTTTGGTCTTGGCGAAAAACACCAGCAGCGCGGCAATGATCGAGGTGCCTGCCAGGCCATACAGACCGCCCTGAATGGAACCGGTGGTTTGTTCCAGGAAGCCGAAGGTCGTCGGGGCGACGAACCCGCCGAGGTTGCCGATGGAGTTGATCAAGGCGATGACGGCGGCGGCGATTCGGGCATCGAGGTAGCCCTGGGGAATCGGCCAGAACAGCGAAGAGGCTGACTTGAAGCCGATTGCTGCAAAGCAGATGGCGATAAACGCGAAGATCGGTCCACCCGTGGTGGACAGGAACATGCCCGTGGCGGCGATCAAGAGCGCAGCGGCGACCCAGGCCTGCTGGAACTTGAACTTGCCCGACAGTGCGGCGAAGGCATACATGGCGACAATCGAAATCAGCCAGGGAATCGAGTTGTAGAAACCCACCTGAACATCGCTCAGGTCGCCCATCTTTTTGATGATGCTGGGTAGCCAGAAGGTCGCGGCATAGATCGTCAGCTGAATGCAGAAATAGAGCGCGCAAAACAGCATGATCTGACGGTCCTTGAGCAACTTGCCCAAGGTCGGCTTGACGGTGTGGGCGGCGTCGCGCTCACGTTGTTCGCGATCGATTTCGCCAACGAGCGCATCCTGCTCTTCGCGGCTCAGCCACTTGGCGTCATGCGGTTTGGAGTCCAGCCAGAACCAGACAAAGAAGCACAGGAACACCGACGCCATGCCTTCGACGATGTACATCCACTGCCAGCCATGCATGCCCAGGCCGTTGATTTGCAGCAGCATGCCGGACAGCGGGCCCGAGATCAGCGAGGCGAATGCCGAGCCGCTGAGGAAGATCGCGATGGCTTTACCGCGCTCGACGCCGGGTAACCAGCGAGTGAAGTAGTAGATGACGCCCGGGAAGAACCCGGCTTCCGCCACGCCCAGCAGAAAGCGCAAGACATAGAAGTGGGTTTCGTTCTGGATGAAGGCCATCAGCGTGGCGGTAATGCCCCAGGTGAACATGATCCGGGTCAGCCAGATACGCGCCCCGACTTTTTGCAGCAGCATGTTCGAAGGCACTTCGAACAGCGCATAACCAATGAAGAACAGGCCTGCACCGAGCCCGTAAGCCGCGGCACCGATGCCCAGGTCGTGTTCCATGTGGGTGCGGACGAAGCCAATGTTGACGCGGTCGATGTAATTGACGATGAACATGATGACGAAGAGCGGGAGCACATGGCTCTTCACTTTCGAAATGGCGCGCGTCAGGACAGGATTGTCCGGCGAGACGGCAGGTGCGGCGCTTGAGTTGCTCACGGTTCATGACTCCCACTGATTATTGTTATGCGGGTGTGGTGCTGCAGCATTGTTTTGCGACTTAAGTTACCAGTCATCATACAAGTGAGATTTTTGAGTCGCAATACGAGTCATGCGACCAAATGGCTATAAAAATAGGATTTGTAAGATTTAAATGGATGTATTTGAGGGGTTTTAGGCGGTCTAGGCCCGATTTTTACTCGGGGTTTCAGTTTTCAAGATGAGCATTTCGCTCGTCATGCAAACGAGGCCGTCGAATAAAATCGCTGAAACAGCTATGTTGTCTGACATGTTGAAGCGCGAAATCAACACATCTCCTGTAGCAGCTGGCGAAGCCTGCGTTCGGCTGCGAAGCAGTCGTGAAATCAGACACCACGTTTTTTCAGGTTAATCGTGGAGGCAGGATTTACGACTGCTGCGCAGCCGAACGCAGGCTTCGCCAGCTGCTACAGGAATGTGCCGAACCTGACATCTCTTGATTGGCCGACATTGAGGCAAGGGCAGTCCATTGATCGACGGTAGTAGTATTCTGGAGCCTCACTTGAACGGGTCGGACCACATGCAAAACGAATCCAACGGTTCAGGCCGCAAGCGTGCGCCTGGCCTGGCACACGATATTGTCGCCGAGCTGACTCAACGTATTCTTCTTGGCCAGATCGCGCCCGGTGAAAAACTGCCCTCCGAATCCACGATTGTTCGTGAGCACGGCGTCAGTCGTACGGTGGTTCGCGAGGCCATTTCCAAGTTGCAGGCGTCCGGTCTGGTTGAAACCCGGCATGGTGTGGGAACGTTCGCCCTGGAGCGTGACTCGCATCAGGGTTTTCGCCTGAGCAGCGACACCGCCATCAGCGTGCGGGGGATTCTTGAACTTCGCATGGGGCTGGAGACGCAAGCCGCCGCCCTGGCAGCGAAGCGTCGAACCGAAGATCAGCTCGTCCGGATGCGTCAGGCGCTGGACGACTATCAGAATTCGCTGGCCAATAACGACAGCAGCGTTGAGCCTGACGTGCGTTTTCACCGGTTGATTGCGGAGGCCACCGGGAATACGTACTTCACCGACATCATCTATCACCTCGGTAACTCGGTCATACCTCGCACGCGGATCAACGCGCAGGAGCGGGGTGACACCGACCTGATGAAGCTGGGTCAATCCGCCAATCTGGAGCACGAAGCGATCTTCAATGCGATTCGCCGGCAGGACCCCGACGCGGCCAGAGCGGCCATGCTGCTGCATTTAAGCAATAGCCTGGAGCGTATGGCGGTTGAATGACGCGGCGCTGCGTCACCTCACACCAACAACCGCAGCGTTTCAAACAGCTGCCGGTCTTCCTTCTTCGCCGAACGTGCATGGCGCCGAATCACCTGTAGCAGGCAATCAGTGAAGCAAAGCGCCGGATTGCTCAGCGAGCCGTTGCGGCGAGTGACGATGCTCAGTTGTCTCGGTTCGAACTGCTCGCTCAGGTTCACAGACACCAATCGGCCGAGGAAGGGCGAGGCGGTGCTGAGGATGGTCGGGCCCCAGGTACACATATCGGCCCGTTCCAGCATCATTTGCAGGATCGCCAGTGAATGGGCGCGCACGATGCGCTTTTCGTCGATCTGCGCGTTGTGCCTCCAGAACAGCTCCTGCATCAGCGCATCGTGGCCGTCTGGCGCGTAGTTGAGGGTCCAGTCCTGGTCCAGCAGCTCGTGAATCGACCGGGCGTTCTGTCGCGGATGACCCTGGCGAACCAGCACCGACGTCTGGTATTCGAGCAGGGTTTCGCAGGCAAATTCCGCGGTCGCTTGTGCCGGATTAAGCTGGCCGATGGCGAAATCCATGCTGCCATCGCGCAGCAGCGGCTGGGCCACCGCCATCAGGCTTTCGAACAACTCCAGATGAATCTCCGGCATGCGAGCCCGAAAAGCCAAAACCACTTCGGGCAGGAAGGTCAGCGCGACCCAGGGCGTGACCCCGACGCAGAGGCGCCCCTGGGCCTTGCCGCGCAGGTGATCGAGTTCGGTCTGCGCATGCTCCAGTTGCTTGAGCACCAGCCGGGCGTGCGTCAGCAGCACCTTGCCGAACTCGGTGAAGTTCAGGCCGCTGGGGGTTCTGACGAACAGCGGCAACTGTTGTTCGGTTTCCAGCTCGCGCAGGGCTTTGGTCACTGCGGCCTGGGACATGTCCAGCGAACGCGCAGCGGCGCGGATGCTGCCGGTCTCGGCGCTGGCAATCAGGGCTTGTAATTGATGCAGTTTCATCTGCTCACCTGGGCGACAACTGTTGGTTGTCATCATAACCAAACTGAGCCTCCTCAGCCTACGGCCCATTCCCTAAGATCGACCCAACAGCGCCTGGGTTGAATCGCCGGCAGCTGAATATTCTTATCGAGGAGCACACCCATGAATGCTGGCCACGTCCTGCCAGGAATCGCTGCGCTGCAGGATGAAATGATCACCCTGCGTCAGCGAATTCACGCGCACCCGGAGCTTGGGTTTGAAGAGTTCAGCACCAGTGAGCTGGTGGCGCAGTGTTTGACGCAGTGGGGGTATGACGTCAGCACCGGCGTGGGCAAGACCGGCGTGGTCGGAACCCTGAAAAATGGCGAGGGCCGCTCCCTCGGGCTGCGCGCAGACATGGATGCGCTGCCGATTCAGGAAGCCACCGGGTTGCCTTATGCCAGCCGGATCGACGGCGTGATGCATGCCTGCGGCCACGACGGTCATACCGCAACCTTGCTCGCGGCGGCCAAATACCTGGCGCAAACGCGGGAATTCAATGGCACGCTGAACCTGGTGTTCCAGCCGGCCGAAGAAGGGCTGGGCGGTGCGAAGAAGATGCTCGAGGACGGGCTGTTCGAACGCTTCCCGTGTGATGCGATTTTTGCCATGCACAACATTCCGGGCTATCCCACCGGGCAGTTGGGGTTTTACAGCGGGCCGTTCATGGCTTCTGCCGATACCGTCACGATCAAAATCATCGGCACCGGTGGCCATGGCGCGGTGCCGCACAAGGCGGTCGACCCGGTGGTGGTCTGCGCATCGATCGTGATCGCCCTGCAAAGCATCGTCTCGCGCAACGTCAATCCGCAGGAAACGGCAATCATCACGGTCGGTTCGATTCATGCCGGGAACGTTTCGAATGTGATTCCCGCATCCGCTGAAATGATCCTGAGCGTACGGGCCTTGACGCCTGAGGTTCGCCAGTTGCTCGAACGCAGAATTACCGATCTGGTCAACGGCCAGGCGGCGAGTTTCGGCGCGCGGGCCGAGATCGATTATTACCGTTGCCACCCGGTGCTGATCAACGATCCGGAGCAAACCGCGTTCGCCCGTCAGGTCGCACGGGAGTGGCTGGGAGAAGGGCAACTGATCGAAGACCTGCGGCCCTTCACCGCCAGCGAGGATTTCGCGTTCATCCTGGAACAATGCCCCGGCAGCTATCTGGTGATCGGCAATGGCCAGGGCGAGGGCAGCTGTTTGCTGCACAATCCCGGTTACGACTTCAATGATGCCTGCCTGCCAATCGGCGCGAGCTATTGGGTAAAGTTGGCCGAGGGGTTTCTGCGTTGAGTCGCGCCGCTTTTGAACATCAATGTTTTTGAGTATCACGGTTGTAAAAAACGGTCGGTAACCCGACTCGGCGAACCCCTGGAGGACAATAACAATGAATAAGATGATCGCGGCGGTTTCACTGGTTTTCTTGACGGCATCCGACCTGGCCGGTGCGGCCGACTGGTCCGGCAAAGTGTTGAGACTGGGTATTGACCCGACGTACCCACCGCTGGAATACAAAAACCAGGATGGCACGCTGACCGGTTTTGGCGTCGACATCGCCGACGCACTGTGTGCAGAGTTGCACGCTAAATGCGTCTGGGTTGAAAGCAGCTGGGACGGGATGATTCCAGGGCTGCTGGCGCGCAAGTTCGACGCTATCGCGTCGTCGATGACCGTCACCCCCAAGCGTCAGGAGCAGATTGCGTTTAGCGACAAGGTATCCAACGCGCCGGCACGCTTGGTCATCAAGCGCGGATCGGACCTGCAGCCGACCGTTGAGTCGCTCAAAGGCAAGCGCATTGGCGTGGAGCAGGGCTCGACCCAGGAGGCTTTTGCGAAAGCCGTCTGGGGCAAGCAGGGGGTAGAGATTCTTTCTTATCAGAATCAGGATCAGGTCTACGCCGATCTCGTGGTCGGGCGCCTCGATGCGTCGTTGCAGGGCTCGATTCAGGCCAGCTACGGGTTTCTGGATAAACCGGTGGGCAAGGACTACGAGTTTGCCGGCGGCACCCTGGACAACCCGGAGTTCTTCGGTGTTGGTGACGGTATCGGCGTGCGCAAGAGTGACGTTGAACTGCGCGAAGACCTGAACAAGGCCCTGGCGACGATTCTTGCCAACGGCACGTACGCAAAGATCAACAAAAAGTACTTCGACTTCGACATCTACGGCGCGAAGTAAAACCCGCTGATACGTTGAATAGAGAAGTCGCCTGGACTAATGCCAGTCAGTTAAGCGAACACCTGGTTCGAAACAGCAAAGACCCAATGTGGGAGCGAGCTTGCTCGCGATAGCGGTGTGACAGTCAACATGGATGCTGAATGTAAAGCCGTCATCGCGAGCAAGCTCGCTCCCACACAGGATTTGCTTCGCTTGCCAGAATACTGACGGTTACTTGCCAAGCGCCGCCGCCAGCAGCGGCGCGGCCTGTTCATCTGTCAACGCAGGATGAATCTCCATGGCCAGCAGGTCGCTCCATTCGAGCACCCATTTCTGTATCAGTGTGACATCACTGGCCTCTGCAACACCAAAACCGGTCATGCGTCCTACGGCATGCCAGCGTCCCAGCATCTTGACGCCTGCGGGTGGGGCTCCGCCTGTCTTGAGAAAACGTTCGATCGCGCTATTACGGCGTTCCGGAGTGATTGACCAACTGACGATGTAGAGCATCTGCCACCTCCTGTCAGGGGCTGGCACCGGTTTTTCTCTGCGCGCACAAGGTAGGTGCCGCGACCCTGGCCACGCATCTGTTTTCAGCGCCTCCCTCGGCTGACTTGATCGACAGCTCCCATGAGAAGGCATAGCAGCCTGCTGAATGCGGCGTATGACCGCTGATCTTCTTTAGTGCCTCAGCAACAAATCCCGGGCACTTCAATATTCGGCAAGGCAGGTTTATGTTGAGTCATTGAGGCCATTGAAGAGGAGATCCGTCATGCAAGGTTTTCTGGTGATTTTCTTTACTCAGCAAAACCGGCGTCATCACGGAAAAATGCTCGGTGACTGGCTCATCGATCTGGCGAAAGAAATGGGCCTGCACGGGGCCACTCTGGCAACCGGTATCGAAGGCTTCGGGCATTCCGGGAAACTGCATTCCGCGCATTTCTTCGAGATGGGCGATCAGCCCGCCGAGATCCGCCTGGCGATTACCGAGGAGGAGTGCACTCGCCTGTTCGAGCGGCTCGAGGCCGAAGACATTGCCTTGTTTTACATCAAGGCGCCGGTTGAATTCGGAATCGTGGGCAAAAGGGCCGAGCCGTCCGGCCACCAGGTTTGATAGTGTTGGCCGAGCCAGGAAGGCGCCGACGTCTAAACTCAGCGGTATAGCCCGGTCCTGGGGGCATTCGTCGAATGTGCCTTTGCCAGCACCGGTACCAGCCTTCTATTTATCCGTTTTTTTGATCAGGATGCCCGTGATGCTGCATATCAGAACACCGTTGATACTCCATCCGGGGCTCTCGACGCCAAGCCGGCGCATCTGGCTCAAGCTGGAAAACCTGCAACCCAGCGGTTCATTCAAGCTGCGCGGCATGGGTCTGCTCTGTACCCGAGCGGCCGAGCAGGGGATGAAGAAAGTGGTCTGTCCGTCCGGCGGCAATGCCGGCTATGCGACGGCAGTGGCCGCCGCGGCGTTGGGGCTGGAAGCGAGCATCATCGTGCCGCACACCACCCCGGAAAGCACCCGGGCGCGAATCGCCAAAACCGGGGCACAAGTTATCGTGCACGGTCAGGTGTGGGACGAGGCCAACCAATTGGCGCTGGAACTCGCCAAGGCGCCTGATACCGAATACGTGCCGGCGTTCGACCACCCGACGCTGTGGGAAGGGCACAGCACGATGATCGATGAAATTCTGCAGGACTGCCCTCAGGTCGACACGGTAGTGGCGTCGGTGGGCGGCGGTGGTTTGCTGGCCGGGATCCTCACCGGACTGGAACGCCACGCCCGGCTGGATTGCCGGATCATCGCCTGCGAAACCGAGGGCGCAGCGTCATTCGATGCCGCGGTCAAGGCCGGGCATCCGGTCAAACTCTCCGAAATCAGCAGCATTGCCAGCTCACTCGGGGCGCTGCAAGTTGCGCAATGGCCGGTTGAGCACATCCAGCACTTTGCGCACACGTGTGTCGTGCTGACGGATGCCGAGGCCATCATGGGCGTCGTCCGTTATGCCGATGACCTGCGTCAACTGGTGGAGCCGGCGTGCGGTGTCTCGCTGGCCGTCGCGTATCTGGATCACCCGGCGATTGCCGGTGCCCATGATGTGGTGATTGTCGTGTGTGGCGGGATCAGCGTCAGTGCGCAGAAGGTTGCCGGTTGGCAGAACCTTTGACGTCATGAGGTCAGGCTGGCGTCAGGCGCAGTCGCCAGCGGCCGTTGTAGCGTAGTTCGACGGCGGCCAGCGGTTCGACGTCGATTGCGTTGAACATTGGCAGCGGGCATTGCATCACGTGCATCAACGCGGCCCGAATCACGAACGGGTGAGTGACCGCAAGGAGGTGCCCGGGTTGGCTGACCAGGGTCTCCAGCCACGCTGCGATCCGCTCGCAGAGCTGGGCCACCGATTCACCGCCATGCGCAGCATGGGTGCTGTCACTCAGCCAGGCATGCAGCGCCTCGGGTTCGTCTTGTTGCAGGTCATCGATCCGCAACCCCTTCCAGCGACCCAAATCACAATCGCGCAGGGCCGGGACAATTTCCATGTCCGCGCCAAACAACGCGGCGGTCTCTCGGGTCCGGGCTTCCGGTGCACTGAGCAGGCGTGGCGCTCGTTTGAAACGTTTGGCCAATGAACCCTTTTCGTTCTGCCAGTCCATTTCCACCGATTCATCCTCGGCAAAGCGTGCCAGTTTCTGGGCCGCTGTCCGGGCGTGACAGATCAGGGTCAAACGGGTGGTCTGCACTGGAAATCACTCTGGCTGTGTTGGGATACGAAGACGCTGCAATGACTTACAAGGTTGGGTGATCAATCTGCCATTGCTGCTTCAGTTGTTGCAGGCGACCGTCGCGGCGCATGTCATCGAGGGCTTGTTGCCAGCGCTTGACCAGACCTGCATCGGTTTGCGGAGAGAAGGCGATGTAGGTGCCTTGTTTCATCAAGGGCATTTGATAGTGCAACTGGCTGGGTTTCAATCCGACTTCCTTGGCCAGTGTGGCGATGGTGAGTGTATCGGCCACCACCAGATCCGTGCGCCCCAAACTCAAAAGCTTCATCATTTGCTCTGGCGTTTCCACACCGTACAGGTTGCGCAATCCTAGTTGTTGCAGGTAACTGTAGGCCAGCCATTTTCGTGGAACAGTGATCCGGCCCAAGCTGGCGGCGTCCTGCAAATTGTGCACGGAATGCGTGTTGGTATCGCCTGCATACAGCGCCGTTTCCGCGTCCATCAACGGGCCGACCCATTGGTAGTGAGGGTTGCGTTCGGCAGTGCGCAACACCGTAAATACTGCGGTTTGCGGCTCAGTCGCGGCGACGTGCAAGGCGCGTAACAGGGGCAACTGTTCCATGTGTACCTGATCACCGGTTTGCTTGGCCAACGCGCGAACCACATCCACGCCGAAACCCACCAATTCGTTGCCTTGCTGATAGTGCAGAGGAGGATGGTTATCGGTGAGCATCCGCAGGTCGGTCGCGACAGCAGAAAAGGTGAGCAACGACAGCAGGCAACCGACGATCAGCTTCATGAACCGGACTTCAATCTATTGAAGTGCGCAGCTTAGTACGAGCGTGTTGCGGCTGTCTCGGGTGGAATCGCACAAGGCCCGGAACCGCACGGTTCCGAGCCTGTCGACGCGAGGGGGTTTTTAGCTGATGACCTGATAGCAGGGCACATACTCTGCGCCACCGGGCAGTTTCATCCGGTGTTGCGCGACAAACGCTTTTAGCAGTTTGTCCAGCGGTTGCATGACCGCTGCGTCGCCGTGGATCTTGTAAGGACCATGCTTCTCGATCAGGCGGATGCCCTTGTCCTTGACGTTGCCGGCAACGATGCCGGAAAACGCCCGGCGCAGGTTTGCCGCCAGCTCGTGGGGCGGCAGGTCGTGGCGCAGTTGCAGACTGGCCATGTTTTCGTGGGTTGGATCGAACGGACGCTGGAAGCCTTCGTCGATCTTCAGCAGCCAGTTGAAATGGAACGCATCGTTGCGCTCGCGGCGGAACTGCTTGACGTCCTTGAGCCCTTTAGTCATTTGCCGGGCCACCTGGGCCGGGTCGTCGATGATGATCTCGTAGTGACTCTGCGCGTCTTTGCCCAGTGTGGCGCCGACGAACGCGTGCAGTTGCTGCAAATACGGCTCCGCGCTCATCGGCCCGGTCAGGATCACCGGGAAGGGCAGGTCGCGGTTGTCCGGGTGCATCAGGATCCCGAGCAGGTAGAGGAACTCTTCGGCAGTACCGGCGCCGCCCGGGAAAATGATAATGCCGTGGCCGACGCGGACGAAAGCTTCCAGGCGCTTCTCGATGTCCGGCAGGATCACCAGTTCATTGACGATCGGGTTCGGTGCTTCGGCTGCAATAATCCC
Organism: Pseudomonas sp. 05N431; assembly: GCF_056397005.1. Taxonomy (NCBI): domain Bacteria; kingdom Pseudomonadati; phylum Pseudomonadota; class Gammaproteobacteria; order Pseudomonadales; family Pseudomonadaceae; genus Pseudomonas; species Pseudomonas sp. 05N431. Next base: position 13,894 of record NZ_JBFTMN010000036.1, read on the forward strand.
GGGCTCCGTCAGCCCCAGGTAGCGACCGTGGGTGATCCGTTGCTTGGCGTGGGAAATGGTCGCGCCCTTCATCGGGCCTTTCATCACCCCAGGCCCGCAGCCGGTGCACACATCCAGACTGCGCAGGCCGAGTTCGTGGCCGACTTTCTTGGTGTATTGATATTCTTCGCTGCTGATCGAGTGACCGCCCCAGCACACGACGATCTTCGGCTCCACGCCGGCACGCAGGGTGCGGGCGTTGCGCAGCAGGTGGAAGACGTAGTCGCTGATGCCTTGGGACGAGCTCAGGTCGATGCGCTGGCTGTCCAGCTCGTTCTCGGTATAGACGATATCGCGCAGGGCGCTGAACAGCATCTCGCGGGTACTGGCGATCATTTCGCCATCGACGAAGGCGTCTGCGGGCGCGTTGAGCAGCTCCAGGCGGACACCGCGATCTTGCTGATGAATGCGAATCTCGAAGTCCCGATAGGCTTCCAGAATGGTCTTGGCATTGTCGACATGGGCGCCGGTATTGAGGATGGCCAGGGCGCACTGGCGGAAGAGAGAGTAGATGCTGCCTGATCCTGCGGCGCTCAGTTGCTGAACTTCGCGTTGGGACAGCGTCTCCAGGCTGCCTTTTGGGCTCACCGAAGCATTGATAACTTGTCTTGCGGTCATTCGATATTCCCTGAGAACGATGTTATCGAGCCCGACAGGCTCAGTAGCATCAGGATAGTCAGTGCCAGAGCGATCGTGCTGCTTTCATCTTCTCCGGCGACCGGGCATGAATGCAAACATCATGGCCGGTACACGCCGGATGGTTCGTTTGATGATGAACCGGACGACCATGAAACAGGATTCCCGGCGGGTGGGCAATTGGGTTTTTTCCTGCGGGTGTCTGGACTTGGCGTAGAGCGGAGGATTTTTGCGACGGCGGGTGTGAGGAGCCGGTTCGCCGTCTCGAGACTTTGCGCAATACTCATGTGGCTCGTGAGCGGCAACCACCCTGAAGAGGACGACAACCATCATGAAGAAGGAAACGCTCGGCGCAATTGAAGGAGAGCAGGAGGGCTCTGCCTCTCAGCTGATAGATGCGAGGGTCAAGGAGCTGGGGGATTGGCGCGGTGAAACGCTTGCTCGGGTCCGGGCGCTGATCAAGCAGGCCGTTCCTGACGTGGTCGAGGAATGGAAGTGGAGAGGGGTTCCGGTATGGTCGCACGGCGGAATCATCTGCACCGGTGAGACGTACAAGCAGGTCGTGAAGATGACCTTCGCCAAGGGCGCCTCGCTGGAGGACCCTTCAGGCCTGTTCAACTCCAGTCTCGAAGGCAACACCCGGCGTGCCATTGATCTCCACGAAGGCGACAGGATTGATGAAAAAGCGCTGATGGCGCTCATTCGCGCCGCCGTGGCGCTCAACACATCGGTGCGGGCGCTTGCGCCAAGGCGGCTGTAGAGCGTAATGCTGTTCATTTAAGCCGTAATGCGATCTGTAGCAGCTGCCGAAGGCTGCGTTCGGCTGCGAAGCAGCCGTAAATTCAGCAATCGCGGTGTGTCAGGTACACCATGGCAGCCGGACTCACGACTGCTTCGCAGCCGAACGCAGCC
>NZ_JBFTMN010000037.1:0-10957 GCF_056397005.1 Pseudomonas sp. 05N431
TTTGGCCTGTTCTCAGGACTGGGGTGGTGTACCGCGCAGATTGTTTCGTTGCTGCCCAACGAACTTGGTTCGCTGGGAGGGGCTTTGGCGTTGCCGCTGTGGTTCGTCCACTGGCGGTTGGTGAGGCGGGTAAACAGGGTGATGGCGCTTGCTTGAGCGGTGGCGGATATAAAAAATGAAAATGGGGCAGACTTATTTATCTGCCATCAGCCTCGACGCAATGAAAAATAAATCTTTTTCAGTCCCTTTTCATTTTCCGACCCAAAGGAGACGGTGGCCCTGTGGCACAGTTCAGCTCCAATGTAAGCAATGAGGCTAGCGCGCAGGCCCTGCGAATGTGGTGTCCATCGAGTGTCGGTCGTAATCCAGCAGGTATGTATGATGCTGACGATACAGCTGTGCAAGCAGATCTTTGTTGGGGCCAACCACATCCATACCCCTGTCGTCATATGGGAAAACCATGACCCGCTTCTTCAAATTGAAGAGGTATAAAACGCAGTTGGGTTTAGGCTGAATTGCGGCAAAATCTCTTGCCAATGCACACCAAAGAAATGCTTGAAGCAGGGGTGCAGGCGCTTCAAATGCGATGTTGATCCAATACTCCGGTTTACTTTCGCAGTACCAATCCTCTGGATCTATCTCCTCGCTCCAGACTGACCGTTCAGTGGGGATGTCAATGCCAGCAGATCGAAGGGCGTAAATCGAGGCCCGATGAGCAAAATGGCTGCTGCCAGAGTGAATGCGCAGACAAGCAACAAGTGTCGCTTCATCAAGGAAGACATCGCCGCAGATCTGTGTTGATTTTCGTAGTGCTGATAGGAACGGCTCAATCACCCCGCCAGTTTCGGAGAGTTCAAAACGCAGACCTCCTGGATAGGAATAGAAAAGAGGTCTGGCAAATGCTTTGCCCCCAAAAATCCTCTCAATTTCAACCTGTAGATTCACTTGATCCCTTCGTGGCTAATAGCCCGACTCCATGGTTTGGGCGGTGGAAACGGATTCTACTGTAGACGTAAGATTTGAGCTAAGCGGAGCAGCTAGTGACTGCATTTTGCCGGTGTTGACCGGCAGCTATCGACCCATAGCGGTCACCCCCGGCAGCCATAAAATAGCGTTTGAATCCTACCAACCAGCCAAAGGGATATTCATAGAGAACCGCGACCTCCGAGGTTGTAGGGGGTGGGGGCAGAGCGCTACGCTGACGCCCCCCAACGCGCCCAAAATCAGGATCACAATGGACCGAATTAAGCTGCTCGCTTGCGCTGAAATGAACTGCATAAGCTTCGTGAATAACTTGGCACTGTCTGGCGCTACGCGGGAACAGCTCGGCCGAGGCAGGGTTCTTAGTAATTTTTGGAGCCAAATCTCCCGTAATGCGCTGGACCTAGCAGTTTTGGACTGGTGCCACGCTTTCGGCCAGCAAAATGATGCCTTGCATTGGAAGAAGGTGTTTCCGGATGACGAAGAAACATTTCGAGAGAGCATGCTCACCTCGATGGAAGTTTCCTTCGATGAGTTCAAGCAATTCCGAGAGCAGATGAAGGTTTACCGCGACAAGGACCTCGCGCACCTGGAGCTTCGCAACATTTCAATGATTCCCGCCATGAACAAAGCTATCCATTCCATGGCGTTCTACTACCATCAGATCCAGTGTGCGAAACGGGAATTAGGCATGCATTGCCGCGATCAAACTTTGTATGAATGGTTCGACAGCGCTAGCGCTAGGTTTGATCGTGATGCTGAACTGGCCTTCGGCGCTACGGGAACACCGCGTGGTCCGAACATTCCGAAGCGTCGCCAGCGTTGCGCGGGCCCACGTACTGACGAATCACTAGCGTCCGCTGATCTCACAACCTCGGAAGATCCGTCGTACTGATACCAGCTGCACTACGGTAATCGAATGTCTGCTTCTGGCCGATTCTGTTGATAAAGTCGGTTCGCCCAAACGGCCTGGTCGTTGACTGGTTAAAACGCCTTTTTTGCACACTGCTACGTGAAATCCGAGTCCGGTAGCCTCTGCCAAAAGTAAAGATTTCAATCTCGGACGCGTACTTTTTTGATGCGCAAACCATGGCCGACTTTTTCAACAGAATCGGCCGAAAGCGGTCTCTTCACTTGGTGCTTGTCCTGCTGCTCGCAGTGCTTCTGCTGCATTCATCCAGACCCTTTAGTCGGCCTATGCAGGCTGTTTAAGCTGATCCACGCTAGTTATCATCGACCGAGGTACGGTTCCCCTTGCTTTGTCGTATGGTTCGACATGTGAGGTGCTAATGCAGAGGCGTTCAGGAAATACGGGAAAAGGGAGTTGAAGTGATTACCAAAGATAGTCTACTGAGGGACGTCAAAGCCAAGGCGTTGGCTGAGGCGAAGATGCGGGGTCTTGATGAGTACGATGCTTGTGACCTCGTGCGGGAAGCGGAAGAGGTTGTAGAGGATTTCTTTGCGTACATCACGTGGACCAAGATCGCGGATGGCGTCATTCAGTCAAAAGACAGTGTTACCGAATGGCACCACCGGCAGTTGTACGAGTTTGAAAATGATTGGAAGCACTTAGAGCTTGACCGAGAATGTCTTCGAGAGGCAGCTGAGCGGTATCTGGATCGCCCATGGATGCAGAGCGGTAAGCTGGATTGGCTAGTCTTAGATGTACTCACGTACGCTGAGTATCAGGCCTTCGTTGATGAGGTGCGTAGCAAGACTCTCAGTCTGCAGGAATACGTTGCACTCAAGGTTGGAAGGCAAAAATCCTTCGGTTCAAAATGCTGGCCCACACTCGCTGTTCTATTGGAGTTGGGGGTGTGGCTGGTGGTTATCTGTTTATTGCTTTGGGTTTGGCCCCCCCTCGCTGGCGCTTATGCGGTGTATAGCTGCTGGTCCTTATGGAAAAGTAGCGCCGCCAAGAAGCGGAGAACTGCCGCCAGGAAGATGATAGATGCGGTGGCGCAGTCGATTAGTTCCACTTACTGCACCTTTTCAACGGTTAGTCAAAGCTGGTCAGTCGTGTGGGATCAGTTGCTCAAGAGTAGGCAGGATGGAGTGGTTTGGGATGGCGTAGTCTACCGTCTCGTCGAGGAGCGGATGAGTAGTATGGTCAAGGTGTCGCTACCTTATGACGCCTACAGTGCACGGACACCCTGAACATATATTTAAAGTGGGTAGCCTGAAGAAACACTGCAAGGTTTATCGCTTCGAGTAGCACCCGGCGCCATTCGCAAACTCACTCAAAGGAATTCGAAATGAAGACAGGGATAGTGGCTGCTGCACTGATATCAGCGATGTTAAGTAATCCGGTATTTGCTGATGGGAACGAGCTGATCAAAGAGTGTGCGGAAGTGGTCCGTAGCCATTAGCGACCGCTCGCTGCTGGCCGGGAGCAGTTTTCAGTCGAACGTCCGCTGTTGGCCGATTTCTGCCTGTCGCGACTGACCGAAATCGACCCAAAAACGGACGGCGCTGCCTATTTTTTAAAGCTACAGCCAGAGCCGTCGACACTTACATGCTTGCCACTTTAGATTTGGCTACTCACCCTTGGCTCCAGGCATCAGATAAGATTAATCGCAGAACGCGATCATTCAGGCGTAATCCGCTTCTATCCATTTAGCTCAGCTCTTTGGGAACCCAGTAAGAGCAGGGGCGCGAACCAGTCAATCGTAGAGCCCCCTTATATGCACTGTGCACGCTTGTTCTTTTTTGCGTTTTGCTTACTACAGTCAGTTAGCTATACGTATGCTTCGCAGGATCTAACCACTACTCAGAGAATGGCCGAACAGGGCGATGCCGATGCCCAGAACAACCTCGGTGTCAGTTATGCCGCCGGCCAAGGTGTTGTGCAGGATACCCGGCAGGCGGTCTACTGGTTCCGAAAGGCCGCCGAGCAGGGTAATGCCGATGCCCAGACCCACCTCGGATTCTGCTACGACCAGGGCCGAGGAGTTGAGCAGGACGTCCAGCAGGCGGTTTCCTGGTTCCGTAAGGCCGCTGAGCAGGGTAAGGCCGCAGCACAGAACAACCTCGGCGTCCGCTATATCAACGGCCAAGGGGTTGAGAAGGACTACCCGCAGGCGGTTTTCTGGTTCCGCAAGGCCGCTGAGCAAGGTTATGCCGCTGCCCAGGACAACCTCGGAATCCGGTACGCCTACGGCGGAGGGGTCATGAAGGACTACGAGCAGGCGGTTTTCTGGTTCCACAAGGCCGCTGAGCAAGGTAATGCCGCTGCCCAGGGCGACCTCGGCGTCCGCTACGAGACCGGCCAAGGGGTTGTGAAGGACTACGAGCAGGCGGTTTCCTGGTACCGCAAGGCCGCAGAACAAGGTTATGCCGCTGCCCAGGACAACCTCGGAGCTTGTTATGCCTCCGGACAGGGAGTCCCGCAGGACTACCAGCAGGCGGTTTTCTGGTTCCGCAAGGCTGCCGAACAGGGTGATGCCACCGGCCAGTTCAACCTCGGAGCCTGCTATGCCACCGGCCGAGGGGTTGCGCAGGATGACCAGCAGGCAACTTTCTGGTTCCACAAGGCCGCTGAGCAGGGTGATGCAGCCGCCCAGAACAACCTCGGAGTCCGCTACTCCCAGGGTAACGGAGTGGCTCAGGATAATAGCCAAGCGTATGTTTGGCTTTCTGTTGCTGCTGCCAATGGCCAGTCAAAAGCCGCAGATTATCGAAGTCATGTAGCTAAAAAACTATCCAAATCCCAACTGGCGGCAGCGCAAAAAATAGCGGGGCAGTATTGTGAGAAATACCAATCACGTCGCTGATTTCTGGCGTGCATATTCTTTTTATATGAGGGTCGTGCTGCCGGTTGTTCAGTTCTACCACTGACCGCTTCTGGTTGTGGATTCAACCGGTGGTGGCAGGCAGAAATCGGCCTAATGCAGCCCCTCACAACCTTGGGCGCTGAGCGCGGAAGATTGTGAGGCTGAAGCTCGCGCTGCTTTTGCGTTCAGATGTCTGCGAGGTTTTTCCGGGCCCACTGCTCGGCGGTAGTGACATGAATCGACTGCTGCTCGTTGAAAGTGCCCCCTTTAGGCCACGCCACACCTCTACCTTGGGCAAACACAGCGCGGTACTTCTTGATGTGGTGAGTCGGATCTTTCTCCAATTCCTGGAGCAAGTACGAAACAGTCCACACGTTACGTTTGAACGGGCGCCCCAGCACACGTTCAAGGAGGCTCGCAACCTCTCCATACGTCACAGTGTCTCCCGATAGATACACGATCTGGTTGCGGAAGCGCGGTTCGAAGAAAACGATTTCCGCTGTCAGCGCACCAATGTCGTCTGGAGTCGTGAGCGTCACGCTGTTCTCAAGACTGCCTAGCGCGTTCACGGTATCGTTTTCGAAGTCAACCACTTCGAATACAGGCTCGAAAAGGAAGCTGGTGAACATGCCCGTCGAGATGATCACCCATTCAGTTTTGTCCTGGGCGCGAAGCAATTCGCGTACATCAAGCTGAGCATCGAACAGATCTTGAGGACTGCCCCGACCAATCACCTCGAAGTCGACGCCAAACTGCCACGGGAAGTAGCGCTTCACTCCGGACTTGAGGGCTGCTGTAGCCAGCTTCATCGGGGTTTCCCGGCCTGCAACCATGCCTGCACAGCCTATTACGGTATCGAAGCGTGCGAACACTTCAGCCAGTTGATCGATCGAATTGTTCACCAAGTCTGCGGCCACCATCTGGATGCCGAGACCCCGAAGCTCATCGATTTCGACCTTTTTCTCGGGCACCTGCGTGTTGATGGTCGAATCCCTGAGCAGGACGCTGATTGTGGAACCGGGCGCGCGCTTTGCTACTCGCGCAAGATTGCGCAAAACCGGAAGCCCAAGCTCACCGGCGCCTAGAACGAGAATGGATTGGGGGGGAAGCTGGGTCACTTCGGTCATGATTTCTCCTGAGACCTGTTGCCTGTAAGATGGGCAAATGCTTGCACGATTGGGCAGCGCTCGTAAGAAGGCACATCTGTGATACCAGAGAAAGAAATGACCGATCAGGAGGCTCTCAGCCAGGCAGAGGCAATCTGCCGAACGCTCAGAGAAGACGATGATGGTGTCAGGCGGGAAGTGCTTGCTCATGCAGGCAGTCGCTGGTCGTTGGGTATCCTTCATGCCCTGGGGGTATACGGCACGATGCGCCATGCCGAGATAAAAAGGCAGATGACCGGTGTGACCCAGCGGATGTTGACGAAGACGCTACGCTCCATGGAGCGGGATGGCCTGCTGGTTCGGCGGGAGTTCGGTGAAATTCCGCCACGCGTCGAGTACGAGCTGACGCCGCTGGGTATGGGACTGTTGATCCGTATGTCCCCTATCTGGACTTGGGTAGTCGAGAACGTTGAGGACTTCCGCAAGGCGCGGCGTATTTTCGACAGTCAGGACGGCAAAAAACCTTCATGGCAAATCCCAACTGCCATTCCAGTAGATTCAGAAGCGCCTCAATAATCGTCTGCAACAATAATGCTAGAGGCTGCATCCCGTCATAGATAGACTTCAGAGCCAAGTATCGAATGGCTGCCGCATAGATGGCGCCCGTTTAACCACGCAAGGTCTTTAGGGCGGACGCTTACTGTCTAGGGCCTGGGCACAAGGTTTGAGAAAATGCGTAAGCGATGGACTTGAAACTGGAAGCAGGCTGCGGCTTCCGTTCCCGGATGCTGACAGTTCAGTTGGACGCGTTGTTTAGCTGCTGAAGCTCAAGTTGCCTGGCAGCACTGGCTTCGAGGTTTGCACGCTCTTGATCCAGATACCGATAAATGCTTTGGAAGTTGGCGATTCTCTGTTTGATTTCTGCCATCTTCTTTTCAATCAGCTTCGCACCGTCAGCACAATCGATCAGCTTGTTCCGCTGCGCATCCAGAATCTCGCCTATTTCCCCCAGGGAAAACCCCATGCTTTGCGCGCGCTGGATAAAGTCCAGATCCTGCAGAGTTTGCTCGGTGTAAACGCGATAGTTATTGGTTTGCCGCAGCGGTGAGATCAGGCCGATTTGCTCGTAGTAACGCAGCGTATGGCGGCTGGCGCCGCTGCGGGCCTCGAGTTCGCCGATTTTCATGAAAACACCGCTTGACTATAGAGTTGGGTCGATAGTTTACGCTTGATTTCTCACCTTAAACAAGGAACAGGGAAATGAGCGTGGAGTGCTTTGTCACGGGGGGTACCGGCTTCGTCGGTCAACATTTGGTGGCGTACCTGAGTGCAAAAGGTCACACCATTCGGGTGTTGATGCGTCGCCCAGAGCGACTAGCTGCACTGCGCGAGCAAGTCGATAATTTGGGCGGGTGCGCAACCCGGGTATTTGCCGTAGCTGGCGATCTGGAACGGGACAACCTCGGGCTGAGTCTTGCTGACCGAGAAGTGCTAAGGCACGCCAGAGTCATATTCCACCTGGGCGCCCACTTCGCATGGGGGCTTTCAGTGGAGCATTCTCGTGCGGTGAATGTGGAAGGGGCAAAGCGTGTGGCGCTGTTGGCAGCTGAGCAAAAAAGCCGTTTAGTGATGATCGGCGGCTACATGCTGAAAAATCATGAACATCTGCAACGCATCGGAATTGATCCTCGTTATCCGGAGTTGACGAATTGGCCTGCCGTCTACCGACATGTCGGTGGTTACGAGGGGAGCAAGCTGGAGGCGCATTTTGCGACCCTGGAGGTCATGTCTGCCAAGGGCGGGGAGATTACCGTTGTCCACCCTGCGACGGTCTGTGGCCACAGCCGCACGGGGCATATCCTTGATGGTCAGCCGCTGGTGGAGCTGATACGCAACCTTGTGCTGGGAAAGCTGACTGCAGTGCCCGGTACCGCCGAGCACTGGCTGCCACTGGTCACTGTGGATTACCTGGTCGAGATAGTGGCGGTTTGTGCTTTTGATCCTGCCATGGCGGGCCAGGAACTGCTGGCGCTTGATGACCAAACTCCCAACTTGCGAGAACTCCTGGTACAGGTGGCACAACCTTTGGGCTTAAAGTCTCCCAAGCATTACATTTCACTCCGATTGCTGAAGTTGCTACTGAGTATTCCTCCCGTCGCGTGGTTTTTGAATACAAAACCCGAAGCCTTGGACTTTATCCAGACCACTCGTTTTGATACAGCGGCGGTCGAGCAATTTGCCAACAGGCATGGAATAGCCAAACCGGATATACGTCAGTCTTTGCAGCACACTGCAACGTTCGTCAACTCATACATAGCCAAGGGCTAGGTCCTCTGACTTCTCCCTTGTCGACGACAAAAAGGCGCATAGCATCCTACTGGCCGATCCAGCGCTTATGCCACAATAAATACTGGGGTCGGCGGGATCTTCGTATCCTCAACCTTTGCGCCGTCGATATAGGGCGGCATTCTATCGAACGACAATTCAGCGACAGGGATCGTCATCAATGCAATCTACTTTCAGCAAAGGCGTCATATTTGCACTCTCCGCTGCGGCACTGAACGCAACGATCGGTGTACTCAGCAAAATACTCATGAGTAATGGTTTCACCGCTAGCAGTGTCGCTGTCATCAAGACCGTACTTGGTTGCGTGCTTCTCTCGATCTTATTGTTTTTCCTCAAGCGCCCGGCGGCATCGACCAAATGGACTCAGGCGGCTATCTGCGCATTCCTTGGCATCTTTGTGCTGTTCCATTTCGAAACGTCAGCCTATCGACACTACGCTGCGGCAGGTGTGGTGGTGGTGCTGATGGCCAGTGCCTCAATTTCCTCGATCATTCTGGGGCGCATTTTCCTCAAGGATGCCATCACCGCGAACGCTACCGTTGGCGCCGCACTGGCTATTGCCGGGATCTCGGTGATCTTCGGCGGCGACCTGCAGCAGGGCTTTACCCTGCAAGGTGCTGCGCTCGCCTGCATGGCCGGCTCCGGCTATGGGGCCTTTTCGGTTGCCATGAAGCGTATGGGGGTGTCGGGGGGGCTGCACTTCACACGACAATTGTTGTTCTTTGGCAGCCTGTACCTGCTGATGCCGGCTGCGGCCGATGGTTTCGCGATGGGCGAGCTGTCGCCACTGGCGATCGCCGCGCTGCTGGCGCTGGCCACACTGCCGACAATCCTGGGCTTCTTCTGCACCACCAAGGCCATCGAGTATCTCAAGCCATCCCAAGTGCAAGCGCTGGAGCTGACCGAGCCACTGTTCGCCGCGCTGCTGGCGTTTGTGGCGCTCAACGAAGTACCCCGCGAAAGCCTGTACGCGGGAGCGGCACTGATCATCCTCGGCCTGTGTTTCTCCAATGAACTAATCCGCTTGGGTAGCAAAGCATCCGTCCCTTCGACCGAGTGAGCTATTTTCGGATCCTGATTACTTTAGCAATCAGTGGTTTTTGAGTGTTCTGAGCGACTGACTGCTTCTGGCCGATTGCTGGCCGTCTCGTCCGGCCGGGGGCCGACGCTGGCTTGCGCTCTGTCCACCAGCCGTTGCACCCACTCGGCATCCTGGTTATTGACCACGGCGTAGCGGTCCGGGGGGAAAAATGTCCAGTGATGGGCGACCTCGACAAGGCGCTTGAGTTCATCGGCAGACACCCAATACGGCGTGTCGACCAATGGCATCGGCGCGCCACCGAAACGTCGGCCGAGAGGGAGGTTGGTGCCGGGGGCAAAGGCGATCGCCAGTTCCTGGCAGGGTTGCATTTGCTTGTCCGGCGTGGGCATTTTCCCAACCCGTCCATAGTTGAAGCTGCCCGGATATTCTTCCTTGAGCACCAGCCAGTGGCCCGCAGTAGTCTTGGCCAGGACCCATTGCGACACACCGCTGTCTTGCACGCATTCAAGCTTGCCGTTTGTCCATTGCATGAGGGTGTTGCAGTCCGGATCATAATCGGAGGACCACAGGCTGGTGCCAGATACCAGGCTATGGTGCTCAAGCTCGGCCAACCCTTGGTCCGGCATGGACTGCCAGTAGCGTTTGGTCGGGTCGTGGGCATCGCGCAAGAAGTTGCGAACCCCCCAGGCAGCCATGAAGAGCAGCGTCGCGAGGGTAAGCCAGCCAAAGGAGGCTCCGACGATCCGGTCAATATCCAGGCCGGGGGCGAATAACGAGCGATAGAGCAACAGGCCCAGTAAAAACGCGATACCCGGCAGAACAGGGCCAAAGCACAACGGCGGCACTAACACCTCGATCCAGCTGAAGCGGTGCCTGGACGCGTGCTCCCGCGCCCAGGCTTGCTCCTGGGCGAGCATCGGCGCCTGTTCGCGTGGGGCAATGCCTGGGGCGGGTGTCTGAAAGCGCATGGACAGTGTGTAGGGGTCATCTCTCATGGATCAAATCATGCTCTTGAAGTAATCGCTCTTCGGATACTTGAGTCATTCCTGCAACTCAGATCCAGTGACGTCCGACGCAGAATAAGGCGTAAGAATGAAATGCATACCTTCGAGTGACGCTTTTGGCTGTGGATTCAACCGGTCGATGCAACAGATTGGCTAAATCGTTCAGCGGGCGTTGCGTAGTTTAGTGTTTTCCGAGGGCGGCTATTTAGCTGCCTTGCTACTTCATTCAGTGTGGCTCGCTAGTGATCCGCCAGGTCAGTTCCTTTCGGGAAGTACTGCCTTAACAGCCCGTTGTTGTTCTCATTCGATCCCCGTTGCCAAGGACGATTGGGATCGCACCCTGATCGACGAAGATGAACTGTGCCAGGACCATAGCGTTTGCATGGAGCAGTATGAGCCAAGGCATGACTTCTGGATTTATGTCAGGCGTGTGGATTTTCAGCAGTTTCAGCTTGGGGATTAGCTTGGCAACTATCTTCCCTCAGCAGGTGCAAAGCGTTGGCTGATAGGGGAGGGCGTTGTAGGGGCTCGCCTGCGACCCGTGACCGCATTCAAGGCAAAATCCGCTGCGGCATAATGGCGACTGTCATTGATTGCGGGGTTCGCCGATGTTGCTCGTCGTCTTCAAGATTCTGCTGACCATCCCCGTGGCCTGGGCATTGGCGTGGCCCTTGCTACATCCTTCGGTGGCCGGGGGAATCTTCA
>NZ_JBFTMN010000038.1:0-5372 GCF_056397005.1 Pseudomonas sp. 05N431
ATTGCTTGGGTGTTATATGGTCAAGCCTCACGGGCAATTAGTATTGGTTAGCTCAACGCCTCACAGCGCTTACACACCCAACCTATCAACGTCGTAGTCTTCGACGGCCCTTCAGGGGACTCAAGGTCCCAGTGAGATCTCATCTTGAGGCTAGTTTCCCGCTTAGATGCTTTCAGCGGTTATCTATTCCGAACATAGCTACCCGGCAATGCCACTGGCGTGACAACCGGAACACCAGAGGTTCGTCCACTCCGGTCCTCTCGTACTAGGAGCAGCCCCTCTCAAATCTCAAACGTCCACGGCAGATAGGGACCGAACTGTCTCACGACGTTCTAAACCCAGCTCGCGTACCACTTTAAATGGCGAACAGCCATACCCTTGGGACCGGCTTCAGCCCCAGGATGTGATGAGCCGACATCGAGGTGCCAAACACCGCCGTCGATATGAACTCTTGGGCGGTATCAGCCTGTTATCCCCGGAGTACCTTTTATCCGTTGAGCGATGGCCCTTCCATACAGAACCACCGGATCACTAAGACCTACTTTCGTACCTGCTCGACGTGTCTGTCTCGCAGTCAAGCGCGCTTTTGCCTTTATACTCTACGACCGATTTCCGACCGGTCTGAGCGCACCTTCGTACTCCTCCGTTACTCTTTAGGAGGAGACCGCCCCAGTCAAACTACCCACCATACACTGTCCTCGATCCGGATAACGGACCTGAGTTAGAACCTCAAAGTTGCCAGGGTGGTATTTCAAGGATGGCTCCACGCGAACTGGCGTCCACGCTTCAAAGCCTCCCACCTATCCTACACAAGCAAATTCAAAGTCCAGTGCAAAGCTATAGTAAAGGTTCACGGGGTCTTTCCGTCTAGCCGCGGATACACTGCATCTTCACAGCGATTTCAATTTCACTGAGTCTCGGGTGGAGACAGCGCCGCCATCGTTACGCCATTCGTGCAGGTCGGAACTTACCCGACAAGGAATTTCGCTACCTTAGGACCGTTATAGTTACGGCCGCCGTTTACCGGGGCTTCGATCAAGAGCTTCGCGTTAGCTAACCCCATCAATTAACCTTCCGGCACCGGGCAGGCGTCACACCCTATACGTCCACTTTCGTGTTTGCAGAGTGCTGTGTTTTTAATAAACAGTCGCAGCGGCCTGGTATCTTCGACCGGCATGGGCTTACGGAGCAAGTCCTTCACCCTCACCGGCGCACCTTCTCCCGAAGTTACGGTGCCATTTTGCCTAGTTCCTTCACCCGAGTTCTCTCAAGCGCCTTGGTATTCTCTACCCAACCACCTGTGTCGGTTTGGGGTACGGTTCCTGGTTACCTGAAGCTTAGAAGCTTTTCTTGGAAGCATGGCATCAACCACTTCGTGTTCTAAAAGAACACTCGTCATCAGCTCTCGGCCTTAGACTCCCGGATTTACCTAAGAGTCCAGCCTACCACCTTAAACTTGGACAACCAACGCCAAGCTGGCCTAGCCTTCTCCGTCCCTCCATCGCAATAACCAGAAGTACAGGAATATTAACCTGTTTTCCATCGACTACGCTTTTCAGCCTCGCCTTAGGGACCGACTAACCCTGCGTCGATTAACGTTGCGCAGGAAACCTTGGTCTTTCGGCGTGGGTGTTTTTCACACCCATTGTCGTTACTCATGTCAGCATTCGCACTTCTGATACCTCCAGCAAGCTTCTCAACTCACCTTCACAGGCTTACAGAACGCTCCTCTACCGCATCACCTAAGTGATACCCGTAGCTTCGGTGTATGGTTTGAGCCCCGTTACATCTTCCGCGCAGGCCGACTCGACTAGTGAGCTATTACGCTTTCTTTAAAGGGTGGCTGCTTCTAAGCCAACCTCCTAGCTGTCTAAGCCTTCCCACATCGTTTCCCACTTAACCATAACTTTGGGACCTTAGCTGACGGTCTGGGTTGTTTCCCTTTTCACGACGGACGTTAGCACCCGCCGTGTGTCTCCCATGCTCGGCACTTGTAGGTATTCGGAGTTTGCATCGGTTTGGTAAGTCGGGATGACCCCCTAGCCGAAACAGTGCTCTACCCCCTACAGTGATACATGAGGCGCTACCTAAATAGCTTTCGAGGAGAACCAGCTATCTCCGAGCTTGATTAGCCTTTCACTCCGATCCACAGGTCATCCGCTAACTTTTCAACGGTAGTCGGTTCGGTCCTCCAGTTAGTGTTACCCAACCTTCAACCTGCCCATGGATAGATCGCCCGGTTTCGGGTCTATTCCCAGCGACTAGACGCCCTATTAAGACTCGCTTTCGCTACGCCTCCCCTATTCGGTTAAGCTCGCCACTGAAAATAAGTCGCTGACCCATTATACAAAAGGTACGCAGTCACCCAACAAAGTGGGCTCCCACTGCTTGTACGCATACGGTTTCAGGATCTATTTCACTCCCCTCTCCGGGGTTCTTTTCGCCTTTCCCTCACGGTACTAGTTCACTATCGGTCAGTCAGTAGTATTTAGCCTTGGAGGATGGTCCCCCCATATTCAGACAAAGTTTCTCGTGCTCCGTCCTACTCGATTTCATGACTAAGAGATTTTCGCGTACAGGGCTATCACCCACTATGGCCGCACTTTCCAGAGCGTTCCGCTAATCTCAAAGCCACTTAAGGGCTAGTCCCCGTTCGCTCGCCACTACTAAGGGAATCTCGGTTGATTTCTTTTCCTCAGGGTACTTAGATGTTTCAGTTCCCCTGGTTCGCTTCTTAAGCCTATGTATTCAGCTTAAGATACCTAACTTATGTTAGGTGGGTTCCCCCATTCAGACATCTCCGGATCAMAGTCTGTTTGCCGACTCCCCGAAGCTTTTCGCAGGCTACCACGTCTTTCATCGCCTCTGACTGCCAAGGCATCCACCGTATGCGCTTCTTCACTTGACCATATAACCCCAAGCAATCTGGTTATACTRTGAAGACGACATTCGCCGAAAATTCGCAATTACTCACAAATTTTACCTTAGCCTGAKCCGTTACCAGTGAAAGTAACGTTCAGTCTATCTTTCTATCACATACCCAAATTTTTAAAGAACGATCTAATCAAAGACTAGAAATCAACATTCACCATCACAGCGATGGAATGCTCATTTCTAAGCTTTCATACAACAGAAGCAGTAGTGGTGGAGCCAAACGGGATCGAACCGTTGACCTCCTGCGTGCAAGGCAGGCGCTCTCCCAGCTGAGCTATGGCCCCGTATTTCTACAGGCGTTTCCCACACAAGCAAAATTGGTGGGTCTGGGCAGATTCGAACTGCCGACCTCACCCTTATCAGGGGTGCGCTCTAACCAACTGAGCTACAGACCCAATTTCGAGCTATTCAGGCCGACCTCACCCTGCTCTTTACCGCAAAGCGTGGGGTGCGTTCCAACCAACCAAGCTACAACCTGATACAGGCTGCTTCTTATCGTCTTCTTCAATGAATCAAGCAATTCGTGTGGGAGCTTATGCAGCAGCTGATGTCGTCGATTAAGGAGGTGATCCAGCCGCAGGTTCCCCTACGGCTACCTTGTTACGACTTCACCCCAGTCATGAATCACACCGTGGTAACCGTCCYCCCGAAGGTTAGACTAGCTACTTCTGGTGCAACCCACTCCCATGGTGTGACGGGCGGTGTGTACAAGGCCCGGGAACGTATTCACCGCGACATTCTGATTCGCGATTACTAGCGATTCCGACTTCACGCAGTCGAGTTGCAGACTGCGATCCGGACTACGATCGGTTTTATGGGATTAGCTCCACCTCGCGGCTTGGCAACCCTCTGTACCGACCATTGTAGCACGTGTGTAGCCCAGGCCGTAAGGGCCATGATGACTTGACGTCATCCCCACCTTCCTCCGGTTTGTCACCGGCAGTCTCCTTAGAGTGCCCACCATGACGTGCTGGTAACTAAGGACAAGGGTTGCGCTCGTTACGGGACTTAACCCAACATCTCACGACACGAGCTGACGACAGCCATGCAGCACCTGTCTCAATGYTCCCGAAGGCACCAATCCATCTCTGGAAAGTTCATTGGATGTCAAGGCCTGGTAAGGTTCTTCGCGTTGCTTCGAATTAAACCACATGCTCCACCGCTTGTGCGGGCCCCCGTCAATTCATTTGAGTTTTAACCTTGCGGCCGTACTCCCCAGGCGGTCAACTTAATGCGTTAGCTGCGCCACTAAGAGCTCAAGGCTCCCAACGGCTAGTTGACATCGTTTACGGCGTGGACTACCAGGGTATCTAATCCTGTTTGCTCCCCACGCTTTCGCACCTCAGTGTCAGTATCAGTCCAGGTGGTCGCCTTCGCCACTGGTGTTCCTTCCTATATCTACGCATTTCACCGCTACACAGGAAATTCCACCACCCTCTACCATACTCTAGCTTGTCAGTTTTGAATGCAGTTCCCAGGTTGAGCCCGGGGCTTTCACATCCAACTTAACAAACCACCTACGCGCGCTTTACGCCCAGTAATTCCGATTAACGCTTGCACCCTCTGTATTACCGCGGCTGCTGGCACAGAGTTAGCCGGTGCTTATTCTGTCGGTAACGTCAAAACCATCACGTATTAGGTAATGGCCCTTCCTCCCAACTTAAAGTGCTTTACAATCCGAAGACCTTCTTCACACACGCGGCATGGCTGGATCAGGCTTTCGCCCATTGTCCAATATTCCCCACTGCTGCCTCCCGTAGGAGTCTGGACCGTGTCTCAGTTCCAGTGTGACTGATCATCCTCTCAGACCAGTTACGGATCGTCGCCTTGGTGAGCCATTACCTCACCAACTAGCTAATCCGACCTAGGCTCATCTGATAGCGCAAGGCCCGAAGGTCCCCTGCTTTCTCCCGTAGGACGTATGCGGTATTAGCGTTCGTTTCCGAACGTTATCCCCCACTACCAGGCAGATTCCTAGGCATTACTCACCCGTCCGCCGCTCTCAAGAGAAGCAAGCTTCTCTCTACCGCTCGACTTGCATGTGTTAGGCCTGCCGCCAGCGTTCAATCTGAGCCATGATCAAACTCTTCAGTTCAAACATCTTTGGGTTTTTAAGAARCCCTAAACTTGGCTCAGCAATCGTTGGTTACATCTTTGATTTCTCGCGGAGTAACTTGTGATGCTGATAATCTTGTTGACTATCAGTCTGACTGCACAAGCACCCACACGAATTGCTTGATTCAGTTGTTAAAGAGCGGTTGGTTAAGATCTTTCGTCTCAACCGAGGCGYGCATTCTACAGCRGCCTCTGTTGCTGTCAAGYGGTTATTTYCAGAAGTTTTCAAAGTTTCCTTTGCAACTTCAACCACTTGCGCTTCCGATCTCTCGTTAGCGGGAGGCGAATTCTACAGCRTTACTCGCTGCTGTCAACACCTCTTT
>NZ_JBFTMN010000039.1:0-4785 GCF_056397005.1 Pseudomonas sp. 05N431
GGTGGCGGTGTAGGTGACGGTGCCGCCTTCTGCTGCCGAATCGGTGGCGGTCAGTTTCACCGTCGAGGTGTCGATGGTGTCGGTGACGTTGGTGACCGCTGGTGTATTGCTGGTGACCAGGTTCTCGAAGTTGCCGCCGGTGGCGGTGGTGATCGTTGCCTGGACCTTGCCGGCATCGAGGTAGACGTCGTCTTTGGGTGCATCGACCACTACGGTGCCGGTGGTTTTGCCGGCGTCGATGTTGATTACGGCGCCGTTGCTCAGGGTCACGGTCACCGGCGTGCCGGCGGCATTGGTCAGGGTCGCGGTGTAGGTAATCTGACCGCCTTCAGCCACAGAGCCGGTCGCCGTCAGGCTGAGACCGGTATTGTCGATCGAATCGGTAATGGTGGTGACCGCTGGGGTGGTGCTTGGAGTCAGCTGTTCGAAGTTGCCGCCAGTGGTGCTCTCGATGGTGGTGCTGACGGTGCTGCCATTTTTGTAGACGTCATTCGCCGGGGTGTCGACCACTACGCTGCCGCTGGTTTTACCGGCTTCGATGTTGATCACCGCGCCGTTGCTCAGGGTAACGCTCATCGCGGTGCCGGCTGGGTTGGTCAGGGTCGCGGTGTAGGTGATCTGCCCACCTTCGGTGACCGAACCGGTCGCCGCCAGGCTCAGCCCGGTATTGTCGATCGAGTCGGTGATCGTCGTAACGGCCGGGGTGGTGCTCGGGGTCAACTGCTCGAAATTGCCACCGGTGGTGCTTTCGATGGTAGTGCTGACGGTGCTGCCGTTTTTGTAAACGTCGTTCGCCGGGGTGTCGACCACCACGGAGCCGGTGGTTTTACCGGCTTCGATGTTGATGACGGCGCCATTGCTCAGCGTGACAGTCATCGGCGTGCCGGCCGGATTGGTCAGCGTCGCGGTGTAAGTGATCTGACCACCTTCGGTGACCGAACCGGTCGCCGTCAGGCTCAGCCCGGTATTGTCGATCGAGTCGGTGATCGTCGTAACGGCCGGAGTGGTGCTCGGGGTCAGCTGCTCGAAATTGCCACCGGTGGTGCTTTCGATGGTAGTGCTGACGGTGCTACCGTTTTTGTAAACGTCGTTCGCCGGGGTATCGACCACCACCGAGCCGCTGGTTTTACCGGCTTCAATGTTGATCACCGCACCGTTCGACAGGGTGACACTCATCGCGGTGCCGGCCGGGTTGGTCAGCGTGGCGGTGTAAGTGATCTGACCACCTTCGGTGACCGAACCGGTCGCCGTCAGGCTCAGCCCGGTATTGTCGATCGAGTCGGTGATCGTCGTAACGGCCGGGGTGGTGCTCGGGGTCAACTGCTCGAAATTGCCGCCGGTGGTGCTTTCGATGGTGGTGCTGACGGTGCTGCCGTTTTTGTAAACGTCATTCGCCGGAGTGTCGACCACTACGCTGCCGATGGTTTTACCGGCCTCGATGTTGATCACCGCGCCGTTGCTCAGCGTCACGCTCATCGCGGTGCCAGCTGGGTTGGTCAGCGTCGCGGTGTAGGTGATCTGCCCGCCTTCAACCACCGAACCATTCGCGGTCAGGCTCAGGCCAGTGTTATCGATCGAGTCGGTGACGGTGGTGACGGCCGGGGTGGTGCTTGGAGTCAGCTGTTCGAAATTGCCGCCGCTGGTGCTTTCGATGGTGGTGCTGACGGTACTGCCGTTCTTGTAGACGTCGTTGGCCGGGGTGTCGACCACCACCGAACCGGTGGTTTTGCCGGCTTCGATGTTGATCACCGCACCGTTGGACAGGGTGACGCTCATCGCGGTGCCGGCCGGGTTGGTCAGGGTCGCGGTGTAGGTGATCTGGCCACCTTCGGTGACCGAACCGGTGGCCGCCAGGGACAGGCCGGTGTTGTCGATCGAGTCGGTAATCGTCGTAACGGCCGGCGTGCTGCTCGGGGTCAACTGCTCGAAATTGCCGCCGGTGGTGCTTTCGATGGTGGTGCTGACGGTGCTGCCATTTTTGTAAACGTCATTGGCCGGGGTATCAACCACCACACTGCCGGAAGTCTTGCCGGCCTCGATGTTGATCACCGCGCCGTTGCTCAGCGTGACGCTCATCGGTGTACCGGCCGGATTGGTCAGCGTCGCGGTGTAGGTGATCTGCCCGCCTTCAACCACCGAACCATTCGCGGTCAGGCTCAACCCGGTGTTATCGATCGAGTCGGTAATCGTCGTGACGGCCGGCGTGCTGCTCGGGGTCAACTGCTCGAAGTTGCCACCGGTGGTGCTCTCGATGGTGGTGCTGACGGTGCTGCCATTTTTGTAGACGTCATTCGCCGGGGTATCAACCACCACACTGCCGGAAGTCTTGCCGGCCTCGATGTTGATCACCGCTCCGTTCGACAGGGTGACGCTCATCGAGGTGCCGGCCGGATTGGTCAGCGTCGCGGTGTAAGTGATCTGCCCACCTTCGGTAATGCTGGTGTTGGCGGTCAGCGTCAGGCCGGTGTTATCGATCGAATCGGTAATCGTCGTAACCGCCGGTGTGCTGCTTGGGGTCAGCTGTTCGAAGTTGCCACCGGTGGTGCTTTCGATGGTAGTGCTGACGGTGCTGCCGTTCTTGTAGACGTCGTTCGCTGGAGTGTCGACCACCACCGAGCCGGAAGTCTTACCGGCCTCGATGTTGATCACCGCTCCGTTCGACAGGGTGACGCTCATCGAGGTGCCGGCCGGATTGGTCAGCGTCGCGGTGTAAGTGATCTGCCCACCTTCGGTGACCGAACCGGTCGCCGTCAGGCTCAGCCCGGTATTGTCGATCGAGTCGGTGATCGTCGTAACCGCCGGCGTCGTGCTTGGGGTCAGTTGCTCGAAATTGCCACCGGTGGTGCTTTCGATGGTAGTGCTGACGGTGCTGCCGTTTTTGTAAACGTCGTTCGCCGGGGTATCGACCACCACCGAGCCGCTGGTTTTACCGGCTTCAATGTTGATCACCGCACCGTTCGACAAGGTGACAGTCATCGCGGTGCCGGCTGGATTGGTCAGGGTCGCGGTGTAGGTGATCTGCCCACCTTCGGTGACCGAACCGGTCGCCGCCAGGGACAGCCCGGTGTTATCGATCGAATCGGTAATGGTGGTGACCGCTGGGGTGGTGCTTGGAGTCAGCTGTTCGAAGTTGCCGCCAGTGGTGCTCTCGATGGTGGTGCTGACGGTGCTGCCGTTTTTGTAAACGTCGTTCGCCGGGGTGTCGACCACCACCGAACCGCTGGTTTTACCGGCCTCGATATTGATCACGGCGCCGTTCGACAGCGTGACGCTCATCGCGGTGCCGGCCGGATTGGTCAGCGTCGCGGTGTAGGTGATCTGGCCACCTTCGGTAATGCTGTTGTTGGCGGTGAGTGTCAGGCCGGTGTTGTCGATCGAATCGGTGATGGTGGTCACCGCCGGGGTGCTGCTTGGGGTCAACTGTTCGAAGTTGCCGCCGCTGGTGCTTTCGATGGTGGTGCTGACCGTGCTGCCGTTCTTGTAGACGTCATTGGCCGGGGTATCAACCACCACGCTGCCGGAAGTCTTACCGGCTTCGATGTTGATCACGGCGCCGTTGCTCAGCGTCACGCTCATCGGCGTACCAGCCGGATTGGTCAGCGTCGCGGTGTAAGTGATCTGCCCGCCTTCGGTGACCGAACCGGTCGCCGTCAGGCTCAGTCCGGTGTTGTCGATCGAGTCGGTGATGATGGTGACGGCCGGGGTGGTGCTTGGGGTCAACTGCTCGAAGTTGCCACCGCTGGTGCTTTCGATGGTAGTGCTGACGGTGCTGCCATTTTTGTAGACGTCATTGGCCGGGGTGTCGATCACCACGGAGCCGGTGGTTTTACCGGCCTCGATATTGATCACCGCGCCGTTCGACAGGGTGACGCTCATCGCGGTGCCGGCCGGGTTGCTCAGGGTCGCGGTGTAGGTGATCTGCCCGCCTTCGGTGACCGAACCTGTGGCCGCCAGGGACAGCCCGGTGTTATCGATCGAATCGGTAATGGTGGTGACCGCTGGCGTGCTGCTTGGAGTCAGCTGTTCGAAGTTGCCGCCGCTGGTGCTTTCGATGGTGGTGCTGACCGTGCTGCCGTTTTTGTAAACGTCATTCGCTGGAGTGTCGACCACTACGGAACCAGTGGTTTTACCGGCGTCGATGTTGATCACGGCGCCATTCGACAGGGTCACGCTCATCGGCGTACCAGCCGGATTGGTCAGCGTCGCGGTGTAGGTGATCTGGCCACCTTCGGTAATGCTGTTGTTGGCGGTGAGCGTCAGGCCGGTATTGTCGATCGAGTCGGTGATGGTGGTGACCGCCGGGGTGCTGCTCGGGGTCAACTGCTCGAAGTTGCCACCGGTGGTGCTTTCGATGGTGGTGCTGACGGTGCTGCCGTTCTTGTAGACGTCGTTCGCCGGGGTGTCGACCACCACGGAGCCGGTGGTTTTACCGGCGTCGATGTTGATCACCGCGCCGTTGCTCAGGGTGACGCTCATCGCGGTGCCAGCCGGGTTGCTCAGCGTCGCGGTGTAAGTGATCTGSCCGCCTTCGGTAATGSTGTTGTYGGCGGTGAGCGTCAGGCCGGTGTTATCGATCGAGTCGGTGATGGTGGTCACCGCCGGCGTCGTGCTCGGGGTCAGCTGTTCGAAGTTGCCGCCGCTGGTGCTTTCGATGGTGGTACTGACCGTGCTGCCGTTCTTGTAGACGTCGTTCGCCGGGGTGTCGACCACCACGGAGCCGGTGGTTTTACCGGCCTCGATGTTGATCACCGCGCCGTTGCTCAGCGTCACGCTCATCGCGGTGCC
>NZ_JBFTMN010000040.1:0-4306 GCF_056397005.1 Pseudomonas sp. 05N431
TACTCGCTGCTGTCAACACCTCTTTTTCTCCGCTTTCGACCGAGATGATCGAACCGTCAATAAGGCGAAAACACACTGCCTTACCAACTCCTTCAGGCTTCGATGAACTGAAGCGTAACCGCTGTCGAAAACTGCGTAACTCTTTGTTTGCCAAGGAGTTTTCCGTTTCGACTGCGCCGGAAGTGGGGCGAATTATAGACTTCCAGAATCTGCCGTCAACACTTAATTTTGCTTTTCTATCAATGAGTTGCAGAAAGCCGAAAAAACAGTGTTTTCCCCTCTATATGGAGAGGGAAAAACACCGCGTCTATATAGAAGGAACCCTCAGAGCACTCCAGCTTCCTTAAAAGCAGCAACGGCGGCAGCCTCAAGACCCAGCACTCGCTGCAAAACCTCAAGCGTGTGCTCACCCAATAGAGGAGGGGCGCTACGGTACTCCACTGGCGTCTCGGACAAGCGAATAGGACTGGCAACCTGCGGCACCAACCCGGCCAGCGCATGAGGAAGCTCGATCGCCAAACCGCGCGCCTTAACCTGTGGATCGGCAAATACCTGCGACAGATCGTTGATCGGCCCACATGGCACGCCCGCCTGCTCCAACTGCGCCACCCATTCGGCAGTGGTCTTGAAGACCGTTGCCTGGCGAATCAACGGAATCAGCACCGCACGATTCGCAACACGAAGCTTGTTCGTCGCGAACCGCGGATCATCCGCCCACTGCGGCTGACCAGCCACTTCGGCAAATTTGCGGAACTGCCCGTCATTCCCCACCGTCAGGATGAAGTCACCATCCGCGGTCGGGAAGTCCTGATAGGGAACAATGTTCGGGTGGGCGTTACCCAAGCGCTTGGGAGCAATACCGGTAGTCAGGTAATTCATCGCCTGGTTAGCAAGGCACGCCACCTGAACATCCAACAATGCCATGTCGATGTGTTGACCACCACCTTCATGCTCCCGATGCGCCAATGCCGCCAGGATCGCTACCGTCGAATAGAGCCCTGTCAAAATATCCGTCAGCGCTACACCGACTTTCACCGGCCCGGCACCCTCATCACCTTCAGGACGGCCAGTCAGGCTCATCAAGCCACCGAGCCCCTGGATCATGAAGTCGTAGCCCGCACGCTTGGCATAAGGTCCGGTCTGGCCGAAGCCAGTGATCGAACAATATATCAGATCAGGGTTGATCGCCTTGAGCGACTCGTAGTCCAGCCCATAGGCCGCCAGACCACCAACCTTGAAGTTCTCGATCAGGATGTCGGACTTCGCCGCCAGCTCGCGAACCAGACGCTGACCTTCGGCCTGAGTAAAGTCGATGGTCACTGACTGCTTGTTGCGATTGGCCGACAAGTAATAAGCGGCCTCGCTGGTGTTCTCGCCGTAAGCATCCTTAAGGAAGGGCGGCCCCCAGGCGCGAGTGTCATCGCCATTGCCCGGGCGCTCGACCTTTATAACCTCGGCGCCGAGATCCGCGAGAATCTGCCCGGCCCAAGGCCCAGCCAATACCCGCGATAAATCCAATACCCGCAAATGCGATAACGCACCCATGGCCGCTCTCCTATTAATAGAACGCCTGGAGACCGGTCTGCGCGCGACCCAGGATCAGCGCGTGAACGTCATGAGTTCCTTCATAGGTGTTGACCACCTCAAGGTTGACCAGGTGACGTGCAACACCGAATTCGTCGGAGATGCCATTACCGCCCAACATATCGCGAGCCATACGGGCGATATCCAGCGACTTGCCGCAAGAGTTGCGCTTCATCATCGAGGTGATTTCGACGGCAGCTGTGCCTTCATCCTTCATACGCCCCAGACGCAGACAACCTTGCAGGGCCAGGGTAATTTCAGTCTGCATGTCCGCCAACTTCTTCTGGATCAACTGGGTGGCAGCCAAAGGCCGACCAAACTGCTGACGGTCGAGTGTGTACTGGCGAGCGGTGTGCCAGCAGAACTCGGCCGCCCCCAGAGCGCCCCAGGAGATGCCATAACGTGCAGAGTTAAGGCAGGTAAAAGGGCCTTTCAAACCGCGGACATCCGGGAAGATGTTCTCTTCTGGGACGAATACGTTGTCCATCACGATCTCGCCGGTGATAGAGGCGCGCAGGCCGACCTTGCCGTGGATTGCCGGAGCGCTCAGGCCTTTCCAGCCTTTCTCCAGGACGAAGCCACGGATATCGCCGGCGTCATCCTTGCCCCACACCACAAATACGTCAGCGATCGGGCTGTTGGTGATCCACATCTTGCTGCCAGTCAGGCTGTAGCCGCCTTCCACTTTACGTGCACGAGTGATCATCGAACCCGGATCGGATCCGTGGTTGGGTTCGGTCAGACCGAAGCAACCGATCCATTCACCGGTAGCCAGCTTCGGCAGGTATTTCTGTTTCTGCGCTTCGGTCCCAAATTCGTTGATCGGCACCATGACCAGCGAAGACTGCACGCTCATCATCGAACGATAGCCGGAGTCGACGCGCTCGACCTCACGGGCAATCAAGCCGTAGCTGACATAGTTCAGACCGCTGCCGCCGTACTGCTCAGGAATAGTCGCACCCAGCAGACCGATTTCGCCCATTTCGCGGAAGATCGCCGGGTCGGTTTTCTCATGACGGAAAGCTTCCAGAACACGTGGCGCCAGCTTGTCCTGAGCAAACTGGGCAGCGCTGTCGCGCACCATGCGCTCTTCTTCGGTGAGCTGTTGATCCAGCAGCAGGGGATCGATCCAGTTGAAGCTAGCTTTACCGGCCATGAGAGAGTCCTCGCGAAGTTGGTCAAATATCGTGGACTGATCCTAGGCGCCGCAGATGCATTGGGCAAACGAGGATTTTGCATACTGTTGTGTTAATTTCTCACTCCGTAATGGCCTGAAACGGCATATATTCAAACCATTAGTGAGGTTGCCGTACATGCGCAGGAAGATACCCAGCACTGCTGCACTGATCAGCTTCGAAGCGGCAGCCCGCCATGAGAGCTTTACCAAGGCCGCTCAAGAGTTATCGCTGACCCAAGGAGCGATATGCCGACAAATCGCCAGCCTGGAGGAGTTCCTCAGTGTCGAACTGTTCCGACGCTCACGACGCGGCGTGAAGCTGACTGAGGCGGGGCTTTCCTACAGCCGACGCGTTGCAACCCAACTGGATGCCGTTGAACGAGACACGCTGTCGGTGATGGGCCAGCAGGGCGCCAACGTCATCGAACTGGCGGTTGTGCCGACTTTCGGCACTCAATGGTTGTTGCCACGACTCAAGGACCTCCAGAAGCAACACCCGGAAGTCACGGTCAATCTGACCAACCGCACGCGACCGTTTCTATTTGCCGACACCGACTTTGACGCCGCGATCTACTTTGGTGACGCCGATTGGTCCGGTACCGAATCCCACAGACTGATGGGCGAGAATCCGATGCCGGTGTGCAGCCCGGCACTGCTCGGTGATCGCACACACCTGAGCGCCGAGGTGATTGCCGACCTGCCGCTACTGCAACAGACCACGCGACCTTACGCCTGGCGCCAGTGGTTCGACTCACAACACCTGAATGTCCCACGCGACATGACAGGTCCGCGTTACGAGCTATTCTCCATGCTGGCTCAGGCAGCGATGCATGACATGGGTATCGCACTGATCCCACCGTTCCTGATTCAGCGTGAGTTGGCGGAGAAACGACTGGTGATTGCCAACCCTCAGGCCCTGTCGAGCATCAAGGCCTATTACCTGATGATTCCTGACCGAAAGGTCGAATCAGCCTCTTTACGCGCATTTCGCGATTGGCTGGTTAATCAGGCACATAGCTACAACCCAGAAGGGCAGGGCTTATCCGCCACAAGCTGACCTCGTAGTCAGCAAAATTAAAGCACTACAGATATAAGTATTTGTCGCATTTTAGCAGACTGTACCTTCAGGAGGCACAATCGTCCCACAAGCGCCTAACGGCGTGGCTTTGCGGCCCTGATTCAAAGCAATGCCGCGTTATTCACAGCACCGATGTGTAATTTCCTGGATTTCGACAGAAATCCTTACAAAGCACGGCCTACAAGGGATTTAGGCGGACACTTGCGACATTCGGTCACAGGGTGACTTGTAGTTAATTTTCCGTCACCCGTCATAATCCCTTGAAGGGCACAAAGTTCGCCTGCAAAATGCCGCGCCCCGCCCGAAATACGGCGGGGGCGTGCTGATCGGCCGCCCCAGTCGCACCCTCCGCAGTGCGCTGGCCTTCCAAGAATGATCGAAAGCAATAAGATCAAGCAGGAGATTTGACGTGCACATTGGTGTTCCTCTCGAAACCCAGACCGGTGAAACGCGGGTTGCTGCAACCC
>NZ_JBFTMN010000041.1:0-3812 GCF_056397005.1 Pseudomonas sp. 05N431
AACTTGCCCTGCGCCGCGACCGCCGGGTGAATGCCATCGGCCTGCATCAGCTCGGGATTCCCGCCGATTCCCTGAAGAAAAAACGGCACCAGCGGGACTTTTTTCTCCTCGGCCAGATCGCTGTAGACCTTCGCGAAAGCCTCGGTGTAACGCACCCGTAATTGGGTGGCAACGCAGAGTACGCCTGTCGGAAAGTAGGCATGCAAAATGCCAGCAGTCGATTCCACATTGACATCATGGATATTCGCTAGTAAGACTCAATAAATGACCGCCAACGATAGGGAAATCCAGTGATGAAAAAGCGCTCCTTTCTGGTACCAATGGCTACTCTCGCAGCTGCGATCGCTGCGGAACAGGCGTCAGCAATGACCACTCACGAGGTTGTCGCCCCTCACACCGACACCACAAACACACTCCAATCCACCGCTCCAAGCGAAAACCTTTCGGTTCGCGGCGGCAATGATATGTTCGCCTTTGTTCTCAAACGTGGTGACCAAGGTCAAATGATGGCTTACCACAGCTCTCATAGTTCCCACGCCTCACACAGCTCCCACCGTTCCCACTACTCGGGTTCCTAATGGCACTTTCAGATACGCTCGTCTTTGATGAGCGGCTTTATGACGCTCAGGCTCTGCAAAAAGCCGCTTATCGCTCGATCAATTCACTGACGGTTGATATCACGCCCACCGGGGGGCAATTTATCTGCGTCGTGTCCTCGAATATCGGCGTAGACGAGCCTTCCTTTCTGTCTGCCGTTCAAGAATTCAAGAAGGACGCACTCGACTACCAACTGCGCCATCGGCTGAATGCCGAGACGCAGCCGATCAAAAACCTGATCCTTGGGCTGGCCTTTTCAAAAACCGGGCTGAATAGTGAGTAAATTCCAAAAGCTGGAATTCTACGCGCAGCAACGTCCCTACGAGTTGCTGCCCTTCAAATTTGACCGCCTGAATGACGACGAGTACGTCATCACCAACATGGCGGGTGAGTTTCACGTCATACCGGTGCCGATGCTTGAGCCGATCATTAGTAAGACGCTTCCGCTCTCATCAGAGCTGATCCCTACGCTCCGCTCCAAGCAGTTCATTCGCTTCCCCAATGAGCAGGCGCCGCTTCAGCTTCTGGCACTCAAGATTCGCACGCGATTGTCCAGGCTGGCCCAGTTCACCAATCTGCATATCTTTGTGGTGACCCTTCGCTGCGATCATAGCTGTCCGTATTGCCAGGTATCGAGGCAATCGGAGAGCAAAGGCGAATTCGACATGACTGCGGAGATGGCAGACAAATCGTTGGGTTTCGTTTTCAGGTCTCCGAATCCATCCATCAAAATTGAATTTCAGGGCGGCGAGCCGCTGCTGAACTTCGAGATAGTGAAGTACGTCGTTCTTGAGGCAAAAAAACGCAATCTCAAGGAAAGCCGTGACCTGCAGTTTGTCATTGCGACCACGCTATCGCTACTGACCGATGACGTGCTTGATTTCTGTAAGCAGCACAACATCGTGCTTTCGTCTTCGCTCGATGGACCAATGGATCTGCATAATGCAAATCGCCCACGACCTGGGCGAGACAGCCACCAGCGTTTCGAGGAAGGCTTGAAGAAAGCCCGTGCGGCACTCGGCTACGACCAAGTGTCAGCCCTGATGACAACCACAGATAAGAGCCTGCCACGAGCACGAGACATCATTGATGAATACTTGCGCCTGGGTTTTGATGGCATTTTCCTCCGCGCGCTCTCCCCTTACGGCTTTGCGATCAAGACCAAAAAATTCATGTCGTATGACACGGAGCGCTGGCTGGAATTTTACAAGGAAGGTCTTGAGTACATCATTGAGTTGAACAAGTCTGGCATACGGTTTGTAGAGCAGTATTCATCGCTCGTGCTGACAAAAATGCTGACATCAGAGGACCCTGGGTTTGTTGATTTGATGAACCCTGCCGGGGCTGGTATCGCAGCCATCGTGTTCAACTACGACGGATCGGTCTACGCCTCAGATGAAAGCCGAATGCTTGCCGAAATGGGTGATCATACGTTCCGGCTGGGCAGCATTCTTGAGCATTCATATGAGGAGATTATTCTCTCTGACCGGCTTCTGGATGCACTGGAAAACTCCTTCACCTTAAGCGCCCCAATGTGCTCTGACTGCGCATTTGAACCTTACTGTGGTGCTGAGCCTGTCTACCATCACGCCATTCACAAGGACGTGGTAGCAAGAAAACCTGAATCCTCTTTCTGCAAGCGAAATATGGCAATTTTCAAGCATCTCATCGAACTGATGAGAAGCGATGAGAAAACGAAACAGATTTTTATGGGTTGGGCCAACCGATGCTGAAGCTTGGCGGAAAGATTATCCGTATCCATGCGGTGGATGTTCACAAGGACCTCACCCTGGTCAAGGTGTCCACCAGCCGGAATCTGCCTGAGGTTCTGCGACGGGAAATGGCCTACCTAGTTTCCGATCAGCAGATCCCCCGGGGATTCGCGCACTATCTTCTGCTTGAGAAGCATCGGCAACTGGCTGAGGCTCTGCCTTCCGACTCTGATTACTCAGTCCTACCGAATGACTACAGCTACATCGGTGATAGCGACGTTGTCCGACTTTCAGCGGATCGTCAAAGCATCCGCGTCTTGTTTCGAGCATCATCGCCGCACAACAGCATCCTGGTCACCGAGCAGTGCAATCATTATTGCCTGATGTGTTCGCAACCGCCCAAGACAGCTGATGACTCATGGATACTTGACGAAATAGAGAGCCTCATTCCGCTGATTCCAAAAAATACCCGCGAGCTGGGGTTTACTGGAGGCGAGCCGACAACCAACCGGGAGCGTTTTCTTAAGATCATCAGCCTGACAAAAAGCTATCTACCAAGAACCGCAATCCACATTCTCTCGAACGGACGCAGCTTCAAAGACCCAGCATTTGCTGAAAAGTACGCGCAAATGGAATTGCCCAATGCGATGATCGGAATCCCTGTTTATTCGGACGATCCGACGCTGCATGACTACATCGTCCAGGCTCAAGGCGCATTTGATGAAACCATTCAAGGCATTCTCAATCTGAAGCGCTTGGGGCAGAAGGTTGAAGTCCGGGTCGTCATTCACAAGCTATCAGTGCAGCGCCTGCCTGAGCTGTGTGAGTTCATCGCACGCAATCTTCTGTTTGTTGATCATGTGGCACTGATGGGCCTTGAGATGATGGGCTTCACCAGGGCCAATCTCGATGAGCTGTGGATCGACCCAATCGAGTACAAAGACACACTCAGCAAATCGGTTGGCATCCTGGCTAAATACGGCATGAATATTTCGGTCTACAACCATCAGCTGTGCTTGGTGAATCCAGACATTCAGCCCTACTACCGCAAATCAATCAGCGACTGGAAGAATGAGTACGCGCCTGAGTGCCAGAACTGCGCAAAACAAAGCGAATGTGGCGGCTTTTTCGCATCTGGTGTTAAGTTTGGTTACAGCAAACATCTATCCCCGTTCTGATGTCTTTGTCGCACCTTGCGATCCCCTATTTTTAAAGACGCCAGAAACAGAAAGCTTGTCCGCGAGGATCAGTGTCAGTGGGGCGTTTTTATTTGAAATATGCTGCGAAACATCCGCTGGATTGGCATGCCCTTGCGCTCAACCAATCCACTGCACCGCTCCGGGGGAGGGATAATTCATAACAGCGGTTTTAGCGTAGGCCAGACATTTTCCAGCAACTTGCCCTGCGCCGCGACCGCCGGGTGAATGCCATCGGCCTGCATCAGCTCGGGATTCCCGCCGATTCCCTGAAGAAAAAACGGCACCAGCGGGACTTTTTTCTCCT
>NZ_JBFTMN010000042.1:0-3477 GCF_056397005.1 Pseudomonas sp. 05N431
TTTGCAGGTGTACAAGCCCAAGCACATCCAACGCATGATCGAAGAAACCGGCGCTCAGGAAATCCTGCTGGCGGTTCCTTCGGCCAATCGCGGGCGTCGCCGCGAGATTCTGGGCTTTCTGGAAGGTTTTCCGTTACACGTTCGAAGTGTGCCAGGTTTCATGGACCTGGCCAGCGGCCGAGTCAAGGTGGATGACATTCAAGAAGTCGACATCGCGGACCTGCTTGGCCGCGATGCGGTGCCGGCGCAGGGCGATYTGCTCGAGCATTGCATCAAGGATCAGTCGGTTCTGGTCACCGGTGCGGGCGGTTCCATCGGTTCTGAGCTTTGTCGCCAGATCCTGGCGTTGAAGCCGACCACGTTGCTGCTGTTYGAACACAGTGAGTTCAATCTTTACAGCATTCTGTCGGAACTTGAGCAACGTATTGCCCGTGAGTCGCTGTCGGTACGGCTGCTGCCGATCCTCGGTTCGGTGCGCAACCAGGACAAGCTGCTGGACGTGATGAAAACCTGGCATGTGGATACGGTGTATCACGCGGCAGCTTACAAGCACGTGCCGATGGTCGAGCACAATATTGCCGAAGGTGTTCTGAACAATGTGATCGGCACACTGAATACCGCACAGGCCGCGCTGCAGGCCGGTGTGGCGAACTTCGTGCTGATTTCGACCGACAAGGCCGTGCGGCCYACGAATGTCATGGGCAGTACCAAGCGGTTGGCGGAACTGACGTTGCAGGCGTTGAGTCGTGAGCTGGCGCCGGTGATGTTTGGCGACAAGACCAACGTGTCCCGGGTCAATAAAACCCGGTTCACCATGGTGCGGTTCGGCAATGTGCTCGGGTCTTCCGGTTCGGTGATCCCGCTGTTCCATAAGCAGATCAAGGCCGGCGGCCCGCTGACGGTCACGCATCCGAAAATCACCCGTTACTTCATGACCATCCCCGAGGCCGCGCAGTTGGTGATTCAGGCTGGCTCAATGGGCCAGGGCGGTGATGTGTTCGTGCTGGACATGGGCGAGCCGGTGAAGATTGTCGAGCTGGCGGAGAAGATGATTCACTTGTCGGGTTTGAGTGTCCGTTCGGACAAAAATCCTCACGGCGACATTGCCATCGAGTTTACCGGGCTGCGTCCAGGCGAGAAGCTTTACGAAGAACTGTTGATCGGTGACAACGTTGCCGCCACTCAGCACCCGATGATCATGACGGCCAATGAAGACCTGCTGCCCTGGGAAGTGCTCAAGGGCAAGTTGACGGAGTTGCTGTCTGCGATTGAGCTGGACGATTATTCGCGGGTTCGCCAACTCCTGCGCGACACTGTCAGCGGTTACGCTCCGGATGGTGAGATTGTCGATTTGATCTACCGTCAGCGTCGACTGGAGCCGTGACGGCGCGAAATCTGTTGTACTGAGGCTCTGCGCCAGGTTGCGCAGGGTTTGGCGATAAAAATGAGGCTGAGAATGTAGTCTTGTCATTGGATAAGAGTGCATTCCGGCCTTTTTTCGTCATTTTGAACACGATGACTCATCCTTTGATTGCCGGAAAACTGTATCGCTGGTAAAGGCTTATGGACTTCAAGCGCTTAAGTCACTGTTGACTGAGGCTTTCTATCCAAGGTTATTGCTAATGGACGCCCTTGCTCGATGAGTCTCTGGTTGTCGTTGCCAATTGTAGTTGGTATTTCTCTGATCCTGACTGGCGCCCTGCGTCGCTATGCGCTGAGCCGCAGCCTGATGGACATCCCGAATGCTCGCAGCTCTCATTCGAGGCCTACTCCACGGAGCGGTGGCGTAGCCATTGTTCTGAGTTTCTTCGCAGTACTGCCCGTTCTTGGCTGGTTTGGCGTCGTGAACTGGGAGCTGGTCTGGGCTTTGCTGGGGGCGGGTGGCGGTATCGCGATAATAGGTTTTGTCGATGACCATAGGCATATAGCTGTCCGTTGGCGCTTGCTTGGGCATTTTGCGGGAGCTGTCTGGGTACTCTGTTGGTTCAATGGTATGCCGGCGCTGAACATTTTCGGTATCTCGCTGAATCTGGGGTGGCTAGGAAATGTATTAGCAGCGGTCTACCTGGTGTGGATGCTGAACCTGTACAACTTCATGGACGGAATTGATGGGATTGCCAGTATCGAAGCGGTGTCGGTTTGCCTTGGCGCATGTCTGGTTTACTGGCTTTGCGGATACGAGTCCCTGATATGGGCTCCGCTGCTGCTGGCGATGTCAGTTTTGGGCTTTCTTTACTGGAATTTCCCCCCTGCGCGGATTTTTATGGGTGATGCAGGAAGTGGTTTTCTGGGCATGGTATTAGGCGTATTTTCGCTACAGGCCGCCTGGCACAGCACGAGTCTGTTTTGGGTGTGGTTGATCCTTATCGGGGTCTTCGTCGTGGATGCGACGTTCACATTGATAAGGCGATTTTTGCAGGGTGCAAGGATCTATGAGGCGCACCGCAGCCACGCGTACCAGTGCGCATCACGTCAATTAGGTACGCATTCGACCGTCACATTGGCGGTGTTGACGATTAATGTGTTTTGGTTATTGCCGATTGCTTTGTATGTTGAGTTGCTCGGTCTGGATGGCTTGATCGGCTTGGTTGTAGCGTATGTTCCCTTGGTGATTTTAGCGGTGTGGTTTCGTGCTGGAGAGTTGGAGAGTCACGTACACAATTGATTTTTATCAAGGTGGTTTTGTTGTATAGATTACGAAGGTAAACGACGGGATTATGGATAAAATACGAGCATATTTGTTGAGCCTTCCGCGTCGACACAAGCGCATTTTGCAAGTCATCACAGACTTTCTACTGGTTTGGCTCGCCTTGTGGATGGCGTTCGTTGTCCGCTTGGGCATCGACGAAATGAGCAATCCATTTACTCAACATTTTTGGTTGTTTCTAGCCGCTCCGGTAATCGCAATCCCTCTTTTTATTCGATTCGGGTTGTACCGGGCAGTGATGCGCTACTTCGGCAATGATGCCCTGATTGCGATCATCAAGGCTGTCAGCCTTTCGGCGCTGATTCTTGGGGTGGTGGTGTACTGGTACAGTAACCATCAGAACGTCGTCCCGCGCTCGATCATTTTTAACTACTGGTGGTTAAGCCTGATCATGGTGGGTGGGCTGCGCCTGGCCATGCGCCAGTATTTTCTGGGGGACTGGTTTACCGCGGCGCAGCACGTTCCCTTTACCAATCGCGACAATGGATTGCCCCGCGTTGCCATCTATGGGGCGGGTGCTGCCGGTAACCAGCTGGTTGCCGCCTTGCGCATGGGCCGGGTCATGCGCCCGGTAGCGTTTATCGATGATGATAAGAGCATTGTGGATCGGGTGATTTCCGGCTTGCAGGTGTACAAGCCCAAGCACATCCAACGCATGATCGAAGAAACCGGCGCTCAGGAAATCCTGCTGGCGGTTCCTTCGGCCAATCGCGGGCGTCGCCGCGAGATTCTGGGCTTTCTGGAAGGTTTTCCGTTACACGTTCGAAGTG
>NZ_JBFTMN010000043.1:0-3217 GCF_056397005.1 Pseudomonas sp. 05N431
CAAACCAGGATAGCGCCGTCCATTTGAGCAGCACCGGTGATCATGTTCTTCACGTAGTCAGCGTGACCTGGGCAGTCAACGTGAGCGTAGTGACGGATCTTCGAGTTGTACTCAACGTGTGCGGTGTTGATGGTGATACCGCGAGCTTTTTCTTCTGGTGCACTGTCGATCTTGTCGAAGTCAACACGAGCCGAACCGAAAACCTCGGAGCAGACGCGAGTCAGAGCAGCAGTCAGAGTGGTTTTACCGTGGTCAACGTGACCAATGGTGCCAACATTGACGTGCGGCAGGGAACGATCGAACTTTTCCTTAGCCATCGAAATAACCCTCAACAGAAGAATTAAGCAAGCAATACCGACCATTAAAACAAAGGCAGATATTTTCATATCTGCCTTGTTATATGGAGCTCTTGAGCGGATTTGAACCGCTGACCTCACCCTTACCAAGGGTGTGCTCTACCAACTGAGCTACAAGAGCGAAACACTTTGCACAACCTGCAAACTTGGAGCGGGTAGCGGGAATCGAACCCGCATCATCAGCTTGGAAGGCTGAGGTTCTACCACTAAACTATACCCGCGTAAGCTTGCAGCTCACGCTAAAAATGGTGGAGGGGGAAGGATTCGAACCTTCGAAGTCGTAGACGTCAGATTTACAGTCTGATCCCTTTGGCCGCTCGGGAACCCCTCCTAAGCGAGCCGGCATTCTACATCATGCCAGCCTTCTGTCAAGCATTTTCTCATTAAAAACCTGAGGTTAGCTGCGTTGACCTCGCTTCGCACTGCTGACTGTTAAAGGTCTTCACTGCGAAGCGGGCGCCATTCTATGCAACCTATTCAGCAGTTGCAACCCCCTCGCACGGCATTATTTTATGTTTTAACTCATTGAATTCTTTAGCAAGGTTCTGCAATACGGAATCGTCAGCCAATCGCCGGCTTTCCGGGGTCACACGCATCCAATATCCAACAGAATCAGGAAGAGAAACCGATAGCTGCTGAACCTTGATATCGAGAGCAGTCAATCGCTGCTCGAGCGCCTTCGCCGTTTCCTGACGAGCAAAACCGCCCAAATAAAGACAACCGTTATCCGCCTGCGCAAATTTACCCTTGTCATGCGCAGCTACTGCATCAGGCGTTTCACTCAACAGGCGAATGTCCTGCTGCGAACCTTTATACAAACTCAACGGAGTGACGTCCTTCGCACGCAAGGGCGCCTCCTGCTGATGCCAAACGTAATAAAAGACATTCAGGACCAGCAACAACAGAAACAACCAGCGCATAAAAACCTCAGGACAATGGGCACGCCATGGCCAAACCTACAAATACGAGATCTGGTACTACCCGCGCCTCTGGCACAACCCCAGAAACCAGGCCCGCATCACCACCAGTGAGGAACACCGAGAACTCCTGCCCCCAATAGCTGCGCGCCAACTCTAGCTGCGTCAGGACAAACCCTCTCAACATCAATGAACAGCCACGCTCGACAGCCTCCACCGTATTTCGCCCTGGCTCAAAGCTCTCGAGCGCCCTGGACGCCGCTAGATCGTCATAGCGAATCCGCCGGGTATGGGTGCGCAACTGGTTACGCATCAAGGGCATTCCGGGACAAATGAACCCTCCCAGGTGCTCGCCATCCGCCGCAATAAAATCTGCGGTAAGCGCAGTACCAAAATCGAGAACCAGACAAGCCCCCGAGGCGAGATGAAATGCGCCAAGCATCGCAAGCCAGCGATCGAGCCCCAGCCGCTGATAATCCTCGTAACCGTTTCGGACTCCAGACATTTCACGAGCCGGCGCCGCACAGGACACCACTACACCAAATGCATCGACCAGTAAGGAAACTAGTGCGGCGGTCTCTTCATTGGTTCTTACACTTACCAGCCGACAATGCTTGAGATTCAAACCATCACAGCCTCGTAAGCTTTCCAACAAAGCCAGGTCCGAGTCGACAACCCCCTCAGCAACCAACCGCGCCGCATCTGCGTGCAGCACGCGCCATTTGATAAAGCTATTCCCGCAGTCGAGCTCAAGAATCATTGCGCAACCTCAGACTTAGCTCACCACCACTAAACACTTTTTCTACGCCGCCCACGTTCAAACGCAATGCACCCTGGCCATCAATCCCTATCACCTCACCATCAATCCGGCTCACTCCAGCAATCAGCGAAACTGCACGCCCCTGCCATAGGTGGCCTTGCTCCCACTCCGCCCGAAGCGCGGAAAACCCCGCCAACTGATGACGACTCAGATACCCCTGGAGAACAATCCCCAAACGCGCCACTAGAAGATTACGATCGAACGCCTTACCCGCTTCGAGACGCATAGAGGTCCACTGCTGATCAACCTCATCAGCGATCTGCATATTGACATTGATTCCCACACCCAGAACGACATGACACACATCCGCAGGATCCCCAACCAACTCCAACAATATGCCAGCGATTTTCTTCTCACCCACCAGGACATCGTTAGGCCACTTCAAACCAGCCCCGGCAATGCCCAGATCGCGCAGTGTTTGCATCACGGCAAGACCGACGACCAGGCTAAGCCCCTCAAGCTGGCGCATGCCGCCATCGATTCGCAGCACGAGGCTATAGTAGACATTTTCGGCAAACGGGCTCACCCACTTGCGCCCGCGTCGGCCGCGACCGGCAGTTTGTCGCTCTGCAAGTACAAGAAATGGCGCAGCCAATCCGCGCTCAATAGAGCGCAAAGCTTCAGCGTTGGTGGAATCAATCGATTCAAAGACCAGCACGGGCCAATCGCAAGCAGGTGAATGCTCAGCGATCTCCGCGGAGTTGAGCAGAGTCAACGGCGCGCTCAATTGATAACCACGGCCACGCACTTTGTGAATAGAAAGCCCCAACTCAGCCTCAAGGTGCTGGAGCTGCTTCCACACAGCGCTGCGACTAATACCTAGAGCGGCGCCCAGCGCTTGGCCGGAGTGGAAACGACCGTCCTTCAGGAGCTTTAACAACGTCAGCATGCAAGTATCGCCTCACAATGAGGCCCGCATGATAGCCATGCCCCGAGCCGTTGCATAGAAATCGTAAGATTCCGGAATCAACTTTTTCGCAGGCAAAACAAAACCCCAACTGCTTTCGCAATTGGGGTTTCGGAATTTAATCTTGACGATGACCTACTCTCACATGGGGAAACCCCACACTACCATCGGCGATGCATCGTTTCACTGCTGAGTTCGGGATGGGATCAGGTGGTTC
>NZ_JBFTMN010000044.1:0-2881 GCF_056397005.1 Pseudomonas sp. 05N431
GGCGGTCGCGTTCGAAGTCGCTGATGACCTGGCCGTCGAGGTTGATCTGGTGCAGGTGGCCGCTGCCGTAGTACAGGCGATTGAGCCAGCGGCCGTCGGGCAGTTGGGTCTGGATCAGGTTGCCGAGTTCGTCGTAGTGGTGGTGCAGGCTGCCGGCGGCGCTGTTTTCGGCGAGCAACTGGCCGGTGGCATCGTAGGCGAAGCTCAGGGGCTGGGCGTTGCCTTGCAGGTCGGTGAAGGCGGGTTACATGCCTGCTTTTGAGGTGTAGGCGATCCGTGGGAGGGAGCTTGCTCCCGCTCGGGGGCGCAGCCGTCGTAAGCCGGCTGATGCGGTTTATCTGGAGAATGCGTCAGCCTGTTTTGGGGCGGCTTCGCCGCCCAGCGGGAGCAAGCTCCCTCGCCACAGGATTTGCGTTTCGAAGCAAGCCCTGTGGCATTCGCTCATTTATTCCTCGTCCACATCATCCTCATCGATCAGTCCTTGAACGAAACGGAGGAAGTTCGAGCAAATAGGCTTCTCGGATTCAGCCTGGTTCTCTTCCGGGCTACGGTCACTATCAAACGTGTCAGTCGTGAAATAACTGATGGCTCCCGAATCAAGGTTCAAGCAAAAGAAATTGCCGCCCAGGTCGTCTGCGAAAGGAAGGAGATGTGCAGGAAGAACTTGTTTCTTCAGCATCAACTGATAGGTGGACAGCAGCGTGGGTTCACCATAGGTAATCGGCCTGAAAGAGGCGACTTCGATGGGGTCGAAAAAGTCTTCGCTGAGCCAATAAGCTCGTTCCGGCATGCCGCCGTTGTACTTGAGGTAATGGTTTCGAAAGTGGGGCGGTAGTTTCTTTCCGATAGTGGATTCCAGATGATCCAGATCCGCTGAGATAATAGCAGTTTCGTCATCTGAGAATTTGTTTTCGATCATCACTCATTCCAATGGAACTATTTAATATGAAATCACGCTGTTGGCCGCCGCCAGCACGGCGCCGAGGATGGTCTAATTCTACATTTTTCAATGTCAATACTGTTCAGCAAGATTGTGTGATCGTATGGAACGTTCTTTTGATTTCATCAAAGAATAAATACGCCTGAGAGTTGTCATGGCTTAAATCACTAATATCGAGTTGCCCCAAAAAAATCATTGGTTTTCCATCCTGTATAGGCCATTCGGGGTTTTGGAGCCATTTAGGTGGTGTCTTCAGAGAGCGAAAATCACTTTTTATCTGTTCCTTTAACCATAGTTGCAACTCTTTGGTGCTAAGTGATTTCTTGTCTTTAATGAGGCTGGATAGATAGTCTGATGGTAGGGACAGCCATTTTGGCTGAACTTTTAGCGTTAGGTTAAATAGCTCTTCATATTTTTTTTCGATCTTGTGGGGTATATTTTTCTTGTTTAAAAAGTCAGCTAGAAGAATTTGGGTGTTATATATGGATTCAAGATTTTCATAATTTTGACTAATGGCGTATGTGTATAGGTCCGGTTCTGCCACATAAGTTGGTAAATTTTTCTCGCTTTTTAGTAGCTCTTCAATTGATGAGTTTGAATGAATTTTCTCTTCGAATTCTTTTGGCGAAATGGATGCTTCGACAAATTGCTTCACGATTTCTATTGCAGTCATTACTTGGTTCCTAGATGTCTGAACTCATCAAGTTCGGCATGTTGTTCCCGTGTGACTTCACGTAAATTTCGCGGGTTATTCACGCCGACTCCGCCATTGCGTTGAGGGTTGTGATGGTGCAACTCCATCGAATTTCCGTTTGCGTCCAAGGGGGCCGAGCCACGCTTCATTCGGCTCATATTGGCTGGGCTGAATTCACCTGAAGTTTTCGAGGCTTCGTGTCGATTCTTCCAATACCTTGATCTCACTACGTCCCATGCAGCAGCTTTGCCGTTAGGCAGAGGTTTATCAATAGCGTCGCCTCTTTTCCAGCGTTTGAACTGGACACAACTCCAACCCCATGGGTCCACCCATCCTACGGGGTTATATCCATATTGATAAAGATTGATTCCCCCCGCCAACCCAATCGGATCCGGCGTCGTAAACCGTCCCACATCCGGATCATAGAACCTGAACGTATTGAAATGCAGCCCCGTCTCCCGGTCCAGGTACTGCCCCTGGAATCGCAGGTTCTGCTCTTCAATGTAGTACGGCTCACGCACCTCTTCTAACGTGTTGCCCCACACCCGATAAGTCGCCTGCCAGACGTTGTGGCCGTCCGCTTCGGTGAGCTGTTCCGGCAGGCCGTTGAGATCGTTGTGGTAGTAGCGGATTTTTTGCAGCGGGCCGGTGCCGTCGACGCGGGCCAGGGGTTCGTAACCTTCATCTTCGTAGAGGTAGAGGCTGGTCTGCTGATGGCGATGTTCCTGCAACAGGCGCAGGCCATCCCAGGTGAAGCGGGTTTCTCCCAGTGGATAACCTTTGCTGTCGTGTTCGGTCTTGGCGATGCGCCGGCCCAGCGGGTCGTAGGTCATCCTGACCACGCTGCCGTTTTCGTTGCGCACTTCAATCAACCGGCTTTCGGCGTTGTAGGCAAAGCGTTGCAAGCCCCGTTTAGCGCTGCGTTTTTCGATCAGCCGACCAAACGCGTCGTAGCGATAACGCTTGTCCTGATACGTCAGCAGTTTGTTGTGCACCACCAGCCCGGCGCCGGGTTGTGGGCGGTCCAGCAGGTTGGCGGCGGCGTCGTAGGCGAAGGTTTCGCGCTGGCCGTGCAGGCTGTCCTGGCTGGCGATGATGCGGCCGGTGGCGTCGTAGTGCAGCAATTGGCGGTGTTGCGCGGCGGGTTGCTGGTCGAGTTTGCCGATCAGGTTGTCGGCGGGGTCGTACTCGAAGTGCTTTTGCACCGCTGCCGGCATCAGCGATAGCTGACTGCTGTGGCGGCGTTG
>NZ_JBFTMN010000045.1:0-2483 GCF_056397005.1 Pseudomonas sp. 05N431
TGGTTGCCAACCACGCTGGCCGTGCCCTTGCTTGCCGGCGCACTGGCCGAGTTCAGCGTGAACGCGTGACCGTCGTCAGCGTCGGTGTCGTTGGCCAGCACGTTGATGGTCAGGGTCTGGTTTTCCGTACCGGCGGCCGTATCGGCCACCGCTACCGGTGCATCGTTGGTGCCGGTAATGGTCACGTCCACCGTGGAGCTCGAGAGTGCCCCGTGTTCATCCTGCATCTGGTAACTGAGCGTCACGTGCTCGACCACGCCCTGCGCCAGGTGGTCGAAATCGCTTCCCGGGTTGAACTGCAACTGGTTGCCGACCACGCTGGCACTGCCTTTGTTTGCCGGCGCACTGGCCGAGTTCAGCGTGAACAGGTGGCCGTCGTCAACGTCGGTGTCATTGGCCAGCACGTTGATGCTCAGGGTCTGGTTTTCCGTGCCAGCGGCCGTATCGGCCACCGCCACCGGCGCGTCGTTGGTGCCGGTGATCGTCACGTCCACCGTAGAGCTCGAGAGTGCGCCGTGTTCGTCCTGCATCTGGTAAGTGAGCGTCACGTGCTCGACCACGCCTTGCGCCAGATGATCGAAGTCGCTCCCCGGATTGAACAGCAACTGATTACCGACCACGCTGGCCGTGCCTTTGTCTGCCGGTGCACTGGCCGAGTTCAGTGTGAACAGGTGACCGTCATCGACATCGGTGTCATTGGCCAACACGTCGATGCTCAGGGTCTGGTTTTCCGTGCCAGCGGCCGTATCGGCCACCGCCACCGGCGCGTCGTTGGTACCGGTGATCGTCACATCCACCGTGGAACTCGAGAGTGCCCCGTGTTCGTCCTGCATCTGGTAAGTGAGCGTCACGTGCTCGACCGCACCCTGCGCCAGATGGTCGAAATCACTTCCCGGGGTGAACACCAGCTGGTTGTCGACCACGCTGGCTGTACCCTTGTTTGCCGGCGCGCTGGCCGAGTTCAGCGTGAACAGGTGGCCGTCGTCGACATCGGTGTCGTTGGCCAGCACGTCAATGGTCAGGGTCTGGTTTTCCGTGCCAGCGGCCGTATCGGCCACCGCCACCGGCGCGTCGTTGGTGCCGGTGATAGTGACGTCCACCGTGGAACTCGAAAGCGCCCCGTGTTCATCCTGCATCTGGTAAGTGAGCGTCACGTGCTCGACCACCCCTTGCGCCAGGTGGTCGAAGTCAAACCCCGGATTGAACTGCAACTGGTTGCCCGTGACGCTGGCACTGCCTTGGCCGATTGGCGCACTGGCGCTGACCAAGGTGAATGTATGACCATCGTCGACATCGGTGTCATTGGCCAACACGTCGATGCTCAGGGTCTGGTTTTCCGTGCCAGCGGCCGTATCGGCCACCGCCACCGGCGCGTCGTTGGTGCCGGTAATGGTCACGTCCACCGTGGAGTTCGAGAGCGCGCCGTGTTCATCCTGCATCTGGTAAGTGAGCGTCACATGCTCGACCACGCCTTGCGCCAGATGATCGAAATCAGCCCCCGGATTGAACAACAACTGGTTGCCGACCACGCTGGCACTGCCCTGGCCGATCGGCGCGCTGGCGCTGACCAAGGTGAATGCATGGCCGTCGTCGACATCGGTATCGTTGCCCAGCACGTCGATGCTCAGGGTCTGGTTTTCCGTGCCGGCGGCCGTATCGGCCACCGCTACCGGCGCGTCGTTGGTGCCAGTGATGGTCACGTCTACGCTGCTGGTCGAGATTGCACCGTGCTCGTCGCTCATGGTGTAGCTGAGCGTGACACTGGCCGTGGCGCCCTGCGCCAGGTGATCGAAATCAGCCCCCGGATTGAACAACAACTGGTTGCCGACCACGCTGGCACTGCCCTGGCCGATCGGCGCGCTGGCGCTGACCAAGGTGAATGCGTGACCGTCGTCGACATCGGTGTCGTTGGCCAGCACGTCAATGCTCAGGGTCTGATTTTCCGTGCCGGCGGCCGTATCGGCCACCGCCACCGGCGCGTCATTGGTGCCGGTGATCGTCACGTCTACGCTACTGGTCGAGATTGCGCCGTGCTCGTCGCTCATGGTGTAGCTGAGCGTGACACTGGCCGTGGCGCCTTGCGCCAGATGATCGAAGTCAGTCCCCGGGGTGAACAACAACTGGTTGCCGACCACGCTGGCCGTGCCCTGGTTTGTCGGCGCGCTGGCGCTGACCAAGGTAAATGCGTGGCCGTCGTCGACGTCGGTGTCATTGGCCAGCACGTCAATGCTCAGGGTCTGGTTTTCCGTGCCGGCAGCCGTATCGGCCACTGCCACCGGCGCGTCGTTGGTGCCGGTGATGGTCACGTCTACGCTGCTGGTCGAGATCGCGCCATGCTCGTCGCTCATGGTGTAGCTGAGTGTGACACTGGCCGTGGCGCCCTGCGCCAAATGATCGAAGTCAGTCCCCGGGGTGAACACCAGCTGGTTGCCGACCACGCTGGCCGTGCCCTGGTTTGTCGGTGCACTGGCGCTGACCAAGGT
>NZ_JBFTMN010000046.1:0-2453 GCF_056397005.1 Pseudomonas sp. 05N431
CTCGCCGGCGCACTCGCCGAGTTCAGCGTGAACAGGTGGCCGTCGTCAGCATCGGTGTCATTGCCCAGCACGTTGATGCTCAGGGTCTGGTTTTCCGTACCGGCGGCGGCATCGGCCACTGCCACCGGCGCGTCGTTGGTGCCGGTGATAGTGACGTCCACCGTGGAACTCGAAAGCGCGCCGTGTTCATCCTGCATCTGGTAACTGAGCGTCACGTGCTCGACCACCCCTTGCGCCAGATGGTCGAAATCGCTTCCTGGGGTGAACAGCAGCTGGTTGTCGACCACGCTGGCACTACCCTGGTTTGCCGGTGCACTGGCGCTGACCAAGGTGAATGCATGGCCGTCGTCGACGTCGGTGTCATTGGCCAACACGTCGATGCTCAGGGTCTGGTTTTCCGTGCCAGCGGCGACATCGGCCACCGCTACCGGCGCGTCGTTGGTGCCGGTGATGGTCACATCTACGCTGCTGGTCGAGATTGCCCCATGCTCGTCGGTCATGGTGTAGCTGAGCGTGACACTGGCCGTGGCGCCCTGCGCCAGGTGATCGAAATCA
The DNA here is from genome assembly GCF_056397005.1 of Pseudomonas sp. 05N431. NCBI lineage: Bacteria > Pseudomonadati > Pseudomonadota > Gammaproteobacteria > Pseudomonadales > Pseudomonadaceae > Pseudomonas > Pseudomonas sp. 05N431. The sequence continues at coordinate 556 of NZ_JBFTMN010000046.1, forward strand.
GCCCCTGGATTGAACTGCAACTGGTTGTCGACCACGCTGGCACTGCCCTGGCCGATCGGCGCGCTGGCGCTGACCAAGGTGAATGCATGACCATCGTCGACGTCGGTGTCATTGGCCAGCACGTCGATGCTCAGGGTCTGGTTTTCCGTGCCAGCGGCCGTATCGGCCACCGCCACCGGCGCGTCGTTGGTACCGGTGATGGTCACGTCTACCGTGGAGCTCGAGAGCGCGCCGTGTTCATCCTGCATCTGGTAACTGAGCGTCACATGCTCGACCACCCCTTGCGCCAGATGATCGAAGTCGCTTCCCGGATTGAACTGCAACTGGTTGCCCGCGACGCTGGCACTGCCTTGGCCGATCGGCGCGCTGGCGCTGACCAAGGTGAATGCGTGGCCGTCGTCGACGTCGGTGTCATTGGCCAGCACGTCGATGCTCAGGGGTTGGTTTTCCGTGCCAGCGGCCGTATCGGCCACTGCCACCGGCGCGTCGTTGGTACCGGTGATGGTCACGTCTACCGTGGAGCTCGAGAGCGCTCCGTATTCGTCCTGCATCTGGTAAGTGAGCGTCACGTGCTCGACCACCCCTTGCGCCAGGTGGTCGAAATCAGCCCCCGGATTGAACTGCAACTGGTTGTCGACCACGCTGGCACTGCCCTGGCCGATCGGCGCGCTGGCGCTAACCAAGGTGAATGCATGACCATCGTCGACGTCGGTGTCATTGGCCAGCACGTCGATGCTCAGGGTCTGGTTTTCCGTGCCGGCAGCCGTATCGGCCACCGCTACCGGCGCGTCGTTGGTGCCGGTGATAGTGACGTCCACCGTGGAACTCGAAAGCGCGCCGTGTTCATCCTGCATCTGGTAACTGAGCGTCACGTGCTCGACCACCCCTTGCGCCAGATGGTCGAAGTCAGCTCCCGGATTGAACACCAGCTGGTTGCCAGCCACGCTGGCCGTACCCTTGCTTGCCGGCGCGCTGGCCGAGTTCAGCGTGAACAGGTGGCCGTCGTCGACATCGGTGTCGTTGGCCAGCACGTCAATGCTCAGGGTCTGGTTTTCCGTGCCGGCGGCCGTATCGGCCACCGCCACCGGCGCGTCGTTGGTGCCGGTGATGGTCACGTCTACGCTGCTGGTCGAGATCGCGCCATGCTCGTCGCTCATGGTGTAGCTGAGCGTGACACTGGCCGTGGCGCCCTGCGCCAGATGATCGAAGTCAGTCCCCGGATTGAACTGCAACTGGTTGTCCGCGACGCTGGCACTGCCCTGGTTTGTCGGTGCACTAGCGCTGACCAATGTGAATGCATGGCCGTCGTCGACATCGGTGTCATTGGCCAGCACATCGATGCTCAGGGTCTGGTTTTCCGTACCAGCGGCGACATCGGCCACCGCTACCGGTGCATCGTTGGTGCCGGTGATAGTGACGTCCACCGTGGAGCTCGAGAGTGCCCCGTGTTCGTCCTGCATCTGGTAACTGAGCGTCACGTGCTCGACCACGCCTTGCGCCAGGTGATCGAAGTCGGCTCCCGGATTGAACACCAGCTGGTTGCCAACCACGCTGGCCGTGCCTTTGTTTGCCGGTGCACTGGCCGAGTTCAGCGTGAACAGGTGGCCGTCGTCGACATCGGTGTCGTTGCCCAGCACGTCGATGCTCAGGGTCTGGTTTTCCGTGCCGGCAGCCGTATCGGCCACTGCCACCGGCGCGTCGTTGGTGCCGGTGATGGTCACGTCTACGCTGCTGGTCGAGATTGCACCGTGCTCGTCGCTCATGGTGTAGCTGAGTGTGACACTGGCCGTGGCGCCCTGCGCCAAATGATCGAAGTCAGTCCCCGGGGTGAACAACAACTGGTTGCCGACCACGCTGGCCGTGCCCTGGTTTGTCGGTGCACTGGCGCTGACCAAGGT
>NZ_JBFTMN010000047.1:0-1967 GCF_056397005.1 Pseudomonas sp. 05N431
GTGGCCGATACGGCCGCCGGTACGGAAAACCAGACCCTGACCATCAACGTGCTGGCCAACGACACCGACGCTGACGACGGTCACGCGTTCACGCTGAACTCGGCCAGTGCGCCGGCAAGCAAGGGCACGGCCAGCGTGGTYGGCAACCAGCTGGTGTTCAATCCGGGGAGCGACTTCGACCACCTGGCGCAAGGCGTGGTCGAGCATGTGACGCTCACTTACCAGATGCAGGATGAACACGGCGCGCTCTCGAGCTCCACGGTGGACGTGACCGTCACCGGCACCAACGACGCGCCGGTGGCAGTGGCCGATGTCGCTGCCGGTACGGAAAACCAGACCCTGACCATCAACGTGCTGGCCAACGACACCGATGTCGACGACGGTCACCTGTTCACGCTGAACTCGGCCAGCGCGCCGGCCAACAAAGGCACGGCCAGCGTGGTCGGCAACCAGCTGGTGTTCACCCCCGGAACTGACTTCGATCACCTGGCGCAGGGCGTGGTCGAGCACGTGACGCTCAGTTACCAGATGCAGGACGAACACGGGGCACTCTCGAGCTCTACGGTGGACGTGACCATCACCGGCACCAACGACGCGCCGGTAGCGGTGGCCGATACGGCCGCCGGCACGGAAAACCAGACCCTGAGCATCGACGTGCTGGGCAACGATACCGATGTCGACGACGGCCATGCATTCACCTTGGTCAGCGCCAGTGCGCCAATCGGCCAAGGCAGTGCCAGCGTCACGGGCAACCAGTTGCAGTTCAATCCGGGGGCTGATTTCGATCATCTGGCGCAGGGCGCCACGGCTAGTGTCACACTCAGCTACACCATGAGTGACGAACATGGCGCGATCTCGACCAGCAGCGTAGACGTGACGATCACCGGTACCAACGACGCGCCGGTGGCGGTGGCCGATACGGCCGCTGGCACGGAAAACCAGACCCTGAGCATCGACGTGTTGGCCAATGACACCGATGTCGATGACGGCCATGCATTCACCTTGGTCAGCGCCAGCGCGCCGATCGGCCAAGGCAGTGCCAGCGTCGCGGGCAACCAGTTGCAGTTCAATCCGGGGGCTGATTTCGACCACCTGGCGCAGGGCGTGGTCGAGCACGTGACGCTCAGTTATCAGATGCAGGATGAACACGGGGCACTCTCGAGTTCCACGGTGGACGTGACCATCACCGGCACCAACGACGCGCCGGTGGCGATGGCCGATACGGCCGCCGGCACGGAAAACCAGACCCTGAGCATCAACGTGCTGGCCAACGACACCGATGTTGACGACGGTCACGCGTTCACGCTGAACTCGGCCAGCGCGCCGGCAAGCAAGGGTACGGCCAGCGTGGTCGGCAACCAGCTGGTGTTCAATCCGGGAGCCGACTTTGATCATCTGGCGCAGGGCGTGGTCGAGCACGTGACGCTCAATTACCAGATGCAGGATCAGTACGGAGCGCTCTCAAGCTCCACGGTGGATGTGACGATCACCGGCACCAACGACGCGCCGGTGGCAGTGGCCGATACGGCTGCCGGCACGGAAAACCAGACCCTGAGCATCGACGTGCTGGCCAATGACACAGATGTCGACGACGGTCACCTGTTCACACTGAACTCGGCCAGTGCACCGGCAGACAAAGGCACGGCCAGCGTGGTCGGCAACCAGCTGGTGTTCACCCCCGGAACTGACTTCGACCACCTGGCGCAAGGCGTGGTCGAGCATGTGACGCTCACTTACCAGATGCAGGATCAGTACGGAGCGCTCTCAAGCTCCACGGTGGATGTGACGATCACCGGCACCAACGACGCGCCGGTGGCAGTGGCCGATACGGCCGCCGGTACGGAAAACCAGACCCTGACCATCAACGTGCTGGCCAACGACACCGACGCTGACGACGGTCACGCGTTCACGCTGAACTCGGCCAGTGCGCCGGCAAGCAAGGGCACGGCCAGCGTGGTCGGCAACCA
>NZ_JBFTMN010000048.1:0-1933 GCF_056397005.1 Pseudomonas sp. 05N431
CTCGCCGGCGCACTCGCCGAGTTCAGCGTGAACAGGTGGCCGTCGTCAGCATCGGTGTCATTGCCCAGCACGTTGATGCTCAGGGTCTGGTTTTCCGTACCGGCGGCGGCATCGGCCACTGCCACCGGCGCGTCGTTGGTGCCGGTGATCGTCACGTCCACCGTGGAACTCGACAGTGCCCCGTGTTCGTCCTGCATCTGGTAACTGAGCGTCACGTGCTCGACCACCCCTTGCGCCAGATGGTCGAAATCGCTTCCGGGGGTAAACAGCAGCTGGTTGCCGACCACGCTGGCCGTGCCCTGGTTTGTCGGCGCGCTGGCGCTGACCAAGGTGAATGCATGGCCGTCGTCGACATCGGTGTCATTGGCCAGCACGTCAATGCTCAGGGTCTGGTTTTCCGTACCGGCGGCCGTATCGGCCACCGCCACCGGCGCGTCGTTGGTACCGGTGATCGTCACATCCACCGTGGAACTCGAGAGCGCGCCGTGTTCATCCTGCATCTGGTAACTGAGCGTCACATGCTCGACCACCCCTTGCGCCAGGTGATCAAAATCGCTTCCTGGGGTGAACACCAGCTGGTTGCCGACCACGCTGGCCGTACCCTTGTTTGCCGGCGCACTGGCCGAGTTCAGCGTGAACAGGTGGCCGTCGTCGACGTCGGTATCGTTGGCCAGCACGTCAATGCTCAGGGTCTGGTTTTCCGTACCGGCGGCCGTATCGGCCACTGCCACCGGAGCGTCGTTGGTGCCGGTGATCGTCACATCCACCGTGGAACTCGAGAGCGCGCCGTGTTCATCCTGCATCTGGTAACTGAGCGTCACGTGCTCGACCACGCCCTGCGCCAGGTGATCAAAATCACTTCCCGGATTGAACTGCAGCTGGTTGCCCGCGACGCTGGCACTGCCTTGGCCGATTGGCGCACTGGCGCTAACCAAGGTGAATGCATGACCATCGTCGACGTCGGTGTCATTGGCCAGCACGTCGATGCTCAGGGTCTGGTTTTCCGTGCCGGCAGCCGTATCAGCCACTGCCACCGGCGCGTCGTTGGTGCCGGTGATCGTCACGTCCACCGTGGAACTCGAAAGCGCGCCGTACTGGTCCTGCATCTGGTAACTGAGCGTCACGTGCTCGACCACGCCCTGTGCCAGGTGGTCGAAGTCAGCTCCCGGATTGAACACCAGCTGGTTGCCGACCACGCTGGCCGTGCCCTTGTTGGCCGGCACACTCGCCGAGTTCAGCGTGAACAGGTGGCCGTCGTCGACGTCGGAGTCGTTGGCCAGCACGTCAATGGTCAGGGTCTGGTTTTCCGTACCGGCGGCGACATCGGCCACTGCCACCGGCGCGTCGTTGGTGCCGGTGATGGTCACGTCCACCGTGGAACTCGAGAGTGCCCCGTGTTCATCCTGCATCTGGTAACTGAGCGTCACGTGCTCGACCACGCCTTGCGCCAGATGATCGAAGTCGCTCCCCGGATTGAACACCAGCTGGTTGCCGACCACGCTGGCCGTACCCTTGTTGGCCGGCACACTCGCCGAGTTCAGTGTGAACAGGTGACCGTCATCGACATCGGTGTCGTTGGCCAGTACGTCGATCGTCAGGGTCTGGTTTTCCGTGCCGGCGGCGACATCGGCCACCGCCACCGGCGCGTCGTTGGTGCCGGTGATGGTCACATCCACCGTGGAACTCGAGAGCGCGCCGTGTTCGTCCTGCATCTGGTAAGTGAGCGTCACGTGCTCGACCACGCCCTGCGCCAGGTGATCGAAGTCAGTTCCGGGGGTAAACACCAGCTGGTTGCCGACCACGCTGGCACTGCCCTTGTTGGCTGGCGCGCTGGCTGAGTTCAGCGTGAACAGGTGACCGTCGTCGACATCGGTGTCATTGGCCAGCACGTCAATGCTCAGGGTCTGGTTTTCCGTACCGGCGGCCGTATCGG
>NZ_JBFTMN010000049.1:0-1214 GCF_056397005.1 Pseudomonas sp. 05N431
CCGCTGGTGCTTTCGATGGTGGTACTGACCGTGCTGCCGTTCTTGTAGACGTCGTTCGCCGGGGTGTCGACCACCACGGAGCCGGTGGTTTTACCGGCCTCGATGTTGATCACCGCGCCGTTGCTCAGCGTCACGCTCATCGCGGTGCCGGCCGGGTTGGTCAGCGTCGCGGTGTAGGTGATCTGGCCACCTTCGGTGACCGAACCGGTGGCCGCCAGGGACAGGCCGGTGTTGTCGATCGAGTCGGTAATGGTGGTGACCGCCGGCGTCGTGCTCGGGGTCAACTGCTCGAAGTTGCCACCGCTGGTGCTTTCGATGGTGGTGCTGACGGTACTGCCGTTTTTGTAAACGTCGTTCGCTGGKGTGTCGACCACCACGGAGCCGCTGGTTTTACCGGCCTCGATATTGATCACGGCGCCGTTCGACAGCGTGACGCTCATCGCGGTGCCGGCCGGATTGCTCAGCGTCGCGGTGTAGGTGATCTGGCCACCTTCGGTAATGCTGTTGTTGGCGGTGAGTGTCAGGCCGGTGTTATCGATCGAGTCGGTGATCGTGGTGACCGCCGGTGTGGTGCTCGGGGTCAGCTGTTCGAAATTGCCACCGGTGGTGCTCTCGATGGTGGCGCTGACGGTGCTGCCGTTCTTGTAAACGTCGTTCGCCGGGGTGTCGACCACCACCGAACCGGAAGTCTTGCCGGCTTCGATGTTGATCACCGCGCCGTTGGACAGGGTCACGCTCATGGCGGTGCCGGCCGGATTGCTCAGCGTCGCGGTGTAGGTGATCTGGCCACCTTCGGTAATGCTGTTGTCGGCGGTGAGTGTCAGGCCGGTGTTGTCGATCGAGTCGGTGATCGTCGTAACCGCCGGGGTCGTGCTCGGGGTCAGCTGTTCGAAATTGCCACCGGTGGTGCTCTCGATGGTGGTGCTGACSGTGCTGCCGTTTTTGTARACGTCRTTCGCCGGGGTATCGACCACCACCGAGCCGGAAGTTTTGCCGGCTTCGATGTTGATTACCGCGCCGTTCGACAGGGTCACGCTCATCGCGGTGCCAGCCGGATTGCTCAGCGTCGCGGTGTAGGTGATCTGCCCGCCTTCAACCACCGAACCATTCGCGGTCAGGCTCAGGCCGGTGTTGTCGATCGAATCGGTGATGGTGGTCACCGCTGGCGTCGTGCTCGGGGTCAGCTGCTCGAAGTTGCCGCCAGTGGTGCTTTC
>NZ_JBFTMN010000050.1:0-1144 GCF_056397005.1 Pseudomonas sp. 05N431
CTCCGGCGCAATGTCGAGGACGTTCAATACGAGCGGCTTGGACGTTACCGAGTCTTCACCCTTACGGTTGACGGTGTATTCCACCTCGATCGTTAGGCCCAGGTTAAAAGCGACGAACAATAGGTCCAGATTCAAGGACCTGGGATCCGGCGACCCGAATGGCAACACAAGACTCTCGTACGAAGCGCGCGGATCGACACTCGGACTCGTGACTTTGACGGAGAACGTGTCGGTCTCCAGCAGCCTCTGCGCTAGCCGCTTAAGTACGGCCGTCAATCGACCGATTTTGGCGACCTCCAGCGGGGCCAGGCTGATACCATTTGCCTGCCTGATATCCCCGTCGCCGTCACGACAGGATCAAACGTCGCGCCGAATTCAGGAATAGGCTCCCCAGTGGAATCTTTGAGCCCGGTGGTGATGGGCGTTCCTGGTTCTGCAAACGAGACCTTCCATATCGCTGAGTACGAACCATCTGACGCTTTGGCGCTTAAGCTCACAGAGTAACGATCCCTCCGTGTGAACCCGTACTCCCACTTCCCTTTACTATCAGCAACGACGTTATCTATTTCAGTACCATAGAGAGAAATCCTGACCGTCTGATTGGCACCCGCGGTGCCTGTCAGTTTTACACCGAGCGTGGAGGTAATCGCTCCATTATAGAGTTCTCTCCCGTCGTAATCTGACATCCCGGTGATCTCCGGCCTCACTACGGTGGTGCTTTTAACGGTATAGCTGCGCACATCCGAGGGGTTCGCCTTGCTCTTGTCCTTAACCTGATCATACGCAACGTTGTACCCAACCCTCAGGGTTGTGCCATCGCCCAACCGTTTCAGCCAACTGTAAAGAACCGGTACCTCCATGTGGCCCAGGGTGATCAAGTCCTGATCGACCTGCCCCTCGAACAGGGTTAGCTCGTAGGGATCACCGTTCTCGTCCTCGCCCGTCAGCACAATCCAGAGCCATTGCCCGACGGCGATCAGCGGCCAGATCTCAACGCGCACCGTCCGGTCGTCGGTGCCGGTGGTCAGGTCCAGTACCGGCCCGGTACCGTCGTCGTCCTTCTCGAATATCACCCCCGCCGGCAGGTCCTCCGGCGCAATGTCGAGGACGTTCAATACGAGCGGCTTGGACGTTACCGAGTCTT
>NZ_JBFTMN010000051.1:0-1119 GCF_056397005.1 Pseudomonas sp. 05N431
GTCACGCTGAGCAACGGCGCCGTGATCAATATCGAGGCCGGTAAAACCACCGGCTCCGTGGTGGTCGACACCCCGGCGAACGACGTCTATAAAAATGGCAGCACCGTCAGCACCACCATCGAAAGCACCACCGGCGGCAATTTCGAGCAGCTGACCCCGAGCACCACGCCGGCGGTCACCACCATCACCGACTCGATCGATAACACCGGCCTGACACTCACCGCCAACAACAGCATTACCGAAGGTGGCCAGATCACCTACACCGCGACGCTGAGCAATCCGGCCGGTACGCCGATGACTGTCACGCTCAGCAATGGCGCAGTCATCAACATCGAGGCCGGCAAGACTTCCGGTTCGGTGGTGGTCGACACTCCGGCCAATGACGTCTACAAAAACGGCAGCACCGTCAGCACTACCATCGAAAGCACCACCGGTGGCAACTTCGAGCAGCTGACCCCGAGCACCACCCCGGCCGTTACGACGATTACCGACTCGATCGACAATACCGGCCTGACGCTCACCGCCGACAACACGATTACTGAAGGCGGGCAGATCACCTACACCGCGACCCTGAGCAACCCGGCCGGCACCGCGATGAGCGTCACCCTGTCCAACGGTGCGGTGATCAACATCGAGGCTGGCAAAACCACCGGTTCGGTGGTGGTCGACACTCCAGCGAATGACGTTTACAAAAACGGCAGCACCGTCAGCACCACCATCGAAAGCACCACCGGTGGCAATTTCGAGCAGTTGACCCCGAGCACCACCCCGGCGGTCACCACCATCACCGACTCGATCGACAACACCGGCCTGACGCTCACCGCCGACAACACGATTACTGAAGGCGGGCAGATCACCTATACCGCGACGCTGAGCAATCCGGCCGGCACGCCGATGACTGTCACGCTCAGCAATGGCGCAGTCATCAACATCGAGGCCGGCAAGACTTCCGGTTCGGTGGTGGTCGATACCCCGGCGAACGACGTCTACAAAAACGGCAGCACCGTCAGCACCACCATCGAGAGCACCACCGGTGGCAATTTCGAACAGCTGACCCCGAGCACSACMCCGGCGGTCACCACGATCACCGACTCGATCGATAACACCGGCCTGACACTC
>NZ_JBFTMN010000052.1:0-1026 GCF_056397005.1 Pseudomonas sp. 05N431
TTACTCGATGATTTTGGCTACGACGCCAGCGCCGACGGTACGACCGCCTTCACGGATAGCGAAACGCAGACCGTCTTCCATTGCGATGGTTTTGATCAGGGTAACAGTCATCTGAATGTTGTCACCTGGCATTACCATTTCAACGCCTTCTGGCAGCTCGCAGTTACCAGTCACGTCAGTAGTACGGAAGTAGAACTGCGGACGGTAGCCTTTGAAGAACGGAGTGTGACGACCGCCTTCTTCCTTGCTCAGAACATAAACTTCTGCAGTGAACTTGGTGTGCGGCTTAACCGAACCTGGCTTAACCAGAACCTGACCACGCTCAACGTCGTCACGCTTGGTGCCACGCAGCAGAACGCCGCAGTTCTCGCCAGCACGACCTTCGTCGAGCAGTTTGCGGAACATTTCAACACCGGTGCAGGTGGTGACGGTAGTGTCACGCAGACCAACGATTTCCAGTGGATCCTGAACGCGAACGATACCGCGCTCGATACGACCAGTCACAACAGTACCGCGACCCGAGATCGAGAATACGTCTTCGATTGGCATCAGGAACGGCTTGTCGATAGCACGCTCAGGCTCTGGGATGTAGCTGTCCAGAGTCTCAACCAGCTTCTTGACGGCAGTGGTGCCCATCTCGTTATCGTCCAGACCTTCCAGCGCCATACGGGCAGAGCCGATGATGATTGGAGTGTCGTCGCCCGGGAAGTCGTAAGTGCTCAGCAGATCGCGCACTTCCATCTCAACCAGTTCCAGCAGCTCTGCGTCGTCTACCAGGTCAGCCTTGTTCAGGAAAACCACGATGTACGGAACGCCTACCTGACGGGACAGCAGGATGTGCTCACGGGTTTGTGGCATCGGACCATCAGCGGCCGAGCAAACCAGGATAGCGCCGTCCATTTGAGCAGCACCGGTGATCATGTTCTTCACRTAGTCAGCGTGACCTGGGCAGTCAACGTGAGCGTAGTGACGGATCTTCGAGTTGTACTCAACGTGTGCGGTGTTGATGGTGATACCGCGAGCTTT
>NZ_JBFTMN010000053.1:0-857 GCF_056397005.1 Pseudomonas sp. 05N431
TCAACCACTGAACCATCAGCGGTCAGGCTCAGGCCGGTGTTGTCGATCGAGTCGGTGATCGTCGTAACGGCCGGAGTTGTGCTCGGGGTCAGCTGCTCGAAATTGCCACCGGTGGTGCTTTCGATGGTAGTGCTGACGGTGCTGCCGTTTTTGTARACGTCGTTCGCCGGRGTRTCGACCACCACCGAACCGGAAGTCTTGCCGGCCTCGATGTTGATGACTGCGCCATTGCTGAGCGTGACAGTCATCGGCGTGCCGGCCGGATTGCTCAGCGTCGCGGTGTAGGTGATCTGGCCACCTTCGGTAATGCTGTTGTTGGCGGTGAGTGTCAGGCCGGTGTTATCGATCGAATCGGTGATGGTGGTGACCGCCGGCGTGCTGCTCGGGGTCARCTGYTCGAARTTGCCACCGSTGGTGCTYTCGATGGTGGTGCTGACCGTGCTGCCGTTTTTGTAAACGTCATTCGCTGGAGTGTCGACCACTACGGAACCAGTGGTTTTACCGGCGTCGATGTTGATCACGGCGCCATTCGACAGGGTGACGCTCATCGCGGTGCCGGCCGGGTTGGTCAGGGTCGCGGTGTAGGTGATCTGCCCGCCTTCAACCACCGAACCATCAGCCGTCAGGCTCAGACCGGTGTTGTCGATCGAGTCGGTGATCGTGGTCACCGCCGGGGTGCTGCTCGGAGTCAACTGTTCGAAGTTGCCACCGCTGGTGCTTTCGATGGTGGTACTGACCGTGCTGCCGTTCTTGTAGACGTCGTTCGCCGGGGTGTCGACCACCACGGAGCCGGTGGTTTTACCGGCCTCGATGTTGATCACCGCGCCGTTGCTCAGCGTCACGCTCATCGCGGTGCC
>NZ_JBFTMN010000054.1:0-749 GCF_056397005.1 Pseudomonas sp. 05N431
ACCGTCAGCGCGCCAGTCACCGGCTCGGCAGTGATCGTGACGTTGGCCAACGGCCAGACCATCACCATCCCGGTCGGCCAATCCAGCGGCACTGCGACCACCACCGCGCCGAACGACGCGCTGGTCGGCCACACCCCGCTGACCAACGCGATTACCAACGTCAGCGGCGGCAACTACGAAAACCTGGTCGCCGACAAAACCCCGGTCAGCACCACCGTGACCGACACCGTCGACACCACCAACCTCACGCTGAGCGCGACCGGTTCCGTGGCCGAAGGTGGTCACATCACCTACACCGCGACCCTGACCAACGCGGCCGGCACACCGGTGACCGTGACGCTGTCCAACGGCGCCGTGATCAACATCGAGGCCGGCAAAACCACCGGCACCGTAGTGGTCGATGCACCCAAAGACGACGTCTACCTCGACGCCGGCAAGGTCCAGGCGACGATCGCAACGGCGACCGGCGGCAACTTCGAAAACCTGGTGACCAGCAGCACACCAGCAGTCACCAACGTCACCGACACCATCGACACCTCGACGGTGAAACTGACCGCCACCGATTCGGCGGCAGAAGGTGGCACCGTCACCTACACCGCCACCGTCAGCGCGCCAGTCACCGGCTCGGCAGTGATCGTGACGTTGGCCAACGGCCAGACCATCACCATCCCGGTCGGCCAATCCAGCGGCACTGCGACCACCACCGCGCCGAACGACGCGCTGGTCGGCCACACCCCGCTGACCAACGC
>NZ_JBFTMN010000055.1:0-671 GCF_056397005.1 Pseudomonas sp. 05N431
GACCAGACCTTCTTCCCCACGTTGGGCGAAACCCCTTATCAGCAAGACGCCGGCATGCTGGCGGAGCATTCGGTCGTCAGCCAGTTCTCCCAGCGTTTCAGCACCCGTACCAGCAAGGTCACCCACCGGGACTATGACCTGAAGCGCCCGAGCCTGTTGCTGGAAAGCCGCTTCACCGCCGAGTTCCGCCCTGAGCTTGAAGACTATCGCTACCCGCAGTTATTCGAGAGCGAAAAACGCGCCAAACAGCTCGCCCGGCAGGCGCTGGAACGGCACCGAACCGATTACCAGTTGGCCGAGGGCGAAAGCGATCAGCCGACCCTGCGCAGTGGCCACTTTTTCAAGCTGACCGAGCACCCGCGCGAAACCTACAACGATCTGTGGCTGCTGCTCGGTGTGACCCACTGCGGGAAAAACCCCCAGGTGCTGGAAGAGTCAGTCACCAGCGCGACCGAACCTGAGGACGGTTTTACCCAGGGCTACCGCAACAGCTTCAGCGCCATTCCCTGGGACGTGTTCTACCGGCCACCGCTGCCGGCACAAAGACCGGCGCTGGTCTGCCAGACCGCCCGCGTCACCGGCCCGGCCGGCGAAGAGATCTACTGCGATGAATATGGTCGCGTCAAAGTCGAGTTTCACTGGGACCGGGCCGAACGCGACAGCGAAAAAAG
>NZ_JBFTMN010000056.1:0-671 GCF_056397005.1 Pseudomonas sp. 05N431
CTTTTTTCGCTGTCGCGTTCGGCCCGGTCCCAGTGAAACTCGACTTTGACGCGACCATATTCATCGCAGTAGATCTCTTCGCCGGCCGGGCCGGTGACGCGGGCGGTCTGGCAGACCAGCGCCGGTCTTTGTGCCGGCAGCGGTGGCCGATAAAACACGTCCCAGGGAATCGCGCTGAAACTGTTGCAATAACCCTGGGTAAAACCGTCCTCAGGTTCGGTCGCGCTGGTGACTGACTCTTCCAGCACCTGGGGTTGTTTTCCCGAGTGGGTCACACCGAGCAGCAGCCACAGATCGTTGTACGTTTCGCGCGGGTGCTCGGTCAGCTTGAAAAAGTGGCCACTGCGCAGGGTCGGCTGGTCGCTTTCGCCCTCGGCCAATTGGTAATCGGTTCGGTGCCGTTCCAAGGCCTGGCGAGCGAGTTGCTTGCCGCGTTTTTCGCTCTCGAATAACTGCGGGTAGCGATAGTCTTCAAGTTCAGGGCGGAACTCGGCAGTGAAGCGACTTTCCAGCAACAGGCTGGGGCGCTTCAGGTCATAGTCCCGGTGGGTGACCTTGCTGGTACGGGTGCTGAAACGCTGGGAGAACTGGCTGACGACCGAATGCTCCGCCAGCATGCCGGCGTCTTGCTGATAAGGGGTTTCGCCCAACGTGGGGAAGAAGGTCTGGTC
>NZ_JBFTMN010000057.1:0-650 GCF_056397005.1 Pseudomonas sp. 05N431
ACCGCCAGCGTCAGTGGTCTCGATCAACATGACCGGGGCCAACTCAGCAGCAATACCAGCCTCTCCCTTGACCTGAACAACGGCGTGCTCAATAACCAGAGCGCCTTGATCACTACGCCAGGCGCGCTGCTGCTGAAAAACCTCAACGCCGTCGTCAACCAGAGCGGTGAAATCTCCAGCAAACAAGGTTTCACGTTGGCGGCTGCCAGCCTGGATAACAGCGCCGGCGGCAAGGTCCTCAGCGAGCAAAACCTCACGCTGCTGATCAACCAGACGTTGAACAATTTCAAAGGACAGGTTGCCAGTAATGGACTGACGATCAACGCCAACAGCCTGCTCAACACCACGGGCGTGCTGTCCAGCCAGGCCGGGATGAACCTCACCAGCGCCAGCCTCGATAATAGCCAGCAAGGCAATATCTATAGCAAAGGTCCGCTGTCGATCAGTACTGGCGCCCTGCAGAACCAGAGCGGCCAGGTTTCCAGCGACAACACCCTCAATCTGACTGCCGCCCAAGTGGACAACAGTCTGGGCGGTCGCATCGCCAGCGCCATGGCCCTGACCGCCAGCGTCAGTGGTCTCGATCAACATGACCGGGGCCAACTCAGCAGCAATACCAGCCTCTCCCTTGACCTGAACAACGGCGTGCT
>NZ_JBFTMN010000058.1:0-603 GCF_056397005.1 Pseudomonas sp. 05N431
ACCGTCAGCGCGCCAGTCACCGGCTCGGCAGTGATCGTGACGTTGGCCAACGGCCAGACCATCACCATCCCGGTCGGCCAATCCAGCGGCACTGCGACCACCACCGCGCCGAACGACGCGCTGGTCGGCCACACCCCGCTGACCAACGCCATCACCAACGTCAGCGGCGGCAACTACGAAAACCTGGTCGCCGACAAGACCCCGGTCAGCACCGCCGTGACCGACACCGTCGACACCACCAACCTGACGCTGAGCGCGACCGGTTCCGTGGCCGAAGGTGGCCAGATCACCTACACCGCGACGCTGACCAACGCGGCCGGCACCGCGATGACCGTGACCCTGAGCAACGGCGCCGTAATCAACATCGACGCTGGCAAAACCACCGGCACCGTAGTGGTCGATGCACCAAAAGACGACGTCTACCTCGATGCCGGCAAGGTCGAGGCAACGATCGCCACCGCCACCGGCGGCAACTTCGAGAACCTGGTCACCAGCAATACACCAGCGGTCACCAACGTCACCGACACCATCGACACCTCGACGGTGAAACTGACCGCCACCGATTCGGCAGCAGAAGGCGGCACCGTCACCTACACCGCCACC
>NZ_JBFTMN010000059.1:0-572 GCF_056397005.1 Pseudomonas sp. 05N431
ATCAATCACCGGCACCAACGACGCGCCGGTGGCAGTGGCCGATGCCGCCGCCGGTACGGAAAACCAGACCCTGAGCATCAACGTGCTGGGCAATGACACCGATGCTGACGACGGCCACCTGTTCACGCTGAACTCGGCGAGTGCGCCGGCGAGCAAGGGCACAGCCAGCGTGGTCGACAACCAGCTGGTGTTTACCCCCGGAAGCGATTTCGACCATCTGGCACAAGGGGTGGTCGAGCACGTGACGCTCAGTTACCAGATGCAGGACGAACACGGGGCACTGTCGAGCTCCACGGTGGACGTGACCATCACCGGCACCAACGACGCGCCGGTGGCAGTGGCCGATACGGCCGCCGGCACGGAAAACCAGACCCTGAGCATCGACGTGCTGGCCAATGACACCGACGTCGACGACGGCCACGCATTCACCTTGGTCAGCGCCAGTGCACCGACAAACCAGGGCACGGCCAGCGTGGTCGGCAACCAGYTGKTGTTCACCCCGGGGACTGACTTCGATCATTTGGCGCAGGGCGCCACGGCCAGTGTCACACTCAGCTACACCATGAGCGACG
>NZ_JBFTMN010000060.1:0-569 GCF_056397005.1 Pseudomonas sp. 05N431
GTCGCGGTGTAGGTGATCTGCCCGCCTTCAACCACCGAACCATTCGCGGTCAGGCTCAGGCCGGTGTTGTCGATCGAATCGGTGATGGTGGTCACCGCTGGCGTCGTGCTCGGGGTCAGCTGCTCGAAGTTGCCGCCAGTGGTGCTTTCGATGGTAGTGCTGACGGTGCTGCCGTTTTTGTAGACGTCATTCGCTGGAGTGTCGACCACCACGCTGCCGGAAGTCTTGCCGGCCTCGATGTTGATTACCGCGCCGTTGGACAGGGTCACGCTCATCGCGGTGCCGGCCGGATTGGTCAGGGTCGCGGTGTAGGTGATCTGCCCGCCTTCGGTGACCGAACCGGTCGCTGCCAGGGACAGCCCGGTGTTATCGATCGAGTCGGTGATCGTGGTCACCGCCGGGGTGGTGCTCGGGGTCAGTTGCTCGAAATTGCCGCCGGTGGTGCTTTCGATGGTGGTGCTGACGGTGCTGCCATTTTTATAGACGTCGTTCGCCGGGGTGTCGACCACCACGGAGCCGGTGGTTTTACCGGCCTCGATATTGATCACGGCGCCGTTGCTCAGCGTGAC
>NZ_JBFTMN010000061.1:0-558 GCF_056397005.1 Pseudomonas sp. 05N431
GCAAAATCCGCTGCGGCATAATGGCGACTGTCATTGATTGCGGGGTTCGCCGATGTTGCTCGTCGTCTTCAAGATTCTGCTGACCATCCCCGTGGCCTGGGCATTGGCGTGGCCCTTGCTACATCCTTCGGTGGCCGGGGGAATCTTCAGCGAACTGGAGGCATTGGGCAGCATCGGGGCGTGGATATTGACGCTGGTGTTCCTGATCGCCGTGTTCTTATATTGCCGCGACCTTCAGCGTTCGCTGACATTGGTCAAACCTCCATCCAGGGTGGCGYCGCCTCGAAGTGTATGGYTGATGTTTCTGCTGCCTTACAACTTCATTGAAGACTTTTTCATTGTCGCTCACGTGGCCCGATCGCTACGGCGTGAAGCCAGGCATAACAAAGCGCTGGGCTCGTTCAAAAGCTTTGGCCTGTTCTCAGGACTGGGGTGGTGTACCGCGCAGATTGTTTCGTTGCTGCCCAACGAACTTGGTTCGCTGGGAGGGGCTTTGGCGTTGCCGCTGTGGTTCGTCCACTGGCGGTTGGTGAGGCGGGTAAACAGGGTGATGGCGCT
>NZ_JBFTMN010000062.1:0-491 GCF_056397005.1 Pseudomonas sp. 05N431
ATCCCCGTAGCGAAGCGCTCACCGTCTACAAACCCGATGCCAGCGGTAACGCCAGCACCAGTAATGGCAACATTTATTCCAACCTGTGGTCGACAGGATCCTATACGGACACCCTGACGCTGCCGGCCACGGGCACCTACACCATCTACCTCAACCCGACCAGCAGCGACACCGGCAGCATGACGTTCCACCTGACCAGCGTTCCGGCGGATGTCACGGGTACCATCAGCATTGATGGCGCCGATGTCACCCTGACCACAACCGCCATCGGCCAGAATGGCAGCCTTACCTTCAGCGGCACAGCCGGCCAGCGTATTTACCTCAGCGCACCCAATTCCACATATCCCCGTAGCGAAGCGCTCACYGTCTACAAACCCGATGCCAGCGGTAACGCCAGCACCAGTAATGGCAACATTTATTCCAACCTGTGGTCGACAGGATCCTATACGGACACCCTGACGCTGCCGGCCACGGGCACCTACACCATCTAC
>NZ_JBFTMN010000063.1:0-491 GCF_056397005.1 Pseudomonas sp. 05N431
TAATAACGCCAGTACCAGTAATGGCAACATTTATTCCAACCTGTGGTCGACAGGATCCTACACGGACACCCTGACGCTGCCGGCCACGGGCACCTACACCATCTACCTCAACCCGACCAGCAGCGACACCGGCAGCATGACGTTCCACCTGATCAGCGTCCCGGCGGATGTCACGGGCACCATCAGCATTGATGGCGCCGATGTCACCCTGACCACAACCGCCATCGGCCAGAATGGCAGCCTTACTTTCAGCGGCACTGCCGGCCAGCGTATTTACCTCAGCGCACCCAATTCCACATATCCCCGTAGCGAAGCGCTCACTGTCTACAAACCCGATGCCAGCGGTAACGCCAGYACCAGTAATGGCAACATTTATTCCAACCTGTGGTCGACAGGATCCTACACGGACACCCTGACGCTGCCGGCCACGGGCACCTACACCATCTACCTCAACCCGACCAGCAGCGACACCGGCAGCATGACGTTCCACC
>NZ_JBFTMN010000064.1:0-489 GCF_056397005.1 Pseudomonas sp. 05N431
GGCCGGCACCGCCATGAGCGTCACGCTGAGCAACGGCGCCGTGATCAACATCGAAGCTGGTAAAACCACCGGCTCGGTGGTGGTCGACACCCCGGCCAATGACGTCTACAAGAACGGCAGCACCGTCAGTACCACCATCGAAAGCACCACTGGCGGCAACTTCGAACAGCTGACTCCAAGCACCGCCCCGGCGGTGACCACCATCACCGACTCGATCGATAACACCGGCCTGTCCCTGGCGGCCACCGGTTCGGTCACCGAAGGTGGCCAGATCACTTACACCGCGACCCTGACCAATCCGGCTGGTACGCCGATGAGCGTGACGCTGAGCAACGGCGCCGTGATCAACATCGAGGCTGGCAAAACCACTGGCTCCGTGGTGGTCGATACTCCGGCGAACGACGTTTACAAAAACGGCAGCACCGTCAGCACTACCATCGAAAGCACCACCGGTGGCAATTTCGAGCAGCTGACCCCGAGCACAACTCC
>NZ_JBFTMN010000065.1:0-459 GCF_056397005.1 Pseudomonas sp. 05N431
TCGTAAATCCAGGCGCCGCGGTGCGTCAGATTCACCGGGGCGTTCGCATTGGCGAGCGCTTCGCACTCGAACGCCGGCTGCGCCAGCTGCTACAAAAGCTGCGGTGTACACAACCCTGTAGCAGCGGCCGCAGGCCGCGTTCGGCTGCGCAGCAGTCGTAAAACCATGCCCTGCGGTRYGTCAGGCTCACCGAGTCGTTCGCATTGGCGAGCGCTTCGCACTCGAACGCCGGCTGCGCCAGCTGCTACAAAAGCTGCGGTGCGCACAACCCTGTAGCAGCGGCCGCAGGCCGCGTTCGGCTGCGCAGCAGTCGTAAAACCAGACGCCGCGGTGCGTCAGATTCACCGGGGCGTTCGCATTGGCGAGCGCTTCGCACTCGAACGCCGGCTGCGCCAGCTGCTACAAAAGCTGCGGTGYRCACAACCCTGTAGCAGCGGCCGCAGGCCGCGTTCGGCTGCG
>NZ_JBFTMN010000066.1:0-452 GCF_056397005.1 Pseudomonas sp. 05N431
ACCAGACCCTGAGCATTGACGTGCTGGCCAACGACACCGAYGTCGATGACGGTCACCTGTTCACACTGAACTCGGCCAGTGCGCCAGTAAACAAGGGCAGTGCCAGCGTGGTCGGCAACCAGCTGCTGTTCAACCCCGGAACTGACTTCGACCACCTGGCGCAGGGCGTGGTCGAGCACGTGACGCTCAATTACCAGATGCAGGATCAGTACGGAGCGCTCTCAAGCTCCACGGTGGACGTCACTATCACCGGCACCAATGACGCGCCGGTGGCAGTGGCCGATACGGCCGCCGGTACGGAAAACCAGACCCTGAGCATTGACGTGCTGGCCAACGACACCGACGTCGATGACGGTCACCTGTTCACACTGAACTCGGCCAGTGCGCCAGTAAACAAGGGCAGTGCCAGCGTGGTCGGCAACCAGCTGCTGTTCAACCCCGGAACTGACTTC
>NZ_JBFTMN010000067.1:0-452 GCF_056397005.1 Pseudomonas sp. 05N431
CAGCTGGTTGCCGACCACGCTGGCACTGCCCTTGTTGGCTGGCGCGCTGGCTGAGTTCAGCGTGAACAGGTGACCGTCGTCGACATCGGTGTCATTGGCCAGCACGTCAATGCTCAGGGTCTGGTTTTCCGTACCGGCGGCCGTATCGGCCACYGCYACCGGCGCGTCGTTGGTGCCGGTGATAGTGACGTCCACCGTGGAACTCGAAAGCGCGCCGTGTTCATCCTGCATCTGGTAACTGAGCGTCACGTGCTCGACCACCCCTTGCGCCAGATGATCGAAGTCAGCTCCGGGGTTGAACAGCAGCTGGTTGCCGACCACGCTGGCACTGCCCTTGTTGGCTGGCGCGCTGGCTGAGTTCAGCGTGAACAGGTGACCGTCGTCGACATCGGTGTCATTGGCCAGCACGTCAATGCTCAGGGTCTGGTTTTCCGTACCGGCGGCCGTATCGG
>NZ_JBFTMN010000068.1:0-449 GCF_056397005.1 Pseudomonas sp. 05N431
GGCCGGCACCGCCATGAGCGTCACGCTGAGCAACGGCGCCGTGATCAACATCGAAGCTGGTAAAACCACCGGCTCGGTGGTGGTCGACACCCCGGCCAATGACGTCTACAAGAACGGCAGCACCGTCAGTACCACCATCGAAAGCACCAGCGGTGGCAACTTCGAGCAGCTGACTCCAAGCAGCACCCCGGCCGTTACGACGATCACCGACTCGATCGATAACACTGGGTTGAGCCTGACCGCGACGGGTTCGGTGGTTGAAGGTGGGCAGATTACCTACACCGCCACCCTGAGCAATCCGGCCGGCACCGCCATGAGCGTCACGCTGAGCAACGGCGCCGTGATCAACATCGAAGCTGGTAAAACCACCGGCTCGGTGGTGGTCGACACCCCGGCCAATGACGTCTACAAGAACGGCAGCACCGTCAGTACCACCATCGAAAGCACCA
>NZ_JBFTMN010000069.1:0-378 GCF_056397005.1 Pseudomonas sp. 05N431
CCTGCACCACCACTACGACGAACTCGGCAACCTGATCCAGACCCAACTGCCCGACGGCCGCTGGCTCAATCGCCTGTACTACGGCAGCGGCCACCTGCACCAGATCAACCTCGACGGCCAGGTCATCAGCGACTTCGAACGCGACCGCCTGCACCGCGAAGTGCTGCGYACCCAAGGCCAGATCAGCACTCGCAGCGAATACGACCGTAGCGGCCGCTTGCGCTCACGCCAACGCCGCCACAGCAGTCAGCTATCGCTGATGCCGGCAGCGGTGCAAAAGCACTTCGAGTACGACCCCGCCGACAACCTGATCGGCAAACTCGACCAGCAACCCGCCGCGCAACACCGCCAATTGCTGCACTACGACGCCACCGGCCG
>NZ_JBFTMN010000070.1:0-361 GCF_056397005.1 Pseudomonas sp. 05N431
CCATTTCTGCGGTAACGGCCACTTACGGTTTCGCCTGACGGCGACTCACTTTTTTTACAAGCGCACTTACGGTTTCGCCTGACGGCGACTCACTTTTTTTACAAGCGCCTAAAAAAAGTAAGCAAAAAAACGCTCGCCCCAAGCGTACGGCACGCATCGCCTACGGTCTGCTTCGCGACTCCGGTGTCCATCAGGGGGCATCGCCTACGGTCTGCTTCGCGACGACCTCCTCTCGATGTGTCCGGCTGCGCCGTACGGCGCTGCGCGGGTGGATCAAGGTCAACACCTCCACTCGGCCTTCCGAAGGGGCGGGTGGATCAAGGTCAACAGCGGCAGGCGAGCTAACGCTCGGCCTGTTGAG
>NZ_JBFTMN010000071.1:0-356 GCF_056397005.1 Pseudomonas sp. 05N431
AACGGCAGCACCGTCAGCACTACCATCGAAAGCACCACCGGTGGCAATTTCGAGCAGCTGACCCCGAGCACAACTCCGGCCGTTACGACGATCACCGACTCGATCGACAACACCGGCCTGAGCCTGACCGCTGATGGTTCAGTGGTTGAAGGCGGGCAGATCACTTACACCGCSACCCTGASCAATCCAGCCGGCACCGCCATGAGCGTCACGCTGAGCAACGGCGCCGTGATCAATATCGAGGCCGGTAAAACCACCGGCTCCGTGGTGGTCGACACCCCGGCGAACGACGTYTAYAAAAAYGGCAGCACCGTCAGCACYACCATCGAAAGCACCACCGGCGGCAATTTCGAGCA
>NZ_JBFTMN010000072.1:0-350 GCF_056397005.1 Pseudomonas sp. 05N431
GGAAAGCACCACTGGCGGCAACTTCGAGCAGCTGACCCCGAGCACGACGCCAGCGGTGACCACCATCACCGATTCGATCGACAACACCGGCCTGAGCCTGACCGCGAATGGTTCGGTGGTTGAAGGCGGGCAGATCACCTACACCGCGACCCTGAGCAACCCGGCCGGCACCGCGATGAGCGTCACCCTGTCCAACGGTGCGGTGATCAACATCGAGGCTGGCAAAACCACTGGCTCCGTGGTGGTCGATACTCCGGCGAACGACGTTTACAAAAACGGCAGCACCGTCAGCACTACCATCGAAAGCACCACCGGTGGCAATTTCGAGCAGCTGACCCCGAGCACAACTC
>NZ_JBFTMN010000073.1:0-318 GCF_056397005.1 Pseudomonas sp. 05N431
CATTGATGCTGACTGACACACCGCAATCGCGAGCAAGCTCGCTCCCACAATGGGGGTATGGTGTTTTCGAGACCAATTTCAGGCACAGAAAAAAAGCACCCGGGATTTATGYCTCATCCCTCATCCCCTGTGGGAGCGAGCTTGCTCGCGATGMCSWTCTAACATTCARCATTGATRCTGRCTGACASAMMGCWATCGCGAGCAAGCTCGCTCCCACAATGGGGGTATGGTGTTTTCGAGACCAATTTCAGGCACAGAAAAAAAGCACCCGGGATTTATGTCTCATCCCTCATCCCCTGTGGGAGCGAGCTTGCTCGC